>NZ_CP038492.1:2486666-3108333 GCF_004751985.1 Rhodophyticola sp. CCM32
GGCGAAAACCGCGCCCGGCTGTCGGTCACGATCAACAATCCCCGACTCTGGTGGCCTGTGGGTCATGGGGAACAGGCGCAATATGATCTGATCCTGCGTGTCGGGGCCGAGACACGGCACAAAACCATCGGCCTGCGCGAGGTGGTACTGGACACTTCGGAAGACGAGATTGGCAACCGCTTTGCCTTCCGCATCAACGGGCGGGAGGTTTTCATGCGCGGGGCCAACTGGATCCCGGCCGACGCCCTGCCCCAGCGCGGCACGCCCGAGGCGGTGCGCGACCTTCTGCAATCTGCGGTGGATGCCAATATGAACATGCTCCGCATCTGGGGCGGTGGCCAGTATGAGGCCGACTGGTTCTATGAGATGTGCAGCGAGATGGGTATCCTGATCTGGCAGGATTTCATGTTCGCCTGCAATCTCTACCCATCCCATGACCGGGCCTGGCTTGATCTGGTGCGCCTTGAGGCCCGCCAGCAGATCCGGCGCCTGTCTGCCCATGCCTGTCTTGCAATCTGGTGCGGTGACAATGAACTGATCGGTGCCCTTGGCTGGTTTGAGGAACCGATGAACGACCGGGATCGGTATCTGGCCATGTATGACCGGCTGAACCATGCCCTGGAAGAGGCGGTTGAGGATGAGGCACCCAGCACACCGTTCTGGCCCTCTTCCCCTTCCATGGGACGGCTGAATTACGGCGATGCCTGGCACCGCGACACATCGGGCGACATGCATTTCTGGTCGGTCTGGCACGAGGCGAAGGATTTTGAACATTACCGCACGGTCCGCCCGCGCTTTTGTTCGGAATTCGGGTTCCAGTCCTTTCCCTCGATGAAATGCGTCGAAAGCTTTGCCGAACCCAAAGACCGCAATGTTTCGTCCAAAGTGATGGAGGTGCATCAGCGCAATGTCGGCGGCAATGCGCGGATCGTGGAAACCCTGCAACGCTATTTCACCTTCCCCGAAAGCTTTGCCGATATGGTCTATCTCAGCCAGATCGGGCAGGCGCTGGCGATGAAAACCTCGATCGAGTTCTGGCGCGCCAACAAACCCCGCTGCATGGGCACGCTGTACTGGCAGCTCAATGACACATGGCCGGTGGCAAGCTGGGCCAGCCTGGAATATGGCGGCGGCTGGAAAGCCACCCATTATCTGGCGCGCAAATTCTTCAACCCGGTCATGGTCACCGCGCAGCCGGACGAGGAAACCGGCGATATCGTTCTGTTTGCGGTCAATGACACGCCCGGCCCGGTTTCGCTGACCATCGGGCTGCGCTCGGTCGAGATGGGCGGTGCGATGGAAACGCTGGATACGGTCTCGGCGGTCTGCCCGCCGGACCACAGCGTCGAGGTGGCGCGGGTCACTGCCGACCGTTTGGGCGAGGACAGTTTCCTGTTCTTCTCCTGGGTCGATACCGAGCGGAAATATATCGGCGAAAATGACTATCTGCCGAAACGCCCCAAGGATTACGCCCTGGCGGAACCCACCATCACTGTCGATCTGGCAACCGAAGACGGCGAAACCACGGTCACTTTGACCAGTGACACACCTGTCTTTTACGTCACCTATGATCATGGCGGGGAAGCCGTTTATGATGACAATTGCTTCACATTGCTGCCGGGCCTGCCGAAAACCATCAAACGGCTCCGCTCTCGCGGGGCTGCGCCATCGGATCAGCCTGCCGGGGTCAGCTATCTGAAAGGATAGGAAGGAGGTCACCCGTGCCCAAACCACAGCCAAGCGACGGGGGCCCGGTGACGCTCAGAACAATTGCGGACCATCTGGGCGTTTCGGTCACAACCGTCACCCGCGCGCTGAAAGGCGGGGAACGGATTGGCGCCGATACCGTTGAGAAGGTGAAGAAAACCGCCGAGGAACTGGGCTATGTGCGCAATCTGGACGGGGTCAAGCTGCGCACCGGCCAGACCTTTGTTGCGCTGACCTTCCTCAGCTTCTCCTCGGAGGAAGAGATCGGCGATTCCGGCTCTGTCGGGTTGCTGAACGGCATCCATCAGCGCTTTGCGGGAACCGAATATTCGGTGCGGGCGGTCCCGGTCACCACGGATGAAATCGGGCTGGACCGGGTGCAACAGGTGGTGAAGGGACGCAATGCCGATGGCATTATCCTTGATCACACAAGACCCAGGGATGAACGGGTGCAATTCCTGCTGGAACAAAACGTACCCTTCGTGACATTCGGCCGGACCGACCTGCCGCAACCGCATGCCTATTTCGATCTCGACAATGAATATGCCGCCTATCAGGGCACCAAATCGCTGATTGATCAGGGCTATGGGCGCGTTGCGATGCTGGATGCCGATCTGCGCTATTCCTTTGTCGGCCAGCGGCTCAAAGGATACCGGCGCGCCTTGTTCGAGGCCGGCATTGCCTATGATCCTGCACTTGTCCGGCATATCGACCTGTCAGCGCCTGTCGCCCGGAATACGGCAATTGACCTGATCGGTGCGAAGGCCGATGCCTTTGTCTGTGTGAACGAACTGGTCTTTCTGGGCGCGCGGGCCGGTGTGCGCCAGGCCCTCGGCCCTGCGGGCGACAGTCTTGGTTTCTCGCTTCGCACGGGCACCAATATCGGCAATTATATCGGCACCCCGCTGAACACCTCTTACTATTCCCGGTCTGACGCGGGCTGGAACCTTGCCGATCTGCTGCTGAAACGCCTGGACGGGGCCGACGTGTCAGACTGTCAGCGCATCTGCAAAACCGAACTGCGCGTAAGCGAGGGGCAAACCCTTCTTGGATGAGCGCCCAGTTGCAACCATCTTGAAATGTCACCGGCTGCGCAAAGCCGGGGCGCCTGTGAAGCTGCGAACAGGGGGCATTGTGTGAAACGGCTGGGGCAATCGCTCATGGCACGAGACTTTGACAGGCAGGTTACGGAAATTCAGGTCTGACGTGGTCCCAGGGAATCGGATAGTGAGCTATCGCGTTTCCACATAAAGTCGAAACGCTTTAAAGAGCCGCTCCAGCGGCATTTTCCCAGGCAGGTAAGCCTTCGACAAGGGCGGCCGCTGGTAAGGGGGGTGGCCTGCGCCTCTTTCAGGCTGCTTCGGACTTGTTTTCTGCACCGATCGCCCGGTCGAGACCCAGGCGGAACGTCTTCGCCCCGGCGTCGAGGCCCAGGTCGATATTCGGTGTCACCTTGTGCTTCATTCCCTGATGCACGGCTTCGAGAACGGCCTTGTCTTCCAGAAAGGCCATGCGGGCCCCTTTGTTCATGAACTCCGACATCTCCTGATTTTCAGGTTCCGAATTGCGATGCTGGAACCAGAAATAGCGGGTCCGGTCCTCGTCAATCGGGGTCATGAAGTTGTAGGAGATGTTGATAAAGGTCTTCTCCACCGGTTCGGACCCGTATCCGCCCGTGCCAAGCGGTGTGTAGATGGATTTGTTCAACCCAATGGCAGGGCGAACCATCTCGTAATGCTGCAACCGGTCGCAATTGCCCTTAAAAGCAACGAGGCCCGAGTAGTAGGGGGAGGGCGGTTGACCCATGATCCAGCGGGTCACTTGCACGCCACTATCGGTCTTCTCGACCTTGAGCGGTTGATCATCGGTGCCGCCACCGGCGAAGGACGAGACATGCACCCAGGCCACATGACTTGGATCAAGAAGGTTGTCGCATACCCACAGATAGTGGCAGTCGATATCCATCACGCCGCCATCGGTCTTGCCCCATGTCGGGTCATCGAACCGCTCAATCTCGAAGATCTGGTCCGGATCGGCAAGGGCCGGGTCGCCAATCCAGATCCACAGGAACCGGTAACGATCCACGACAGGATAGGATTTCACGACCGCGCGGCGCGGTGTCATGCCGCGCTGGGTCGGGCTGTCGGTGCATATGCCGGTGCAATCAAAGGTCAGACCGTGATACCCGCAGACCACCAGATCGCCTTCCAAAGCGCCATCGGACAATGGCAGTTTGCGATGCGGGCAAGCATTTTCCAGCGCAACCGGTGTACCGTCTTCCTTGCGGTAGAGGACGATATTTTCGCCAAGAAAGGTCTCCGCCATCATCTCGCGACCGATGTCCTTGCTCCACGCAGCGACGTACCAACAGTTTTTCAGGAACATGAGCGACGGCCTTTCCGGGAAGGTTGCTTTGGAACATATTATGGCGTCGGGGCGGCGCCGCGATCCATCCCGTATTGGTAATGCGAGCCATTAGAGAGGCTAATTGAACTATGTGATGGGATCCGGGATGTCGGGCTGTGCTTGTGCCTCTGCTTTCACCCAGTCGAGAAACTCGGCAACCTTGGCGCTTTTGTCGGCCTGTCGATGGCGGACCAGCCAGTAGGCCAGCGGCGAGTCGGTGATGTGCGGAAAGGGCCGAACAAGCTGTCCCGATCTCAGCGCATCCAGGACAAGCGGTTCACGGCCCAACGCGACACCCAACCCCTCGATCGCCGCCTGGATGACCATGTTCGACTGTCCAAGATGCCGGGTGCGCATGTCCTTCCAAAGCGGCACGCTACACGCGCGCGCCCAGTATTCCCAGGTAGGATTGGACGCACCGTAATTCAGGATCTCGTCCTGAAGGAGGGTGTGATGGCGCAGCATGCTGACATCGCTCAGCCCGTGCGCACCCTCCAGCAATACGGGTGCGCAAACCGGGAAGAGGCGCTCTTCCATCAACAGATCAACATTCAACCCAGGAAAGTCCCCGTGGCCGTAGCGAATGCCGATATCGGCCTCACCGGGATTGAAGGGGCGATCCCCGATATCCGTGGTTATGGAGATCGAAAGGTCCGGATGCGCCAGGTCGAAGCGCAAAAGCCGTGGGAAGAGCCACGTGAACGCAAAGCCTGGCAGGCAACTGATCACAATGGTTCGGTCTTCGCGCGCCGAGCCGCGAATGCGGTTGCACATATCGGAGATGCCGCCAAGACCCTGCGCGATCTCGCGCGCCAGCATCTCCCCGTTCCGTGTCGCCATGGAATGGCGGGCACCGCGCACCAGCAATTCCTGGCCCAACCATTCTTCCAGCGACTTCACATGTTGGCTGACCGCGCTTTGGCTGACGCCCAATTCCGCCGCTGCTGCAGAAAACCCGCCAAGGCGCACGACAGCCTCGAAAGCACGGAGAGTCGCATAGGGCAGATTGAGGATCATATTAGCAACTCTAATGCATGAGATAACCACTTTCAAATGGCGGAGTTTGAGGGTCGGATATAACCTTCCTGCAACGAATTCAGCTGGAGACGGCCATGGCATTGAACGACGCCGCTGGCGGGGCGCGCAACCTGTTGTTGAACTGCGCCTCCGCCAAGCAAGGGGATCGACTCCTGATCGCGCGCGAAGGGGCGGAGTATGGCTATTTCGACGACAAGGTAGCGGACCATGTCGCAGCCGCGGCGCAGGATGCTGGTCTGGACGTCCGTATCACGGATGTAGGCTTCAACCCAGAAGAACCACACCTGACGCCCGACCTTCTGCGCCAATTCGAGGCGGCGGACATCATCCTTTTTCTGGCACGCCTGGGTGATCAGATGCGGTTTTCGGACATGCCCCCGGGAAAGAGGATCATCGTCAGCTTTGCGGTGAACGAGACACTTTTGGCATCGGGCTTTGGCAACGGGCACTATGCGGCCTTTACCGGGCTGAAATCCGCCATCAATCATATGTTCGATGCCGCGATGGACGTTCATGTGACCTGCGCGGCCGGCACCGATGTCCGAGGGCGGCCGGTGATGGACCTGTCGGCGAAGGGTGACACGAGTATTCTCCGGTTTCCGATGTCCATCTTTGCACCGGTCCCGGCCCATGAATTTTCGGGGCGCGTCGCACTTTGCGGTTTCCTGACCGGCACGGGGTCACGCTACTACGATGGATATCACCTCGACTTCGACGACCAGGTCTTCGCGCTGCTGCGGAACGGCCGATTGGCCGGGTTCGATGGACCGGCGCAGGACGTGGCGAAGGCCAATGCCCATTACGACCGGGTCGCCGGGCAGTTCGGCATTGACCGGGATTTCGTGCATTCCTGGCATGCCGGCATCCATCCCGGTTGCGGTTATCCGTGGCCGATCAACGAAAATGCGGAGCTGTGGGGCGGGACGGCGTTCGGCAATCCGCGCATTCTGCATTTCCACACCTGCGGTGCCTATGCGCCGGGTGAAATCAGCTGGAACATGGTTGACCCCTCGATCACCGTGGATGGGGTGACGGTTTGGGAAGGTGGACATCTGCACATTGATCGCGTGCCGGGCGCGCGCCGGATTCTAGAGGCTTATCCCGACGTCGCCACGATTTTCGCCCATCCGGATCGACAGATCGGATTGGACCCTGCGGGCCAATATGAGGCCATTGACTTGGCCCAGCGTCCACAACTTGTCTAACACAAAGGGATTGAAGTGGTCCCAGAAAACTGGACAGTCGTCTCGGGTCAGGACTCATTGATTGATCCAGAAGATGATGGTGGCTTGCGCCTGTTTGGTGCTTTGGAACCGTTCGGCATTCAAAACTTCCCGCCGTATAGGGCGGGGGCTCGAATATTGTCGAAAGATCACTGGCCCGATCGTCGTCGATTTTCCAACCGCGCGAACAATCGGCTCAACCCGAAACAGATCACGAAGTAGAACGCGGCCGTCGTGATCCAGGCTTCGAAGATCAGCCGTGTAGAGGCGACGAGTTCCACGGTCTTGAACGTCAGCTCCTGCACCGAGATCAGCGAGATGATCGAACTGTCCTTGATCAAGGTAATGAATTGGTTGGCCATCGGCGGGACGACCTTGTGCAGGGCCTGTGGCAGGACGATGTAACGCAATTCCTGATAGCGGCTCATTCCGATGGACCGGGCAGCTTCCCGCTGGCCCTTCGGAACCGACTGGATGCCGGCGCGCACGATCTCGCCCACGAAGGCGCTTTCAAACAGGGCAAGAACAATCACGCCCGAGATCAGCGAGGGAAACCGGCGCATTTCGCCGAAGAAGAATTCCCAGATGCCGTTATTCTCCTGCCGTGCGATGCCACGCGCCCAACGTTCCAGGTTCAACGCGTCGATCAGTTGCTGCGACAGGAAGAAGAAGAAGATGAAGACGACAACGACGGGAGGAATGTTGCGGAGCAATTCGAGATAGGTCCGTGCCAACATGCGGATGGTGAGGTTCGGCGAACATCGGGCGACGCCAAGAAAGGTGCCCAGGATCAGCGCCAGAATACTGGCGTAGATGCTGATACGGACTGTCGCCATCAGGCCCTGAAGCAACAGGTTGGCGAACCATTCCTCGCGGGTCGTATGCCAGCTGTAGATGTAGTTCGGTATCAGGTGCCAGCGCCATTCGTAGTTCAGATTGCCTTCGATGGCGAGCCAGATGTAGCTGAAGAAGCCGAGCAGTACAGCCACGATCAGGTAGTCTGGCCACCGGAGCTTTTTGAAAAATATGGTCACCGGATCATCCGCCTGCTGAGGGGGGTGTAAGGGGCGGCAGGAAGGCCGCCGCCCCTCATCGTTGTTGGTGGTGCGATGTCAGGCCTTATTCGGCCGGCACCTGATCTTCCCATTCACTGCCGACGAACCAGTAGTCGTGACGTTCTTCCAGCCAGCCCGAGCGCAACCGTGCCGCAATCCAGTTGTTGAAGAAATTCATGGCAACCGGGTCGCCCTGGCGCATAGCGAAGGCCTCGCCACTCGGATCAAGCAGAACATCAAACGGGACATGCAGCGTGTCTGGGTAGCGCGCGACTTCGCGATCCGGGGTCGGTTGCGATGACACCGTGGCGTGTGCATTGCCGTTCAGGACTTCTTGGGTCGCAGCGCCGTCCTCATCGAACAGCAGCAGTTCTGCATCGGGGAAACGGTTCTGGATCACCACAGCAGGCGTCGCGCCGCGCCGTGCCGCGAAGGTGATGTCGGGCGAGTTGTAATCGTCGATCGTGAGACCTTCGGTCATCTCGATGTTGGAATAGATCGCCATGCCGGAATAGGCATAGGGGTCCGAAAATGCCACGGTCAGGTTGCGCTGCGGTGTCCAGGACATGCCGGAGATGATGACGTCGAAATTGCCCGCGATCAGGGCCGGGATGATCCCATCCCAGGAGGTGGGGACGAATTCCACCTCTACGCCCAGATCCTCGGCCAATTGCCGACCCACATCAAGCTCGAAGCCGATCAGATCACCGTTGACGTCGCGCATGGACCACGGGGTGAAGACCGACAGGCCGATGCGAATGACACCCTCTTCCTGAATCGTCGTCAGGATGCTCTCATTGACCAGATCTTGGGCCGATTGCGCCGCAGCGGGCAAGGCCATGGCCATCGCAGCGGTCGCAGCAAGCGCGGTCCCGAATAATCTCCGTGTAAAACTCATTGGGTATCTCCCTGTTTGATTTCTCGGTGAGTGAGGTGAAGGGCAATCGGTGGCCGGTTCATTCGACTGTGTATCGTCGCTCGATGAAGCCGACGCCGACGGACAGCATCAGCGTGACAACCATGTAGACGATGGCGACGGTGAACCAGATTTCGAAGCTCATGAAGGTGTCTGAGATGATGTTACGCCCAATCGTGGTCAGTTCGGCTACGGCGATCACGCTGACAATGGCGGACGACTTCACGAGATGAACGACCTCTCCGGTCATCGGCGGCAACATGAACCGGATCGATTGGGGCAGAATGATGTAGCGGTAGGCTTGGCCTGTGCTCATGCCTATCGATTTCGCGCCCTCCCACTGCCCCTGCGGGATGGCGTTGATGCCGGCGCGGAAGATTTCGGAGATAAGCGCCGAGTGAAAGACGGCAAGGGTCAGCACACTGGCGGTGTAGCGGTCGAAACCAAAGATCGGCCCCAGCACGTAGTAGAAGAGGTAAAGCAGCACGAGCAGCGGGATGTTGCGGATGAATTCCAGAAATCCGATTGCCACGGCCGTCCCCACCACCAGGCCGGACAGACGCATCAGTGCCACGATCAGTCCCAGGATCGTCGCCAGAACAAAGGCCGTGGCCGACAGTTGCAAGGTCACACCAAGACCGATGAAAATCTCGCCGAGTTGAAAGCCGTCATCGGTAAAGGTGTAGAGAAATTGCGGAACACGGCTCCATTGCCAGTTGTAGCCCATGTTCTGGGCACCGACATAGGATCCGTAGACGATCATCCCCATCACGATCAGGTAGATCGCAACCGACGCGATGGTCGACCCGAAGAAGCGCTGCACGGCGGACGGTTGGGGAAGCGGGTCGCCCTTCAGGTCCTGCTGATTGAAGGTGGAACCCACATCAATGCTCCAGAATCTGGTCTAGGAACATCCGGCAGCGGTCGCTGGACGGATTGGTGAAGAATTTCTCGGGCGGTGAGATTTCCACAATTTCCCCGCGCTCCATGAACACCATCGTGTCCGCAACCTTGCGCGCAAAACCCATCTCGTGGGTGACGACAACCATGGTCATGCCGGTATCGACCAGTTCGACCATGACATCGAGCACCTCGTTGATCATCTCCGGGTCAAGGGCCGAGGTCGGCTCGTCAAAAAGCATGATCCTGCTTTCCATGCACAACGACCGCGCGATCGCGACGCGCTGTTGTTGCCCTCCGGACAATTGGGTTGGGTACTTTTCGGCCTGTTCGGGGATGTGGACGCGGTCGAGGTATTTGCGCGCCGTTTCCTCTGCCTTAGGCTTCGTCCAACCCCGCACCTTCATCGGGCCGATCATCAGGTTTTCGAGGACCGTGAGGTGCGGAAACAGGTTGAATTGCTGGAACACCATGCCGACTTCCTGGCGTAGCTTCCGGATATCTTTGGAGGCTTCGTGAACCTCGATCCCGTCCACGTTCAGCGTGCCGGAATTGTGGAATTCCAGTCCGTTGAAGCATCGGATCAAGGTGGATTTTCCCGACCCCGACGGGCCGCAAACCACCATCTTCTCACCCTGATGGACTTGCAGGTTGATGTCTTTGAGAGCGTGAAACGTCCCGTAGAACTTGTCGAGATTGCGAACCTCGATAATCGCATTTGCGTCGTTCATGTTGGGTTCACCCCTCGGTTAACCGTGTCGCCGCTGGTCCGCGTCCACTGCACGCAACGGTTCTCTGCCATGCGTACCCTTTTGTTTTTCTAAGTATCGAGGATGTTGCACATTAGTCAATTATCTTGCTTATTGCGCAATATTACGTCAACAAAAAAATGCCCGAGCGACCGGCCTGAAGTCGCTTCGCCGTTTTTTCAGGCACAAAAAGGAGAGACACATGGCCGCTTGGATCGAGATGATTCCGGATGAGAAGGCAGACGAACGGCTGCGGAAATCGCTGAAATTTGCGCAGACACCGCACGGCACTGTCGACAACGTCATGCGTGTCCATTCCCTGCGCCCAAGTACGATGGACGGCCATGTGGTGCTGTATCGGGCCTGTCTGCATAACGATTCCAACACTGTGCCGGGATGGTTTCAGGAAGTCATTGCATCCTACGTATCCACACTCAATCGCTGTGCCTATTCCTATGCGAACCACTGGGCCAATGCGCGGCACCTGATCGGTGATACCGACCGCGCCGATGCCATCGAGCACGCGATCCAGGCGCGCCGCCCCGAGGATGCGCTGGACGGGCGCGAGCTGGCCGCGCTGCGTTATGCCGAGAAGCTGACATTGCACCCCGGCGATATGATCAAGGCTGATGTCGTCGCCCTGTCCTGCGTCGGGTGGGCCGACGCAGAGATCCTCGAGATCAACCAGATCACCGGATATTTTTGCTACGCAAACCGGCTGTTGAACGGGCTCGGTGTAAAAACCGACGGGGATGTTGTTGGATATTATGCAACCAACTAGAGTACCCTGCCTTAAACCTGAGACATCGCTCATCACAAATGTCCCGAGAACGCGAAGCGTGGCAGGGTATTTGTGATTCAAGTTTAAGGCAGGGTGCTTTAGGCTGGTCGCCATGTTGGAGAATTCCGCCCGGAACAGCACCATCGAAGCGAGCATTGGTGCGTCGCTCAAGGAACTGCGTGTTCAGCGTGGCCTGTCGGCCCGTTGGGTCGCATCCCAGGCCGGAATTTCCGCCGCAATGGTCAGCCGGATCGAAAATGGTCTGGTTTCGCCCTCGATCACGACCCTGGAAGCCCTTGCAGCGGCGCTGGAAGTTCCGATCATTTCGCTGTTTCGAGAGGCGCGGACGGAGCACACGGATTTCACGATCGTGCGCGCAGGCGAGGGTCTGAAATCGACCCGGATCACGGATGATCATCAGCATGAATACGTCAATCTGGCGATGCATGCCCGTCGCGACCTGCGGTTTCAGGCGCGATACGTCACGTTGCTGAAGGATGGCGGCCAGCCACCCAACTATACCGGGCAGGGCGTGGTCTTTGTGTTCGTCTTCAAAGGCGAGGCGATCTACCGCTACGGCCGGCAGCGCTTCACCCTGCGCGAAGGCGATAGCATCAGCGTCGATTCCGAATTGAACCATGGCTTCGTTGATGTCCTGAGTGACCGGTTCGAATTCCTGACGGTGCAAGCCGAACGCCCCTGACAAAGACGGGATAACGGCCTTCCCACCAAACCGCGGTTATCGTTGCGGGCATGACGTAACCCGTTTTTACCGGATGCAGATCGACCGTGGGTTGTTTGGTGAGTGGGGTTTGGTCCGCGAGTGGGAAAGGATCGGGCGAAGCGGGGATACGCCTGATGGTATCGAACATTTGCCAGACGGGCCATGCAGGCGGCGGTCAAATCTGAAATGTGCCGACGCTGACCCCACCGCACACATAGAGCGTCTGTCCGGTGACAAAGCTGTTGGACGGATCGCAAAAGAACAAAAACGCGTTGGTCACGTCCTGCGATACGCCAAGCCGCCCCACCGGGATGCGTTTGGCGAATGCCTCTTGCTGGGCGCTGTCCTTTTCGACGATGCCCCAGAAATTATCTGTCAGGATTGGACCCGGGGCCACAACATTGACGGTGATCCCGTGCGGAGCCAGTTCCAGCGCCCAGGTGCGTGCCATGCCGATCATGCCCGCCTTGCTGGCGCTATAGGCGGTGCGCGTGGGCGCGCCGAGCGCCGCGCGGGAGGCGTTGAACATGACCCGCCCAAATCCGCGTGATTTCATCGCGGGCAGCACCGCTTGCAGCAGGGTCAAGGCAGAGCCAAGGTGCAATTGCGCAAGGCCGGTGATGTCAGACGGCTGCGCCTGTTCCACCAGATTGGGCCAGATCAGCCCGGCATTGTGAACCAGATGCGTCACGTCAAAATCTGTGGCAATCCTGTGCGCCGCGGCGCTGACGGCTTCTGGATCCAACAGATCGGCCTCAATCGAATGCAGGTTTGGATGGCTGGCCTCTGGCGCGCGACGGGCCACGGAAATAACGGTGTAATCCCGCTCCAGCAAAGCCGCTGCAAGATCGGCCCCGATGCCCTTGTTGCCGCCAGTGATGATCGCTGTGTATTCGGTCATACCTCTTCCACCATCGCCAGAACCCGCAGGGGGCTGCCGGTGCCGTCTTTGATTTTCAACGGCGCCGCGATCAGCACTGCGCCGGTTGCGGGCAATTGGTCCAGCCCCGACAGGCATTGCAGGCCAAACCTGCCAGCTCCGTGCAGGTAGTAATGGGCCGGGTAAGGTGGCACAGCATGGCTGCCCTGGCCCGCATCGGTGCCCACGGTTTCGGTGCCGAAACCCAGGATATCACGCTCATCAATCAGAAACCTGATCGCCTCGGGGCGCGGGCCCGGCGAATGCGGGCCGTCTTCGCGCATATTGAGGTATTCCGCCCCCCGCCGTTTTGACCAATCCGTGCGCATCAGAACCCAGGCGCCTGCGGGGATCTGACCATGGGTCGCTTCCCATCCGGCGATATCGTCCAGTGTCATCTCGTAATCTTCATCCGCGTCAGATTGGGCCACGCAATCAATCACGACAACCGGGCCAACAAAATTCTCAGGCGCAATCGCATCGACCGACCCTGACGGCACATCCCGGCCCGACACCCAATGAGACGGCGCATCGAAATGCGTGCCGGTGTGTTCCGACATCGAAATATTGTGCCATTTCCACGCAGGCCCGCGATGGTCATAGGCGCTGATCTCTTCCATCCGGAACCGTGCGCATTGGCCAAACTCGGGTGGCAGGATGATCACCGGGAAATCCGGGTCCAGCGTGTGGGTCAGGTCAACCACCCGCACAGAGC
The DNA here is from genome assembly GCF_004751985.1 of Rhodophyticola sp. CCM32. Lineage (NCBI taxonomy): Bacteria > Pseudomonadati > Pseudomonadota > Alphaproteobacteria > Rhodobacterales > Roseobacteraceae > Rhodophyticola > Rhodophyticola sp. CCM32. The sequence continues at coordinate 2,499,800 of NZ_CP038492.1, forward strand.
CAGTGGCCAAGGCACTGGCCAGATCAGTCAGGGTGGTCATGGGCCATCGCCTCCGAATGTCATTTCGCGTTCCAGCACTTTGGGATCGCGGCGGAACCGGTCGCGCATGTCCTGGGCGATGTCGCCGCACCAGACATCCTCGATACCTGCCTGCAAGCCTTTCACCACATCGCGCGCCAGCGTTTGCGGCAGGACTTTTGGCGGCGGCAGGGGGGCGAACCAATCTTCTTCCGCCGGGCCGGAAAAGACGTTCATCACCTTTAGCCCTGCACTGCGGAAATCCGCCCGCAGGGATTGTGACAGGGAATAGGCCGCTGATTGGCTGGCGGCGAATGCGCCATAATCGGGTGTGTTGGACAGCGCCCCGATATAGAGCAGATTGACCCAGGCCACCGCCGAATTCACCCCATCCGCCGCGCGGGCGCACATGCCGGGGCCAAAGGCCTGTGCCAGCCGCATCAGGCCGAGGTAATTCACATCCATCTCGTCGCGGGCAAAGCCCACATCGCCGCGCGCCAGCGCGCCGCCGGGGCGGACAAACTGCGCGTTGTTGATCAGGATATCGGTTTTGCCGCCGATCTCGCCTGCAAGCGTCTGGACCGATTGCGTGTCGGTCACATCCAGCGGCATCAGATCAACGTCAAGCTCTTGCAAGGCGGTACGCCCGGGATAGGGCCGCCAGCTTTCGGCCTCTCCGGCAAAAACGATCGCCGCGCCCGCGTCCTTCAGTGCCTTGGCAAGCGCAGGGGCATTGGCTGCGCGGGCATCGGTGATCAGGATGCGGCGGTGTTTGGGGTCGGCGGTCAATTCACGCATCAAAGGAGCATCCTGTTGGTTGGGGGCCGCGTCCACCGGCATCGCGACCAGCACGCCCTGGCCGGCGCGATCCAGATGGGCAGCCATGCGGATTTTGCTGCGGGGCGTCACGTCGGGGTGGATATTGGCCAAAATCACCGGGCCTGCATCCATCTGCACACTGCCCATCCGCCACGGCATCCGCTCGCGATAATAAAGCCGCGGCGAGGTTTGCACCGTTGTTTCGGCAAGCAAGTTTCCGTCTGGCGGAAGCGCCTGCCAGGGCAGGTCCGTTGACAGGCACGAGACGCAGGCATCGCGAGGCGGGTATTGCCAGGTTTGGCAGTCCGCACAGCATTGCAGGGCCAGCCGCCCCTCGGCAGCGGCGGCGGTCAGGCCAAGCGCGGCGCGGCTGCGCATTTCCGGCGGACGCGTCGGCGAGATGCTGCGCCTTTGCGGGTTCTTTTTGGGCGGTCTTTGTAGCGGCTCGGTCATGCGCGTGCCCCCGTTTCCAAAACTGCGGCGCTGGAACACAGGCCCCGATCATAGTTGATCATGCCAAAGCCCGCGACCAGTGCGCGCCCGGCATCCTTGACCTGAGTCCCCTCGGCCTGGCCCGTGACCTGTCGGATCGCCTCGACCATACCGATAAAGCCACCCGCCGCCCCCGCCTGACCCGCCGATAGCTGACCGCCCGAGGTGTTATGCGGAAAGCTGCCCTTGATCGTCAAATCATGCCGGCGCACGAAAGCGGGGCCTTCGCCCTTGGCGCAAAGCCCCAGATCCTCAAACTGCATCATCACGATAACCGGATAGTCGTCATAGGTCTGCATCACGTCGATATCCTGCGGCGCGCAGCCTGCCATGTCCCACAACGTATCCCGGTCCAGCGTCCAGCCGCCGCGCAGCTGTATCGGGTCCTCAATATGGGCATTGTGCCGTTCAATCGCCGCCGTAAGGCGCGCGAAAGGAATGCCAAGGCGCAGGGCCTCATCTTCATGCATCACCAGGAAACATTCCGACCCGGCGCAGGGCATGACACAGTCAAAAAGCGCAATCGGTTCCGCGATGGGGCGTGCGTTCAGGTACTGATCAAGGCTGAGCGGTTTCTTCATCACAGCGCGCGGATTTTGCAGCGCGTTGTCCCGCTGGGCCACGCAAATCTTGCCGAAATCCTCCCGCGTTGCCCCGTAATCAGTCATGTAACGGTCAGTCAGCAGCGCGAAATTCGCGTTTGGCCCGCCATAGCCATAGGGGTAGCTGGCATCCATCGCGAAACGGGAAAAGCTGGATAAAAGCTGGCGGAAACTGTCGATATGATTGGTGTCACCCGCCACGCAGGCAACAATATCAACATCGCCCGCCTGCACCGCCCGCGCCGCACGGCGCAGTGCGACACCCGCAGAGGCCCCGCCCATCGGGACATGATCCAGCCAGCGCGGCGACAGCCCCAGATGCTGGGTCAGGCCAACGGCCGTGTCGGGAAAAAGCGTAAAGGACGAGACGGAAAACCCGTCCAGACGGTCCTTGGCAATCCCGGCGGCATGTAATGATCCTTTGAGTGCGCGGGCAATCCATTGATGAGCGGTATCAATCGAATAGCGCTGATAGGGCGTTGAAAAAGGGGCTGCCAGCACGACGCCCTCGTAAGAATCGGGGCGCCGTGTCATGCGATTTGCCTTTTCTTCATGGCGGTCAGGCAAATCGTGCTCGGGTCGTTGAGCAGCACCGCGGCCCGATCTTTCAGCATCTTGCGCTGGATTTTCTGGGTGCTGGTCAGGGGCAAGGCATCCACGAAAGCGATATAGCCCGGCACCTTGTAATAGGCCATCTGTCTCAGCGCCCATTCGGCGATGGCCTGCGCTGTCTCGACACCCGGTCTGTCCACCACAAGACAGGCAAAAACCTCATCCCCGCGCATGGCATCAGGCACCGGGGCCACGCCCGCCGCGTTGATATCGGGGTGGCGCATAAGCACGCTTTCAACCTCCACCGCTGCGATGTTTTCGCCTGACCGCCGGATCACGTTTTTCTTGCGATCGACAAAGGTAAACCGCCCATCCGCATCGCGTTTGACAATATCCCCTGTGTGGAACCAACCGTTTTCCCAAGCCTCAGCGGTGGCTTCAGGGTTCTTGTAGTAATGCGAGAAAAAGCCATAGCGCGGAATGTCGCCCGCATGGCGCACCAGCAATTCGCCGGGCGTGCCATCGGGTGTTTCTGTGCCCGTGTCATCGACAACGCGCGCCTCCACCCAATCCCGGGCAATCCCAAGCGAAGATTGCCCGATCAGCCGATCCTCTTCATTGTTGGCGATCACCGCGCCTGCGCCGGTTTCGGTCATGGCCCAGGCCTCGATCAGCGGAAAGCCAAAGCGCGTTTCAAACTCCTCCTGAAGCTCGGGATCAATGCCCGCGCCAAAGCCAAAGCGCACGTTATGGGCCCGGTCCGTGCCGGTGTCAGGCATCCCCATCAGGATCGAGGGCATCACGCCCAGATAATGCAAGCAGGTGGCGCGGCTGTCGGCGACATTGGCCCACCAACTGCCTGGATGGAAACGGTCCAGCGCGATCAGGCAACCACCCACATTCAACATCGCCATGAAGGAATAGGCCATCGCATTCATATGAAAGACCGGCAGTGGCGTGATCATCCGTTCACCATTTGTGGTCAGCGACGCAATCCCGCCCAGATCCGCGTACCAGCGCCCCGCCAGCAGGAAATAGGCATTGGGCAGAACACAGCCCTTGGGCGCGCCCGTGGTGCCGGATGTATAAAGCACCGCCGCCTCGCGGGCTTCGCCCGCCTGATCACCGGCCACAACCGCGCCCGCGCGCGGCGCAGGCAGCGGCGTCTCGGGTGCAATCGCCTGTAGCGCAAGATCGGTTTGCGCAATCGCCGCGGTCAGTTCCTCAAGACGGCTCGGCAAAGCGATGACCAAAGCCGGTTCGGCATGACCAATCAGATAGCGCAACTCGGACAGTCGCAAATCAGGGTTGATCGGGACAATGGACGCGCCGATTTTATTGAGCGCGCAGAACAGGACGAAGAATGCCGGGCGGTTTTCCAACAGCACTGCAACGCGCATCCCCGCGCAATACCCCGCCGCGCCAAACCTGTCCGCCCAAGCGTCGATACCGGCCAGAAAATCGGCATATGTGATCGGCCCGGCCTTGAGGTCATAGCATGCGGCAGTCTCGGCCATCACATCCAGCACCGGGCGGTCTGGCCACTGCGCCGCAGATCGGGCAAGCTGGTCGTAAATGCGCTGATCCGTCATGGCAGCAGTTGAATGTTGCCGAAGGCGGCGTCCGAATTCAAAAGCTCGACTTTCTTGCCAGCGATCCGCAACGCGCCATCCACCAGTTTCAAATCATGGGTCGCGGTCAGCGCCAGCAATTGCTGATCGTCCAGCCGGGTCTCTATATAATGCATCGCCGTGTTGGTCTGGAACACACCGGCCTGGGCATCGAACAGATCCACAAAAGGGCGCTGCAGGACATGATGGCAGCGGCTTTTGGGCTTCTGGCTAAAGGTGCGTTCGCCGTTCAACCGCTCCACCCGCAGGCGCAGCATGAACTGGTCTTCATAAAGCAGGGACGTCTCGTTGATCGGGTCGGTCTGTTTGTAATCCAGCGGCATCCAGTAATACGCGTCAGGCATCCAGAGCGCGAGCCATTCGGAAAACCGCCCTTCGTCCAGCATCCGCGCCTCGGCATAGAGGAAATCAATGATCTCATCGCGGGTCATGTCGCCGCCCCTTCCATGTCGGCGGTCATGAATTTGACCCAGGCGTCGAATTGATTGCGCATCTGGCGTTCGGTTGTGCCGTTCTCGACCGCCTCAACGCTGAAATCCTCCCCCTCTTCATACAGACGCTGGATGTTCACCCATTCCAACCCGTCGGATATCAGACCCTCCTGCGCACGTTCATACATCTCCAGATCGTCATGGCCCACGATCGAGGTCGGCGCGTTGATCATCCGATTGTACATCGACGACATTGCCACCAGTTGATCCGGCGCACCGACAAGCCGGTAGACATAGCTTTCGACCAGCGTTTTATCGGCCGCCAGGGGGATAAAGTTGCGCAACTGTTGCAGCGGCGCTTTGACCATCATGTTCGGGAAGTACACGCTGTTGTGGCGGTTCTCATCCAGAACAGCTTTGGCCTTGTTCTCACCATGGCTTTCTTTCAGGGCTTCGAAATATCCGGGGATCGCGTCATAGGCGGAATGGATCGACATATTGACGCCGGTATGGCCATGCCCGTTGGGCCAGGTGCGGATGCCCATGCCTTCGAAGAATTCATAGGGCGACATGAAGGGCGCAATGATCTGCATCGCGGCCGGGCGCGGTTCGGGCTCTCCCATCGCCTTGAAGATATCGACGGCGGTGCCGGCGCTGGATTCATGCGCCACCATCGGGTGGCAGGTGTCGGTCTGGTTCTCGACCAGCATTTTCCAGTTGCACCGGTGCATGTAGCGTAGCGGTGGACCTGAGATTTCCAGCTGCCCTTCGGGCGCACGGTCGACCATATTGTCGATGGTCGAAAGGCTGTCGCCAAAGAAATCCTCAAAGCGGATCCCATCCGCAGAAAGCCGCGCAAAAACGAAGCCGCGATAAACCTTTACGGCGCCGACCGGGGCCATACCCCTGGCATTCGACGTCTCTTCAAAGCCGGTGCCATCATAGCCTTTTTTCAATGGGATCGCGAGGCGGCAGCCATCGGTCTTGAACGACCACGCGTGGTAAGGGCAGCGAAAGAACTTACCCGTGTTGCCCGCGCGGTCGATGGCGATTTTGGTGCCTTTGTGCGGACAACGGTTGTTCAGCACATAGATCTCACCATTGCTGTGGCGGACCTGTATAACCGGCTGCTCCCCGATTTGGGTTGTGATGTAGTCGCCCTTGTGCGGTGTCTGGCTGTCATGGCCCACGAAAATCCAGGCATTGGTAAACAGATGCCGCATCTCGGCCCTGTAAACCGCCTGGGATGTGTACACGTCGCGGTGGACCTGATGGCCCTGCACCATGGCTCGGATATCCCTGGCTTCCATTGTTACCTCCTACATGTCCAAAACCAGACGCGCAGATTTCGCGCGACTGACACAGATTTGCATAACCTTGCCGCTGGCCTTTTCAGCCTCGCTCAGCACGACATCGCGGTGATCCGGTTCGCCGGCCAACACATCGACCTGACAAATGCCGCAATCGCCGCGCTGGCAATCATACAGAACGTCATGGCCCGCCGCCTCAAGCGCTTCGATAATGGTCTGATCCGCCGCAACGGTGACGACCTCATTGGATGAGGCGAGTTCCACCTCAAAGGCCGTCTCGCTGCCGACAGCGTCGGGCGTTGTGAACAGTTCGACATGAACATCATCGGCAGGAACGCCCGCGATCTCAGCCGCCGAGCGCATGGCGTCGATCATCCCCCTGGGGCCACAGATATAGAGCGCGTGCCCCTTCAAGGTCTCAGCCAGAGCAGCCAAATCGGCAGGCTTGGCATCATCGTAATAGCACGTCACGTTATCGCCAAAGGCGCCCTGAAGTTCGGCCCGATAGGCCATGATCGCAGCACTTCGCCCGGTGTAATGGAACGCGAAATCGCGGCCTTGTTCCTGCAGTTCCGTCGCCATTGAGATCAGCGGCGTGACACCGATACCGCCCGCGATCAAGGCAATCGGCTTGGGCGTATCCTGAAGCGCAAAACTGTTTTTCGGATCGGACAGGGCAATTTCCCCCCCGGCTTCCAACGCATGCATCGCCTTTGATCCGCCCGTGCCTTCAGGCTCGGCCTGTACCGCAATATGCAGCCTGTCATCGGCGTGTTCGGGCCAGCGGATCAGGGAATATGACCGTGCGCCCAATGCGCCGAGGTCGACATCAACATGCGCGCCCGCCGACCATTGCGGCACAGGGCCTTGTATTGGCGCGCAGGCAAACGCAGTGATACGGCTCGTGACGGGTACTTTTTCAACGATACGATATGGGACCATTGATTTCTCCATTTAAAATATATGAAATATCATATAAATCGTGTCAAGACATCTGTTGCGAGGATTTTAGATGACCAAACCAGGGGACCGCTTTGTTGATGGCTACCTGCTGTATCTGTTGGCGGCCGCCAGTGAGCAGGCGAGCGCGGACTTTCACGCGCAGGTGCGCGCGACAGGGCTACGGGTGCCGGAATGGCGCGTGCTGGCCTGTCTGATCGACAGTGACCCGATGATGGTGACGGAACTGGCCGGTCTGTCGCTGCTGGAACAATCGCGCATGACCAAGACCATCGACCAGATGGATACGCGCGGATTGGTATCCCGCATCTCGGATGCCGCGGACCGCCGCCGTGTGCGCGTGACCCTGACAGATGCAGGCAAGGCATTGGCCGAAGATCTTGTTGCAAAAGCGAACGCCCAGGAAGCCAGGCTGCTGGCCAGCCTGGCTGACACCGATGCGGCCCGGATCAAGCCGGTGTTGCAGGCCTTGCTGGAGGCGTTGCAGCCGGGGGCGTAAAACTGCGCACTGTGTCCAGTGCGCCCGCCAGTTGGTCGCCTGTCGTATCGGCCAATGCGGCTTCTCGGATGCGGCGGAGCCAATCTGCAGCATCCGTGCGCGCAAGGACCAAATCCAGCCCTTCCATGACCTGATCAAACCGCGACAGCCCGCGTGCATGGGTATCGGAATAGCCTTTGATCAGCCGTTGACAGCTCAGGATTTCGGCGGCCAGTTCCGGCCTCTCCGGGAGACAGCCTTGCGCCCGACGGGTCAGCGCATCCAGATGCGCCATTTCGGTTTCATGGCGCAACAGAAGCCGCCGGAATGGTCGCAGACCGGCGACGCACCACAGCGTTGTAAAGCCAATGACCCCATCGGTGCGGACCCGTCGCCCCTTGCGAAACAGCAACCCAAGCCCGCGCATCGCCCAGGGCCGCGCCACGATTGCCGCCCCCAGCCTGCGGGGCAGTGTGGCGCAGACTTCCTCCGCCCGGGGGTGAAAATACTCGGTCACGCGAACAAGGCTGCCATCGGGAATTTCCTGTTCATTGCGAAGCCGGTCTGTGCGGCTGCCGCGCGTCTTGAGGTCGGCCACGCGGGGCAGATCATCATAACACATCGCATTGGCGATATATTTCGCTGCCGCCCGATCCAGCGTCTCGGAATGCCCCAGAAACGCCCCGACCCGGTCCAGATAGTCGGCACCATAGGCAAGGTCCTGATAATCAACCACCTTTTGCAATCCCGCCTGCAAAACAGCGCGCGCATCTGTGCACATCGCGCTGATACGGCCCGTCATCGCCTGCCACTCCGCCATTGCCGCATCGGGGCCGGTGATTGCAGGCACAGGCGCCTGGGGGTCCGGTGCGTTGGGCACATAGGCGACCGCCGCATCAAAGGCGCGCAGGCTTGCGGCCGCACCTTTTGCAGAGCCTTCCAGGATCGCGCGATACGCGTCAACGGCAAACGGCAGCGCACCCGAGCGCGCCAGACCGCCAAACAGGCTTGCCGAGATAAAGCTGCCTGCCTCCAACGCCAAGCGCTCCATGTCGAACGCCACGATGGCTTTTGCAAAGGCCTGCAATTCGCTTTCAACGGCAGATCCATCACCACGCCCGTCGCCCGGCACCTGCTTTTCCGTCACGGCCAGGATGCGGTGGGTCGAGGTGACAAGCGTTGTCCGGTCCGGCGAGAGAAATCCACGTTGCGCGGCGCGTCCGGCCTCCATGATCTCGGCGGCGATCAGCACGTCGATATCACCCGGGGTGGGGGACAGGGCAAAAACCGGTTGCTGCGCGCCCTTCGGGGCCATTTCGATATAGTAAATCGTGGCCCCCGTGCGCTGCGCCACACCTGCCACCGATGTAACCTGCACGACATAGCCATTTGCTTCGGCCAGCGCCGCGACCCATCCCGACAGCACGCCGCCGCCTTGCCCGCCAACCGCAAGGATCGCGATTTTGAGGATGTCACTCACCGGGTTGCGCCAAAGGTGAGGCGCCTGGCCGCACGTCTGTTCTGCAACCACGTGCTGACACGGCCCCGAAACCGGCCCAGCCATTGATCGGCCCGGTTGGGGTTCTCGATCAGATCGGCCTGATAGAATGAGGGGCAAAGCACAGCGGCATCCGCAACCTCGCCGCAGTTTCCGCAGCCCACGCAATTGGTATCAATCGCGGCCACCGGATCATCGCGCAGCGGATCATCGAGCGTTTTCAGTGAAAGCGATGGACAGCCCGACAGGCGGATACAGGCGTGATCGCCGGTGCACACATCCTCATCCACACCAAACCGCGTGCGCAGCATCCGTTTGCCATCCGCCACCGCCTTGCGCCGCGCAGGTTTCTCGCGCCGCTGGCGGTTCAGCATACATTCAGATGAGGCAATGATGACTTTGGGCCCGGTCTCAGGGGTGGTCAGCGCCTCTGTCAGGGTGCGTTGCATCTGCCCCACGTCATAGGTGCGATCAAGCTGGCGCACCCATTTCACACCCATGCCCTCGACCGCTTTCCTGATCGGGTGTTTGGTGGATTTTGTCGCGTTTTTGGCCCGTGAGGATAGAATATCCTGTCCGCCCGTCGCGGCGGAATAGTAGTTGTCGACGATCACAATCACACCGTCATGTTCGTTGAACACCGCATTGCCGACCGATGACGCCAGCCCGTTATGCCAGAACCCGCCATCCCCGAGAAACGAGATCGACCGCCGCTTGGCGTCTTTATCCGACAGGGCCGCAGCGGAGGCCGGGCCAAGGCCATAGCCCATTGTCGTGGCCCCGATGTCAAAAGGCGCGTTGATCGAGAACAGATGGCAGCCGATATCGGAGGCGATATGATGCGGCCCAAGCTCCTGTTCCACCAGTTTCGTGGCGGCAAAGATTGGCCGTTCCGGGCAGCCAATGCAAAAGCTGGGTGGCCGGGCCGGGACGTTCGCGGCCAGAACATCCGATGTCAGAACGGGCGGCAGATTGGACGCACGATCCCTGTCATTCAGCAGCGCCGGGGCGTGAACGCTTAGAAACGCGCCAATTGCGTCGCGCATGATCGGTCCGGTCAGCTCACCCGCTTCGGGGAACGGGTCTTTGCCCGCGATTTGGGTGGTGGCGCCCGCCTTGTGCAGGATCGCGCGGATTTCCTGTTCGATGTAATCGGGGTGACCTTCCTCGACGATCAGAACTGCGTCTTTGCCATTGCAGAACGCCGTCAGCTCATCATCGACCAGTGGATAGGTCACGTTCAGAACATGCAGCGGAATGTCGGTTTTGCCGTAATCATCCGCCAGCCCAAGCGCCGACAGGGCCCGGATCACGGCATTATACATCCCCCCTGTATCACAAGCCCAACGGAGCCCTGTTCAGGCCCGAAACTCTCGTTCAGGCCATTGTCACGGATGAAATTGATCGCAGCGGGGCGCCGTTTGGTGACCTTTTCCTGTTCATGCAGGAAGGAGGCCGGCGGCAACACGATCCGGTCGAGATCACGGCGCGGGTTTTCCAGCGCGTCTTTCACGGTCAGGGCCGGGCGCAGGTTGTTGCGCGTCTTGAACTGGCCGGTCATATGGCAGGATCTGATCCGCACCTGCAGCATCACAGGGGTGTTCGAAGCTTCGGACAAAGCAAAACCGTCGCCAACTGATTTCACAATGGCTGGCAGGTTCGGGCGGGGATCCAGAAGCCAGATCTGGCTTTTCATCGCAAACGCGTGGCTGCGTTCCTGCATGATGGAGGAGCCTTCGCCATAGTCTTCGCCCACAACCACCAGCGCCCCGCCGGTCACACCGCCGGATGCCAGATTGGCCAGCGCGTCCGACGCAACATTTGTGCCCACGGTTGATTTGAACGTCACCGCCCCACGGATCGGATAATGTACAGACGCGGCCAACATCGCAGCAGCGGATGCTTCTGATGCGCTGGCCTCAAACTTAACGCCCAGTTCTGACAAAAGCCCCTGAGCGTCGGCCAGCACATCCATCAAGTGGCTGATCGGCGACCCCTGATAGCCGCCCACATATCCAACGCCGTTTTCCAGAAGCGCCTTTGTGATCGCCAGAATGCCTTCCCCTTTGAAAGTGTCGCCCTCACCCTTGCGAAGATCTTCGACTTCGGCGGCAAAGGATCGTTCGGCCATATTTCAAGCTCTCAGTATATATGTATTTGCATATATAATTCAAGGAACGGGCTGGTGCTGTCAAGCCGGAATCAGATCGGGTTCTGGCGGATATTGCTCATCATTCTGCGCAACAGTTCAATCAACAACGCGCGTTCCGCAGTGCTGAACCCGGTTAGCATATCCGCTTCCGCACCGCGCATGAGTGGAAACGCTTCTTCAAAACGGTCACGTCCCAGTTCCGTCAGCGAGGCAATACGTGCCCGGCTGTCACTTTCGCTGACTTGCCGCAAGACCAGACCCTCAGCTTCCATCTGATCCAATAACCTGCTGATCGACGATTGTTCGGAAATCGCAAAAACCGCCAGATTATTGATTGTTTGCGGCCCTTCTGCTGCAAGTGCCGCCAAGACGCGCAAGCGTGGTACGTTCAAGCCGTGCCCCCGAATCTCTTCATCCATGCGCGCGTTGTAGCGCCGCAGAATGCGGTTCATCAGATAGGGCGCAAACGATGAAAGCCCAAGCTCGGTGATGTCATCTGTCGATTGCGGCAGAGACGGAAGTTCAAGATCAGACGGCATTTTCAGGGCTTTCTGCAGGAGAGAGGTCGGATGGTATTTATTATAGACATAAAACATGTATCTGCATACAGTTTGTGACATGAGACATAATCGGGCTCTGCCCGGGCAAGACTGTAACCGATAGGGGGATACCACGATGTTGAATATGAAAGGGCTCGCATTTGCGATCGCAACCAGCGCCGGACTGGCCGCTCCGGCCTTCGCGCAGGACCACAATCTGCGGATTTCAACATGGTTACCGCCAAGCCATGGCGTCAACACCGAAATTTTTGGTGGCCTGATTGAGATGATGGAAGAGGCGACCGATGGGGCCGTGACCGGTGAATTGGTTGCCGGGCTTGCGCCGCCCCCTGCTCAGATGGACCTTGTTCAGGATGGCGCTGCGGATATCGCGATCATCTTCCACGGCTATCAGCCGGGTCGCTTCGTCGGCACTCAGTTGATTGAATTGCCGGGCTATGAGGGCAATGCCGAAGCAGCCTCTGTCGCCTATTGGCGCGTCTTCGAAGAACATCTTGCGGCACTGGACGAGCATCGCGGTGTCAGGGTCATCGCGCTCAACACGCATGGCCCCGGCCAAATGCACCTGCGCGAACCAGTTGAATCGCTTGCGGATTTCGACGGCCTGAAAACCCGGATTGGCGGTGGCGTTGCGGGCAATGTCGGCGAACAGCTTGGCCTTGTCGGGATCAACGTGCCCGCACCACAGGTCTATGAAACACTGGAGTCCGCTGCGGCTGACGCGGTTGCCATGAATGTGGGCGAGCGGATCGGCTTCCGGCTCAACGAAGTTGCCCCGGTTCTGTTCGAGATGCCCGGCGGGTTTTATCGGGGGTCTTTCGCGATCATCATGAGCCAGGAAACCTTTGAGGGTCTTCCGGCCGGGATTCAGGCCCAGCTTGACGCCGTCTTTGGCGAAGCCGCAAGCCGTATGGCCGGCGCTGCGTGGGATCTGTCGGACAGTCTGGCGTATGCCGATATGGGTGAAGGCACCATGACAATCATGGCCAGCGACGAAGATCAGGCCGCCTTTGCCGTGATCACCGAGGCCGTGACGGCCGATGTTCTGGCAGAGCTTGAAGCGGCCGGGATCGACGCACAGGCCGCCTACCAGATGGTCATTGATGAAATGGCCGCCGACTGAAGCCACGTCCCCCGCATGGTTCGCCATGCGGGGGGCAACAGCAGTATTTGAACATGCGCCACATCCTCAAACTTCTGATTACATTGCCCGCCGCAGTCTCGGGCACCGCCCTGTTTGCGCTGATGGTCATGACGTTCTCGGACGTCATGCTGAGATCAATTTTCAACGCCCCCATTCAGGCCGGTGCTGATCTGACACGGCTGCTGATGGCCGTCATCGTTTTTTCCGTATTGCCGTTAATGTCGTTTCGCGGCGTGCATATCAGCGTCGATCTGCTGGATCAAACCTTCAGGCGGTATTACCTTGCGCGGGTGCGCGACGTTGTCGTCAGCCTTCTGTGTGGTGTCATGTTGATCTGGCCTGCTCAACGGATCTGGGTGCTGGCCGAACGCAGCCGGTCTTATGGGGATGTGATGGAATATCTGAACGCGCCGGTGCATTATCTGATCTGGTTCATCTCGATCCTCACCGCCGCAACCGCCGCCGCCTTGATCGCGCGCGGCATCATCATCGCCGTCCGTCCCGAGCTTATGACGCGCCCCCATGGTTGAAGGGTTCATTGGTTTCGGGGCTGTTCTTGGTCTGGTTTTGCTGCGCATCCCGATTGCTTTCGCGATGGGTCTTGTCGGCATGCTGGGCTTCATGTTCGAAACCAGCTTTCGCGCGTCTGTTTCGATGGTCGCCCGGCTTATCATCGACACCAGCCAGAATTATGGTCTGTCGGTTGTGCCCCTGTTTATTCTCATGGGGCTGTTCGTGAACAAGGCGGGCATCAGCCGCGAGCTTTATGCCGCCTCCAACGCATTTCTGGGCCATCTGCGCGGCGGGCTGGCAATGGCAACAATCATGGCCTGCGGCGGCTTTGCCGCGATGTCGGGATCATCGCTGGCCACTGCGGCGACCATGTCCAAGGTTGCGATGCCTGAAATGCGTCGTTTCGGGTATTCCGACAAGCTCGCCACCGCTTCCATCGCCGCAGGCGGGACGCTTGGCATCCTGATCCCGCCCTCCGTGATCCTTGTCATCTACGGGCTGTTGACGGAAACATCTGTCGGCAAATTATTTGCCGCGGGCATCATACCGGGTGTCCTTGGCATCGTGCTGTATCTCGCGGCCGTGAGGTTCACCGTCTGGCGTGACCCAAATGCAGGACCGGCGGGAGACAAAACCCCCTGGCCCGGCCGCGTCAAAGCCCTCAGCGAGGTCTGGGCCGTTTTGTTGTTGTTCTTTCTGGTGATCGGCGGGCTTTACGGCGTGTTCGATTTTCACCCGCTCAACATTGCCTTCTCGCCAACCGAAGCTGCCGGGATGGGGGCGATGGGCGCCTTTCTGATTGCGTTGGCCCGTGGGCGTCTGTCATTCGCCGACACCAAAGACGTGCTGACGGAAACAGCAACCACAACGGCATCCCTGTTTGCCGTCTTGATCGGTGCCTGGGTGTTCTCGAATTTCGTCAATATCGCGGGCTTGCCGCAGGGGTTGCTTGCAATGGTCACCTCCTACGACCTGACGCCCTTTATGGTGATGGCGGCGATCCTTGGCATCTACATCGTTCTGGGGTGCGTCTTCGAAAGCCTGTCGATGCTGTTGCTTACCGTGCCGGTGTTCTTTCCGCTGGTGACACAGCTGGGCTTTGATCCGGTCTGGTTCGGGATTATTGTTGTGGTCGTTGTCGAAATCTCATTGATCACGCCGCCGGTCGGGCTGAACGTCTTTGTGCTCAAAGGTGTGGTGGGTGATGTCTCGACCGCGACGATTTTCAAAGGTGTCACGCCGTTCTGGATCATTGATATCATCCGTTTGCTGATCCTGCTTTTGCTGCCGGGTGTGGTCCTGTTCTTGCCGGGACAAATGTAGGGTCAGGCCCCCTTAAACCCATGCCGTCAGTTTGGCAGATTTTTTCGCGTGATGAGGCGCAGGGCTGCCGGAATAGAGCAGAAATCGTTTATTTCTGCTTGGTTTGCCCATTTCATGCTCTTGAAACAACAAAAGTTGTTCCGTTATGGCCCACATCATAGAATGCAAATGCAAAGACGGCTCTGTCGGGCAGGCCATCCGCCATGTCACTCACAGGCGACCCCGGTTGCGGCAAGGTGCGCGTGATCAATGGGCGATCGAAAGGTGATGTTCACCTTGTCAAGCGCCTCATCCGGGAAGGCGTTGGGGCCTGTATAGGCCTGGCTGACCTGGCGGGCCGCGTCGCGGCCGACATCAAGGCCCCAGAACGAGGTATGTCCGGAGACGCGGGGGATGGACCCGCTTTCAAGCTCTATGCCATCGGCAACGAGTGTCGCAACCGCCGTCTTGTCCCCCGCGACTGAGATGCGGACCCCACAGGTTTGGAACACCTCTGGCAGCGCTGCCGAAACGATGATGCGCGTTCTGCTCCAGACATGTTCGAAATGAAGCGCGCCCTCTTTGATATACAGGCTATACCCCCCCAGATCGTCACCCGATGACACAAGCACGCCTTCGGCGCCGCCATACCTCGGGACCAGCGCGGCGGTGATATCCATGGATCGCTCGGTGGCTGTCACCATGCTGATCTGCGGGACATGGCCCTGGCCGGAATAAAACGTGATGCTTTGCTGGGACATCAGGCCATTCGGCTGACGGAAGACGAGAATATCCTCCAGCGTCCGGTCATCCAGCGGCATGACCTCATTGGCCTCGGCCTCCTGCCACCAGATATCCTGCAGCGCGGCCAGCCTGTCGGGATGTGCCGCCGCAAGGTCATGGCATTCGGAAAAGTCGCTGCGCGTGTCATAGAGCCGCCAGGTATCGGCGGCATAGTCATCGCCCTTGTCATGTTCGGACACGGCTTTCCACCCGTCATGATAGACGGCCCGCCGCCCGAACATCTCCCAATACTGGGTATTGCGCGGCGCTTGGGTGTCCGCGTCGGTCAAAGCGGAGCGAAAGCTGGCCCCGTCAAAAGGGGCGGCATCGCGCTGACCGATGATGTCAAGCAGAGTTGGCGCCACGTCGATGGCATGCAGGAACTGGTCGCGGATCCCGCCGCCTTGCGCGTCCAGCCCCAGGGGCCAGGACACCACAAGCGGCGACCGGACACCGCCCAGTTCGACAAACTGCTTGTAGCGCCGAAACGGCGTGTTGCCCGCCATCGCCCAGCCCTGCGGATAATGCGCCGGACCATTCGGGCCGCCGATATCGTCAATCCGCTTGATCTGCTCGGCGACGCTTTCCGGCATCCCCGAATAGGGCGCGTTGCAATCGACCGCGCCATGGTCTCCGCCTTCGCGGCTGGCGCCGTTATCAGACATCACCAGGATAATGGTGTTATCAAACAGGTCGAGCCGCTTGAGTTCCGCCACCAAACGACCGATCTGCACATCGGAATGTTCCAGAAACCCCGCATAGGCGGCCTGAAGCCGGGTATAAAGCCGCCTGGCATCCGCATCGAGGCTGTCCCAGTCGGGCACCTCGGGGTTGCGGGGCACAAGGTCGGTGTCTTGGGGCACAAGCCCCATCTCTTTTTGCCGCGCCAGACGGTCTTCGCGGGTCTGGTCCCAGCCCTTTTCAAAGACCGGCACATAGGGGTCGATAAACTCCTTGGCGACCTGAATCGGGGCATGGGTCGCCCCGAAGCAAAGGTTCAGGAAGAACGGGGAGGTGCGGCGAAATGCGGTGTGATCGCGCAGATAGGTAATCGCCCGGTCCGCCAGATCTTCGCTTAAATGGTAGTCTTCGGTTTCGGGCGGGTCGATGCTGTGATTGTCCTGGATCAGTTCGGGCGTATAGTGATCGGTGCAGCCGCCCAGGAACCCGTAATAGCGGTCAAACCCGCGCGAGACCGGCCAGTTTTTGTGGGGGCCGGCCGGCGTCACCTCTTGCGCGGGGGTCAGATGCCACTTGCCCACCATATAAGTGCCAAAGCCCTGATCCCGCAGCAGTTCCGGCAGCAGCGGAACATCGCTGCGGACCGTGCCGCGCCCATTGGGAAAGCCGGTATCGGTGTCGGCCAGGCAGCGCATGCCGACATGATGGTGGTTCTTGCCCGTCAAAAGACAGGCCCGCGTCGGCGAACAGAGCGGCGTCACATGAAAGGAATTGAACCGCAACCCGTCCCCCGCAAGCGCGTCGATATGCGGGGTCCTGATCTCGGACCCGAAGCAGCCGAAATCGGCCCAGCCTGTATCGTCGAACAGAATGGTGACGATGTTGGGCGGCAGGCTGTCCGCAGCACCTGGCCACCACGGGGTCGACTCGTCCACCGTGCGACCGATCTTGCCTGGGAAGTCCGTCATTCTATCGCGCCTTGTGTTGGCAGATCCGCTGCGCTGCGAAACTGGATTGGACGCAGATGCGCCAGGTGACTTGCGGAACGCGCGACGGCCTGTATCGCAGGTTGACAGCACGTCAGGGGGATCGACGCTCCGCGAAATCGTCTCTCAGTATTTGACAATCACAGGGGCCACGCCAATAGTTAGACCTACGAAACCCATTCCAATTGGTTATGGAAGCCCTTGCCCTTCGAAGTCCCGAACCTCACGCTGCTGCGCCAGTTTGTTGTGACTGCCGAAGAGCAGGGTATTTCAAAAGCGGCGCTGCGATTGCGGATATCGCAGCCGGCCTTGTCCAAAAACATTCACAAGCTCGAAGACATCCTGGGCACCAAACTGTTCGTGCGCCACGCGTCGGGGTCGGAACTGACCGATGCGGGGAAGCTCTTCTACGAACGCGCACAGGTGATCGGGCTTGAGTACCAGCATGCGCTTCAGGACATCCGCAATGTATTGGGAGAACAGGAAGCGGCGGTGACGATTGGTGCGGGGCCGGTCTGGGCCTCTGCGATCCTGCCCATGGTTGCGGAAAAGTTTCACACGACTTACCCGAACCACCGGCTGCGGGTCCTGACGGGATCCATGGATGAGCTTGCCGACGATCTGCGGCTTGGCCGGATCGACATTTTTGCAGGCGCGTTGCTTCAGTCCACGCGGTTGCCCGGGTTCACGGTGCGTGCCCTGGCGCAAAGCGACATGTGCATCCTGGCGTCGCCGCACCACCCGCTGCTCGAACGACCCGGGATCATCGACTGTGCCGCCGTCGCTGGCCACCCGTTCGTGGCCTTTCAGCCATCAAAGGAAATCGCATCACATCTTTTGTCCGTTTTTCGGTCCAGAGGCGCGCCACCGCCAAAATTTGCTGTGGAAACAGGCTCGATCTTTGCCTGCGCCGAGTTGGTGAGATCCGGTAAATATCTGATGTTCGAGACCCGCCTGCTGACCGCAAGCCCGATTGGCAAGGGCTTGACAACTTTGCAGATGGACATGGATATGTTACCGTTTGGTATGGGCCTGGTCCATCGCGACGGAATGGAGCGTGTGCCGCATCTGCGCAGCTTGATGAACATCATGTCGGAGTCTTTGAAGTCCCATTTGGGAACGGATTCAGGCCTGACAAAATAGCAGGCACAGCCCGGGATTTTGCGCCGCAAGTTTGGTCAGCCCACTGTAACATAACCAAGTCTTATGGGGTTCATTAATTTTGTTATGCTGCAAACTGCGCGACGCTGATTTAGGCTCATGGCAAAAGACATATTGCCAACAGCCGGAGACCTGAGATGTTAAACCGCCGTGATTTCCTCCTCACCACCCTTGCGACAACTGCTGCTGGCGGTCTTGCGACACCTGCGCTGGCTCAGGCCACGCCCCTGGCCATCCAGCTTTCCTGGCTGCCTGATTCCGGGTCGGCGGGTGAGATCGTGGCGCTGACGCAAGGTCTTTACAGCGAGGCGGGGCTGGATGTGACCCTGCTGCCGGGCGGGCCCGGCTCCAACGCGATTCAGGAGCTTCTCAGCGGCACCTCCGACATTTCCATCGGCTATGCGCCACAGATCATGTATTCGGCCAACCGTGGGCTGCCTCTGAAATCCTTCGCGGCAAGCTTTCAGAAGGCACCATTGACCTTCTATTCCTTTAAGGAAGCCGGGATCGAAACCGTCAGCGACTGGGCTGGCAGGCGTATCGGCGCGGGCCAGGGCGCAATCCCGCAGATCCGGGCCCTTCTGGCCAATGTGGGTCTCACGATGGATGATATCACCTTTGTCCAGTCACGCATTCCGGGGCTGCTTCAGGATCAGGTGGATGTGGTGGCAAGCTGGCCAACCAATGTGGCGCAACTTGCCCCTGTGCTGGCCCATCCGGGCGGCGTCAACACACAGACAATCTGGGATAACGGGCTTCAGTTCCAGTCCAATTATTACATCGCCAAGGATGAAACCCTCGCCAATGATGCCGAGATGCTCAAAACCTTCCTTGAGGTCACCGACACAGCGTGGAGCTGGGTGGCCGACCACCGGGAAGAGGCCGCCGCGGCACTGGTGGCCTATGCGCCCGCGCTGGACGCCGATCTTCAGTTGCAGTCCCTGAACATGTCGCTCGACAACTATATCTACACCGACGAGACGCTTGAGTTCGGCTGGGGCAACGTGTCTGAGGCACGCTGGCAGCAGACGCTTGATACCTATGCGTCGATTGGCGAAATCGAAAGCAGCTTGTCCGCAGTGGATGTCTTTGACGGATCAATCCTTGCAGCGACTGATCGCACCAAACGATGACCCCCTCCGCCGCATCAGCCGTACCCGCCACGCGCGAGGATGATGCGGCGATCCACCTTCAGGATATTTCGGTCACGTTTGGGTCCGGGCCCAAGAAAGTCTCTGCCATTGACCATGTGTCATTGGACATTGCAGAGGGCGCTTTCGTCTCGCTGATCGGACATTCCGGCTGCGGAAAATCCACGCTTTTGCGGGTGATCGCGGATATTTTGCCGCCCACCACGGGGGAGGTCGCGATCTTTGGCGCGCCCCCCGGCGAGGCGCGGCGAAAAAGACAGTTTTCCATGGTCTTTCAGCAATCCGTGCTGATGCCCTGGGCGACGGTTCTGGAAAACGTGAAGCTGCCCTTCGAGGTTGGCCCCGCAACGGCAGGTGGTTCGGACATAATGGACCCGGTGGAGGCGCTTGAACTGGTGGAGCTTGATGGCTTCGCAGACGCCTATCCCTCGCAGCTGTCGGGCGGGATGCGGCAGCGCGTTGCCATCGCCCGGGCGCTTGTCACCAAGCCGCGGGTGCTGTTGATGGACGAACCCTTCGGCGCGCTTGATGAACTGGTGCGGGATGCACTGAATGTCGAGTTGCTGCGCATCTGGCGGCAAAGCGGCACGACCATCGTCTTTGTCACGCATTCCTTGCAGGAAGCGGCCTTTGTCTCGCAAAAGGTTGTGGTGATGAGCCGCCGCCCCAGCCGGATCGGCGGCATCCTGGATATCGACCTGCCCGATGAACGCGATATCGGCCTGAAGGATGCGCCCGAACTTGGTGTGCTTGTTGCCAGGTTACGGGCCATGTTGGATGAAGGATAACCCCATGACGCTGAACGAGATCGCCTCTGACACAGCCGAAAAATCCGGGAAACCGGCCTTTGCACTGCCCGAGGAAGGCCCGGCGCGGGTTGCGATCATGGGGTTTCTGGGGCTGTCCTCGGCCCTGATATTCTGGCAGCTGATCGTGACGGTCTTTTCCGTGCCAAGCTATCTCATCCCCTCGCCCATCGTGGTCGTGCAAACGCTTTATGCGGATGCCGGTTTGCTGGCCACAAATGCCGTGCCCACGATCATCGAAGCGTTTCTTGGGTTCCTGCTGGGCAACACCGTGGCCCTGCTTGTCGCGCTGGCATTCGTGTATAACAAGACGATCGAGGAGCTGTACTACCCGGTTGCCATCCTGATCAAAACGATCCCGATTGTCGCCATCGCTCCGGTGCTGAAAATCATGTTGGGCAACGGGATTGAGCCGAAAGTCGCGGTTGCGGCGCTGATCTGCTTTTTCCCGACCCTTGTGAACGCCGTCAGGGGGTTTCGGTCCGTATCGCCGCAATTGCTGGAACTGATGCATGTCCTGTCGGCCTCAAAGACCGAGACCTTTCGGCGCGTCCGCTATTACGCGGCGCTTCCCTATATTTTCTCGGCCCTGAAAATCTCGGTCACCATGTGTGTGCTGGGGGCGATTGTGGGCGAGTGGATCGGCGCAAACCAGGGCATTGGATACCTGCTTTTGCAAAGCATGTTCGACTTCAACACGCCCCGGCTTTTTGCAACGATCCTGACCGCGTCGACCCTGGCCATCGCTGGCTTTGCAATCGTATCCTGGCTGGAGACCCGCGTCATTCGCTGGAACACGGGAGAGTCATTCTGATCCGGCCCTGCAAGAATTCACAGGCTAAGTGATGTCACGATCTGCGCCGTCCCAGAGGCTGGGCCGAACCTATCACGAGGCGGACATGTCCTTTGACATGCCAAAGCGCCCCACACCCGGCAGCCCCAACATCGTCTATGTCATTCTGGACGATGTCGGCTATGCGGATCTGGGGTGCTACGGTTCGGAAATCCGCACACCGCATTTCGACCGGCTGGCGGAAACGGGTGTGCGCTATTCGAATTTCCACACCACAACCATGTGTTCGCCCACGCGGGCGTCTTTGCTGACCGGCCGCAACCACCATTCCGTCGGCATGCGGTTTCTGGCGAATTTCGATTTTGGCTATCCCAGTGGCCGGGGATGTATCACGCACCGGGCGGCAACGGTCGCCGAAATGCTGGGGGGCGAAGGCTACAGCACGTTTGCCGTGGGCAAATGGCACCTTGCCCAGGTGGAAGAAACCAGTGCCGCCGGCCCCTTCGATCAATGGCCGCTGGGGCGCGGGTTTCAGCGGTTTTACGGCTTCATGAATGGCAGCACGGATCAATACCATCCCGAGCTGATCGAGGATAACCACCCGGTCGACCCGCCCGACCTGCCCGAAAACGGCTATCACCTGACCGCCGATATGATTGATCAGGCGATCACCATGATCGGCGCGCAAAGCTCGATGACGCCGGAGGTGCCGTTTTTTTTGAACCTTGCCTTTTCAGCGGGCCATTTTCCGCATCAGGTCGGGGCGGAGTGGATGGCCCGCTATGACGGTGTCTATGACGTCGGCTGGGACGTGATCCGCGAACAGCGGCTGGCGCGGCAAAAGGATATGGGGCTTGTTCCGGAAGACACCAGGCTGCCGCCCAACAACCCACAGGTGGATCGCTGGGACGATCTGGACCCGGACACGCGAAAGGTCGCCGTTCGGATGCAACAGGCCTATGCCGGTTTTCTGGATTACACCGATGCCCAGTTCGGGCGCCTGGTCGCCTATCTGGACCGGCTTGGCCGGCTCGACAATACGCTCTTTGTTCTGATCTCGGATAACGGCGCCTCAAATGATTGCGGCCCGGTCGGAACCACGAATGTCATTCGACGGTTCAACCAGATCCCCGACAGTACCAAGGCCAATCTGGAGGGCTATGACGACATTGGCGGCCCGCGCTATTTCGGCAATTACCCCTGGGGCTGGGCGCAGGCGTCAAACACACCTTTGCGGCTTTATAAATCCTACACCCATGGCGGGGGCGTGCGTGACCCGCTGATCGTGTCCTGGCCCGACGGGATCGCCGCGCGCGGGCAGATCTGCCACCAGTTCCACCATGTGGTTGATGTGACGCCCACGGTTCTGGAGCTTTGCGGGGTCACCGCGCCCGAGACCCATAAAGGTATCCCGCAGATGCCGGTACATGGCACATCCTTCGCCTATACTTTCACCGCCCCGGAGGATGAAAGCCGCAAGGAAACCCAGTATTTTGAAATGTTCGGTCATCGTGGCATCTGGCACAAAGGCTGGAAGGCGGTCACCAATCACACCAAGGGCGAAGATTTCGAAGCCGATGACTGGGAGCTTTACAACCTCACCGAGGATTTCAACGAAACCCGCAATCTGGCGCGGGACGAGCCCGCAAAGCTCGCCGAATTGCGCGAACGCTGGTGGGCCGAGGCCGGGCGCTATGATGTCATGCCGCTGGATGATCGCGAGGTGCGGTTTCGCCCCGTCTCAAAGCCCGGTGGCATTTCCGGGCGCGGTCACTTTGTCTTTTATCCGGAAGTCAAAATGGTGCCGAATGCCACCGCCCCGCGCACGGGCGACCGGTCCCATCGCATCTCGGCCGATGTCATCCTTCAGCCCGGCAACACGGGGACTTTGGTTAGCAATGGGAATTGCGGCGGCGGATATGCGCTGTTCTTAAAGGATGATTGCCTGACCTATGTCTACAATGCCTGCGGCGTACAGGTTCACCTGACCAGCGATCCGCTGGATCTGACCGGTGCGGCCCGCCTGACATTTGCGTTTGAAAGAACCGGGAAATTGCAGGGGAAAGGGACGCTCCTTCTCGACGACCGTGAACTGGTCTCCCGCGATTTCACGCAGATGCTCCTCCGCCCGACCCTCGGCCCTGTGTTCATAGGCCGGGGCGGGCTGCCACCGGTATCCGACCGCCTCACCGGCGCGTCGCCGTTCAACGGCATCTTGAAAAGGGTGGAATTCGAGATCGACAATGACAGTCCGACCAAACCCCCGAACCCGCATGTCGATTAGGCCGTGTTGACAAAAGGGATTCACACCGGCCCGCAGGTCTGACTCAAGCTGGTATCTGGTATAGAGATCCGCTTGGCCCGAGACCTGATGTCGGACGAGGGGTGGAAGCTCTTTGAACACTTCATCCTGATCGTTCGCGCCATGGGATTTTCTGGATTGCAAGAACAGGTGCTCCCTGGAGCGACCTGCCGGATGAGTCCGGCAAATGGTCGAGCATGTATCGCCGGTTCCGGCGCTGGACGCTGACAATATTCGGAAAAAGCCGCCCCTTGCCTACCCCTCATGCAGCGCGGTCAGCAGTTCCCAGAACACGTCTTCCGCCTGGCCCGAGCGGCCTGCGAGGCGTATCGCCACCACGGACAGATCGCAGGCCGGCAAATATTGCGACAGGTCCACCAGCCTGCCGCGCAGGACATGGTCTTTGCACAATGAAGCGGGCACCCAGGCCACGCCGACACCGGCAACGGCAAGCTCCATCGCCGCCAGGGTCAGCGCTGTTTCAACCTGCGGCACGATATGAACCTCACTGCCCAGCTGCGAAAAGATCGCCTGCTCCAGCACCTGACCCAGAAACACCCGGCCGGGATAGGCGATGACCGGCAGATCGGCAAAGCTCTGTCCGGCCCCGATCTCTGTGGCCAGCCCCGCCGCGCT
Organism: Rhodophyticola sp. CCM32; assembly: GCF_004751985.1. Lineage (NCBI taxonomy): Bacteria > Pseudomonadati > Pseudomonadota > Alphaproteobacteria > Rhodobacterales > Roseobacteraceae > Rhodophyticola > Rhodophyticola sp. CCM32. Next base: position 2,523,561 of record NZ_CP038492.1, read on the forward strand.
GATCGGGATCAACCGGTCCGCACCTGCGGCCATTGTCTCGATATAATCGGCCTCGATCCGCTGATCCGCACCGGGCACCTGATAGACAAGCGCGATATCCGCCTGACGGCTGAGAAGCAGCGCATAGCATTCATCCAGATTGGCCGAGCGGAGACGGACAAAAATGTCTTTCTGGTAGGTTTGCACCGCCTGGATGATCCCCGGCGTCAGCCCCGTGGTCAGCGCATGCTGGCTGGCGATCACAACGCGGTTGGTGCTGCGGCGGTCCCCCAGTCTCAGATCATTGGCAAGCTGGCGCAGGGCGATGGCGGCGCGGGCGATCTGGCGGCTTTGATCCTCCGCCACCGGGCTGAGCTGCACCGGTTTGTGGGACCGGTCGAACAATTCAACGCCCACATAATCCTCGATGTTTCTGATCCGGCGGGAAAACGCCGACTGGGTCAATCCGCGCCGTTCCGCAGCCTCGCTAAAAGACCCGGTTTCTGCAACAGAAAGAATATCTTCAAGCCATTCCAAGCGCATTTTCACCTCATAACTTGCGTATTCTGCATATTATATCAACTATTTTGAATTTGCCTTGAGAAACATGGCTCGCTACGTCTGTGGCGCAAGTCATCTGCTGAAGGACATCACAATGCACCTCGCCCGCTTCCCCCGCATCTTTCTGGCCCATCTGCCAACCCCGCTGGAACGGCTTGACCGTCTGTCGAAAGAACTGGGCGGGCCTGAGATCTGGATCAAGCGCGATGACTGCACCGGTTTGTCCACCGGCGGCAACAAGACCCGCAAGCTGGAATTCCTGATGGCCGAGGCCGAGGCGATGGGTGCCGATATAGTGATGACCCAGGGCGCGACCCAGTCAAACCACGCCCGGCAGACCGCTGCCTTTGCGTCCAAGCTTGGCATGAAATGCCATATCCTTCTGGAAGACCGCACCGGCTATCAGGACCATAATTACAACGATAATGGCAATGTCCTGCTGGACCATCTGCATGGAGCCACAACCGAGAAATTCCCCAACGGGCATGACATGCCCGGCGAGATGGAAAAGGCCGCCGAAGCGATGCGCGCGGATGGCAAAAAGGTTTTCACCATTCCCGGCGGCGGGTCGAACCCCACCGGTGCCCTGGGCTATGTGAACTGTGCCATGGAACTGCTGAACCAGGTCAACACCAGCGGGATGGTGATTGACCGTCTGGTCCATGCAACCGGGTCTTCGGGCACACAGGCTGGGTTGGTCGTCGGGCTGAAAGCGCTCAACGCGGGTATTCCTCTTCTGGGCTTCGGCACCCGTGCGCCGCAGCCGAAACAGGAACAGATGGTCTATGATCTGGCGGTCAAAACCGCCGAGAAACTGGGCTGCCCCGGCGTTGTCCAGCGCGAGGATGTGATGGCCGATACCAGCTATGTCGGCACCGGCTACGGCATTCCGCGCGATGACACGATCGAGGCGATCCGCATGTTCGCCGAACTGGAAGGTATCCTTCTGGATCCGGTCTATTCCGGCAAAGGCGCCGCAGGGCTGATTGACTATTGCCGCAAGGGCAAATTCAAGAAAGGCGAGCGCATTGTGTTCCTGCATACGGGCGGATCGGCGGGCCTGTTTGGCTATGATCAGGTTCTGGCCTCTGACCGCGCGCCGATGGCGGCCGAGTAAACATGGCAAGGGCGGCTTTCACCGGCAGCTTCACCCAACAGGCGCCGATCCCCGAAGCCGGGATTGCAGCCGCGCTCGATGTGATGCGGTCGGGGCGCCTGCACCGCTATAACATCGCGCCGGGCGAGACACCCGAGGTGGTGGCGCTGGAACGGGCCTATGCGGATTGGCAGGGGGCTGCCTTTTGTCTGGCCCTCGCCTCGGGCGGGCAGGCCATGCAGATCGCCCTGCGCGCCGCCGGGGTCACGCCGGGCGACAAGGTGCTGACCAATGCGTTCACACTGGCCCCGGTTCCCGGCGCGATTGCCGCATTGGGGGCAGAGCCGGTTCTGGTTGAAATCACCGGTGACCTTGTGATCGACCTCGCCGATCTGGCCGCAAAGGCGCAGCACTCAGGCGCGCGCCATCTGCTGTTGTCCAACATGCGCGGGCATCTGGCGGATATGGACCGGCTGATGCAGATCGCCCGGGCCGCAGGTCTGACCGTGATCGAGGATTGCGCCCATACGATGGGGGCCAGATGGAATGGCCAGAGGTCGGGAAATTTCGGCCTGGCAGGCTGCTTCTCGACCCAGACCTACAAACACATGAATTCAGGCGAAGGCGGGTTTCTGACCTCGGATGATGCAGCGTTCATGGCCCGTGCCACGATGCTGTCAGGCTCTTATATGCATTACGCCCATCATGGTGCCGGGCCGGGTGCGGAAGCCTATCGCGATATCCGGTTTGAAATGCCCAACCTGTCGGCGCGGATGGACAATCTGCGCGCCGCGATTCTGCGGCCGCAATTGGCTGGGCTGGACGATGCCATCATCCAATGGAACGCACGCTATGACCGGGTTGCGGCACATCTGTCGGGGCACCCGGCGCTGCGCCTGCCCAAACGCCCGGTCGCGGAGGCCTATGTCGGCTCCTCAATCCAGTTTTTCGTACCGGGGCTGCCCGATGACATGGCCCGCGCCTTCCTTGAGGCCACCGCTGCCCTGGGGGTTGACTTGAAATGGTTCGGCGCGGCAGAGCCTGTGGGCTTCACCTCTTCCCATCAAAGCTGGCGCTACGCCCCTGCCCAGAACCTGCCCGGGACCGACCGTATTCTGGCGGGCCTTTTTGACATGCGCCTGCCGCTGACCTTTAGCCTTGAAGAGTGTGATCTGATCGCCGCGCATATTCTGGATGTGGCCGCAGACCTGAGCAGGGCCGCCGCATGAGACCTGTGGGCATTCTGGGAGGCATGGGCCCCGAGGCGACGGTTCTGCTGATGCAGAAGGTTATCGCCGCCGTATCTGCCGAAGATGATGCGGATCATATTCCGCTTCTGGTCGATCAGAACCCGCAGGTGCCCTCTCGCATCAAACGGCTGATCGACGGCACCGGCGCAGACCCGGCCCCGGTTCTGGTCGGGATGGCGCAGAAATTGCAGGCCGCGGGCGCCGAGGCGCTGGCGATGCCCTGCAACACCGCGCATCATTACGCAGGCGCCGTTCAGGCCGCGACCAGCGTACCGTTTCTGGATATGGTGGCCTTGTCCGTGGCGAAAGCGCGGGATCTGGCAGGTGCTGACGGCCGCGTGGGTATTCTTGCATCACCGGCAGTGCGGCAGGTCGGTCTGTTTGACGCCGCTTTGGCAAAGGCCGGTCTGACACCGGTCTATGCGTCTGATGAAACCGCTTTGCTGACCGCGATCCGCAGCATAAAGGCTGCGGGCCCGACAGAAACCGCCCGCGCGACGCTTCATGCAGCCTCTCACACTCTGCTTAATTCAAAGGCATGTGTTCAACTTATTGCCTGCACAGAATTCTCACTGATTGCCGATGTCCTTGCAGAGGGTGCCAAGAGGGTCGACACTCTTGACGTTCTTGTAGAGGCCATCGTCGCCTTTTCACACAGCACGGAGGACGAGCATTAAGGTAAATGGTTTGAACAAAGAGACGCCACCGGGTTTCGTATCCGGGGAACAAAACAACAGAGGAGAGAATAATATGAAACGTATGACAAAACGCCTGATGCTCAGCGCCGCGACCATGGCCATCACTGCAAGCGGCGCCCTGGCCGAGGATGTGACCATCGGTCATTTCGGCAACCCCACACCGATGCAGGTGGCCCGCGCCGCCGGCGATTTCGATGCCGCCACCGGCTGGACCATCGAATGGCGTCAATTTGCATCGGGCACCGATGTGATCGCGGCCATGGCCTCGGGCGATATTCAGGTGGCCGAACTTGGGTCATCCCCCCTGGCAATTGCGACCTCCAGCGGGGTTGATCTGCAACTGTTCATGCTGGCCCAGGTCATTGGTGAGGCCGAAAGCCTGATCGTGCGCGACGGCGCAGGGATCGAAACGCTGGAGGATCTGCGCGGCAAACGTGTGGCTGTGCCTGTGGGGTCGACCGCGCATTTCTCATTGATGGGCGCGCTGGATCAGGCGGGCATTGGCGAGGATGAACTGACCATCCTGAACATGCCGCCCGATCAGATCGCCGCCGCCTGGCAGCAGGATGCGATTGACGCCGCCTTTATCTGGCAGCCGGTCCAGTCCCAGATCAGCGAAAACGGCACGCTTCTGGTGGGCGCGGACCAGACCGCCGAATGGGGGTTCCCCACATTTGACGGCTGGGTGGTGAACACCGGATTTGCGGCGGACCATGCCGATGGTCTTGCCGCCTTTGCGGCCACGATGGATGCTGCAAACGGGGCCTATCTGGCAGACCCCGCAGCCTGGACTGCCGACAGCGCGCCGGTGATCGCCATCGCTGAACAGACCGGGGCCGATGCCTCACAGGTGCCGGGTATTCTGGAAGGGTTCGCCTTCATCCCGCTGGCCGATCAGTTGAGCCCGACCTGGCTGGGCAGTGCTGCGGATACCATGCTGGCAACGGCGACCTTCCTGCAATCGGCAGGCCGGATCGACGCGGTGGCCGATGAGTATTCGGGTTTTGTAAGCACCTCGATCGCCGAAGCGGCGGTTCAGTAAACTTCCCTCCCGGTCCCGGCGCCATTGGCATCGGGGCCGGACCCTCTCATCGGATGGAAACGCGTATGGGCCTCACAATCAACGACGCATCGGTGATCTTTCCTGCTGCGGATGGTCGCCCGCCGGTTCAGGCGCTGCAAAAGATCGACCTCAGCATCGAGAATGATGATTTCGTGGTCGCACTTGGCGCGTCGGGCTGTGGGAAATCCACGCTGCTGAACCTGATCGCCGGGTTTCTGGCGCCCTCAAGCGGTGATATCCTGCTGGATGAACGCCCGGTCACAGGCCCCGGCGCCGACCGGTCCGTCGTGTTTCAGAAACACGCTCTGCTCCCCTGGCTGAACGTGATCGACAATGTTGCTTTCGGGCTGAAGATGCAGGCGGTTTCCAACACCGAACGCTATGAAATCGCAGAGAAATTCACGGCCCTTCTGGGGCTTGACGGGTTCCAGAAATCACCCGTCTACAAGCTGTCCGGCGGGATGCAGCAACGCGTCGGCATTGCCCGCGCCCTGACCTGCGACCCGAAGGTTCTGTTGATGGACGAACCGCTTGGCGCGCTGGATGCCCTGACCCGGGAAAAGGCGCAGGAGTTGATCCTGAATATCTGGAACGAAACTCATAAATCGGTCTTTTTCATCACTCATTCGGTTGAGGAAGCCCTATTCATGGGCACCAAGCTGATCGTGATGTCGCCCCGGCCGGGCCGGATCGCACATCGGTTCGATCTGCCATTTTCGCGGCGGTTTCTGGCGGGCGAAACCGCGCGCCATGTAAAAGCCTCCCCCGAATTTATCGACCTGCGCGAAGAGGTGCTGGAAATCATCTTCGCCGATGAGGAGGCCGCGGCATGACTGATCACCCCGCCACCACAACGCCCGGGGCAGAACCCGCCCCGCAGCCCGGCATTTTTGGGCGGATCGCCCGGGCACGGCCCACCAAGCCCGGTGAAACCTATGGTGTGCCCGGTCAGGGCGATACGCTCTGGCTTTCGCTTGGGTCCATCGCGTTTCTGATCTTTATCTGGTGGCTGGTCACCGCCATGGGCTGGGTCCGGCCGCTTTTCGTGCCCTCCCCCGGCGCGGTCATCGCCAAATTCGCCGATGTGTGGCAGAACGGTTTTACCAACACACCCTTCCTTGAACATATGGCCGTCTCGACCGCGCGCGTGTTCGGGGCTTTCCTGCTGGCCTGTCTGATCGGCATTCCACTGGGTCTGGCCATGGGGATGAGCCCGATCATGCGCGGCCTTTTCGACCCGCCGATTGAATTCTACCGCCCGATCCCGCCACTGGCCTATCTGCCGCTGATGATCATCTGGTTCGGGATTGGCGAGACCTCGAAAGTGTTGCTGATCTTCCTGTCGGTTTTCGCGCCCGTGGCCCTTGGCGCCCGTTCCGGCGTGAAATCGGCGGCGATTGAACAGATCCACGCGGCCTATTCCTTCGGGGCCAGCCGATGGCAGGTGATGCGCCATGTCATTCTGCCCTCAGCCCTGCCTGAAATCCTGACCGCGATGCGCATCGGCATCGGTTTTGGCTGGACAACGCTGGTCGCTGCCGAAATGGTCGCGGCAACCGAAGGCCTTGGGTATATGGTTCTGTCTGCCTCGCAGTTTTTGCAGACATCCACGGTCATCATGGGGATCATCGTGATCGCCGCGATTGCCTATGCTTTTGACCTTTTGATGCGCTGGATTGAGCGCAAAGTCGTGCCCTGGAAGGGCCGTATGTGAGTGATGAAATGCCAAAGACCTATCTGAAAAAAGCCGCGCGCACAGCCGAAAGCGATCAGCCTGATGTGCGTGTATCGGTTGAAAAAATCCTGGGTGAAATCGCGCAGGGCGGGGATGACGCGGTGCGCCGCTATGCCCGCGAATTCGACAAATGGGAGGGGGAGATCATCGTCTCGCCCGAGGCAATCACATCCGCCGCCGCGCAGGTGCCGCAAAAGCTGAAAGACGATATCCGCTTTGCCCATGACAATATCCGGCGCTTTGCAGAGGCACAGCGCGCAACCACAACCGATTGCAATATCGAGATATTGCCGGGTCTGACCGCTGGCCAGCGCCAGATCCCGGTTTCGGCGGCAGGCTGTTATGTCCCCGGCGGACGTTACAGCCATATCGCCAGCGCAATCATGACCATCACCACCGCCAAGGCCGCAGGTGTGCCCCATATCGCGGCCTGCTCACCGCCCCGCCCGGGCGAGGGCATTCCCGCCGCGATCCTGTATGCGATGGATCTTTGCGGCGCAGATGTGATTTTGAACCTGGGCGGCGTGCAGGGCGTGGCGGCCATGGCCAACGGTCTGTTCGGCCTGCCCAGGGCCGATATTCTGGTCGGGCCCGGCAACCAGTATGTGGCCGAGGCCAAACGCATTCTTTACGGCCAGGTCGGCATCGACATGTTCGCCGGGCCAACGGATTCGATGGTCATCGCCGACCAGACCGCCGACCCAGATCTTGTGGCCTGGGATCTCGTGGGTCAGGCCGAACACGGCTATAACTCCCCTGTCTGGCTGGTCACGTCGGATCGCGCCCTGGCAGACCGGGTGATGCAGCTGGTGCCCGGTATGATCAACGACCTGCCAGAGCTGAATGCCACAAATGCCCGCGCCGCATGGGCCGATTATGCGGAAGTGATCCTTTGCGAGGATGCCGCCGGGATGGCCGATGTGGCGGATGAGTATGCGCCCGAACATCTGCATGTGCAGGCCGCCGATCTTGACTGGTGGCTGGGGCGTCTTCAGGCCTATGGCTCGCTGTTTCTGGGCGAGGAAACCACCGTGGCCTTCGGTGACAAATGTTCCGGCCCCAACCATGTGCTGCCCACCTCCGGGGCGGGGCGCTATACCGGCGGCTTATCGGTGCATAAATTCCTGAAAACCGTCACCTGGCAACGGGCCACACGCAATGCCTCACGCGATCTTGCGGTGGCCACAGCGCGGATTTCCCGGCTGGAAGGGATGGAAGGCCACGCCCGCACCGCCGATATCCGGCTGGCCAAATTCTTCCCCGAAGAGCTGTTCGATCTCAGCCCTGCCGATGATGCGGCTTGAAGGTCTGACTGTCCGGGGCGGATGCGCGCAGATGCGGGACTGGTGCCAGACCACCAAGGGCGGCCTGCTGATCGCGGGGACAATCGCCCTGGCGGCCAGCTTCCTGTCGGAACATTACGGCGCGCCGGCGATGCTGTTTGCGCTTCTGATCGGCATGGCGTTCCATTTTCTTGCCAGTGACGAACGGGCCGAACCCGGCATCACATTTGCGTCGAAAACCGTGCTTCGGATCGGCGTTGCCCTTCTGGGCCTGCGTCTGACCTTCGCCGATGTGGCCGCCCTTGGCTGGGCACCGGTGATCGGCATCCTGGTACTTGTGCCCCTGACCCTTGCCGCCGGCGTGGGGATTGCCCGGCTGTTCCGCCGACCGCTGGCCTTCGGGTTTCTGTCGGGCGGGGCTGTTGCGATCTGCGGCGCCTCGGCGGCGCTGGCCATTGCGGCGGTTCTGCCGAAACGGCATGTGAAAGAGGAAGATGTGCTGCTGACCGTTGTCGGTGTTACGGCAATGTCGACCCTGGCGATGGTGCTTTACCCTGTCCTGTTTTCAACCCTTGGGCTGACCGAGACCGAAAGCGGGTATCTGATTGGCGCCACGATCCATGATGTGGCCCAGGTGGTCGGTGCGGGCTATTCCGTCAGCGAGGTGGCGGGCGATGTGGCAACTGTCACCAAATTGCAGCGTGTCGCGTTGTTGCCGGTTGTGCTGATCGCGGTGGCATTGTCATTCCGGCGCGAGACCGGTGGTGCCATCGGTCTGCCCTGGTTCGTCGTCGTCTTCACTCTGCTGATGATCCTGCGCAGCATCCTGCCCCTGCCCGAGACCCTGATCGTCACGGTCAACGACATCTCACGCTTTATGCTGCTGACCGCAATTGCCGCCCTGGGGGTCAAAACCTCGCTTGACCAGATATTCGCCAACGGCCCGCGCCGGATGATCATTATCGGCGTCGAAACCCTGACCCTGCTGGCCCTGGCGCTTGGATTTGCCTGGATGTTTCTGGGGTAACCCTGCCCTTACCGATCATATCAGGCCCTGAGGCATGGGACAGAATTTTGCAAACAGACCTGCAAAGGGCAAAGGGCATCGCCCGCGCCCTTTGGGGGCGATACGGGCGCTGCCCGGCGGGATGATAGCTATGGGGCGGCGCAAGATGATTGCGAGAAATCATCCTCGCCGCAGATATCGCGCCACCCAGACGAAGCACACCTCAAAGCGGTTTGGGTTTGATGTGACTCGAAAACCGCTGCCTCTGCTCTATGGCGCGGCATAGAGAACCTGACCCGAGATCGCCGACACGGAGGTCACCCCAAGCTGCGCAAGGGTGATACTGGTCTCCTCTGACAAAGCCTCCCACAGCTGCGTCAGGCCCGGTTCGCGATTGGCCGCCATGGCAAACAGCAACGGGCGGCCGAAGAACACGAAACTGGCGCCTGTGGCATAGGCTTTCACCACGTCTTCGCCTGACCTGAGACCGGAATCGAAGAACAGCGGATAGGTCTCGCCCAATGCCCGGCGGATAGCCCCAAGCGCTGTAATGGCCGCCGGGGCGCTTTCCAACTGCCGCCCGCCATGGTTGGAAACCTGAATGGCATCCACACCGGCCTCGCGCAGACACAGGGCATCCTCCACACTCAAGACGCCCTTGACCACCAGATTGCCATCCCACATCCCGCGCAGCCGGTCGAGATAGGTCCAATCCGCCCGCGCCCGGCTGCTGGTGCGGTCAAAATGCCCGTTGGGCCCGCCAAAATTCGCAAGCCCGGGCACACCTTTTATCAGTGTCTCAAGGGACCAGCCCGGATGCAGGGCAAAATCAAGAAACTGGCGCGGGCCAATCCGAAAGGGCATCTTGAAGCCGCGCCGCAATTCGCGCGGGCGGCGGCCCACCTCGGGCACATCCAGTGTCAGCACAAGGGTGCGATACCCTGCGGCTTTGGCGCGTTTGACCAGGGCGGTTGCCTCGCTTCCACCCCCGCTGAAATAAAGCTGAAACCAGGCATGGCCCTCGGCCACCTCGATCATCCTTTCCAGCGGGGTCGAGGCGACGGTGGACACGCCAAGGGGCACCTGTTCACGCGCGGCCAGTCGCGCAAGCATCAGGTCCGCGCCGGGCGTTGACAGATTGCACATTCCCATCGGGCTGATCCCAAAGGGTTTCCGGGCCTCATGGCCAAAAACCGGCATGCCCAGATCGCGATGTTCCACATTCGACAGGACACGGGGCTGCAAGCGGATCTCGCGGAGCGCTTTGCGGTTCATCGCGGCCCCGTCCCCGGCCCCCGCCGCCCCGTCGATATAGTCGAACACCATCCAGGGCAGGCGCCGTTTCGCAAGCCGCCATGCATCTTCCGTGGAATGAATCTCTCTGCCCAGCACCATGCGGGGCCTATGTCAGCTCAGGTTTCGATTGAGAGCCTGCGCCATCCTGCGCGCCCTCATGGGCGGGAATGAGAATCGTTTTGGGCGCAAGGGGCCGACCAAGGCGAATATCTTCAAAGGCCTGCCCGCCCTCTGCCAGGGGGCGGGTTTCCGTCCAGTCGAGCGCGCCAAGACGCCCGTCGAAAATCGCCTGTGCGGTTTGCCGGAAATCCTCGGCGGTATAGGTATAGGTGCCGATAAAGGTGATCTCCTGAAGCGTCATCCGCCGGATATCCAGACCATCTGTCGCCTCCCCCAGCCCGATATGCACGATCACCCCGCCCGGGCGCGCATGGGCCGAGGCGATGGCCCGTGTCCCGGCGAAACCGACACCATCCACCACCATGTCAAACATGTCAGATATATGCAGCCCGTCTGAACCCATCACATGCTGGCTGCATCTCTGCTCAAGAAAGGCGCGGCGATCGGGGTTGGCTTCCAGCATGGTCACATCGCTCACACCCTGCGCCTTCAGGCTTAGCGCCGCGCCAAGCCCGATGGCCCCGCCGCCGATGACAAGCGCCGTCAGGCCTTTATCTGCGACGCCCAGCGCCATCTTTCCCAAACGCACCCCATGCCATCCGCAGGCGATGGGTTCGGCCAGCGCCGCCTTTTCCAGAGACACATCCCCCGGCACCGGCACCAGATTTCCCGGCGGCATCGCCACCCATTCCGCAAACGCCCCCTCCCGCGGCGGCATCGAGATGATCTGGCGCGTCGCGCACAGATTGTCGGCCCCTGCCTTGCAGGCCGCACAGATACCGCAGGTCACAAGCGGGTTCACGGTCACCCGCATCCCGTCGCGCGGGCCGCCTGTGATGACGCCCGCCGCCTCATGGCCCAGGATCAGCGGCGCTGGCCTGCGCTCGTCATGGCCCAGATAGGCATGCATGTCCGAACCGCAGATACCCACGGTTTCCACCCGCAGCAGTTCTTCGCCCGCGCGCGGCTCCGGGTCGGGCATATCGCGGTATTCCAGCGATTTCGATCCGGTATAGACAAGCGCTTTCATTTGGCGGTGAACCCCCCGTCAACCATCAGAACCTGCCCTGTCACATAGGCCGAAGCCTCGGAACACAGGAACAGAAGCGGCCCGTCGATATCCTGCATCTCGCCGTTCCGCCCGATACAGGTCTGCGCGGCATTGCGCGCCAGACGGTCCGGGTCGGCAAACACCGCCTCGGTCAGCTCAGTAGGGAAAAACCCGGGCCCGATGGCGTTTGCATTGATCCCGTGGGGCGACCAGGCTTCGGCCATGGCCCGGGTCAATTGCGCGATCCCGCCCTTGGAGGCGCCATAGGACAGCCCGCCGGGAAAGGCGCGGCTGCTTTGCAGCGAGGCGAAATTGACAATGCGACCCCAGCCCTGTTTTTTCATCGCAGGCACAAAGGCCTGGCTTAGAAAGAACGGTGTGGCCAGATTGAGGTTAAGGGTGGTGTCCCATCCCTCCGCGCTGACCTCATCGGCCTGTTCGCGGGTGTTGATCCCGGCGGCATGCACGATGATATCGGGCGGGCCATTGAGGCCCGCAACGCGGCTGGCAAGTTCGGGCAGGCTTGCCCGGTCTGTCAGATCCCAGGCAATCGCGGCAGCGCGGCCCCCGGTGGTGCTGACCCAGTCATTCAATGCCTCAGCCCGGCGGGCGATGCCAACAACATTGGCCCCGGCCCCGGCCAGCACCGTGGCCGCGCGGCGGCCAAGCCCGGCGCTTGCCCCGGTCACGCAGGCGGTTTTGCCGGACAGGTCGAACAGGGGCGTTATGGCAGATGGCTCAGCCATTTGCCGACAGATCAAAGGTTTCATCGGGGAAATATTTGGCCAGACGGATATCGGCGGTGCGGGCATGCCCCTCCATCCCTTCCAGCCGGGAAATCCGCGCGGTGGCTTCGGCAACCGGTTTGGCACCGGCCTGGGTGGCCCGCTGCCAGGTGACGATCTTCATGTATTTATGTACTGACAGACCGCCGGTGTAAGACGCGGCCCCCGAAGTCGGCAGCACATGGTTGGTGCCCGAGGCCTTGTCACCAAAGGCCACGGTTGTCTCTTCCCCCAGAAACAGAGAGCCATAACAGCTTAGCCGGGTCAGCCACCAATCCAGATCATCGGCCTGTACGGTCAGATGCTCGGGCGCGTAATTGTCAGACGTGGCGGCCATCTCTTCGCGGTCGCCACACAGGATCACCTCGGCATAGTCACGCCAGGCCGCTTCGGCACTTTGGCGGTTCACCTCGGGCAGGTCGGCAATCAGGTGCGGCACCAGGCCCATCACCTCTTCGGCAAGCGCCCTGGTATCGGTCACCAGCCAGACAGGTGAATTATAGCCATGTTCCGCCTGCCCCACCAGATCGGTGGCCACAACTCTGGCATCCGCGTTGGCATCGGCCAGGATCAGACTGTCGGTCGGGCCTGCGATCATGTCGATGCCCACACGGCCAAACAGAAAGCGTTTCGCCTCGGCCACGAACTGATTGCCGGGGCCGACCAGAATATTTGCCTTGGGCAACCCGAACAGGCCGAACGTCATTGCCGCAACGCCCTGCACGCCACCCATGGCCATAATCGTATCGGCCCCGGCAATATGCGCCGCATAGACAATGGCCGGCGCAATGCCGACCCCGGGGCGGGGCGGCGAACAGGCCACGATATGATCGCAACCCGCCACCTTGGCGGTGGTGACCGTCATGATTGCGCTGGCAATATGGCTATAGCGCCCGCCCGGCACATAGCAGCCCGCCGCACGGCAGGGGATGCTTTTCTGACCTGCGATCAGCCCCGGCACGACCTCAACCTCGATATCCTTCAGGGTTTCCTTCTGCGCCTCTGCAAAACGGCGCACATTGCCCTGCGCAAAGCGGATATCGGCCTTAAGCTTGTCGGGCACCAGATCACAGGCCGCCGCGATATCCTCCGCGCTCAACAGGATCGGGCCATCGTATTTGTCGAACTTCGCCGCATAATCCAGCGCCGTCTGATCGCCACCCGCTTCGATGTCCTCCAATATCTTGCGCACCGTTTCATGCACGTCAGACGCATCGCTGCGCGAGGTCAGAGTTGCTTTTTTCAGATACTCGATAGACATCAGTCATTCCATTTCTGGTTAAGGGAGAAACGCGGTGGAGATCGCCGGCACATAGGCGATGAACAGCACCACAATCAGCATGCACAGCACGAAGGGCACGGCGCGCGCCGCAATCTTGAGGATGGATTCCCCCGTCAGCCCCGAAACGACAAAGAGGTTCAGCCCAAGCGGCGGTGTGATAAAGCCCACACCAAGGGCGGTGATCATCATGATGCTGAACTGAATCTCGTTCATGCCGATATTGTCAGCCAGCGGTTTCAGGATCGGCGCAAGGATCACGATATTCGGCGTCGTCTCCATCACGCATCCTGCGGCGATCAGGATGCCGATCATCATCAGGATCAGAAAGGCCGGGTTTTCGGTCACTGTGGTTGCCGAATACACAAAGCCCTGCGGCACGCCAAGAATGGCCAAAGCCTGGGCCAGCGGCAGCGAAAAGGCGATGATCGGCAGGATGATCCCGTTGACCTTGGCCGAACTGATCAACATCGACGGAAAATCAGACAGGCGCAGCGTGCCAAGGATGAACCCCATCGCGATGGTCACCACCACTGCCGTGGCCCCGGCCTCGGTCGGGGTCAGGCGGCCCGAAAAGATACCGTAAAAGATGATGCCCGGCACGATAAACGCATACCAGCCCGATTTCAGCGCCCCCCCAAGATTGGCAAGCCATTCCCGCAAGGTCATCAACCCGCCGCCCTCGTAAGCGTAAAGACGATTCATGATGATGTTGGTGATCAGGATCGCCAGCAGGATCGAAAGGCCCGGGATCACAGCCGCCAGAAACAGGGTGGAGGCGGAAATGCCCAGCACCAGACCCACGATGATATAGGCAATCGACGGCGGGATCAGGATACCGGTACAGGCCCCGGCAGCCACCAGCGCACAGGCATAGGGCCGGGGGTAACCGCTTTCGACCAGACGGTCGATGGTCATCCGGCCCACCGCCGCAGCACCCGCCGCGTCCGAGCCCGAGATCGCCGCGAACATGCCGCAGACCAGCACGGTCGCCGATCCGAAGCCGCCCTTCGCCCAACAGGTCAGCGCCTCTGCCACATCCAGGAATTTCCGGCTGAGCCCGGTGCGCACCAGCACATCACCGGTCAGAATAAAGAGCGGCACCGCGGTCAGCGCGAAGGCGTCAATGCCGTCAAACAGGCTTTCCCCCACCAGCGCGAGCGGAAGCGCGCCGGACATCAGCAGCATGACAATGGCCGCCGCCCCGATTGCCGCCCAGACCGGAACCGCAAGGGCCACCAGCACGACAAACAGAATGACCGAGGTGTAAAAATCCCAGCCCAGCACAACCGGCTGATTTTGAAGCTGATTCCAAAGCATCGCCCGCCCCCTCAGTCAAAGAGCTTGTCGCCTTCGTAGACGTCCACACCGTCACGAAGGGATTGAAGATCGCGCCAAAGCGATTGCAGAAGACGCAGGATAAGCAATGTGAACCCGATCGGCACCGCCATCAGAAACCACACCATGGACACCCGCAAACCATGGCTGACCGATCCGTATTCGGCCGACACCGCGACCGTTTCAAACGACCAGTAAACCGCGATGAAAGACACCGCCAGCATCACCAGATCGCCAAATATATAGAGGATCGCCTTGGGACGCCGCCCAAGATAATGCATCAGCACATCAATGCGGATATGAGCCCGTTCCTTGACCGCCGCCGAGGCGCCAAGCCAGGCCAGATAAATGAAACAATAGCGAACAATCTCTTCCCCCCAGATCGAGGAATACGAGAAGATTTCGCGCCGCAGCACTTCGACGGCCATGGTGACAACAAGCATGACGTAGAAAACCAGAAGCGCCCAGGTCTCTGCATTCTTGTCCAGTATTTTCAGAAATCTCGGCATAGGGTCCTCGCGAACTGGCCAGTATTCCAGCAGTGCTGTTCATGACAGCGCATAGAATGTTCCGAAAAAAGAGGGTGAGAATGACCGGCGGCATCTGCGCCGCCGGCCAAAACACGCAACTCAGGCGTCGTGGACGTAGTACCGGCCCATCGTGCCTGCAGCCTCTTCAAGGGCCGCGAATGTGTCCATGGACCCGGCAAGATCAACCTTGAACTGATCCCAGTCCGGCAGCTGATACCCGCCAACCGCCTGCCATTCGGCCAGTTGATCCGCGCTAAGCGAATGGAACTCAACACCCGAGGACGCCAGTTGCGCCATCGCATAGGATCGTGCCGCCGGAACCTTCGCCAGGTTTTGCTGCGCCGTGATTTCAGAAGCGAATTCGATGCCTTCCTGCACATCACCGGGCAGGGAATCGAACCATTCCAGATTGCAGGAATAAACCTGACTGTCCGGCACCGCCTGGGTAAAGGTCACATGGCTGAGTAATTCGCCGAAGCCAAAGACATGCAGCGCGCCAACCGCCGGGTCCAGCGCATCTGCAACACCCTGGCTGATCGCCGCCGGGGTTTCACCCCAGGCCACCGGCGTCGGGTTGGCGCCAACCATACGGTAATATTGCTGCAACATCTGCGAGCCGGGAACGCGGAACTTGACGCCATCCAGATCCGCGGGGTCAGAACCGGGCCGGGGCCGCCGCGCCGCACCGCAACAACCCGCGGGTCGATAACGATATAAAGCAGTGCCTTGAAGTTGTTGGCCTCGATCCGCGGGTTCACCTCTGTCTTCCAGGCATCGGATGTGACCAGATTGGTGAACCGCTGATTGGAGCCGCAGAAATAAGGCAGGTTGATCAGATCAACCGCCGATGCGAAGGGCGCAAAGTTCGACAGGGAATGCTGTGCCACCTGAATCGTGCCGGTCTGAACCCGCTGTGCAAGCGCACCGCCCGCCCCAAGCTGACCGCCCGGTGCAAGACGCACATAGACCTTGCCGTTGGTGGCGTTCTGGATGTTCTCTTTCAGGTCAAGCTGCATGATCGGATAGCTGCGCGAGGCACCCAGAACATAGGCCGTGGCCAGGGTCATGATGTGATCCGCGGCGTTTTCACGATCCCGCTCTTCCGTGGCGGTCTGGGCTGCGGCCTCTGACGACCACAACATGCCGCTGGCACCCGCAACCATCGCAGCCGTAAAGCCGCCTGTGCCGGCCAGTTTCAGGAAATTCCGCCGCTCGGCGGATTTCACTTCCTTGAGGTCTTTGTCCAATAGTCTTCCTCCCTAGAGCTTATTCACCGCTGCTGTTGTTTTTTTCAGCGGCCTCCTTGCCAAGTATCGCAACGACGAAACCGATCACCGCCGCAAACAGAACCAGCATTTCACCGACATCTCCCAAAAACCTTTCAGCCCCCATCGAGCCAAGCGCCACGTTCAGCGTGAAGATCGCAAACAAAACCGCAGCGGCAAGTAGGGGCATGAAACAGTCACTTTTTGTCAGAATGTGATTCCCGAGTGAATGTAAGCGCTTACATTTTTATTTGCAAGCGCTTACATTCCGCTGTGCTTTGATGTTACTCTTCAGCATATTGATAAGGATGACACCAACATGGCCCGCCAGATACCCGGGATCAAAGGGGGCGAAACGACAGGCCGATCCGTGGTCCCGACACTTGATGATGTGGCGCAGCATGCCAATGTGTCGACGGCCACCGTATCGCGCTGCCTGAACTATCCTGACCGGGTTGTGGAAAAGACGCGATCCCGCGTTATGGCCGCCATTCACGAGTTGGGGTATTCCCCCAATTTCGGAGCCCGGGCGCTGGCGGTGCGGCGCACAAACACCATCGGGGCCATTATTCCAACAATGGAAAATGCTGTTTTTGCCCGTGGCATTCAGGCGTTTCAGGAAGAATTGCGTTCAAGCGGCGTTACCCTGCTGATCGCCAGTTCCTCTTACCGCGAGGATCTGGAAGAAGAACAGGTACGCACACTGGTCGCCCGCGGCGCCGATGGCCTGCTGTTAATCGGCTACCATCGCCGGGATGAAATTTACCGGTTTCTGGAAACCCAGGGGGTTCCCGCATTGATCACCTGGGCCTATGATCCGGACGCTCCGCAGATTTCCATCGGTTTTGACAACCGCCTGGCGATGATGACCCTGGCGCGGGAGGTTATTGCCCTCGGCCATCGCCAGATCGGCGTGATCTCGGCAGAGCAGGCTGGCAATGATCGCGCCAGTGAACGGGTGTTGGGCATTCGCGCCGCAATGGAAGAGGCCGGGCTGGACCCCGGAAGTCTGACCCTGATCGAAACCGAGTTTGGGATCGAACGGGGCGCTGACGCGTTTCATACGATGATGGCAGGCCCGACCAGGCCCACAGTTGTGATGTGCGGCAATGACGTGTTGGCGATTGGCGCTTTGGGCCGGGCCAAGAAAATGGGACTGCGCGTTCCCGATGACATCTCGATCACCGGGTTTGATGACATCGAGCTGGCGCGGACTGCCGACCCCGACCTGACAACGGTTCATGTCCCCCACCGTGAGATGGGGCGGGAGGCCGCCAGACTGCTTGTACGCATGGTCGCCGGGCAGACACAGAACAAAAGCATCGAGTTGAAAACCCAACGCTGCATGCGCAACACGCTTGGCTCTCCCGGCCCGGTCCGGGCCACGGGCAAAACAGCCAGGCAGACCCCATAAATTCGGGCGACCCGTTTGAAGACCGCCGCAATATTGACACCAGACAGAGGGTATTCATGTATAAGAAAATCATCGTGGCCATGGCGCTGGATCATGGCATTGGCGCCAAAGCGCTGGACGTGGCGCGCAGCCTGAAAGCAGACGGTGGAGAGATATATGCCGTTCATGTTTATGAACCGCTTCAGGGTTCGGTCAGTGCGTTTGTCTCGGAAGAGGCGGTGAACAACGCCCTGCAAAAGGTCAAAGATGCCCTTGCGGAACGCACCCGTGACGCTGCCGATGTCGAGGGCGTATTGCTGAAAGGCCATTCCGGTCGTGCCATCGCCGATCATGCCCGGGAAGTGGGGGCAGATTGTATCATCATCGGATCTCACAAACCCGGTTTGCGCGATTTCCTGATCGGCTCCACAGCGGCACGGGTCATGCGCCATGCCCATTGCTCGGTTCACCTGCTGCGTTAAAGCCTTTCGAGTTTTCATTGAGACATGATCATCGCTTTTCGCGTTCGACCGAAGGGAGAGGCAGCGAACAAGCGATTCAATGTTAACTCGAAAGGCTATAGGCGGCGTGGCGATGGGTCATGCAGCCGCCGGGCCTATGATCTGCCCCCTTAAAGCACCCTGCCTGAAACTTGAATCACAAATACCCTGCCACGCTTCGCGTTCTCGGGACATTTGTGATGCGCGATGTCTCAGGTTTAAGGCAGCATGCTGCAGGGTAACGTTTTGTCCAACGCATGTGCGGTTTCATCCGGGTCGGACCTGACTGGCCATTGCGGTTGGGTTGTAAAACGTGTGCCGTGCCCGCCCTCTTTTCTTCGAGGTATAAAGCGCCTGATCTGCGTCACTCAACAGTTGATCCACCGTCGGGTTGGTATAATAGCGCGACAACGTGGTCCCGATCGAGGCTGAGATGCGGCAGGTCTTATCCTGAAACAGGGTTGGTTCCTCCAGCCGGTCGATCAGCCGCAACGCGATCCGTTCCAGCAGATCGGGGTCATCACAATCCTGGAACAGCATAACAAACTCATCCCCGCCCATGCGGGCCACAATATCGCTTTTGCGCAGTTCGGCACAAAGCACAGCGGCCACATGTGTCAGCACATGGTCGCCTGCGGCATGGCCCAGCGTGTCATTGACCTGTTTGAAATAATCCAGATCCAGATGCATCAGCCCATACCGCGATTGCGGATCGCTCAACGTGCGGGACAGGGCCATATCCATCGCCCGGCGATTGGCAAGCCCGGTCAGCGTGTCGGTCAGCGCCTGTTCTTCCGCCACCATCCGCGCGGCTTGCAGCCTTTCGGTCAGCATCTGCGATTCCTGTGCAGTCAGTGCAATCGCTTCTCTGAGGTAGAGCAGATCAACCGTTTGATCGCAGGGCGCAAAATCCCCCAATGTCAGGTGCCATTCGGCAACCGCCTGGGCAAATGACACTCCAAGCGAGATGTTCACAAACGCGCCGGTATCGCCGGGCAGCGTCACCACCATACCCCGCAATGTCAGATGCGGGGCCGCATTCAGTGTCAGCGTCAGGCGCTGGCCCTGCAAAGACATCAGATCAGGCAGCTTGCTGACCAGTCGCGGGCGTTTCAGCGTCATCAGGTCAAAGATGCTGCCGCCGATGATATCCACATGCCCCACCATCTTGCGAAAGGTCGGCCCGGCACGGACGATCTGCCCCTTGGGGCTCAGCCAGACATGCAGGGGCATCAACCGGTCCAGCGCAACACCAGACAGGCCAATCAGCGGATCGGGATTTATCTTTTCCACCCCGGTCATGACACCCGTGTTCCCAGTTCAAAGGCCTGCCCGGCAGAAAACTGCGTCTCCAGCAGTTCGATAACCAGCGTCTCCCGCCCGTTTTCGCCAATCTCTGAATCCAGAAGCACCAAAGCGCCATAATCATCAGCCATCACCCTGAGCGTTCCCAGAAGAACAGACCCGATGCCGGGCAAGGCCCATTTCGTTTCCAGAATGAACCGGCGCGGGCCGTCTGCATGCAGCGCGATCTCGGGCATATCGAGATCGGGCAAGGCCATTCGGGCGCGGCCCGGAAGCTCCTCAAGCGATTGCAGGAATTCCAGAAATGTCGCGCCGCCAAACCGCAGCAATCGGCGCACGGGCTCCCTCTCTGGGGTAGACACCAGCCAGATCCCGATATCTTCCAGGATCACCGCCGCTTCTTTCTGCAGAACAAAACAGGTCGCGGCCACGAGCTTGAGGGTAAGCCTGACCTCGTAATGCAGCATGGATTCGAACTCTTCAAAAGGCAGCCCGGCCTGATTGCGCACCTCGGTCCATGTCTCGGGGCCATAGGTATCTTTCAAGAATTCCTGCAACGCCCGATTGACCAGACCATGCATATTGACCCTTCCCGCAACTCATATGCGGCTGTGATAGTCAGAAAAGCGTAAAGAAACCGTTGGCAGAGGTGTTTAGCCAAGCCTCAACCGTAAGATGATTCTGTTAGGTACTCTTAACCACTAGGTGCATATTGATTGATAAATAGGACCAATGGCCCTATCTTGAGACCATCAAAGGGTAACAGAGCCAAGTTATAACAAGGGGTAAATATGACACGTCAAGAACAAACTCTTGCAGATGACAAGATGCGTGCCGAGATCGCCAAGCTGCTTGCAGAAACCCGGCATATCGGAGTTAACACCTTTCTCGCCCCTGCTCTTGCCGCTGCTGCCCTTATGGGGGCGACTGCTGCGATCGTGAAGCTTATTTTCTGATGAATGCGGATGAACTTCATGAAGCCCATCGCAAACTGGGCCTCAGCGCGAATGGAGCCGCCCGGCTATTTATGGTCTCGGATGGCCGTACAGTGCGGCGCTGGTGGAACGGTGAGCGTGATATTCCCGGACCCGTCGAGGTTTTGACCCGCGCCTTGATCGAGAGCAAGGCGGTCCGTAATTTTTTCAGCCTCGAAATGGCCGAATAGAGCGTTTTGCGGTTTCATTGAAACATTGTTCACCGTAATTCGCATTCGAAATCAGCTATTTGCTGATTAGAGCACCCTGCCTTAAACCTGAGACATCGCGCATCACAAATGTCCCGAGAACGCGAAGCGTGGCAGGGCATTTGTGATTCAAGTTTCAGGCAGGGTGCTTTAAAAATCACGTATCTGCCAGTTTATCCCCCTGGAATCGCACTCCAATTCCAATGCAGAAGGCTGTACGGAAAACCCGCATCCTTACTGCGCTTCCCCCAATATGCCCGGGGGGATGATACGGCAGATTTCAGAAATCCGTGGGTGCGCCGCCCTCTTCCTTGCGCCGCGCCACAAAGGCCTGCAACGCTTCGCGGCGGTCATCCTGCATGGGCGGTGCCTCGAATTCCGCAAGGATTTTCTTGTAAATCTTATGGGCCCGTTCCGCCGTCCAGACGGCACCATCCAGCTGCCAGCCCTCGAAATTGCGCCAGTCTGACAGGAACGGCTGATAGAACGCGGTCTGATAGCGTTCCTGTGTGTGGGCACATCCGAAATAATGCCCGCCCGCGCCAACCTCGCGAATGGCATCCAGGCCGATCTCATCCTCGGACGTGGCCCAGAGCGCCGGTTCGAAATAGCGCTGAATCTGCTGCAAAACCTCGCAATCCATCACGAATTTCTCGGGCGAGGCGATCAGCCCGCCTTCCAGCCAGCCTGCCGCGTGATAAACCATATTGGTGCCGGACTGCACCGCCGCCCACAGGCTTTGCGAGGTTTCCCACATCGCCTGCCCATCCGGCACATTCGCCGCACAGACCCCCGAAGACCGCATCGGCAGCCTGTAGAACCGCGCCATCTGTCCGGTCATCTGGGTCGCGCGCATATATTCCGGCGTGCCAAAGGCGGGTGCGCCCGATTTCATATCCACATTCGAGGTGAAAGTGCCAATCGCCACCGGGCAGCCCGGGTTGATATATTGCAGAAGCGCAATCGCGGCGAGACCCTCGGCCAGAGACAGCGCCACAGCGCCCGACATGGTGACCGGGGCCATCGCACCCGCAAGCGTGAAGGGCGTAACCACCACCGGCTGCCCCCGCCGCGCCAGCCGCATCGCCCCGTCAAGCATCGGAAAGTCATGTTTCAGGGGCGAGACCGAGTTGATATTGGTATACATTCGCGGCGTGGCGTCGAATTCCTCATGGGTCAGGCCAGCGGCGATCCGCACCATCTCCATCACATCATCCACCCGTTCCGCCCCAAGCGAATAGGCATGGGGGACCTTGTCGGTCAGGGTCAGTTTTTCATACAGGCAGTCCAGATGCCGCACCGATGCGTGGATATCAATCGGCTCGGGCGCATAGCCGCCCGCGAAATGGATGCAGTTGAAATACTGGGTGAGTTTCAGGAATTCCTTATAGGTCTCGAAATCGCCCGAGCGTTTGCCGCGTTCCATGTC
This sequence comes from Rhodophyticola sp. CCM32, assembly GCF_004751985.1. Classification (NCBI taxonomy): domain Bacteria; kingdom Pseudomonadati; phylum Pseudomonadota; class Alphaproteobacteria; order Rhodobacterales; family Roseobacteraceae; genus Rhodophyticola; species Rhodophyticola sp. CCM32. The sequence continues at coordinate 2,545,706 of NZ_CP038492.1, forward strand.
CCAGGCATTGGGCGGAGAGGAGACATTGCCGAAGGTCAGGACATTTTCGCCAATGATCAACTGCCGGTCCGGGTTGCGCGGGGTGATGGTGAAACTGTCCGGCGCATGGCCCAGCATCTCCATCACGAAGGCCTCATCCATGAAGACCTTCTCGCCATCCACCTTGCAGCCCGCCCGGGTCAGAATCTCCCGCGCCTCATCGTTCAGGAACTCGATCCCGATCTCGTTGAGAATGCGCATCGCGCCTGTATGGATGGCCTGAACCCCATCGCCGTCCAGCGGTTCTGTCGGCGCATCGGTGTTGCGGATCAACCGCCAGGGCATCTGGTCGACGGCCGTGTGCCCCGCACGGTTGGCATGGCCCTTGCGGCCCCCGGCACGGCGGCGGCGAACGGGTGTCTCGGCGGTCATGTCAGGTCTCTCCCACAGGCGGTTGCCGACCCAGACTGGCCGCTGAATGCCAACAGGGGTTTTCAGATAGCGACGGATCGCGTCGTATTTTGGCGTCCGGCAGGCGTATCTGTGCCGCCGTGATCCTCCAGCCAGGTGGGGATATGGCTGATATCGGGCAAAACCACATGGGCCAGATCGGCCAGATCGCCCCGGGAGGCCAGACCGGTCAGAACACCCATACCGATCATCCCCGCGCTTTTCGCCGCGCTCAGATCATGGCGGCTGTCCCCGACCATCAGCACATTGCAAGGGGGCAGACCCGTTGCCTCGGCAAAGCCCAGGCACATGCCCGGTTCAGGTTTCGTGCCATAGCCGCTATCGGCACCGGCGATATAGTCGAACATCGCCTCCACGCCCGAGGCCGTCAGATGGGCGCGGGCGGGCACTTCCGCGTCATTGGTCGCCACCCCCAGACACAATCCGCGTGCTTTCAGCCCGGCCAGAAAGGCGGCCAGCGGCACCACCTCGGCCATCTGCGTATTGGCCGCCGTCTCTTCCAGATGGCGATAGAGCGTTTCAAAGCCAAGTTCGGGAAGACCGGGCAACAGGGCGCGCGCGGTTTCCTCCAGGGTTCCGGCCACCGCAACACTGTCGGGCTGAAACCGCCCTGCCCCGATGTCAAAGCCGATCCGCAGGCCTAGTTCCGCGGCCTGCACCGGGTCTCCCCCCGCCAGTTCGTGCAGCATATCTATGGCCCAGCGCGACCAACTGGCCTGAAAATCATACAATGTTCCGTCTTTGTCGAACAGAATGCCCGTGATCATCCCTGCACCTCAGCCTTGTGCTTTCATAGCCCCAAGACGTGACTGTCCCTTGACCATTATGCAACAGGACCGTCATTGTATGCCCCATGGATGGCGCAAAACCTCGTTTCGGGCTGCATGACAGCATCACATTCCACATATCCCAGACCGCTCGCGGGATAGAACGGCGGGTTGAAGAAGGGTTGCGTGGCTTTGGCCTGACGCGGATCGGATGGTGTATTCTGGTGGCTGTGGGGGAGGACGGGCTGAAAAACCCGTCCGAGATCGCAAGTTTTGTCGGGATTGACCGCACCGCCACATCGCGGGCGCTGCGGCAGTTGGAAGATGAAGGTCTGATCGCGCGCAGTATCGGGCGCGAAGACCGCCGCATGACCGAGGTGGCCCTGACCCCGGAAGGGCAGAGCCGCATGCAGGCCGCAACGCCGGTTTGTTCGGAAAACATGGCCCATTTCAACGACAGGCTCTCGGCCGCCGAGCGGATGGAACTGACCCGTATTTTAGGGAAACTGCACAATGATGTGCAGGATAACCCAAGAGCGTGACACCGCTTTTGACCTCTCTCAGGTCCAGTTCGGAACTGCGCCGCCGGGCAGGGACTGACGGGCTTGAGACAAAATCTCATACCCGATACCCTGTGCATCGCAACATCCAATGACCCAGGCATCATCCATCATGATGAAATCCAGAACCGCCCCCAGAAACTGGGCATCACCGGCCCGTGCGGTGACATCCGCAACACAGGCACCGGTTGTCCCCAGAAAGACCTCAAACAGGCCGGGATCGGCAGCCAGCCATTCCAGAGCCTTCAGAGCGGTTTTTTCGGCGGTTTCTTGCTGCATTACCAAGCGTCACCTGCATGATTAAATAGTTTGTTAACCTTTGAGTCGCATAGCTTCTCGAAAAACCTGTGAAAATTGTATTGGAGCATCGAGTATGACAGGGCGTATCTTGGTCGTTGATGACGTTGCGACAAATCGCATCGTGATGAAAGTCAAACTATCAGCCGCCTGCTATGACGTGCTTCAGGCCGATTGCGGAAAAGATGCCCTTGAAAAGGCGAAATCCCAGAAGCCCGATCTGATCCTTCTGGATGTGCTGATGCCCGATATGAACGGGGTCACCGTTTGCGAAAAGCTGAAAGAAGACCCCGAGACCGCAGATATCCCTGTCATCATGATCACCGCCATGGCGGATCGGAACAGCAAGATGCGGGGGTTGGAAAAGGGGGCTGACGATTTTCTGACCAAACCGGTGGACGAAATTGCCCTGCTCGCCCGGGTCCGGTCGCTGTTGCGCGCCCGCGACATACAGCGCGAATTGCGCCTGCGCGAGGAAACCTGCGTTGAGCTTGGGTTTGCCGAAGAGCCCGGCACATTCGAGGGGCCCGGCAAAATCGCACTGATTGCCCCGGATTCAGCCACTGCAACGATCTGGAAACAGGCGCTGGAAAGCAAATGCGCCTGCAAGGTGAAGATCGTTCCACGGGAAGATGCGCTGAGCGAGCTGGATACGGAAATGATGCCGGATGTCTTTGTCATAGCCGCCGATCTGGCGTCACGAAATGACGGTTTGCGTTTATTGTCTGATCTGCGGTCGCGCCCGAGCACACGACATGCGGCCACATTGATGATTTTGCCGAACGAAGACAGCGAACGGGCCGCTATCGCCCTGGATCTGGGCGCGGGCGATATCCTCTATGAACATCTGGATGCAGATGAGCTGGCTGTTCGCATCAAAACCCAGCTTCGGCGCAAGCGGCAGTCTGACCAGTTACGCTCGACTGTTCAGGCGGGCCTGGAACTTGCCGTGACCGACAGCCTGACCGGCCTGCACAACCGGCGTTACGCCCTGCACCATCTGGACCGGATGCTGGGCCATCAGGGCCGGGGGCTTGCGGTGATGATGCTGGATCTGGATTTTTTCAAACAGGTGAATGACCGCCATGGCCATGCCGCGGGCGATGCGGTTCTGGTTGTGGTCGCCGAACGCCTGCGCGCGCAGCTGCGGCGTATGGATTTGCTGGCCCGGATCGGCGGCGAAGAATTTCTTGTAGCGCTTCCCGATACAGATCGTGCCCGGGCCATAGACGTGGCCGAACGGTTGCGCATCGCGGTGGGGGGAACACCTGTTATGGTCGGTGGGAAAACCCCTCCGATCCCGGTGACCTTGAGTATCGGGATCGCTCTGGCGCAGAACGGGGAGGTGAATGCCAAGGCCATTCTCACCCGCGCGGACCGTGCCCTTTACGGGTCCAAATCCGAGGGCCGGAACCTTGTGACCCTGGCCACATCATCCACCGCCAGATCCGCCGCCCCGTTTCCTGCATCTTCTTGAAAAGAAAGGTGCTTTAATCCGGTACGTTGTCGATGCCCGATCTGCCCCAGGGGTGGCACCGCCCGATCCGGCGCAGCGTCAGCCAGGCCCCTTTCAGGCCGCCATGTTTCTCCAACGCTTCCAGCGCATAGGCCGAGCAGGTCGGGTGATAGCGACAATTGAACCCGACCCAGGGCGAAAGCACCGCGCGGTAGGCGCGGATGGGCAGGGCAAAAAGGCGGGCAAGCAGGGTCATCGGTGGATTTTTTTCAAGGCGCGGGACAGACCGGCCTGTAATTGGGTGAATGGCAGGGTCGTGGTGGCCCCCGGTCGGCCGACCAAGACATAATCCCAACCCGGGCGCCCTTCCAGAGGCAGAACCGCGCGGGCAATTTCCCGCAATCGTCGCTTGGCACGGTTTCTTGCAACGGCATTGCCGACTTTTCTGGAACAGGTAAAACCCACGCGTATAAGCCTTGCGTCGATCCCCTCACTTTCAACCCGTTCACGGGCCTGCAACAAAAACCCCGGTGTAGGGGCCCGCACAGCTTTCGCAGCCCGCAGAAAATCCGGCCGCCTGGTCAGGGTTTCAAGCAAAAAAGCCCCCGTCGACGGGGCGGTCGGCGGAGGCGCATTCGGTGTCATATCACCGGCCTTATCAGATGGATCAGGCGCTCAGCGACTTCCGGCCGCGGGCGCGGCGGGCGTTGAGAATCTTGCGACCGGCCTTGGTTGCCATGCGGGCACGAAATCCGTGGCGGTGTTTGCGCACCAGATTGGACGGCTGAAATGTGCGTTTCGACATTGTCTTGCTCCGTGATCTTGCCGGACGGCACCGCTGATGGCTGCGTCAAACGGCTCGGGAATCCTTAGAAGCCCGGGCAATACGGTCTTGGGCGCGCCATGTCAACAAATCCAAAACCGGATTCTGCGCCTTATAGCGGTTTGCGTTTGATCTGTACCGAAAACCGCTGCCTCCCCCCTTCGGGTCGAATGCGGGTTTCGATGGGGTTGCCTCATCTAAAACGCAAACCCCTTTAGAAACATTCCCGTAGCGGATCGCCCGAAATCAAGGGCGATTTTCACAGAAACCACCTGTTCCGTCACAGCTCATCAATGCAGCGTGAAGGGGCTGTATCTGCGCCCCGACCGGGGGCATGCTCTGCCCAACCAGAGTTGAAAGGTGCGAAGATGGCTGAGACGTCACCCAAACAAAAACCCCCGATTGCCCGATTCCTGCCGCTGATCCTGATCATGGCAGGGGCCGTGATTGGGTGGTTTCTGCTGCGCGATATCCTGTCGTTTGAAACCCTGCGCGACAATCGTGAGGCGCTGCTTGCGTTTCGGGACATGCATTACCTGGCCATGGCTGCGGCCTTCATGGCCATCTATGTGCTGATCGTCGCCTTCTCATTGCCCGGGGCGGCCATAGCAACGCTGACCGGCGGCTTTCTGTTTGGCCTGTTCCCCGGCGCGCTTTTCATCATCATCTCGGCCACAACGGGCGCGACAATCATCTTCCTGGCCGCCAGATGGGGCCTTGGTGACCGGCTGGTCGCACGTATGGATTCGTCCAGCGGGCTGACCAAACGTATCAAGGAAGGGATCGCCGAAAACGAATGGTCAATGTTGTTTCTAATACGTCTGGTTCCGGTGGTGCCGTTTTTCGTGGCCAACCTGTTGCCCGCTTTGGTTGGTGTACGGTTGGACCGTTATGTCTTGACCACGTTTTTCGGGATCATGCCGGGTTCCATTGTCTATACCTGGGTCGGGGCTGGCCTGGGCCAGGTGTTCGCCATGGGCGAGACGCCGGACTTGTCGATCATCTTCGAGCCCGCCATTCTTGGCCCGATCCTTGGCCTGTGCGCGCTGGCCATGCTTCCCATCATTCTGAAGACCATCCGCGGCAGGAAAGGCCTCTAACACATGTCTCGCATCACCACAGATATCTGCATCATCGGTGCCGGCTCAGGCGGTTTGTCTCTTGCGGCAGGCGCGGCACAGATGGGTGCCAGGGTGGTTCTTCTTGAGGCCGACAAGATGGGCGGCGATTGCCTGAACCATGGCTGCGTGCCATCCAAGGCCCTGCTGGCCGCCGGTCACAAGGCGCATACCACCTCGGTCAGCGCGTTCGGTGTCGCCGGTCACCCGCCGGAAGCCGATTTTTCCGCCGCCAAAGACCATGTCCGCACCGTGATCGACACGATTGCACCGATGGACAGCCAGGAACGGTTTGAGGGGTTCGGTGTGCATGTCATCCGCAAATTCGGCAAGTTCCTCTCGGAAACCGAGCTGCAGGCGGGGGAGGATATCATCACTGCCCGCCGGTTTGTCATCGCCACCGGGTCGCGGCCCTTTGTGCCGCCGATCCCCGGTCTGGATACAGTGCCCTATTTCACCAACGAAACGATCTTCGATCTGCGGGACCGGCCCGATCATCTGATTGTCATCGGCGGTGGCCCGATCGGCCTGGAAATGGCACAGGCGCATCTGAGACTTGGCTGCAAGGTCACCGTGCTGGAGGGGATGAAAGCCCTTGGCAAGGATGATGCCGAAGCGGCCGCGATTGTTCTGGAAAAGCTGACCGCCGAGGGTCTGGAAATCATCGAAGGGGCGCAGGTATCGCAGATCTCCGGGTCCGAAGGTCAGATCAATATCCAGACCGAGGACGGGCGCAGTTTCGATGGCTCTCACCTGCTGATTGCCGTTGGCCGTAAGGTCAATATCGGCAAGCTTGATCTGGACGCGGGCAATATTGCCCATAGCGCCGGGGGCATCACGGTCGATGCGGGCTTACGCTCCACCACCAACAAACGCGTCTATGCCGTGGGCGATGCCGCAGGCGGCCTGCAATTCACCCATGTGGCGGGGTATCACGCGGGCGTTGTCATCCGGCCGATATTGTTGGGTCTGCCTGCCAAAGCCAGAACCGATCATATTCCATGGGCCACCTATACGGACCCGGAACTGGCCCAGGTCGGCCTGACCGAGGCGCAGGCCCGCGCACAGCATGGCGACAGGGTGGACGTCGCCCGCTTCCCCTATCATGAAAACGACCGGGCGGTTGCCATCGGGCAGACCACGGGTTTCATCAAGGTGATGGTTGTCAAAGGCAAACCCGTCGGTGCCACCATCGTTGGCGCACAGGCCGGAGATTTGATTCAAATCTGGGCAATGGCCATCGCCAATGGCTTGAAAATGAGCGCCGTTGCTGGGATGGTTGCCCCTTATCCAACGCTTGGAGAGATCAACAAACGTGCCGCAGGGGCCTATTTCTCACCCAGATTGTTTGAAAACCCCTGGGTCAAGCGCATTGTCAGACTGGTTCAGAGATTCTGAATTTTGAAACATAGGAAATGAACGACACGTGAACTCCCTCTCCGGCCGATTTCTGATCCTGACGGTCATCTTCGTGATGATTGCAGAGATCCTGATTTTTGTGCCCTCCATCGCGCGGTTCCGTGAAGATTACCTGCTGAACCGGCTGGAACGGGCGCAGATCGCATCGCTGGCGCTGCTGGCAACCGATGGGATGATCGAGGATGATCTGGAAGATGAACTGCTGGAGAATGCCGAGGTTCTGAACGTCGTGCTGCGTCGTGATCAGGTGCGTCAGTTGATCCTGTCCACGGATCATATCCCACCCGTGGCGTACAGTTTTGACCTGCGCGACGCCCCCGCCTGGCAGTTGATCCGTGATGCGATGGTACGCATCAGCACCCCCGAAAACCAGACAATCCGCGTGATCGGCGAACCGGTGCGCGAGGCGGGTTTGCTGATCGAAGTCACTATGTATACCGAACCGTTGCGCGATGCGCTGATCGACTATGGCCTGCGTATCCTGTGGCTGTCGCTGGTGATTTCAGTGGTGACGGCAGCACTGTTGTTCCTGTCGGTGCGCAAGTTTCTGGTGGTGCCGATCAAACGGGTGGTTTCCCATATGATGTCATATGCCGAGGCCCCGGAAGACGCCCGCCGGATCATCAAGCCCGCCGCAGGCGTGACCGAATTACACGACGCGGAAACCGCCCTGCAATCGCTGCAAACCCAACTGACCGGCGCGCTGCGGCAACGCGAGCGGCTGGCACAACTGGGCGAGGCCGTGGCCAAGATCAGCCATGATCTGCGCAATATCCTGACTGTCGCGACCCTGATGGCCGACAGGTTGGAAACCATCGACGACCCGACCGTGAAACGCACCACCCCCAAGCTGGTCGCATCGCTTAGCCGGGCGGTGAACCTTTGCGAGGGCACGCTGGCCTTTGGCCGCGCCGAAGAACCGCCACCCGCGCTTGCCCGGGTGGATCTGCACGAACTGATCCATGATATGGTCGAAAATGAACGTCTGGCCGTGACCGATGACCAGGTCGAGATCATCGCCGATGTGCCCCCGGGCACCATTGCGCGCGCGGATTCCGAACAACTTTACCGCGTCCTGGGAAATCTGGTGCGCAATGCACGCCAGGTGATCGTCTCTACCGGGCAAGCCGGGCAGGTCTGCGTCAGCGCCGCAGAAGATGCCGATGGCTGGTGGATCAAAGTGCGGGACACCGGCCCGGGCCTGCCGCAGAAAGCGCTGGACCACCTGTTCCAGCCCTTCCATGGCGGTGCACGGGCCGGGGGTACAGGCCTGGGTCTGGCCATCGCCGCCGAGCTGATCCGCGGCCATGGCGGCAAGCTGGAACTGGAAGATACAGGCCCCGACGGCACCTGTTTTCGTATCCACCTGCCCGCCACCGGCGTGGTCTGAATTGCCCCTTGCACTGCCCCCGGCAGAGCGGTAAACCCCGGCCTCACGCGCTGGTAGCTCAGCTGGATAGAGTACTTGACTACGAATCAAGGGGTCGGGGGTTCGAATCCTCCCCAGCGCGCCATCTTACTTTCTGTGAAGCGACACATAGTTTTTCCTATTGCGCCAAACTCTTACCTATTTTGACGCTCTGCGCCTCCCATCCATAGGCCCGCTTGTTTCGTTTGATCCCGTTTCCCAACCGGAAAATCGGGGGCGATTTGGAGGTCAGACGGCGAAGCCGCCTGCTCCTGCAAATCTGCCACGTGGCGAACGCGGAGGGGGGCGAGACAGGACAAATCGACAAGGTTGGTGCGGCCCGCAGGCGACGCCGAGGACACGGCCTTGTTTATTTGTCTTGTCCGAGGGGGGAGGCTGCGCCTCCACCCTAACGGCGAAGGGCGTTTGGCTTGTCCAAATCCCCTGAGCCCGCTGCTTGTAACTTGAGATCGGCCCGACAGAATCTGTCGGGAGGGCGGAAAGTGTGCATTCGCCGCGATACGGCGAAGAATTTGCGAATCCGCCAAAGCAGACCTTCAAAAATCGAGATTCCGGTTAGCCCTCTTCTGTGGCATTTCTTCAGGGAAGCCGACCTTCGCTGCGTACTTTATGCCTGCCTCCTATCTTCCAAGACGCGGGCATTGTTGCTTGCAAATCCACAGTGGTGCCTGGCTGCATTTTGAAGTAGTTGATTGGGGAAAGCTTGCGCCGTCGTAAAAAACAGCGCTAACCCGCAACACTAGTGATTCTGCAGCCATTAATGTTTGATTTCGCAGCAAAAAATTGCAGTAGACCTATTTTTATTGATCTTTTCGCTGGAGCGGGCGGACTTTCTGAAGGTTTTGTTCGTGCTGGCTTCGATCCTGTCGCTCATGTTGAAGCTGATCCTGGTGCAGCCTACACCCTACGCACTAGAGAGGCGTTCCATCTCTTGAGAGTTCGCGGCAATCTCTCCGCCTACGATGCTTATCTATCGGGTCAACTTAAAAGAAGCGAACTTTATTCGCTGGCGTTTCCGTCCGGTTCAAATTCAGTCATCAACGACACTATCGGGAGGGAAAGTCTAGCAAAGATCTTTGAACGGCTAGACGCTCGGATTGGTGCAAGGAGGTTAGATCTAATTGTCGGAGGGCCACCATGCCAAGCATATTCACTGGTCGGACGAGCGCGTTCTGAGCAAAAAATGATCGGCGATCAACGGAATTACTTGTTTGTCTACTATGCTGAATTTTTGAGACGGTATCGACCAAAGTTCTTCATCTTTGAAAACGTTGTTGGATTGCTGACCGCACATGAAATCGACGGTACACGGTACTTCGATATGATGTTGCCGCTTTTCAAGGAGCTTGGATATTCAATCGAGCATAAAATCATCGCCGCCGACGAGCACGGGATTCCTCAGAAGCGAAAAAGAGTGATTCTCGTTGGAAGAAGAGGACGAAAAGGCGGCTTCTTTCCTGAGCTTGAGAAAGTCTCTGCTGACTTCTTAGTCAAGGATGCAATCGGCGACTTGCCATCATTGCATGCAGGGAAAGGGAAACCTTCTATCATATCCCTGAAGAAACCTCCCAGCCGCTGGTTGGCGGAATCAGGCTTACTCGCAAAAGGCGGAGGTACGACCTGGCACGTTGCGCGCCCACACAATTCGAGAGACCTAAGAATTTTCAAGAAAGTAGTTAACAAATGGAACAAAAACGGGAAAAGGCTGAGTTACAACGACCTGCCTGAGAGTCTGAAGACTCACAATAACCGAAGCTCGTTTCTTGATCGTTTTAAGGTCGTTGCGGCAGACTTGCCAGCGTCACACACTGTGGTTGCCCACATTTCAAAGGATGGAAACTACTACATCCATCCAGACAATGCGCAAAACAGATCACTGACACCTAGAGAGGCGGCAAGGCTGCAAACCTTTCCCGACGACTTCTATTTCGAGAGTGTAAGTGGCGAACCAAGCCGAACTTCGGCATTCATGCAAATTGGAAATGCCGTGCCTGTGCTGTTAGCTGAAAAAATTGCACGGAAACTTGTGGAGAGCTGGTCATGAATGAAGACAGTGTATTCTCTATTCGACCTGCAGGGCGTCACATCTTAACTATCGGTCGTGATCTTATTCAGGACCCTTATGCTGCCGTTGTTGAACTGGTTAAGAACGCCTTCGACGCGGATTCGGAATTCGTCGAGGTCGAGTTTAAGGCGGACACCGAGGCGCAGGAATACAGAATCATCATTTCGGATGGCGGCCACGGAATGTCGAGGTCAGATGTTGTGGAAAGGTGGATGGTCCCATCTACCGACGACAAGCTGAAGCGAAAGATCAGCCCCAGCGGCCGAGTTCTCCAGGGTAGAAAAGGAGTCGGTCGGTTCGCAGCTTCAATATTGGGTGACGATCTGCTTTTGGAAACCACCACTGAGAAAGGCGAGACGACCTCTGTATTTGTGGAATGGGCCACCTTTGAAGACGCGAGCTATCTGGACCAGGTGGAATTGCTAATTGATACTGAGAAGTCCAACTCCAAACCCGGTACAGTACTTACGATTAAGGGTAGTAGTGCCGGGTTGGAAGAATGGAACGATGCTCAGTTTCGCCGTCTGATGTATGAGTTGCGAAAGCTGACGCCTCCAACGGCAGCTGTATCTGGCGTGGATCTGAAACAAGAGAAATTTGATATCAGATTGAAAATTTCTGGTTTCGAAGGTGTTCAAGATACAGAAGAAACTATCGAGTCATTCCCGATTCTAGAATTCTATGACTACATGATTTCTGGTTATGTGGACGAAAACGGTATTGGTGAACTCATCTATTCCACGCAAAAAATCGAAAATGCCAGCGAGGAAAGGTTTTCAGTTGATTTTTCGGGCTTTTTTGAGAGCCCATGTGGGGCCCTTCACTTCGATATACGGGTTTATGATCGAGATAAGAACGACATCGATCAGATCATTCGAAGAGGGCTAAAAGATAAAGACGGCAACTACCTGGGCAACCTGGCCGCTCGGCAACTACTCAATTTCAATAACGGTATCGGTGTTTATAGAAACGGTTTTCGAATTCGACCGTTGGGTGATGCACAGTTCGACTGGCTAAGGCTAAACCAGAAGAGGGTCCAAAACCCCTCAAGGAAAATTGGGGGCAACCAAGTCATTGGATTTGTGCACATTGAGTCCGAAGAGAGGTCGGGGCTAGTGGAGAAAAGTGCCCGGGACGGCCTTAAAGAAAACGCCGCCTACGAGCGGTTGATCGACGTAACTACCAAAGTCATTGAAGAGCTGGAAACCCGAAGGTTTGCCCTTCGGAGATCACTTGATCTAGGCAAGCCAAAGTCCCGTGTGGAAAAGCAAATTCAGCAGTTGTTCTCAGACGACCACATTCGCGCAGACGTGGTTAAGAGGCTCGAGCTCGCGGGCATAGGTGAGGGTGTTACCAAAGAAATATCTGACATCCTCGCAAGAGACATGGCGGCGAAGAACAAGGCGGCTGAGAGTATAAGGCAAACGGTTGCAGTCTATCAGGGTCAGGCTACTCTTGGGAAAATTGTGAACGTTGTCCTGCATGAAGGACGGCGGCCACTTAACTTTTTTAAGAACCAAGTTCCCAACCTTGAGTATTGGGCAGGCATATTTAGCGATAATCCAACGCCGGAAAATCTAGAGCAGGTTCTGCCAATCGCAAAAGAGCTCGGACACAACGCAGAGGTGTTTACCCAGCTGTTTGAAAGACTTGACCCGCTGGCGGCAGGCAAGCGAGCGGAAGCTCGTCCATTCAATATGTCGGAAGTTCTGAACGGCTCTCTGCAAGTGTTCAAGAACTCTTTGGCTGAACTCGGAGTTGATGCTGACGTTGTAGGGCCGGTTGATTTTGAGCTATTGGGTTGGAAACAGGACTTCTACGCGATTTTCACCAATTTGATCGATAACAGCGTCTACTGGTTTTCGGAAAAAGGTACGAAGGTTCCATCGATCACGATCCGTTTTGAGATTTCTGAGAGCTCACTCATTTTCATTGACTATCGAGATAATGGTCCAGGGATTGACAAGTCCCTCATCGAGTCAGAGGTGATTTTCGACCCCGAATTTTCAACCAAACGAGATGGTACTGGTTTGGGGCTTGCGATTGCGGGCGAAGCGGCGTCGAGAAATGGCCTTGAGTTGAATGTTTTGGAGTCCGATCAAGGTGCGTATTTTAGACTGCAACCCGAAAACGGAGAGTAGATTTGACCATTAAGCTGTTGTTGGTGGAAGATGATGAAGGCGACCGTCAAGGCTTCGTGCAAAGTGTTGCTCGTTTCAACCACGAGAACGGAACCGAATTTGAGGTCGTTCCTTTTGGCACATTGAGCGAAACTCTGAATGCTTTGGATAGCAGTTTTGACTGCGCTGTTATTGATATGAAGCTTGGAGATGCAGGCGGCGAAGGCAATGAGGTTCTTAAGGCATTGGGCGAGGCGAATGTCCGAATGCCAATTGTAATCTTGACCGGCACACCCGGCGAAGCCAATGACGCATTTGTTCATATTGAGGTGCTGAAGAAGGGCGAAGCAGATCATCTCGCGATCCTTGAGGACTTTCGTCAGGTGCATGCCTCGGGGCTGACTAGGGTAATGGGCGGGCGTGGGCTGCTTGAGCAGTCGCTTAGCCAGGTGTTCAAGTCCAATCTCCTAAGCCAGAAGGAGACTTGGAAGAGGTATGGCCAACAAGATCCCGAAAAGTCCGAAAAGGCGTTGATGCGCCACGTCATGAATCATCTGATACAGTTAGTCGATCTTGATGAAGAAAGCTGCGTTCCGGAAGAGTTCTACATTTTTCCTCCCATAGGAGACTCAAAGAGAACCGGCACAGTCCTGAAAACCAAGGAAGGCGGATCGTATTTTGCGGTGATGAATCCGCTTTGCGATTTAACGGTCCGACCAAATGGAGAATTTAAGGCACGGCATATCTCATTCTGCAAGATTTCATCTCTTGATGAATGCGCAGCACACGAGGCCAAGAGCAAGGAAAATGTCAGGAAGGAGTTGGAGAAAAACAAGCGGAACTGCTATCATTTCCTACCAGGTACAGCCTTCTTTCAAGGAGGCTTCATGGATTTTGAATCTTTGATGTCTGTGGGGAAAGAAGAAGTTCAAGATCTGTTCGAAGAGCCGCTTCTTCAAATATCGCCTGTGTTTATGAAGGACGTCGTATCGCGGTTTTCTTCGTTCTATGGCAGACAAGGGCAGCCCACCCTCACCGTTGCCGAAGAGTGATCTTAAAAGAGGTTGGCTGCTCGGTAGAGGTTTACGAAGTAGAACCTGGAAAATGACGAAGGCGATAGCCAGTGATCAAGCCGCGCCAAGCTGTCGTTGATTTTAGCTCCGTGTCAGCGGCACGTTCACGCAATATGTCTCGAATTGGCGCAAAGGATACTAAGCCAGAAATGATAGTCAGGCGAATGCTGCACTCGATGGGCTACCGCTATCGACTGCATGCGCCAGAGTTGCCAGGCAAGCCAGACATCGTATTTCGCCCTCGTAAGAAGGCCATTTTCGTTCATGGCTGCTTCTGGCATCGACATCTAGGATGCCCGAAGGCAACAACGCCAAAGACAAGGCAGGAATTTTGGCAAGAGAAGTTTAAGAACAATATGCGACGCGACCGCGAGGTGACGCAGAAAATTGCAGAAATGGGCTGGTCCTATTTGATTGTTTGGGAATGCGAAACCAAAGACGCAAAACTTCTTACGCGGAAATTATGTACATTTCTAGCAGATGACAAAGGGATTTAAGCCTGTGTCTGCTTCGGGAATGCTGCGTTGCAGCAACCCCGGCCATAGCTAGCGGCGGCTTTGGGCCGCACTAGCCCGGCACTGAAAACAACTTCTCAAACTCTCTGATATGCATAGCGTCAATGCCTAGTCGGCGCGGCCCGAGGATACCCGTTTTTGGTGTATCCCCAACAAAGAGAACCTGCTCAGGTCGGTATCCAAAGCTATCGACGACGTACTGATAGATTTCAGGATCGGGTTTCGCGCAACCCAGCTCATAAGAAAGCGCGCGGACATCTGGTAGTGTCGGCAGCTGCTCGATGGCCGGTGGACCATAGTCTTGAGACAGATTGGAGCAGATGCCGAGTTTTTGTCCGTTCCTCTGCAACTTGCTCCAGATGCAAGACATGCCAGCGCGCATCTGGGTTGAACGCGCCTCGGCTGCGGTGTTGTCAGCAATGGTTTTCCAACGACTTGTATCTTCAGGAGGATATAGTTCTGAGACAAGGTTCTTCATCGAGCGGTTCTCTCGCAGTATCCGATGCCCGAACTGTCTTCGCTTCTCGCACGGAACGAGTGCAAGAACATCCCGCCAAACGCCACGCTGATCAGAAACTTCTACCAGCGTTCCAAAGAGATCGAAACAAACGGCTTCGTAGCGCGAAACAGATTCAGGGATTGGTTTGCTCATCCCGTCTGAGTCGCGGTCCAGTTCCGATGCGCCATTTTGTGTAATTCTACCACCTCTGGATCCCACACCACCCAGACGGCGGTTGTTCAGGTAGAGTTGGTAAATACTTGGTTGGTGAGATCGCACTCACAAACCGGACCCGGATCAAAATCCTTAGCGTGGTTTGCCAATGAAATCCGAAACGCATTGCAACCTGATTGACTGTTTTTGACGCAAGAACAGCATCGGCTAGCTGTTTCTGGGAAAGCAAAGGTCGAGGGCGCCCCCGAAGCACTTCAAATCCCCTGTCCTTGAAAAGCTTTCTGAGCGTAGCCGCTGCGAGCCCATTGGCTTTCGCGAGCGCTTCAAGCTTTCGTTGACGCCTATATTGCCGTTGTAAATCAGCGACATAGTCGATACCCGCCAGTTCGAGGAGCTTCCGCACAAGAAGGCTTCCAAGGCCGAAACTTCGTCCAAACTCAAGGAGCGATGTCGATTTCCTAAAGGCGCGTCTGATGTCCAAGGGGGACCGCAGGTTCCAACCTCCGCAAGGATTCTCAATCGCAATCCGTCGGCGCTGACCATCATGAAATTCGCTTACTTTGCTGACCAATTCTGTGCGCTTCCATTTTCGGAACCTTAGGACGTGGGCTTTGACCGAGCAAACCTGCTGCCAACTTTAACAAATCTACGGTTTGGGACTCAAACTGACGGAATTATGTAAGCATATGAAATTATTGATAAAATATTGATACTGAGCTATGCTTTTTGGAACGGCTTCCTGAGATAAGGACTTATACACCATGCGCCAGCCAACAGCCGCAGACCTCCGCAAACATGAACGTGTGAAATTTCAACTACGACTCGTCGGTAGTTCGTTGGCTGAAGTCAGTCGGAGGATCGGCGTCACGCAAGGGGCCGTCTGCATGGTCTCGATCGGTCGCAAACGCTCCAAGAACATTGAGGCGGCAATCGCGGCTGAACTTGGCCAAAGTCCAGAAGAGCTTTGGCCGAAACGATACCCTGAAAGGAGCACCGCAGCGACATAGCAAAACTCAGTTCCGGAAAAAGGTTAGGCCCCGACGGCTGCAACCGATCGAGGCCCATAATCTTTGTGTCGAATACCCATCCGACACTTCCTTCTTCCGCCGAAAACCGTGCAAAGTCAACTGTTCGCTGACCCGAAAGCGTCAGTGAGATGGCTGCGCTTTGCTTCGTGCAACGATAGCAGAAGGCAATCGCGGCGCTCTCATGGGAGAGCAACGCATTGAAATACATATGAAAGACAGTGGAGATGGAAACGGCGGTGATCAGCCGCCTAAGGCCAGTCGTGCATCTCGCAAAATCGCAAAGAGATCCAAACACAGCTCGCGGGGTGGGGTTGTCGTGCAGCTGCCGTCTGAACAGCACCCCCGTGTGGTTTTGTTTGAAAGCAAGCTCGAACAACGTGTTCTGTTTCTAATCCTCGCAAGAGCTGACGTCTGGGACTTGCGTGAGCAGCCTCCGGCATTCCTCTACCGAGGTGATTGCGGTCGTCTGAGACAGCATACATTCGATTTTCTGTTGGAGCTGTCGTCCGGTCGAAGGATCCACGAAGATGGAGAATTACTACCACGCTCAGGGCGACGGCTCTTACACCATCGAGGATGAGTTCGGCCTCTCTTCGGTCAGTGATCGGCTGGTGTTTACGGATGTAAATGCATCGGATGTCACATTCGGACGGGGGTCCGGGGATGACCTTGTCATTACCCTACCCAACAGCGAAGCCGTGACCATTCGCAACCACTTCGAGTGGGGCAATAATTTCGACATGGAGTTGATTCAGTTTGCCGATGGCACGGTCCTGAACGCCCAAGCCATTCGGGATCGAACAGTCGCGGACCAAAAGGCGTCTGGGACGGTCGTTGGGTCAAGAGGTCAAGAGACGTTCTACCATACAGAAGGGGACGGATCTTATACGATCACCGACTATGGCAACAGCTCGAGCATCGATGACCGACTGGTCTTCACAGACCTGAATGCTGATCAAGTGTTCTTCTCGCATGGCGCGGGCAATGACTTGGTGATCACCACCTATACCGGAGAGACGATCACTGTTACCAATCACTTCGCCAATGGCGGCAACTACGATATTGAAGAGTTCGAGTTCGCCGATGGCTCGGTGGTCACCAGTGTGGTGGTTACCAATGGTGTGATGGTCAGCGTCTCCTCCGGCACGGATATCATTGATGGCAGCAACACAGACAGCAATGGCGATGTTGTTGACGGGTCAGGTCAGGTCCTAGCTGGCTTTGGCGGCAATGACCGTATTTATGACGGGTCTGGCGACGACACGGTTCTTGGTGGGGACGGCAATGACTGGTTCTATGCAGGTGCTGGTGCGGACAGCTATGATGGTGGGGCTGGTAGTGACCAGATGTGGTTCTCGACCGCGACCTCAGGTCTGACGATCGACATGACCGACCCTGCTGTCAGCACCGGGATTGCGGCGGGGGATACGTTCACCAATATCGGCACGTTGCGCGGCAGTGACTATGATGATGTGATCTATCTGGCCGATAGCGTTTATGGTTATGGCGAGGATGGCAATGACACGATCTATGACGGCGGGGCTCGGGAGTCGCTTTATGGCGGTGCTGGCCAGGATGTCTTTGTCATGGGCGCGGGCGATGGCCAGAAGGACTGGATCAATGACTTCACGCGCGGCGATGACCTGATCGATATCTCGGCCTGGGGCGTCTCGGATTACGCGGATCTGACGGTCACAACCGTGGCCACATCGAACCCCGACAAGGTCCATGTCGAGATCGCTTATGGCGGCGAAAGCCTGCGCCTCTTCAACTATGACGCGGCGGATGCGGGCAATATCTCAGCTTCGGATTTTGTCCTCGCCACGGTGCCTGCCACGGTGCCGGACCTCTTTGGCACGGCCAGCGGAGAGACCATCGACAGCACATTTGTCGATGCCAACGGCACCGCGCTCTCGCAGCTGGGTCAGGTGATTTATGCCGGTGACGGCAACGATAATATCCGCGATGGCGCAGGTGATGACACGGTCTATGGCGAGGGCGGGCGCGACACGTTTTATGCCGGCGACGGGGCCGATCACTACGATGGTGGAGCCGACAAAGACACCGTGCGCTACCGCGATATCGGCCAGGGTCTGACCATCGACATGACCAATGCGGCGGGCAGCACCGGCGTGGCGGCGGGTGATACTTTCGCAGGTATCGAGAAGCTGCAGGGCACCAATCATGACGACGTGATCTACCTAGCTGACAATGTCGATGGCGAGGGCTGGGGTGGTGACGATATCATCCATGACAGCACCAATGCCGAGAGCATGAATGGCGGCGCAGGTGCCGATACCTTCGTGTTCATGGCCGGTGATGGCCATCGCGACCAGATCACCGGGTTTGAGGAAGGCATCGACCAGATCGACATCTCCGCCTGGGGAGCCAGCGATATCTCTGACCTGACGATCACGGTCAATCCGTTGTCGGATGGCACGCATGCCCATGTCGATATCAGCTATAACGGCGAAGAGGTTCGCCTGCATAAGATGAGCCTGGCTGATGCGAACAACATCGACGCAGGCGAATTTATATTCGTGTGACGAACAACAAAACAGAAGGCCGCCGAAAGGCGGCCTTCTTCACAGATAGTGAATTTGCACCGTCAACTCATAGCAGACATTCATACCTCACAACAGAACGGCAGCTTCGTCCGCGATGTGTGAGTTTATCTAGGGTGCGGAGAATGGCCGGTTCCGCACATCAAGTGGCTAGCCTACCCTATCATTTCGTCTAACCGCTGTTGAAGACGCGCCTTGGAAGCCGCAAGTTCCTCGCCGTTCAGCGCTTGTTTGGGTTCCAGGCATTGGAGACGCGCCGTAACCAGAGGCTCCGCATCTTCATGAGCGCATTGTAGCTGTTCAGCGATACTTGAGATAAATTCATGGCGGTTATGCTCCGCACTTTGCAGCCCGCCCAAAGTGCGTTGAAGGAAGATGAACGCAGATGCGATGTCCTGATATCCTAGCGCGGCGGCACTCTCGAATTCCCGTTCATCGAGATGGCCATCCAAGGCATCTAGCGCCTTGCGCAAGTCACCAATGGCTTGCGCAACACCGATGACTTCACCCATTATCGCTTGATCGATGGTTTCAAGCTCAGTCCTTCGCGCATTCAGAATGTCGTCGGCGTCGGCCATACCCTTACCCAATCCACCAAGGTTCCTTACCCTGTCGCGCGATCCAGAACCTCTTCGGCCCATTGATTCAGACTCTTACCTGACAGTTCGGCTGCAAGCGCCGCCTTACGGTGAACTTCTGGATCGACGCGGAACATAACTTGACCAGAAAAAGCCTTTTGCGGCTCTTTGCCGACTTTTGCGCAGGTTTCAATGTAGTCTTCGACCGCCTCTTGAAAGGCATCCCGCAAGGCTTCGACTGTATCAGCATGAAAACCGACACCATCGCTGATACCGGCGAGACGCCCTGTGAAGATGCCGTCTTCATCATCATACTCAATACGGGCCGAGTAGCCTTTGTAGGTCATGGTATTGGTCATGGCGTCACTCCGATCCGTTCCAAGAATGCGCGGGCGGCGCGCACCTGATAGCGTTTGGCTTCTTTGGCGGGGTGTGGACGATGAAACGTCTCAACTTCGCCATCCTTTTCGAACCGCACTCGTGAGCCGCGTCCTTCGACCACCTGTGCGCCAGCGGCGATAAGCAGACGCTCGACTGTTACCCATTCGATTGTTCCTGACACAGGGTCTGTAAAGACAACGGCCAGAGTCTTGCGGTGTTTGCTGTTCATCAGGTTATATAGGATATGCTTGCACATATTGCAAGCATAAACGCTCCTTTCAGTGCGAGCAGTTTTCCTTTGGCGCGTCGCGCAAAGGCGCTTTGCATGCAATCATGCCTGCATGTTTTGCGCCTTGTATGCTTCCCACATCCTGAGAAAAAGTTGTTTTTTCGAGCCGTGGCTAAATCCAAATTCGCGCCCCGCTTGCTCCGAAAACTCTTCGAAAACGGCCTTGGGGATACGAACCTGGAGCGGCCTAAGCTCGACTTTTTCGGCGCGGGTGTCGTCCGCGATCACATCAGGGGTTACATCTGCGGGCGGCGGAGCGCCTTTCCCACGCTTCAATTTGGTGATGTTCGTACTCATTACGCCACCTGCCTTTCCTGAAGCTCTGCCATCTTGTCGATGACGCTCTGCGCCAGCTTGGCAGCGCGGTCATTGAGCGAGCGGAACGAGGTTTCGGTGATTGCCTTACCCATGTCAGATGCTGACCCGTAAGCCGTGGAAACCGATACTTCGCCATCGAGGACCAGATATCCAGCTTCTGAGAGATACTGCCGCGCAGCGACGTTTTCACGTTCGCTACCAGTGGTCTTGAACATGGCGAAGGCAATTTTCTCGGGCGAAATGCCCTTTTTGCGCAAGCTATGTGCAAGGACAACGCCAGGGTGCAAATCATCCACCGTCTGGCCCGTTGGAATCACGACGAGATCAGCGGCCTTAGCAATGTCCAACGTCTGTTCAGAGGCGTTCGGCTTGCCGTCCAGGATAAGTGCATCGAAGCGGGGCGCATCTTCAAGCGCAGTCTTGACCGAGGCGAAGCTCTGCACCTGCATTTCCGGCATTACTCCGTTTTCAGCGCGGCGACCGGCCCAGTGAGCGCATGTCTGCTGCTGTGTGTCTAAGTCTGCGATCTTAGTGGTAGGCTTCCCGCCACGAACTCTCTGGCCATCATGCGCGCCAGAGTCGACTTTCCAACACCTCCCTTTTGGGAGACCATTCCTATGATATAGGTCATTGATACTGCTCCAGTTTACCTGTTTTTTGTTACAGTAGCATGCTAGCCTTGTTTACGCCAAGCATGAATGAAGCCTAAACGCTAACGCGCTTTGCATGCATTCATGCTTGAAAGAGATTGTCACTTTCTGGATCAAGCGGAACCTCTATGCGGGAACGCACATAGTCTCCATTGCCTAGATCGTGATGATCCATTTGCAGTTTGCGCAGGCTATCTACAATTTCTTGCGCAACACCTTTGTCACCAAAAAAGCCCGTAAGGCGGATGGTGCCGTTCCACTCTAAGGCCCATGACCAACAGTCGGCATTGGGATGGCGACGGATACAAGCGCGATAGAATCCTGAGTTACTCCCCAATTCTTGGACAGTATTTGGCGTAACTTAAGCTACTCTCTGCTCCTGCTGATCGGGTTGCATGGCTTCTTTCTCTGACCAGTAAACCACGGCGGGCGGTCTACCGCCATGGGCACTGTGGGGACGTTTGTGATTGTAGAACTCGACCCACTTGGTGATCCCGGCGCGTGCTTCTGATCCGGTTTCCCAGGCGTGCAGATAAACGCATTCGTATTTCAGTGACCGCCAGAGCCGCTCCACGAAGATGTTGTCCAAGAAGCGCCCCTTGCCATCCATTGAGATACGCACGCCGGATCGGCGCAATCGATCCGTCCAGACAAATGACGTGAACTGGCTGCCCTGATCGGTATTCATGATCTCGGGTGGGCCGAACCTGGTGATTGCTTCGTTCAGCATCTCGACGCAGAAGTCGGCTTCCAGTGTGTTTGATATCCGCCAGGCCAGCACCTTGCGGGTGTGCCAGTCGATGATCGCGACCAGATACAGGAACCCGCGCCTCATTGGCAGATAGGTGATGTCTGCCGCCCAGACTTGATTGGGTCGCGTCACACGCAGACCCTTCAACAGATATGGATAGGTTTCGTGGCCCTTTGCAGGCCTGCTGGTGTTGGGCTTCTGGTAGATCGGCATCAAGCCCATGAGCCGCATCAGACGCCCGATCCGCTTTTCATTGACCAAATGACCGTCGTTGCGCAGATGCCAGGTCATTTGGCGAACACCAAAGAACGGCGTTTCCAGGAACTGCTCGTCGATCTGGCGCATCAACATCAGGTTCATCGCCGTCTCGCCTTTGGGCTGGTAGTAAAACGACGACCGCGAGATCGACAGCAGATTGCACTGCTTGCCAATCGACAAATTGGGATTGTCCTTCTCGACCATGCCGCGCCTCACTTCAGGCCCCAGGGCTTGAGCTTTCGTGACAAAAAATCGTTGGCCACCGCCCGCTCCCCAATCTTTGCGTGCAGCTCTTTGACCTGTTCTTCGTCGATCTCTGGGGCTTTCTTTCCACCCCGCTCAAACACGCCTGACGCGCCTTCCAAC
Source organism: Rhodophyticola sp. CCM32 (assembly GCF_004751985.1). Classification (NCBI taxonomy): domain Bacteria; kingdom Pseudomonadati; phylum Pseudomonadota; class Alphaproteobacteria; order Rhodobacterales; family Roseobacteraceae; genus Rhodophyticola; species Rhodophyticola sp. CCM32. Next base: position 2,567,654 of record NZ_CP038492.1, read on the forward strand.
AGCGCCCGCTTCCAACTGTGGATCATCGTGGGATGGACGCCAAACTGGCTCGACAGCTCAGCAACAGTGCGTTCCCCCTTCAAAGCTTCAAGCGCAACTTTCGCCTTGAACTCAGCGCTGTGGTTCTTCCGTTTCGACATCTCTGATCTCCTCTTCGTCGGAGATCAGCAGACAGCAAATCATAGCTTACGTCAGTGTCCAAATTTCGGGGGGTAGCTCAAAACCGCCATTCGCACACTGCGCGGCGGATCCAACTAAAGAGCCCTTTCCGTGAACTCAACTTTCTCGCTGGGTGCGCAAACCGAATGATTTTTTCTGCATCTGCACAATAGAAAGATGCGATGCCCAATGATCCGAAATACATCATATCTTGAGTCTCTGGTCGGCACAATCGCGCATGACAACCGACCTCGCCTTGCAGGCCCTACTGATGGCCGTCTGGCGGAGAAAGCCAGACCGGAAGGTCACGGTGCATTCAGATCAAGGTTCTCAATTCACCAGCCGAGAATGGCAGACGTTTCTCCACCAGCACAATCTGGAGCCCAACATGAGCAGGCGCGGGAATTACCACGACAACGCCGTCGCCGAAAGCTTCTTCCAACTTCTAAAACGAGAACGGGTCAGGCGACGGACCTATTCCACCCGCGAGAGCGCAAGGCAGGATGTGTTCGAATACATAGAGGTGTTCTACAACCCAAAACGCAAGCACACCAACAACGGCATACTGTCGCCCGTTGACTTCGAAACCAGACAGCTCAATCTGAAAAAGGCAGGGGTCTAGGAAACTAGCGGCAACTCACATTGGTTCAGGGGCTTGAAGATACGGCGGAAAAGTTGGAGGCTTGGCGTAGAGACGACAACGAAGAACGGCCGCACAGCGCAATCGGAAACAAAGTCCAGGCTGCACTGATGAAATTGCCAGGCGCATCCAGCCCGTCTGTGTGACCAAAGGGCGGAAAATCTAACCCCGAGCGGGGATACTTCCGGTAGCACAGCAGGGCTATCTGGCCAGATCGGCGATGAACTTATCATTTTCCTCCATTGAACCGATCGAGACTCTGATAAAGGTTTCAAACCCGGCCTGCTTCCAGGGTTTCACCACAGTACCTCTTTTGAGCAATGCATCAGCAAGACTTGTGGATGGCGCGCGCGTGTCGAAGAATAAGAAATTACCTGACGAGGGAGCTATCTTGTAGCCGAGCTTTGACAGGGCTGCCGCAACGCGTGATCTCTCAGAAATTGTTTTTTCGATATTGCCTTTCATGTAGGCCGTCGCATCCAATGATGCCGATGCTGCCATCTGGGCACTGGTATTTAAATTGAAAGGCGTTCTTGTCAGGTCCAGAGTTTTGCGCAAGTCCGCCGAACTACACATGCCAAACCCGACCCGAAGACCGGCAAGGCCCCAAGCCTTGGAGAATGTTCTCAGGATTATCCAGTTTCCGCCATTCTCAAGCAACATCTTGTCACCTGAACAATAATCAGCGGCAATCGCATATTCATAATAGGCCTCATCCAGCACCAGAAGTGTGTCTGGATGTTTCGCGCGGATCACGGCCTGTAAATCATCAGGGTTGAGCCAACACCCGACAGGATTCATGGGGTTGGCAAAAATCAACATTTTGGCCGGGTGCGCCGCCGCTTCGATCAGCGCCTCAAGGTCAATGTCAAGGTCGCTGGTCACACTGACCCGCTCTACATTCGCGCCCATCATATAGGCATATTCTTCGTGAAGTGAGAAGGAAGGATAGAGTGTTACGACACGATCATCCGGGTCAAGAACACTCTGGCAGATTATGGAGATGAGCTCCTCTGACCCGTTGCCAAAGATCAGTTGATCCTCAGGGAAATCCAGATGCCTCGCGAGTTTTTGTCGTAGCAGATTTGCCGATCCGTCGGGGTAGAGATAGACATCATGTGACGTTTCACGGAGAATCCTTAAGACTTCGGGTGCCGGCCCGTTCGGGTTTTCGTTGGACGCCAGTTTCGCAATCACGTCGAGGTCGTATTTGGAACGAATTTCATCAAGGCTAAGTCCAGCGTTATAAGGCTGCATCTGGTCCAATTCGCGTCGAATGAGTTTCCCGAGATCCGCCATCATTCACCTCAAAAGTTCAAATGAGTTGTATCTGCGCGATAATATGTATATACATATTAACATCAAGAGCAAGGAGCTTTTCAATGAATTCCGCCCTCTTCAATCTGGCAGGGAAAACCGCACTTGTTACGGGATCAAGCCGTGGTCTGGGTCAGGCAATGGCAATTGGTCTTGCGCAAGCGGGTGCGTTTGCCGGCATTACCTCGCGATCTCTGGACTCGCTTGAAGAAACGTCAGAGGCGATCACGGCGGCAGGTGGGCAGGCCGGGAAGCTTGTCATGGATGTCAGTTCCCCTGCGCAAGCAAAGGCAGCAATCAAATCCTTCGCGGAAAAGCACGACGGCATTGATATCTTGATCAATAACGCAGGTTACGAAGAGGTATGCCCGTCCATTGACGTCAGCGAGGCGCTTTGGGACAAAATTTCCGACACCAATTTGAAAGGCGCATTCTTTTGCGCACAGGAAGCCGCGAAAACGATGATCGCGTCGGGTCGGGGCGGGTCCATCATCAATGTCTGTTCGTTGACGTCATATGTCGGCGTGCCAACAGCTGTTCCCTATGGGTCGTCAAAGTCAGGCCTGCTTGGCATGACAAGAGCGCTTTCGTCTGAATGGGCAAAAGAAGGGATCCGTGTGAATGCGATCGCTCCGGGATATTTCCGCACCGAGCTGACAGACACTTTCTATCAGGATGATGCGTGGAGGGGGGCCATGCTGAAGAAGATACCGATGGCAGAATTTGGAAATGCCGAGGACCTGAAGGGCACAGTCATCTTCCTTGCCAGCAATGCCTCAAAGTACATAACCGGCCAGTGCATCGCTATCGATGGTGGATATCTTGCTGCAATTTAGAGCACCTAAGGTTTCTGGCCCGGTTTGGTGACTCATCGCTTGACAGGTGGATTTTAAGACGCCTTATATGTATATACATATCTGAACCCCAAACCTCTGATGTGTCACAATACAATCCAGTCGACAGGATGCAAACTGTGAAAACAAGCTCAATACCGGCCGTTTTGGCAGAACATGTCGATATGAGATTTGGTGACTTCAAGGCCGTTGATGATGCCAGCTTCTCACTGGAGCATGGGCAGTTTTTGACGATTCTCGGGCCATCGGGCTCTGGTAAGACCACCTTGCTTCGCATGATTGCCGGGTTCCTGACCCCCACGAAGGGCGAAATTTCCATCAATGGGCAGGCTGTCAGTGCCGTTGCCGCAAACAAGCGCTCGATCGGCATGGTGTTCCAGAAGCTGGCTTTGTTTCCGCATATGACAGCCGCCGAAAACGTGGCCTTTCCGCTTAAAATGCGCCGTTTCGATGCAACCAGAATTGCCGACAGGGTCACCGAATTTCTTCAACTTGTGAGACTGGACGGTCTGGAAGATCGGCGGATCAATGAACTGTCAGGTGGGCAACAACAACGCGTCGCCATTGCAAGAGCCCTGGTGTTCGAGCCTGACCTTTTGCTTTTGGATGAACCTCTGGCTGCGCTTGATCGCAAGCTGCGCGAAGAGATGCAGTTGGAATTCCGACGCATTCAAAAAGAGCTTGGGGTGACCACCATCAACGTGACCCACGATCAACGAGAGGCACTTGTCGTATCTGACCAGATTATCGTGATGGACGATGGTAAAATCCAGCAGGATGCGACGCCCACTGAGATGTATCGAACGCCAGGCAATCCTTTTGTTGCAAATTTCATAGGCGTCACAAACGTCATCGCAGGCGAATTGGCAGGCATAAACGGTGAATCTGTGGACATAACCGCAGATGATGTCACCCTGAGCGGGATCCTTCGAAGCAATCCGAAAAGTGCCTTAACCGGTGCGAAGGTCAGATGCGGCGTGAGGGCGGAACAAATTCGGATCGCTTCAGACAAAGCTGAACTTGAGGGGCTGGACGCCACATTCGAGGGCGTCGTGACGGACGTCATCTTTGAAGGAGAGCGTTTGCTTTATGAATTGTCAGTTCCGGCCCTCGGCACTGACCCTGTACGAATCTACCACCACGATCAAAACAACTTCGCAACTCACGAGTTGGGACGGCCCGTCCATATCGGATGGGAAAGCCGCGATCTGCATGTTTTTGTCGCGGAATAAATTGCTTGGAAAGCCAAGCGTCAACCTTAACAGGGAGAAAAGTATGACACTAAAAAACGCTATGAACCGCCGCCAGTTGCTCAAGACGTCTGCGGCCGCCGGTACAATGCTCGCAGCGCCGTCTCTTGTCTGGGCGCAAGAACCGGCAAAACCGGAAGAGCTGATCATTCGTGCCTGGGGTGGCCCATGGGTCGAAGCCCTGAGGAACGGCGTTTCTGATCCGTTCACGGAACGCACGGGCATTCGGATCGTCCACGATCTGACCGAAGACAATGAAATCCAGCCAAGGGTTTGGGCCGCTGTTGCGCAAAATCGCACACCCCCTATCCACATCAACTGGGACACGACGACCAACGCTACAAAGTCGGCCCTTCGCGGCGTTTGCGAAGATCTGTCCGATCTGTCAAATCTTGCCGGAACCACCGATCTGGCAAAGCCCGTTGGTGTCGAGGGTTACCCCATCGTGAACACATACGGGTATGTCTACGTTCTGGCATACCGTCCCGAAGCGTTCCCGGACGGTCCTCCGGCATCCTATCACGACCTGCTGGATCCAAGGTTCAATGGCCGCATTGCGTTCTATAATGACGGCATTGGCTTCCATTTCCCGGCTCAGGTCGCGGGCGGCGGATCTTTGGACGGCATCCCGGATGCGATGGACCCTTGCTGGGATTTTGTCACCCGGATGAGTGAACAGAACCCGCTGCTGGGCGAAGATCCGGACTTTGTGACCTGGTTCCAGAACGGGGAAATTGATGCGGCCTGCACAATTTCAACCAACGCGCTTGGCGCAAGACGCAACGGCGTTGACATCGCGTGGACTGTACCCGCTGAAGGGGCCAAGTTCGATACAGATGGTCTTTGGATCCCTAAGGGCCATTCAGAAAGTGATCTCTACTGGGCGAAGGAATACATCAATTCTGCGCTCACGCTGGAAGCTCAGCAAGTTTGGCTGGACGGCCTTGGCCTGCCAGGTGTTGTTCCGGGCCTGACGCCGCCAGAAGGGTTGGCAGGCGATCCGTCCTATCCGACAGAAGAAGCTGATTTTGAGCGGTTGATCCGGATCTCGGGCCAGGTGCAGGTAGAGAACGAGAGCGAATGGTTCTCGCGCTTCAAGCAAATCATGCAGGGCTGATCTCAGCGCTCTGATGGCAACGGATGCCCGGTGACGGGCATCCGGACAACACTTTGGTCGAACGGGACCGCAGACATGCGAAAATACAAATCTGCATACCCCGCCCTATGGCATGTCATGGATGTCCTGGAAGGCGGGTTCGCTGCTGTTTGGCCGAAAAAAGGCGGGAACTACACGCCTTACCTTATGTTGGCGCCTGCCGTTCTGCTGGTTGGAATACTTGTGGTCGGCCTGTTCTACATCGGAGACCTGTCGCTGCGAACGCTGGATCGCACAACATTCCAGTTTTCTGATTTCTGGACATTGGACAATTACAGGCGCGCTTTCTCTGAAAGTTTCGCGTTGACCATAATCTGGCGCAGTCTGATGGGGGCTGCCATCGTGACATGCGTTACTCTGATCTTGGCGTTCCCCTACGCGTATACAATGGTGCGAACGTCAAGCTCGACATTGCGGAAATTCCTTTTGATCGCGCTTTTTCTGCCCTTCTTCATCGGGCAGGTCGTTCGGGCTTATGGGTGGCTGATCATATTGGGCAACCAGGGCATCGTGAATGACGTTCTGGGGCTGGTCGGGGTAGAGCCATTGCGCCTGCTGTTTAACTACCCCGCCGTTCTTTTCGGTCTGGTGCAGTATATGTTGCCCTTTGCCGTTTTGATGCTTGCCCCCGCAATGACAGCGATCCCGGAAGAAATTGAAGCCGCGGCGAGATCCCTTGGCGCGTCCTGGATCAAGACGATGGTGCATGTGGTTATCCCCATGGCCAAACCAGGCCTTGTGGGCGCGGGTCTGGTTGTCCTGACATTGTCGCTTACAGATTTTGCGATGCCCGCCATCTTGGGCGGAGGCACGCAGGATTTCATCGCCAACGCCATATATGACCAGTTCTTCCGAACGTCTGATCAGGGCTTTGGGGCCTCTCTTGCCATCATTCTTATCGGAATTGGCACAATGATGGTTGGGCTTATTTTTGCGGTGTTTGGCGCCGGAACGCTTGAATTGGGAAGCCGTGACTCATGAACCAGCCCCTTGGACAAAAGCTTCTGTTCTGGACACTGGTTGTGATTTCAATCGTCACATTGTCCGCACCAACCTTTGTCGTTTTGGGAGCATCGGTCACCTCTGGAAATATCATTGCCTTCCCCCCCGATGGATTTTCCCTGAAATGGTACGGTAAAATTCTGGGCGAACAGGATTTGCGCGATGCTTTTGTCAGGTCTTTGTGGGTCGCGACGATCTGCGTCATGGTGTCCCTGCCGACCGGCACGCTTGCTGGTATCGCCCTGTCGAAATACCGCATCAGGGGTGGCGTGATGATCCAGACCTATCTTTTGCTCCCCTTCACGATCCCTCTCATTGGGTCCGGGATTGGCCTGATGCTGGCTTTCGGGGATGCAGGGATGCTTGGAAACCTTTGGCCGGTTGGGATTGCCACGGCTGTCATCAACCTGCCCTTCATGATTTGGGCAGTGTCTTCAAGCGCTGCCGGTCTTGACCCCGATCTGGAACTTGCCGCGCAAAGTTGCGGGGCCGGGCCGGTTCAGACATTCTTTAACGTGACCCTGCCCGCCGTCACACCCGGCGTGATCACCGGATCACTGTTGATGTTCATTCTATCTCTGAATGAGTTTCTTGTCAGCTTGTTGCTGGTGGATGCGCGCATCGTGACTTTGCCAGTACAAATCTATAATTCCATCCGCGCGATCATCACGCCGGATCTGGCGGCTGTTTCGGTTGTCTTCATTGTTGTGGCGATGCTTGCAATCACCGCGCTGGACAAGCTTGTCGGTTTGGAAATCTTCCTGAAATCAAAATAGCATCCCCCGGGGGGGTGCTCGCGAAAGGTCGAACAGAGATGTCAGCCATATCTTTTCATGAAACAGCAAAGCTCAGCACCCAAGCATATGCCGCCCTGATGGCGAGATCAGAAGCGGACCTTTCGGTATTTATGGAAAAGGTTGTGCCGATCATCGAGGCCGTCAAGACCGAAGGCGACGCCGCTTTGGTGCGATTTGGGCAAGATTTTGATGGTGCGAAACCACTCACCAAAGAGACTTTGAAAGCGTCAGAGGCGGAATTTGATGCGGCATTCGAAGCGGTCGACAAAGACGTCATTGATGCCATTCGACATGGCATCATCAATATCAGGTGTTTCCATGAGGAACAAAAGCCGGAAGCCATGTGGTTCAAGGAAATTCAGCCCGGCGCCTTTGCCGGGGATCGCTACACCCCGATCCAATCCGTTGCTTTATACGTTCCCAGAGGGAAGGGGGCCTTTCCTTCTGTCACGATGATGACGGCTGTTCCGGCTGTGGTTGCCGAAGTGCCGAATGTCGCGATCTTTACGCCCCCTACGCCTGATGGATCTGTTGATGCCGCAACGCTGGTTGCCGCACGCATTGCAGGGGTTGAAACAGTCTATAAATGCGGGGGGGCTCAGGCCGTTGCCGCTGCGGCTTACGGCACGGAAACTGTAACGCCAGCGCTTAAGATCGTGGGACCCGGCAGCCCGTGGGTCGTTGCCGCAAAGCGTCAGTTGTCAGGCATTATTGATCCCGGCCTTCCCGCAGGCCCATCAGAGGCGATCATCTTTGCCGACGAAACCGTTGACGGTGGTCTGGCAGCGCTTGATCTGCTTATTGAAGCCGAACACGGCCTGGATAGCTCGGCTTATCTTGTGACCCATTCGCGCAAGGTGGCCGAAGACGCCATGGCGGCATTGCCCGCGCATTGGGCAAATATGGGCGCGCAACGCGTTGAATTTTCAAAGGCCGTTCTGACGGGGCCAACGGGCGGCATCATTCTGACGGGTTCCCTAGAAGACAGCTATAAATTCATCAATGACTACGCGCCGGAACATCTGGAACTGCTGTCAAAGGAACCGTTTGAACATTTGGGGCACATCACTGAAGCCTCCGAAATACTCATGGGGCCGCACACGCCGGTTTCCATCGGAAATTTTGCCCTTGGGCCGAATGCCGTGTTGCCAACCAGCCAGGGCGCGCGCACCTATGGCCCACTCTCGGTCCATGATTTTGTGAAATGCAGCTCGATTGGGTATGTCACCAAACCTGCTTATCCCGAAATGGCACGCAACGCGAAGATTCTGGCGGAGTATGAGGGCTTTGACGCCCATGCAAACGCGGTTTCCGACATCCGCAACAAATACCTTTGAGCCGATAGAAATGCGGGCCGTACGGCTTCACAAAACAGGCGATATTCGGTTTGAACATATCGATATGGTCGGTGAGCCGGGACCAAACGAGGTGCGGGTTTCGGTCTCCTTTGCGGGCATCTGCGGATCTGACATCCACAATTACAAAACCGGTCAGTGGATATCACGCGCACCGTCCATTGCGGGGCATGAATTCTCTGGTGTGGTCGAAAAGACAGGCCCGGGTGTGGAGAGCTGTCAGGTCGGTGATCACATCGTTGCGGACTCGCGATGTTATTGCAGTTCCTGTCCAAACTGCTTGGCCGGAGAACATCACCTTTGCAGGAACCTTGGTTTTGTGGGCGAAGCAATAGACGGCGGGTTTGCAGAATATGTCATTCTTCCGCAGACGCTTATCCAGAAATGTGGCCAGGATACGCGGTTGGACATCGCAGCTCTCGCAGAGCCTTTGGCCGTCGGCCTACACGCGTTGTCCAGGTTGCAACTGGATGCGGGCCAACCACTTTTGATCCTGGGCTGCGGTCCAATTGGCGCGTTGGCGGCAATCGCATGCGCCGTTACGTCTGACCGGCCCCTTTTGGTGAGTGATATGAACGCAGAGCGTCAAACACGTGTCGCCCGGTGTGCGAAGGCCCGGCCTGTCACACTGAATGAATTCGATCAGGTCGATAACCCGACGGGACAGGTGGTTCGCCATGTTCTGGATACAACAGGCAACCCCGGCGTGATTGCCGGGTTGATAAGCAAGTTGACCGGCAGCCAAATTTGTCTGGTGGGCATTGGCGCCGGAACGATAGAACTTGATCCCGTCGAACTTGTAGAGAAAGAAATTGCATTGCTGGGCGTACATGCCTTTAAGGATGAGCTTCCAAAAGCAGTGGACCTGTTAGCGGCACATCCAGATCAGTTTGGCGCGCTCATTGCTCCTTTTATCTCGCTTGAAGCGACGCCTGAACGTTACGCAGAACTTGCGAATGGCAAGGTATCAGGGATCAAAACCATGATCGAGATTGCGCGCGAAGCACGTTGAGCAAAAAACGTTCCGGACAGCGTATATCTGCTTTTCGGGACAGGATTGATCCCCACAAAGGAAGCCTATGAGACAGAGCCACACCATCGTCAACATTGATGACTTGCGCCTCCGCGCCAAGGCGAAGCTGCCTAAAATCTTCTTTGACTACATCGACGGTGGCGCATTTTCGGAAACGACGATGAGGCGCAACCGGTGCGGTTTTCAACGTTGGGAACTTGTGCAACATGTTTTGCGGACATCTGAAAACCCAAGTCTGAAATGCACCTATCTGGACCAGGATCAAACCCTCCCGTTCATGTTGGGACCGGTGGGTTTTCTTGGGCTTTATCGCGGCAACGGCGAGGTTCAGGCGGCACAGGCTGCAAAGAACAGGGGCATACCCCTGTGCCTGTCCACGTTTTCAATTTCTTCAATCGAGACCCTCAGGCGGGAGGTCGGCGGGCAGTTGCATTTCCAGCTATATATGGATCGCGACAAATCCTTCGTGGAGAAACTGCTTGATGCAGCTGTCAAGGCGGACACGGATGTTCTTTACCTTACCGTGGATACGTCGGTTACATCGGTTCGTGAGAAAGATGTGCGCAATGGTTTTCGCGCCGTGACGCGGTTGAATGCCCGGCTGCTGTTTTCCATGATGCAAAAGCCTGCGTGGTGTCTTGATATGCTGAAAACCGGAAGCTCAAATGTCGAGGCCGTTCGGGATTTTCCTGAATTCGGGACAGGGGCGCTGGAACAGGCTTCAAACCTGTCGGGAAGACTGGACCCTTCTCTTACCTGGGATGATGTCAAATGGTTGCGTCAAAAATGGAAGAAGAAACTTGTCATCAAAGGTATTCTTTGTGCCGATGATGCGAAGACGGCCCGGGACTGTGGGGTAGACGCAATTGTCATTTCAAACCATGGCGGCCGCCAACTGGACTTTGCCAGTTCGACCATAGCTCGGCTTCCATCGATCAGAGAGGCCGTAGGGCGTGAATTCTGCGTCATGATTGACGGTGGTTTCAGACGCGGGAGCGAGATCATCATCGCATTGGGCCTTGGGGCAAGTTGCGTCTTGTTGGGGCGTGCATATGCCTTTGGATTGTCGGCAGGCGGCCAGTCCGGTGTGGAAAAAGCGATCGACATTCTGGCTGATGAGATTGCCATCAGCCTCAAGCTGATGGGCCTGAATTCCGTTGCGGAACTTCAAGAAGCCGGCGCGGAATGCGTCAGGTCTGCCGGTAGCTGAGTGGCCATCAGCCGCTGGGCGTGAATGTCGCAACCAAGCGATGGTTTGCGCCCGCGTACCAAAGTTTCGCCCATGTCACATTGCCCAGATCATTTTGGGTTTTCCGTTCAACGGCCAGACAGGGTTCTCCGGGATTGATGCCCAACTGCGTCGCCACATCAGCCGGTGTTGTTTCTGCGCTGATCTGATGTTCGGCAGAGTTCCATGGAACCTTTTGCAAAAGCCACGCGCCCGGTGGTTCATCCTCGAACGAGGCATGTTCAATCTCTGGTACGGCATCAATGTTGATGATGCGTTCCTCATAGCAAAACGGAGCATCGCTGGCCAAGTGCAGGCATTCCACGGCCCGAACTTTTTTCGAGCCCGATTTATTCAACCGTTCCGCATCGCGGGAATTTGACGCCCGGACCACATCAAGCAGAAGCGTGTAGGTATAGGTCTTGCCCGCGTCTTCGACTTCCTTCTGGATGTTTGTAATCTCAAGTGCTGCTGACAAAGCCTGTGGTGATTTGACATATGTGCCGGATTTGCGTGTCCGCTCCAGAAACCCGGACCGGGCAAGCTGCGTCAGTGCTTTGTTCACCGTCATCCGCGAACAGCCGAATTCCTTGGCCATCGCCGTTTCAAAAGGGATGCGGTGCCCCGGAGGCCAGCGTCCGGACACGATGTTTTCTCTGACCTCATTCAGAATTCTGTCATGCAAAGACGGTGTCTCTTGCCGGGTTCCTTGAGAGGGGCTTTTGATTTTCACATCCATTTTGAAGTACTTACATGAAGCTGATTTCTGTCCTGGTTCTTTGAAGAACCTGTTGGAAACGCACAGATGATAGATCAGTTTTTCAGCCGTGACACAATCCCGGCGGCCGCCTGGAAGAATGGCGGTGGGATGACAAGAGAGGTTCTGAGATTGTCAGCGCATATGCCTTTCCGACGGTTCAGTATCGCGGATGCAGGCCGGGAAGCCGTTTTCCCGGTTCGAGGGGCTGGAGAGGATACTGACGGTACTCTGTATCGACCCGATGCTGGGGGTCGGATATCTCATTGATCAAATATTACCCAAGACGACAAATTTGATTTCATATCTGTCTTTCCGGCATTCTGACAATTAATCCATCAAATGCTTCTGTCACTTTGAGCTGGCATGTCAGGCGAGATTTCTGCGGATCAGGCTCGTGCGCGAAATCCAGCATGTCGATTTCCATATCATCTTTTGCCGGTAGCCGATCAACCCAAGCCTCGTCCACATAGACATGGCAGGTCGAGCAGGCACAGGCCCCGCCGCAATCGGCTTCGATGCCGGGTATCGCGTTGTCGCGCGCGCCCTCCATCACGGTTAGCCCAACTGCGACGTCGATCTCATGTTCCTGACCAGAATATTCGATATATTTGATTTTTGGCATGGTTTCACTCCAACGCTGAATCCTACAGAATTCCGGGCAGGTTCAGCCCGTTTTCGCGTGCACAATCTTTAGCAATGTCATAGCCGGCATCTGCGTGACGCATGACGCCGGTGGCGGGATCATTCCACAAGACCCGTTCAATCCGGCGGTCCGCATCCTCTGAGCCATCACAGCAGATGACCATGCCAGAGTGCTGGGAAAAGCCCATGCCAACGCCACCACCGTGATGGAGCGAAACCCATGTCGCACCGCTGGCGACGTTCAACATCGCGTTGAGCAGCGGCCAGTCTGATACAGCGTCAGAACCATCTTTCATGGCTTCCGTCTCACGGTTGGGCGAGGCAACCGAGCCACTGTCCAGATGGTCGCGCCCGATCACAATTGGCGCGCTCAACTCGCCATTGCGCACCATCTCGTTGAACGCCAGGCCCAGCTTGTGACGCACCCCCAGGCCAACCCAGCAAATTCGTGCGGGCATGCCCTGGAACGCGATGCGTTCGCGGGCCATGTCGAGCCAATTGTGCAAATGGGCGTCATCCGCCAATATCTCTTTGACCTTGGCGTCGGTCTTGTAGATGTCTTCGGGGTCGCCAGACAAAGCGCACCAGCGAAACGGCCCGATCCCACGGCAGAACAGCGGGCGGATATAGGCCGGGACAAACCCGGGGAATGCAAAGGCGTTTTCCAATCCCTCTTCGAGTGCGACCTGACGGATATTGTTGCCATAATCCAATGTCGGCACGTCTGCGTTCCAGAAATCGACCATCGCCGCGACATGGGTTTTCATCGACGCGCGCGCGGCTTTCTCAACCGCAGCGGGATCGCTTTCCTGCCTGGCGCGCCACTCGGCAACGCTCCAGCCCTGGGGAAGATAGCCGTGGATCGGATCATGGGCCGATGTCTGATCCGTAACGATATCTGGATGAATGCCGCGTTTGACCAGTTCGGGGAACACATCCGCCGCGTTCGCAATCAGCGCTACGGATTTTGCTTCGCCCGCTTTGGTCCACCGGTCGATCATCGACAGGGCTTCGTTCAGATCGCTTGTCTTTTCATCGACATATCGGGTGCGCAGACGAAAATCGGCGCGCGTCTCGTCGCATTCCACGGCCAGACAACAGGCGCCCGCCATGACGGCGGCCAGCGGTTGCGCGCCGCCCATACCGCCAAGACCACCTGTCAGGATCCATCGGCCCTTGAGGTTTCCATCATAGTGCTGGCGACCCGCCTCCATGAAGGTTTCATAGGTGCCCTGCACAATGCCTTGCGTGCCGATGTAAATCCATGACCCGGCGGTCATCTGGCCATACATGGCAAGGCCCTTTTTATCGAGCTCGTTGAAATGGTCCCAGGTCGCCCAATGGGGAACAAGATTGGAATTGGCGATGATCACACGCGGGGCGTCTTTGTGGGTCTGGAACACACCGACGGGTTTGCCCGATTGCACCAAAAGCGTTTGGGTCTCGTCGAGGTCTTTCAGACTGGCGATAATCTGGTCAAAATCTTCCCAGGTGCGCGCCGCGCGACCAATCCCCCCATAAACGACCAGGTCATGGGGGTTCTCGGCCACATCGGGATGCAGGTTGTTCATCAGCATCCGCATCGGGGCTTCGGTCATCCAGCTTTTGGCGGTGATCTCGGTCCCGGTGTCCGGAAATACGTCGCGGATGTTGTGGCGAGGATCGGTCATGTCAAATCTCCTGTCGGGATCACGGTAGCAATGCGGGTTAGAATGTCTGTGAGATGGCGGCGCAATTGGTTGGCTTTGGCGGTGTCATAGGCCCATGGCGCGCATTCTTCGGTCAGATAGGTGGACTGCGACAGTTCCATCTGGATGGCGTGAAACCCATCTTCCGGGCGGCCATAATACCGGGTGGTCCATCCGCCTTTGAAGCGGCCATTGGTGACGCTGGAATACCCCTGGGCGGCGGCACAGATCCGTTCCGTTACCTCTGCAATGCGGGCGTCACAGGTTGTGCCAAGATTTGTGCCGATGTTGAAATCGGGCAGCTGGCCTTCGAACAGGAACGGGATATGCCCGCGGATCGAATGGCAGTCATAGAGTATGGCATACCCATGCAGCGTTTTGATCCGGTCCATTTCGGCGTGTAAGGCGGCATGGTACGGTGCGTGATATTTCGCGCGACGCACCTCGATTTCAGATGCATCCGGTTCCTGGCCTTCGTGGTAAATCGGGTGCCCATCAAAATCTGTCACGGGGCACAGGCCGGTGGTGTTTTGACCGGGATACAGGCTCTGGCCACCCGGATCACGGTTGGCGTCAATCACATAGCGGTGCCAAGGTGTGCGGACTGAGGTCACACCGTCCAGCACCCCATCATACAGCTGGTGAATATGCCAATCTGTATCGGCCAGCGCCCGGCCCGTCTCATTCAGATCCTGCATGATCGCTTCAGGTACGTCAGTACCGGTATGTGGCAGGCCCAACACGATAGGGCCGTCGCCTCTTTGCACTTCAATCATAACGCAAATGCGGTCTTGCCCGCTGTGCTGATGACACCTGATTTGATCAGACCCGCCGCTACAGAAATATCCGGGGCAAGGTAGCGATCATTGCCAAGTGTTGCGATGTCCTGGCGCAGGCGGGCAACCACGGCCTGCAATGTTTCTGACGTTTTCAACGGGCCACGTGCCTCTACGCCCTGGGCGGCGCAGAGCAGTTCGATCCCAAGGATCACGCTGAGGTTTGCGTTCATCTTCGCCAATCGCAAAGCGCCATGCGCCGCCATCGACACATGGTCTTCCTGGTTGGCAGATGTCGGCGTGCTGTCGGTCACGCATGGGTTTGCCAGATGCTTGTTCTCGCTCATCAGGGCCGCGCTTGTGACTTCGGCGATCATGAAGCCAGAGTTCAGGCCAGGATCAGGTGTCAGAAAGGGAGGCAAATCAAAGCTGAGGGCTGGATCCACCATCAACGCAATCCGGCGCTGAGCGATGGCCCCGATTTCGGATACGGCAAGTGCGATCTGATCGGCGGCAAACCCGGTATATTCCGCGTGGAAATTGCCGCCCGAAACGATTTGACCGCTTTCAAGCAACACAAGCGGGTTATCGGTGACGGCGTTGGCCTCGATTTCCAGGGTTCTGGCCGCTGTGCGCAGGACATCAAGGGCCGCGCCCGACACCTGTGGCTGGCACCGGATGCAATAGGGGTCTTGTACGCGCGTGTCGCCTTCGCGGTGGCTTTCACGGATTTCCGAGCCATCCATGATTTGGCGCATGGCGGCCGCCATGTCGATCTGGCCCGCATGTCCGCGCAGGGTGTGAATTTCTGCCAGCAACGGCGCCGTGGACCCCATGATCGCGTCGGTCGAAAGTGCGGCCGTAACCGCGCAGGTTTCCACAAGGCGCTGTGCATCGAACAGCCCTGCCAAGGCGCAGGCCGTTGAAAACTGTGTTCCATTGATCAGGCCAAGCCCTTCTTTCGGGCCCAGAATGATTGGTATCAGCCCGGCTTGCGCCAACGCGCTTGCCGCCGACATCCGCACGCCATCAACGCGCGCCTCGCCCTCTCCGATCATTGCAGCCGCCATATGGGCCAGCGGTGCCAGATCACCTGAGGCCCCGACCGATCCCTGTTCGGGGATCACCGGAAGCACATTCTTTGCAAGCATCGCCTCGATCAGCGCGATCGTTTCCCATCGCACGCCAGAGGCCCCGCGACCAAGCGAGATCAGTTTGAGAACCATCATCAGCCGCACTTTGCTGTCATCCAAAGGCTCACCCACGCCGCAGCAATGGCTCAGGATCAGGTTCCGCTGCAGCGTTTCGGTGTCCTCGGGCGCGATCTTGACGCTGGCCAGTTTCCCAAACCCGGTATTGACGCCGTAAACCGCGACGTTTCCTGCTGCGGCTTTGGCGACAAGATCCGACGCCTGCGCGATCCTTGGGCGGGCGGATGCATCAAGCGATGCAGCCGTACCGTCGCGATAAATGCGGCAGAGCGTGTCTCGTGTGACATTGCCAGGGATAAGCGTGATCATGCGACACCTCCAAAATAGCGTTTGTGCAGGCTGTTGAAACCAATGCGATAGGAAAGTTCAGCCGGATGGCTGACGTTCCAGACGGCCAGATCGGCAGTTGCGCCCTGTTGAATGATGCCAAGCCCATCCTGGCCCAAGGCCTGTGCCGCGTGGCGCGTGGCACCGGCAAGCGCCTCTTGCGGGGTCATGCGGAATAACGTGCAGGCCATGTTCATCGCCAACAGCAGGGATGTCATCGGGCTGGAACCGGGGTTGCAATCCGTCGCGACGGCCATGGGCACGTTGTGGGTGCGCAGGGCGTCTATCGGGGGCGCTTGCGTTTCGCGCAGGGTATAAAACGCACCGGGCAGGATCACCGCCACCGTGCCCGATTTCGCAAGGGCGGCGCAGTCATCATTGTTGGCATATTCGATGTGATCGACCGACATCGCACCACGTGCGGCGGCCAATTGTGTGCCGCCAATATTGGAGAGCTGTTCCGCATGGAGCTTTAGCGGCAAGCCAAGCGCAGTTGCTGCGTCAAACACACGGGCAATCTGGGCCGTGTCAAAGGCGATCCCCTCGCAAAAGCCATCCACTGCATCGACCAGCCCTTCGGCATGGGCTTTGTGCAACGTCGGAATGCAAACCTCGTCAATGTAGGCATCAGGGCGGTTCTGATATTCCTTAGGCACCGCATGGGCACCCAGATAGGATGTCAGGATCCGCACGGGTCGTATGGAGGCCAGTTTCCGCGCGGCGCGCAGCATGTTCAACTCAGCCTCTTCATTCAGACCATAGCCCGATTTGATCTCAACCGTCGTGATACCTTCCGCGATCATCGCATCCAGACGGGGCAAGGCCTGCGCCACCAGGTTTTCAACGCTGGCTTGCCGTGTTGCCTTGACGGTCGACACGATGCCGCCACCAGCGCGCGCCACCTCTTCGTAACTTGCGCCATTCAGGCGCATCTCAAACTCCTGCGCGCGATCACCGCCAAATACCAAATGGGTGTGACAATCGATCAGCCCCGGCGTGACCAGCCGCCCGGCCAGATCTTCGCTTGGCAGATCGGCAAACTGGCCGGGCAAATCGGCCTCGGGACCGCACCATGCAATTTCCCCGTCCTGAATGGCAATCGCGCCATCGGACAAGAGCCCATAATCCGCCGTCATGGTTGCAATTGTCGTGTTTCGAAGAACGATTTGAGAGGTCATCTTAGCTGCATCACAATCAGGCTTGAGATAGCGGTCAAACATTGTTATTTATATTATGTCTATACAAAAGAGAGTGACATGCAAGAGATTTTTGCGCGCCGTGTTCTAACATCACGGGGTTTGGAAAAAGATGCCCTCGTGTCAGTTGAAAGCGGGACAATAGAAGCCATACGGGTTGGTGTTGCCCCGACTGCCGCCGCCCTGCGCGTGGACACATTGCTTCCTGCCCTTGCCAATCTGCACAGCCATAGCTTTCAGCGCGCGATGGCGGGAATGACCGAAATCCGCGCCGCCGGCCGTGACAGTTTCTGGACATGGCGGAGCTTGATGTACAAGTTTCTGGATCGTCTCGTGCCTGCGCAATTCGAGGCCATTGCCGCACTGACTTTCATGGAGATGCAAGAGGCAGGTTATGCTTCGGTGGGCGAATTTCACTACGTCCATAACCAGATTGGCGGCGCCGAATATGACACCCAAATCGAGCTGAGCGAGCGTGTTTTCAGCGCCGCGCAGACTACGGGGATTGGGCTGACACATCTGCCTGTGCTCTATTCCTATGGCGGCGCGGGCCAGCAACCGCTTGAAGGTGGTCAATTGCGGTTCAGAAATTCTGTTGATCGGTTTGCCAACCTGGTCAGCGATGCACGATGCGCCGCGAAATCCACAATGCCACCGGATACCGTCGTGGGCATTGCCCCCCATTCATTGCGCGCGACATCACCAGATGATCTGGCACATGTGTTAGAAATAGCGGACCAAAAACCGGTTCATATTCACATCGCCGAACAACCCAAAGAAGTTACAGACATCACCCAATGGCTGGGCGCCCGCCCGGTGGAATGGTTGCTTGAAAATGCGCCGGTTGATGAGCGCTGGTGCCTGATCCATGCGACACATATGACACCGGAAGAAACGCAGCAGATGGCGCGGTCTGGCGCTGTTGCTGGCCTTTGTCCGATCACCGAAGCCAATCTTGGCGACGGTCCTTTCAACGGGCCGGCCTATCTGAATGCAGGCGGTGCCTTTGGCATCGGGTCCGATTCAAATGTGCGTATTTCTTTGACAGAGGAACTGCGCACCCTGGAATATTCGCAACGGCTGCGCGATCTGAGCAGGAATATCATGATCACTGGCGAGGGGTCCGTTGGTGCATTCCTTTACACACAAGCGGCAATCGGCGGTGCGCAGGCGATTGGACGGGCGTCCGGAACACTTGCAGCGGGTCAGCTTGCCGATATGGTCGCCATCGACAGCACCACGCCTGCGCTTTGCGCACTGGACGATGCGCAATTGCTCGACGGGTTGGCATTCGCTGCAAATGATGACGTTGTTACAGATGTGTGGAGCGCAGGGCGTCATCAGGTGCGTGAAGGTCGCCACGTGCGCCGCGATGACATCATCGCCCGGTATCGCACCGCAATTGCCGAGTTAATCACCGACCTCTAACCGGCCTCCCGCAGGGAAACGGCAATGATCCGCGAACCGGCCTCGGGGGTGGCATATGAGTGGCAGTAGACAGGCCACCGATAGGCTCGAAAATCGTTTTATTGCTGAAAGTTGTCGTATTGCCCGACAAAAGTTGGGTTTCTCGCCAGACAAGCCGCGATTCATACCGGACAGTACACAAAATGTGGCGTCCGGCATAAGTTGGAATCTATAGCCTTTCGAGTTAACATTGAATCGCTTGTTCGCTGCCTCTCGACAGATACACCACGCTCAGCCAACAGTCGCGCAGCCATTTCCTCAAACGTGATCTCGCCCTTGGTCTCACCCTGCACACGCTACCCGGTCTGAATGAGGTGTCAGCTTGCCAATGCCCGGATTGCCCTGACGCTTAGTCTCAAGCGACCCTGTCTGACGTTTCAGCCTGACCATGTCATTGACGAATTTGACCGAAACATCGAACCGCGCCGCCGCTGAACGATGCCTGTTGCCAGCCTCGACATGCGCCACAACGCGCTGCCGAAGCTCCAATGGATGAGGTTTGCCCATAGCGACCGCCCTTGCTGAATTCTTCAAACAAGGAATCACGGCTCAATCCAAACGGGAATACCGAATCCGAGCAAACGAAAATCGCTGTAAACGACACGCGAAGTTGTAGGCTGAAATAAAGTCACCGAGATGCCGGGATTGAACAGCCAGGACGCCGCTGGGGTGGAAAACTCCAGTTTTCCATGGGGAATTCTGCAGAATTCCGCCTTGAACCTGCATCGCCCAAATTATGCTGTATAGCGAAGGTCTCCGCCCGACGGGCTGCCGGGCGGTAAAGGCTGTGTGCTTTGGTCTCGGCCCGAGGCCAAAGCTTTCTCAGCCGAGCGACCACCAGCCTTTGCGTTTGGGTTTCGGCGGGCCGTCATCGACCTCAACGGCCACCGATTCCGGGCTTGGTTCAGGGGCCGGGTCAGGTGCTGCCACTGCTGCGACAGTTTCAGCCACAGGCTCGGGCTCAGGGGCAGGCTCCGGCTCAGAGGTGGTGTCCTTGACGGCGGGTGCTGCATCTGTCCCTGTCTCGGGCGACGGCTCTGCACCCTCTTCCGAAGGCGCATCCGTGGCCTTTTTCCGGCCACGCCCCCCGCGTGAGCGGCGGCGTTTCGGTTTGGCCTCGTCTTCAGCGGGCGCCTCAGGGGCATCTGCGGTGGCCTCGGCCTCGGCGGATGTCTCTGCCTCTGCCGCTACGGTCTCGTCCGCTTCTGTTGGCGCATCGCCCTCTTCCGCATCCCCGTTCTGTGCGGCATCCTCACCGTTTGACCGGCGGCGGCCCCGACCGCCCCTGCGCCGACGACGCTTGCGCTTGGTGCCGTTCTCTTCCCCATCCGCAGGCCCTGTGGCCTCTGGCGTATTATCCCCGTCATCCCCTGCCGAGGCGGCCTCTTCGACCTGTTCCATCAAAGCGGCATCCATCGAGACAATCGGCGCCGCATCGGGCACCCGCCTTGTGGCTGTCTTGAATTTCTCGATCTTGTAATCGGGAACCACCAGATGCGAATCTGCCTCGATCCGCACCGACAGGCCATAGCGCGCCTCGATCTCGGCAAGGTATTCGCGTTTCACATTCATGATGAAGTTCACGATCCCCACCGGCGCGGTCAGCAACACCTCGCGCGACCGGCGCCGCGTGCCTTCCTCCTCCAGCTGGCGCAGGATCGACAGCGCCAGACTGTCATCGGACCGGACCAGCCCGGTGCCATGGCAGGCGGGGCATGGCTGGGTCGTCGCCTCAAGCATACCCGGACGCAGGCGCTGGCGGCTCATCTCCATCAGGCCGAAAGCCGAAATCCGGCCCACCTGAATCCGCGCCCGGTCGGTTTTCAGCTTGTCCTTGATCCGCTTTTCAACGGCGTTGTTGTTGCGCCGGTCATCCATGTCGATGAAGTCGATCACGATCAGACCGGCCAGATCGCGCAGGCGCAACTGGCGCGCCACCTCTTCTGCGGCCTCCAGATTGGTCTTGGTCGCGGTCTCCTCGATCGAGCCTTCCTTGGTGGCCCGGCCAGAGTTCACATCAATCGCCACCAGCGCCTCGGTCACGCCGATCACGATATAGCCGCCGGATTTCAGCTGCACGACCGGGTTGAACATATCGGCCAGGTAACCCTCGACCTTGTGACGCGCGAAAAGCGGCATCGGGTCGGTGTAATGTTTCACGTTCTTGGCATGGGACGGCATGATCATCTTCATGAAGTCCTTGGCCTGCCGATACCCGACATCGCCTTCGACCAGCACCTCGTCAATATCGCGATTATAAAGATCGCGGATCGACCGGTGGATCAGGTTGCCCTCTTCATAGATCGGCGCAGGCGCGGTGGATTTCAGGGTCAGCGCGCGCACCTGTTCCCATTGCCGTTGCAGATATTCATAGTCGCGTTTGATTTCGGCCTTGGTGCGTTTGGCCCCTGCCGTGCGCACAATCAGGCCCGCGCCCTGGGGCACATCCAGCCCAGTGGCGATTTCCTTCAGCTTCTTGCGGTCGGCGGCGACCGTGATCTTGCGCGAGATGCCACCGCCGCGTGCAGTATTCGGCATCAGCACACAATAGCGGCCCGCGATCGACAGATAGGTGGTCAGCGCCGCGCCCTTGTTGCCACGCTCTTCCTTGACGACCTGCACCAGCATGATCTGGCGGACCTTCACGACCTCCTGAATCTTGTATTTCCGGGGCCGGGGTTTGCGGACCGGCCGGATGTCTTCCTGGTCATCATCATCGGCGACCGTGTCGACATCATCCTCTTCCGCAGCATCCGCATCATCGCCGCTCTTCTCGGCATCTGTTGTTTCTTCCGTCTCAGCCTCGGTGGCTTTCTCGGCGGCTTTTGCCTTGGCGGACCGTCTAGACCGCGACCGGGGTTTGGGTGTTTCGGCTTCAGCCTCAGCAGCTTCAGTCTCGGCCTCTGCGGGCGTTTCCGCTGTGAGTTCTACCGGCGTTTCGGCAGCGTCTGCTGCGCTCTCAGGGGCAGTTTCGGGACCGGTTTCGGTTGCATCAGCGGAGGCAGCCGCGTCCTCCTCCTGACCCAGATCGACGACATCCATGCCAGACGGGGGTCTGGCCTCGCCGGTTGTCACCGCATCGTTCGATGTGGCCTCTGCCTTGGTCTCACTGCCCTTGCGACGGCGCCGGCTGCGCCGTTTCGGGCGCGGCTCATCCTCGGTCGCGGCCATCGCCTCGGCATATTCCCGTTCCTCGGCCAGCAACGCCTCGCGGTCTGCGGTCGGGATCTGGTAATAATCCGGGTGAATCTCCGAGAAGGCCAGAAAGCCGTGGCGATTGCCGCCATAATCCACAAAGGCGGCCTGAAGCGATGGCTCCACCCGGGTGATCTTTGCGAGATAGATATTTCCTGCCAGTTGCCGCTTGTTCAGCGACTCAAAGTCGAACTCCTCAACCCTGGTTCCATCTGCCACGACAACGCGGGTCTCTTCCGCGTGTGTGGCATCGATAAGCATCTTTTTTGCCATATTATCCTTGCGCATAGCGCCCTGCCCGCCCCTGGGGAGGCACGGCTGCCATGATGTCCTGAAATAGCGAGGAGGCGCGCGCAATCGGCCAGAGGACGGGTCGAAGCCGTACCTGTCTGTGCCGGGGTTTGTGGCGCGCGTGTCATCGCGGTTTGTCTCCGATGGTGCGTAAAACCGTCACCATCCGTTCATAAGCCCCGTCAAAAAAAGGGCAATCTCAATGGGCAAAACCCTGTATGGGCGAAAACCCTGTGACCCGACCTGTTGGCCCGCACGATCTTGCGGTGGACCAGAGGCCTGGAAAAACTGATTTGCCGGACCATCGTTGCGGTTGCCGGTCCGAGAGATATTAATGGAACACGGGGCGAAATGACAATGCCCATTCTCTTAACATATGGTTTTCGGTGGGGGCTTCAACGAAGTATGGGCCACAAGACGACCGGTTTCAGGACCAGCCCGGTGTCGCCGCGCAGGCTGATCATGCGCGCCCGCAAACCCATATCTGATTTCACCATGCGGGAGACACCCGCAGACAGATACAGCTTTTGTATTTGTACGGCATTGAAAGTCATCAACTTGCGATATGTCGCATCAGACAATTACAAAAGGCTCTATGGCGGTTTGCGTTTGATCTGTATCGAAAACCGCTGCCTTTCCCCTTCGGATCGAACGCGGTTTTCGATGGGGCTGCCTCATATAAAACGCAAACCGCTTTAGGGTCAGACCCCCTTAAATCCATACCGTCAGCGCCGATTTCACGACATATCAGTGGTTTGCGGCGCGCCGGCCATAGGTGTTCTACGGTCAAGCGGCGCACGCCGCTGAGATGATGTGAAATCGGCGCCCTTCGGGTTTGGCGGATGTCCCGCGTGAGCATCGTTGCAGACCTTTGAAATAGAACCACTATTCCGGCAGCCCTGCGCCTCGTCACGCGAAAAATCTGCCAAACTGACGGTATGGATTTAAGGGGGCCTGACCCTAAACATCGAAATCCAGGATCATCGGCCGGTGGTCAGACATCTCGGGCAAGGCGGGCAGATCAAACTCCGCAACGCGGACCTCCGGGGTGACCAGCAGGTAATCCGCAAAGCGCTGTGGTTTCGGGTAAAGGCTGGTGCGGGTATCGGTGAAACCGCGCGTGGTTACCAGATCGGTGAGGCCAAGAGCTGCAAATTCCGCAAAACTGGCGCTGTCCGGCAAAAGGTTGAAATCCCCGGCCAGAATCAGCGGCTCCCCCGGGGCAAGAAAAGCCCGCAACGCGGCACAGACCGCTTTGGCCTGGGCCGCGCGGGCGGGTGTGTCGCCCTTGCCCGAGGGGTCGCGCAGCCCGTGGAAATGGGCACAGACCACCTGCCCGCCGGTTTTCGGGTCGCAAATCCGCAGAATCTGCATGGTGCGGCTGACAGGTTCCGCCCCCCAGCCATCGGGGCGGAACCGGCCATGGATGAACCCCTGCCACTGTTCCGTCACCGCCAGATGGGGCGCGACCCAGACCGCCTGCCCATGTTCCGAGGCGACGTTTTGGCCGGCCTTGTCCTGCAAGCTGCCCCGTGTCGCGGGCGCGAAAGCGGATTGATGATCGGGCAGCAGGGCCGAGATATCGCCAAACAGATCGGCCCGCTGATCAAGCGCGCGATACGGGTCCACATAGCGCAGCCAATCGGGGCTGGGCACCGGCGCGCGGGTAACCTCCTGCAAACACAGGATATCCGGCGCCATGGCGGGCATCCAGGGTTTCAGGGCAGACCAGACCTGCCCGCCCCAGGCATTCAGACTGATAAAGCGCATGGACCCCGCAACACAGCCGATGTCAGAGATAATCTGACCGGCTCAACCCGTATTTCGCCATTTTCTCATTCAATGTCCGGCGCGGCAGGCACAACTCCTCCATAACGCTGGCAATCGACCCGCGATGGCGGCGCATGGTGTTGTCGATCAACATCCGCTCGAACGCCTCCACATATTCTTTCAGCGGCTTGCCCTCGCCCACGGCCTGCGGGCTGATCTCGGCATTATCGCTCATCAGCAGCGAGGCGATGGTACCCGACCCGCGCCGTTGCTGCAAAATCGCCCGTTCGGCGATGTTGATCAGCTGGCGCACATTTCCGGGCCAGGGCGCCTGCAGCAATTGCGCGGCCTCCTGCGCCGTCACTTCCGGCGCATCGGTGCCGTATTCTTCGGCAAACTGCTCCCCGAAGCGGTTGAACAGCGTCAGGATATCCTCGCCCCGCTGGCGCAGCGGCGGCAGGTCGATACGCATCGCCGCCAGACGATAGAACAGATCCGGGCGCAGCGCGGCCTCGCAGCCTTCGGGTTCCGGCGCATTGCAGATCGCCACAATCCGGGTTTCGGCCGGGGTGCCCTGATCATTGATCGCGGTCAAAAGACGGGCCTGCAGGGCCTGCGGCAAGGCTTCGATATCCTCCAGCACCAGACTGCCGCTGCGGGCCTGTTCCATCAGGGGCAGGTCCTGCCCCTCGCCCACCGGGCCGAACAGTATGGTCGCCAATGTCTCTTCATCATGGGCGGCACAGCTGAGCGAGACAAAGCTTTTGCCCGCCCGCGGGCCAACCGCATGCAACGCATGGGCCACCAGGGTCTTGCCCGTTCCGGTTTCCCCCAGGATCAGCACATGACCATCGGCCTGACCCAGATCAAGAATATCCTCGCGCAGCCGTTCCATCACCGGGGAAGAGCCGATCAGCTTGCGCATCAGAACCGTGCCATCGCTCAACTCCCGGCGCAGGGCCCGGTTGTCGAGTGTCAGGCGCCGGGTCTGGCTGGCCCGTTTGGCCAGTTCGGCCATCCGGTCCGGGTTGAACGGCTTTTCCAGAAAGTCATAGGCCCCGATCCGCATGGCTTCGACCGCCATGGGCACATCGCCATGACCGGTGATCATGATCACCGGCAGGCCGCTATCCATCCCCATCAGGCGTTTCAGAAACGCCATCCCGTCCATGCCGGGCATTTTGATATCGCTGACCACCACGCCCGGAAAATCCGGGCCGATCCCTTTCAGCGCATCCTCGGCGCTGGCAAAGGTCTCGGTGTCAAACCCGCTCAGCGCCAGCCATTGGCTGATCGACTGGCGCATGTCCTGTTCGTCATCGACAATCGCGATTTTCATCGGCTCGTGTCCTTTATGCTCACTCGGCGGCAGCGGTGGCAGACCGATCGAGTATCGGCAGGCGCATCTCGAACACGGCACCGCGTCTGGCGCCATTGCGTGCAGTCAATCGCCCCCCCAGATCATTGATGATCCCTGATGAGATCGCCAGACCCAGGCCCACCCCGTCACCGGGTTTCTTGGTCGTATAGAATGGCTCGAACAAAGCATCGAGATCGTCAATCCCCCTGCCATTGTCGCGCACGGTCAAAACCGCCTCTTCGCCGCCAGCCACGATCAGGTCCAGCTCGCGCCGGTCCTCGGCCTTCATAGCGTCCAGCGCATTGCGCAGCAAATTGATGATCACCTGCTCAAGCCGCAGCCGGTCTGCCAGCACCATCACCGGCTGGCGCGGCAGGTTCTGCGTGATCTCAACCGTCATCTGCCTGAGCTGCGGTTCCATCATCGTCAGCCCGCCTTTCAGCGCCTCCCGCAGATCGACCGGTTCAAATGCCTCTCCGCCCTTGCGCGCATAGCTTTTCAGCTGCCGGGTGATCGCGCCCATCCGCTCGATCAGGTCATCGATTCTCTGGAACGAACTCAACGCCTCTTCGGGCCTGCGGCGCTGCAAAAGCAGCTTGGCCCCGGCCAGATAGGTTTTCATCGCCGCCAGCGGCTGATTAAGCTCATGGCTGACCGCCGCCGACATCTCTCCCAGGGCGGCCAGTTTCTGGCTCTGCGCCAGGCTCTGTTCGGCCTCTTCCAGGGTCCGTTCGACCTTCTGACGCTCGGCGATTTCCCGCCCGAGCCTGTCATTCAACCGGCGAAGCTCTGCCGATTCGCGCTGAAACACGACGCTTTGCATCCGGGCCCGGCGGCTGAGCACATAAAACGCGCCGGCCAGCAACAGGGCGAATCCCATGATCTGAAGCGCCAGAACCCCGTTCACCCGCTCCCGGACCGAGGCATAGGCGGTGAAGGATGTCAGCCGCCAGCCGCGAAACGGAATACGGCTTTCCAGGCGGATCGTGGAATCGCCGAAGAAATACGGGGACGGATCGCCAAAGGCCCAGTCCCCCGTGGCCTCGATCGCACGCTGGATCGCCGAGGGCGGAGAGCGCAGCGCCAACGCATCCTCCTCTGTCCGCCCGCGCCAGCGCGGCTCGGTCGACAGCATGATCCGGCCCTCGGAATTGGCCACGAAAACGGCTTCGGTCGTGCCCCGCCAGCGGTCTTCCAGACGCGCCAGATTGACCTCGACCACCACCACGCCCAAGAGCCGGTTGTCATCCATCACCCGGCGCGAAAAGGTGAAATCAAACGCGCCGGTGGCCTGTTCGGTGCTGGTAAACACCGTGTCCGGGGCCCGCTGGGCCTGCACAAAATAGGGCTCAGCGTTCAGCAATTCCCCCAGCCGGTTGCGGTCGGTTGCCGCCACAATCCGACCCTCCCGGTTGAGCAGGAACATCGACGCCGCCGCGATCTCTTCACCGTAAGAGATCAACCGCTGCGAGGTTGTGGTGAAATCCCCCTGATCCAGCGCCCGGATCAATAACGGGTCCCGGCTCAACAACAGCGGCACCACGGAATTGCTTTGCAATTCCGACACGATGGAGCCGGAATAAAGCGCCAGTCGCAGCTCGGCCCGGTTGCGCGTGGTTTCCGTGAACCTCTGGGTCAGCCAGATATTCGACACCCAGATCACCGCAACCGCGCCCGCCAGCAACAGGATCATCAGCCCGCGCATCACCCATGTGCGTTTCAGGGACGATCCGCGCAGCGCCGGAAGGGTGGTGTTGGTCTTACTCATCCGGGGCAGATTACGCGATGCAGGGCAGCAGGCTCAAGCCATCTGGCTATGCCGCAACCAGTGCCTCGCTGAGAGAGGCGAAAAGCGCCGCCCCGTCGGTCCCGCCATGGGCCGGGTCCGCGCGCCGTTCAGGGTGCGGCATCATCCCCAGAACCCGCCGGTTTTCGGACAGGATACCGGCAATATCATCGGTGGACCCGTTCGGCGTCTGAAGATAGCGGAAGGCGATGCGATCCTCACCCTGCAACCGGGCCAGACTGTCGGCATCGACCTGATAATTGCCCTCATGATGGGCAATCGGAATATCAATCTCATCCAGGGGCTTATAGGCGTTTGTAAAGGCGCTGTCCGTGGTTTCCACCCGCAGGGTCAGCGTCTTGCAGATATATTTCACATCGGCATTTTGCAGCAAGGCCCCGGGCAGGAGCCGGGTCTCGGTCAGAATCTGGAACCCGTTGCACACCCCGAACACATAGCCGCCACGCCCTGCATGGGTTTTCAGGGCGCGCGAAATCGGGGAATGGGCCGCAATCGCCCCGCAACGCAGGTAATCGCCATAGGAAAACCCGCCCGGCACACCGACGATATCCAGCCCCTCGGGCAGGTCTGTATCCTTGTGCCAGACCATCTGCACATCAAATCCCGCAGCGCGAAACGCCACCGCCAGATCACGATCACAATTGGAGCCGGGGAAAACCAGAACCGCCGCACGCATCAGCCCATCTCCACCCGGTAGCTTTCGATCACCGTGTTGGCCAGCAGCTTTTCACACATCTCGGTCACCTCTGCCTCGCTGGTGCCATCCGCCAGATCCAGCTCGATCAGCTTGCCCTGACGCACAGCGGTCACCCCCTCAAAACCCAGGGCGCCCAACCCGTGGCGCACGGCCTCCCCCTGGGGGTCCAGAACACCCTGTTTCAGCATCACGGTCACGGTTGCGCGCATCACCCCTGCCCTTCTTCTTGTTCCAAATACGCATCTCTGCCCCGCGCCAAACGGCGCGGAACTCTCAATTGATCAGTGTCGGCTTGGTCACCGGCGCCGTGTTCGACGGCAAAACCCCCAGACGCCGCGCCACTTCCGTATAGGCATCAGCCAGATCGCCCAGATCCCGGCGGAACACATCCTTGTCCAGTTTCTGGCCGCTTTCGGTATCCCATAAGCGGCAACTGTCGGGGCTGATTTCATCGGCGATGATCAGACGCATGTAATCACCTTCCCAGACCCGCCCGATCTCGATCTTGAAATCCACCAATTTGATGCCCACCGCCAGCATCAGACCGGACAGGAAATCATTCACCCTGAGCGCAAGCGACACCATGTCATCCAGATCCTGCTGGCTGGCCCAGCCGAAGGCGATGGCATGTTCCTCGCTGACCAGCGGGTCGCCAAGGTCGTCATCCTTGTAATAAAACTCCACAATCGGGCGCGGCAGCGGCGTGCCTTCCTCAATCCCCAGACGCTGGGAGATCTGGCCTGCGGCCAGATTGCGCACCACAACCTCCAGCGGAATGATCTCAACCGCGCGGATCAGTTGTTCGCGCATATTGATGCGGCGGATGAAATGGGTCGGCACCCCGATGCTGTTCAGCCCGGTCATGAAAAATTCCGACAGCCGGTTGTTCAACACCCCCTTGCCGTCAATCACATCGCGTTTTTCAGCGTTGAAGGCGGTGGCGTCATCTTTGAAATATTGCACCAATGTGCCGGGTTCAGGCCCCTCATAGAGGATTTTGGCCTTGCCTTCATAGACCAGTTTGCGCCGTGCCATGATGTCTCCGTGAACGGTATGCAGAACATGCCCCACGTTCTGCCGATACAGCCGCGCTATAGGACATCGGGCGCTCTGTCGCAAGGCAGATGGCCATATCCGCTTGCGGCATTGTCCCCACCCGGCATAATGAGGGGCGACCGGCATTTCTGTGAACGGAGAACAGACCATGACCACCTTCGATGACCGCGAACACGCGTTCGAGGCCAAATTCGCCCATGACGCCGAAATGACGTTCAAAGCCGAGGCGCGGTGCAACAAGCTGATGGGGCTGTGGGTGGCCGATATTCTGGGCAAGACCGGGGATGACGCTGCTGCCTATGCTGCCGAGGTGGTGAAATCCGATTTCGAGGAAGCCGGGCATGAGGATGTCATGCGCAAGGTTCTGGCCGATCTGGGGGATAGGCTGCCAGAGGCAGAGACACGCGCCAAATATGCCGAGCTGATGGCCGTGGCCAAAGGCCAGCTGCTGGACGAGGCCTGAACCACCCGGGGACAGTCTGACCATGCGTCCGGTTTCATACCGGCGGCCTGCATGATCGCCTGTAAGGCGGCACCAGCAATCTGCCGGGCTTTGTCACGAAGCCGCAAGCCCCGCGCGGGCGCGCCGCGCAATTCACCTCATAACGATTATGCGCAGATTGCAGTTGCACCAGAGGGTCCGAAGCGCCATGTCGGCCTGACGTGCAAGTGCGAAAGACCTGACCCCTATGACCAATGCCCTCTTGAGACTTCTGGAAACCCGGGACTGGCTTTTGGCCGACGGGGCCACGGGAACCACATTGTTCAATATGGGGCTGCAATCGGGCGATGCGCCCGAGCTTTGGAATGTCGATCACCCGGACCGGATCACAACGCTGTATTCCGGCGCGGTGGAGGCAGGCAGCGATCTGTTTCTGACCAATTCCTTCGGTGGCACCCGGGCGCGGCTGAAACTGCATGACGCCCAGGACCGCGCGTTTGAGCTGAACAAGGCCGCAGCCGGGATCGGGCGGGAGGTGGCCGACAGGGCAGATCATCCGGTGATCGTGGCCGGCTCCATGGGTCCGACAGGGGAGATCATGGCCCCCATGGGCGCGCTGACCCATGACAGCGCGGTGGAGATGTTCCACGAACAGGCCGAAGGTCTGAAAGCCGGGGGGGCCGATGTGCTCTGGGTCGAGACGATCAGCGCCCCGGAAGAATACAAGGCCGCAGCCGAAGCGGCCAAAATGGCCGATATGCCCTGGTGCGGCACGATGAGCTTTGACACCGCCGGGCGCACCATGATGGGGCTGACATCCGCCGCCATGGCCGACATGGTGGACCGGCTGGACCATACACCGCTGGCCTATGGGGCCAATTGCGGGGTGGGTGCCTCTGATCTCCTGCGCACGGTTCTGGGCTTTCGCGCCTCGGGCAGTGAACGGCCGGTGATCGCCAAGGGCAATGCGGGCATTCCGAAATATGTCGATGGCCATATCCATTACGATGGCACACCCGAGCTGATGGCCCGCTATGCGGTTCTGGCCCGCGATTGCGGCGCCACGATCATCGGCGGCTGCTGCGGCACCCAGCCGGAACATCTGCGCAAGATGCGGGAGGCCCTTGAGATAACGCCGAAATCCGCGGCCCCGGGGTTGGAGCAGATCACCGCCGAACTGGGGGGCTTTTCGTCCGAAAGCGACGGCACCGATGGGGCGGGACCAACCCGCGCCCGGGCCAGCCGCCGCCGGTCGCGCAGATGACACAGATATCGGGCGACACGGCACCGGGCCCGGAACAGGGCCGGTTTCCGCGCGGAAAACGCGCGTTTTCCGGCACGGAATTCCCGGGAATTCCGACAGCATCCGTCGGGCCTTCGCATTTAAAACAGACACAATTGATCGCCGGGGCGCGGCGGCACGCGGAACAGATCGGTCCTGAGCGGGGGCAGCCGGTGATCCAGCCCCAGATCGCGCAGCGCGCGCTTGAACCGGGTCTGGATCAGCGCCGCATAGACCCCCTCCCCCCTCATGCGTTTGCCCCAGCTGCTGTCATAATCCCGCCCGCCATGCATCTCGCGGATTTTGCCCATCACACGGGTGACACGCGCCGGATAATGCTCTTCCAGCCAGGCCCGCCACAAGGGCGACACCTCGCGCGGCAGGCGCAGGGGAATGCAGCTTGCCGCAACCGCGCCTGCATCGCGGGCGGCTGTCAATATCGCCTCGATCTCGGGGTCGGTCAGCCCCGGCACGATGGGCGAAACCATGACCCGCACAGAGCAGCCCGCGCGCGTCAGCCGTTCAATCGCCCGCAACCGGCGGGCGGGCGATGGCACGCGCGGTTCCATCTTCCGGGCCAGATCCGCATCCAGCGTGGTCACCGAAATGCAGACCCGTGCCAGCCCCGCCTGCGCCATCGGGCCCAGAATATCCGCGTCCCGTTCCACCAGCACACCCTTGGTGGTCACCCCCACCGGATGCTGAAACCTCTGCAACACCTCCAACACGTCGCGCATGATCCGGCGATCCCGTTCAATCGGCTGATAGGGGTCGGTATTGGTGCCGATGGCCATCACCTGCGGCCGGTAACGCGGATTGCGCAATTCCGCCTCAAGCCGGGGGGCGGCATTGGGTTTTGCGGTCAGCCGGGTCTCGAAATCCAGACCCGGGGACAGACCCAGATAGGCGTGGCTGGGCCGCGCAAAACAATAGATGCACCCATGTTCACAGCCCCGATACGGGTTGATCGAATGGTCAAAGGGGATATCCGGGCTGGTGTTGCGGGTGATGATGGTTTTCGCCATCTCGTCGCGGATTTCGGTGCGCAGGGGCGGCAACGCGTCTTCCGCCTCCCATCCATCGGAAAATCCAACCCTTTCAAACCGCTCGAACCGGCCGGTTTCATTGCTGGCCGCCCCCCGGCCTTTGCGGCGTTCAGGCGGAAAGGTTGCATCGGTTTCCATCATGCGAAACTAGAACATAACAGGAACATTTGCAAGCAGAGGTCGGTTGCGACGCGCCCTCTGTCGCAATCCAGCGCGTCAATATGCGCCCGGTCTCTAGCTAATGGACCAAATGTGCACAGAACACCCATAAGAGGGAAAGTTTAATCATGTCCGACGAAGACGATGACATCATCCTGGCGGATCTGGACGATGATGAGCTTGTCCAGCAGATGTTTGACGATCTCTATGACGGTCTGAAGGAAGAGATCGAGGAGGGGGTGAACATCCTTCTCAGCCGGGACTGGGCGCCCTATCGTATCCTGACCGAGGCGCTGGTGGGCGGCATGACCATTGTCGGCAACGATTTCCGCGACGGTATCCTGTTCGTGCCCGAGGTTCTGCTGGCCGCCAATGCGATGAAAGGCGGCATGGCGATCCTGAAACCGCTGCTGATCGAGACCGGCGCACCCCGTGTGGGCAAGATGGTGATCGGCACGGTCAAGGGTGACATCCATGACATCGGCAAAAACCTGGTCTCGATGATGATGGAAGGTGCCGGGTTCGAGGTGGTCGATCTGGGTATCAACAATGCGGTCGAAAGCTATCTTGAGGCGCTGGAAACGGAACAGCCCGACATTCTGGGCATGTCCGCCCTGCTGACCACCACCATGCCCTATATGAAAGTCGTGATCGACACCCTGGCCGAAAAGGGCCTGCGTGAGGAATATATCGTTCTGGTGGGCGGCGCGCCGCTGAACGAGGAATTCGGCAAAGCCATCGGCGCCGACGCCTATTGCCGGGATGCCGCCGTTGCGGTGGAAACCGCCAAGGAATGGATCGCGCGCAAACATAACCAGATGGCCGCAAGCGCCTGATCATCCAAGGATTGAAGCTTTTTGCAAAAGGCGCTCCGACGGGGCGCCTTTTGCGTTGACAGATATGTAAGCCGAGTTGGGTCCGGGTACGCGCAGATCAAGCGCTTCTTGAGAGACGTGAAACATCCAGAACCATAAAAACTTATCATGAAGCAATGGGTTGGAAAGGGTTTTGGCGATACCTCATGGCTCAGGTTAAAGGCGGGGCACTGTCTTCCCGGATCGGGAGGGCTATCCTCAGGCCATCGCGACCGACAAAGAGTTTTCCGTCCCAGATACCCTCAACGGCTTTGCTCCAGTGTTCCTCAGTATATGCCGGGTCATCAGAGGGGATCAGATGCGAAAGTGCCAATCCTTTCACACCTGCCCTGACTGCGGTCCGGGCTGCGTCATGGGCGAAACTGTGTGACCGCAACCAATGTTCCATCAGTTTTTCACTGCCGTTGCCGATGCGCGACATCAAGGCGGGTAACGCGCTTTGAAGCATGGCCTCATGGATCAGCAGATTTGCCCCGTGCGCGAAATCGACAAGGTCAGGGATTGGCGCTGTATCGCCAGAGAAAACGACATGTGTACGTTCTGATCTGAAGGACAGAGCAAAGCAATCCTCTAGCGGAGGGTGTTGCGTCCGTATCGCAGAGACCGTCAGGCCGTCGCGATCAAAGAACATTCCGGCGTCGATTGCCTTGATCCGAACCAGCTTACGCAGATCCGGGCGCCCTTCATCCTCGATCCGGGTGTCGATATCGGCCTTCATAGATGCCAGAAACCCATTCCAGTAGATGTCGAGGCCGGGAGGTCCCCAAACCTCTACCGGCGTTTTCAACCCAGCCGTCCACGCAGTGTGGATCAGCGGGCCAAGCTCAAGATAATGGTCGGAATGGAGATGGGTGATGCAGATCATCGACAGATCTTTGAGCTGCATGCCCTGATCCACAAGGCCACGGGTTACGCCGAGCCCGCAATCGACAACGATCCGGCGGCCATCAAGGCAGAGGAGATTTGAGGTCGGCATCGAGGACCCGGGCCGGATTGCCGGCCCGCCCTTTGTCCCCAGAAGGGCGACGAAATCCCCGGTCATAGGGCAGAAAACCCGGCGTCGAGCGCGGCGAGGATCGTGGATGTGTCTTCTTCCGTCAGCACAAGGGGGGGCGACAGAATAAGGTTCGGCCCCGAGACACGCACCATT
This sequence comes from Rhodophyticola sp. CCM32, assembly GCF_004751985.1. Classification (NCBI taxonomy): domain Bacteria; kingdom Pseudomonadati; phylum Pseudomonadota; class Alphaproteobacteria; order Rhodobacterales; family Roseobacteraceae; genus Rhodophyticola; species Rhodophyticola sp. CCM32. Next base: position 2,601,642 of record NZ_CP038492.1, read on the forward strand.
GCGCCGGCCTGATACGCGGCCTCCTGCACCGTCATGGCCAACCCGGCGTCAATCGGGGTCTTGGTTGCGCGGTCACTGACCATCTCAATCGCGGTCATCAAACCATGGCCGCCGCGCACATCCCCGATAGTGTCGTATTTGTCTTTGAGCGCCAGACAGCCCTGATAAAGCTGTGTGCCGCGCGCGGTGGCGTTGTCAACCACATTCAGGCGCCTGGTTTCTGCCAGGCATGCAAGTGCCGCAGCCGCGCCCACCGGGTGGCCGGAATAGGTGTATCCATGGCCGATCTTGGCCGAGGCGTTGTTTTCAAAGACCTCGACCATCCTGTCGCCCAGCATGACCGCACCAAAGGGGAAGTAGCCGTTTGTTATGGCCTTCGCCGTGCACATCATATCCGGCTGAATGCCCCAAAGCCGCGCGCCTGACCATGCCCCTGTGCGACCATAGGCCGTGATCACCTCGTCAGTGATCAACAGGATGCCGTTCCGATCACAAATCTCACGCACCATGGGTGCAAAGCTTTTATGCGGCGGGATCACACCACCGGCACCCAGGATCGGTTCCATGATCATCGCGGCAATCGTATTGGCGCCCTGAAACGCGATTTCATCTTCCAAAGCGGCGGCGCAAAGCTGCGCCAGCTTCCCGGGATCGGCCTCGTTGAACGGGTTGCGATAGGTGTAGGGCGCGGGGATGTGATAGCAGCCGGGCAAAAGCGGTTCATATGCATTGCGGAAATTGGCGTTTCCGTTGACCGAGGCGCCGCCAATATGGGTGCCGTGATAGCCCTTCTTCAGGCTTAGGAATTTCACCCGCCCCGCCTCTCCACGCAGCTTATGGTACTGACGGGCAAGACGCAGCGCGGTTTCCACCGAATCCGACCCGCCGGACGTGAAGAACGCCCGGCTGAGCCCGTCGGGTGCGAAGAATTCGCCCAGTTCGTAGGACAGCTCGATGGCGGCATCATTCGAGGTGCCGCGGAAGGTCGAATAATAGGGCAGCTTGTCAAGCTGCCCGGAAATGGCATCTTTCACCGGCTGGCAGGAATAGCCAAGATTGACATTCCAGAGCCCGCCCACGGCATCGACGACAGAATGCCCGTCAGTATCCTCGATCCGCACGCCGCTTGAGCCGGTAATGATCTTCGGGGGTGTGTCGTGGCTGTCCTTGGGGGAGGTCATCGGATGCCACATGAAGCGGGCGTTGTTTTCCTTCAGGAAATTCGAGTCTTTCATCGGACAGATTCCAATTCTTCTGCGCCGGTCAGGCTGCGCGCCCAGGCGGTTTCGACATGATCCGGGACGGATCCGCCCCAGTTGTGAGAGATGGCCCGGCTGGCCCGAACCAGATGTGTTCGAATGATGCGCTGAAGCGCCGGGGTCACGCGGGTGGAGACGCAGGCGACTGTGACTGTTCCGGCAAAAAGGCCGGTCTGGTCGAATACGGGGGCAGATACGGAATGCACGTCGCGTTCGTATGCGTCTGAGCATTCGGCGAAGCCGCATTCTCTGGCGGCGTCGATTACAGCGGTCAGCGCTTCGTCTGTTGTCACCGTCTCGGAGGTGAAGCGGGTGAGATTTTTCACGGCCTCGGCCATCATCTCAGGCGGACCGAAGGCCACAGAACATTGCCCGGAGGCTGTGGCGTGCAGGGGGAAGATATTCACGTCGATCAGGACGCGCGTGCTGTGTTTGACCGATTCGAGCTGGTCGAGCGCGTAAAGCGTAAAACCCGAAAGCACGGCAACATGAACCGTTTCGCCGGTGGCCTCGGCCAGCATCCGCAATGCGTCCTGCGTGCCGGCCTTGCGCGGCACGGTCCGCTCACGTGTTTGCGCAAGCTGTAAAAGCGCAGGGCCAAGCCGATATCCCCTGGTCACCGGATTCTGTTCAATAAATCCAGCTTCCTCAAGAACTTGGACATGGCGATAGGTTGTTGCCTTGTCGCGATTCGCCAACCGGCAAAGTTGCGACAGCCCGATCTCGGGCTGCAGGTCCGTGAAATAGGATAGCAGGTCTAATGTCTTTGCGGCGGAGGACATGGGGAACCTCTCTTGATCTCGATTACAGAAAAAGTTTGACGGGTCTCTTTTTGCAAGGCAACATTTTTCTGAACCAATGGTTCAATATATGAACCGATACGGGGAGAAACACAATGTCCATACGAACCAAACCGCTTACTGCAGCCGCAGTGGCCCTTGCGGCGATGTCAGGGGCGGTCTTTGCCGAATACCCGGAAGGTCCGGTCGAGTTTGTCGTGCCGTGGCCGCCGGGTGATCTGGAAGACATCCTGACGCGCATGATCGCCGAGGATTTTCAGGAGGCTTACGGCGTTCCGGCCGCGGTCGTGAACCGCCCAGGCGGCGGCGGAGGGCCGTTTCCCGGCGCGATCGAAGTTGCCAATGCGCCCGCCGATGGGTCGGTCATCGGCTCCTTCATCATCGCCATTCCGGTTGTTGGCCCTCAACTTGGCATTCCTGATCTGAACCCCGATCCGTTCGTGCCCCTTGGCAATTTCCTTACATATCCGTTTGTTATCGCCACCAGCGGCAACGCCCCCTATCAGACGATGGAAGAGCTTGCCGCATATGCGGGGGAAAGCGACGTTGTTCTGGGCCATTTCGGGGCGCCGCTGGTACCGACGCAGGTGACCCTTGGTCTGGCCGAGGAGATGGGGTTCTCCTTTGCGTCCGATGCGGCCTTCGACGCGCTTGATTGCAACACGCTGGCCTCTGGGGATGTCGATGTCATCAACACCACCCTGCAACTTATCCTGCCCTGCCTTGATGATGTGACAGTGCTGGCCTCCATCGGGTCGGAGCGTATTCCGCTGACCCCCGATGCGCCCACAGTGGCCGAGCTTGCCCCCGATCTCGACGTTGCTCTTTGGAACGGGCTGTTTGTTCATCGCGACACACCGCAGGATGTGCGCGAGGCGATCATCGCTGTCGCGCAGGAGACGGTGATGTCTGAACGTGCGCAGGCCCTGGCTGCGGAAACCGGCGCCTCGGTCTACTGGCAGCCCGCCGAGGAGGTCGTGGAACAGATCCAGACGGATATCGAGACGCTGGCCCGCATCGAGGCGATGCTGGCCGAATAATCCCGCGCGATGTTTCGACCGGGCGGTGATCTTGCTGCCGCCCGGTGAACCCGCCCCGAACGTCCGGAGCTTTCCCCCCATGTCGCGTGTCAAAACCCTTCAGGCCCTGTTCAAACGATATCGTCGCCCCGGTGATATCGTTTTTGCCTGGGGGCTTCTGATCATAACGATATGTCTCCTGTCGCAGCTTTGGTCGCAGACAACCTACCGCCCCGGCACAGCGTTATTTGCGCAACCCCGGTTCTGGCCTGCGGCATCCCTCATCAGCATGGCAGGGTTCGCGGCCTTTCACCTGCTTGGATCAGCCCTGTCCGAACGGATCGAAGGGCGCTGGCGCGAGGTTTTATTATGGGCCGCGTCGCTTGAATATGCAGGCTGGTTCATAATCTACGCGATCATGGTGCCCATGCTGGGCTATCTGCCCACGACAATCCTGTTCGCGCTTGGCCTGACGATCCGCGTTGGCTATCGCAGCCGCACCGCCCTTTTCTCGGCTGTGGGTGCGGCGGTTGTGATTGTCCTGCTGTTCAAAACGCTGCTGCAAGTCAGGCTGCCCGCCGGACAGGTCTATCAGTATTTGCCTGATGGGTTGCGGCAGATCATGCTGACCTATTTCTGAACGGAGCGCGCAATGCACGATCTTCTTTCCGGGGCCGCGATGCTGGCCCGATGGGATGTCCTTGCTGCGCTGCTGATCGGGTCCATCGGCGGCGTGATCATCGGCGCGATCCCCGGTGTGGGCCCCGCCGTCGCCATTGCAATCCTTTTGCCCGCAACATTCGCCTTTGATCCGATTGTCGGGCTGACCGTTCTTTTGGGGATTTACGGGTCTTCCATGTATGGCGGCGCGATCCCGGCAGTTTTGATCAACACGCCGGGGACAGCGGTCAATGCGCTGACCTCTTACGACGGGTATCCGATGACCAAGGCGGGGGAAGCCCACCGTGCCCTGTCACTGGCATATAGCGCATCGTTCTGGGGCGGGATCTTTGGCATCCTGTGTCTTATTCTGCTGTCACCGGCTCTGGCCTGGGTCGCCCCGATGTTCGGAAGCCGGGAGATTTTTCTTGCCGCACTTCTGGGCATCATCCTCGTTATTCTTGCCCATCGCGGCCAGATATTTGCCGCCGGGCTTCTGGCGATGTTCGGGATATTCCTGCAAACCGTCGGTCTGGATGCTGTCACCTATACCGCACGTTATACTTTCGGTCTGAGCTTCCTGAGTTCAGGCATCAACCTGATCGTCACAGTCCTTGGCCTTTTCGCGTTGAGCCAGGCGTTTTTTCTGCTGACCGCCCCGGATGAGAGCCCCGATGCGAAACCCGTCGCGGGCAAGATTACCGCTGGCCTGAGGGAGCTTTTTCGACACAAACGCGTGGCAACTGTCGCCTCTGGTTTTGGGGTGATCCTTGGCATGATCCCCGGCACGGGTGAATTCACCGCCCAGTTCATGAGCTACACCTATGCCCAGAAAACTTCGAAAACACCGGAGAATTTTGGCAAAGGCGCGCCAGAGGGGCTGATCGCGTCCGAGGCCGCAAACAACGCCGTGCCCGCTGCGGCAATGATCCCGCTTCTGGCCCTTGGCATCCCGGGGGAGGCCCTGACCGCAATGATGTTATCGGTCTTCTATGTCCACAATGTCATTCCCGGTCCACAATTGTTCCAGAACAATATTGATCTGGTCTATGCACTGTATCTGGCTTTGATCATCCTGAATGTGCTGGTGCTGATCTTTCTGTTGTTCTCCACTAACCTGCTTACGAAAATCATTCAGGTGCCCACACGGTTTTTGGGTGTGATGATCCTGTTGCTGTCTTTCGTCGGGGTCTATTCCCTGCGGAACTCTCTGACCGATTGCATGATTGCTGCCGGATTCGGGGTGCTGGGTCTGATCCTGAAGCGCCTGAACCTGCCGATTGTGCCGATCATTCTGGGCATGGTTCTGGGCGGGATCATGGAGGTGAAGCTGCGCTCGGCCCTGCCACGACTGAACACACCGCTGGACATGATCGAACGCCCGATTGCGATGATCATCTTCGCCATGATCGTGATTGTCCTGGGTCTGCATATCCGTGCCTTGATCAAGGAATACCGGGCCAATTCGCTTGACGAAGACCACAACCTTCACGACACGCAGCAGCGGTAGGGCATCATGGATCAATCACGTATTGACGCGCTGCGCGCGCTTGCCGTTTCCCCCGGATCGCACCTGATCGACGGGCAGAATGTTGCTGCTTCGGACGGGGCCATAATGGACATCCTGTCGCCCATAGACGGAACGGTTCTGACCAGCCTGGCCAGAGGCACGGTGCAGGATATGGAAACGGCCATCACCTCGGCCCGGGCAGCGTTCGAGGACGGACGTTGGGCCAAGCAACCGCCCGCCGCGCGCAGGAAGGTGCTGTTGCGATGGGCGAACCTGATAGAGGAAAACGCGCTGGAACTGGCGGTTCTGGGGGTGCGCGACAACGGGACCGAGATCGGGATGGCCCTGAAGGCCGAACCGGGATCTGCCGCCGGGACGCTGCGCTATTATGCGGAAGCCTTGGACAAGGTCTATGGAGAGATTGCGCCGACCCAAAGTGATATTCTTGGCCTGATCCATAAGGAACCCGTGGGCGTCGTGGGCGCGATCATCCCGTGGAACTTCCCGATGATGATCGGCGCCTGGAAGCTTGGCCCGGCACTGGCCTCGGGGAATTCCGTGGTTCTGAAACCGGCGGAAACGGCATCCCTGTCGCTTCTGCGGATGGCGGAACTGGCGTTGGAAGCAGGTTTGCCGCCCGGCGTTCTGAACGTCGTCACCGGCGAGGGCCGCGTGGTTGGTGAGGCGATGGGCCTGTCAATGGATGTCGATGTTCTGGTCTTCACCGGTTCGGGCAGCACCGGGCGGCGGTTGCTGGAATATGCCGCACGTTCAAACCTGAAACGGGTTTATCTGGAACTTGGCGGCAAATCCCCCAACATCGTCTTCGCCGATGCGCCGAACCTTGAAGAGGCTGCGAAAATCGCGGCTGCCGGCATCTTCCGGAATTCCGGGCAGGTTTGTGTCGCCGGATCACGTCTGCTGGTCGAAGCTTCGATCCACGATGAATTCGTTGCCGCCGTGGTCAGGGCGGCCGAGGCCCTGCGCGTGGGCGACCCACTGGACGTAAACACCCATGTCGGCGCCGTGAATTCAGAAGCGCAGTTGCAGCAAAATCTGCGGTTTGTGGAGACCGCGCGCAACGAGGGAGGTACGATTGTCACGGGCGGCGACCGCATCCTCACCGAGACCGGCGGCTATTATATGGCGCCCACTGTCATCACGGGCGTGGCGGCAGAGGCAACACTGGCGCAGCAAGAAGTGTTCGGCCCCGTCCTTGGCGTGACCGCCTTCACAGATGAGCATGAGGCGGTGCGCATCGCCAATGCCACAATCTATGGGCTGGCCGGGGCTGTCTGGACATCGAATCTATCGCGCGCGCACCGGATGGTTCGGGCCGTGCGCACTGGCGTGATGCATGTGAACACCTATGGCGGGGCTGACGGGACAGTGCCTTTGGGCGGTGTTGGTCAATCGGGCAACGGCCATGACAAATCGCTTCATGCGCTTGAAAAATATACCAATCTCAAAACCGCCTGGATCAAGCTCTAGGTGCGGCGAACAAGGGGCATCATATGTTGGACAAAACCATTCTGGTGATCGGCACGTATGACACCAAGGACGACGAACTGGGCTTTCTTGCCAATGTGATCCGCGAACAGGGCGGGCAGGTCGTGACCATGGATGTGTCCGTTCTGGGCGATCCGTCAGCGCCCGCTGATTATTCCAAACACGATGTCGCGGAAGCCGGCGGAAGCTCGATTGCCGAGGCTGTCGCGTCGGGCAATGAAAACGCGGCCATGCAGATCATGGCAACCGGGGCGTCGCTTTTGTCCGCGCGGCTTTGTGCAGACGGAAAGTTTGACGGGATGATCGTTTTGGGCGGGTCTATGGGCACTGATCTGGCGCTGGATGTGTGTACAGCTTTGCCCCTCGGCGTTCCGAAATACATCATCTCCACCGTGTCGTTCTCGCCGCTTATCCCGCCGCATCGGGTGGCCGCAGATGTGCAGATGATCCTTTGGGCCGGTGGGCTCTATGGGCTGAATGCGATCTGCAAGGCGTCACTCAGCCAGGCTGCCGGTGCGGTTCTGGGGGCGGCCCGTGCCGCGCGCAAACCGGATCCGGACAAGCCGATCATCGGCATGACCTCGCTTGGCACCTCGGCGTTGAAATACGTGATCCCGCTGAAACCCGCGCTGGAAGCACAGGGTTTCGAGGTTGCCGTATTCCACGCCACCGGCATGGGGGGGCGCGCCTTTGAAAGCCTGGCCGCACAGGGTGTCTTTGCCTGTGTCTTCGATTTCTGCACGCAGGAGCTTGGGAATCATGTCCATGGTTCAAGTATTTCAGCAGGGGCGGACAGGCTGACAAATGCAGGGGCCAGCAGCACGCCCCAGATCGTTGCGCCCGGTTGCTATGACCTTGTCGACATTGTGGGCTGGCATCCGGTACCGGAAAAATGGGCAGATCACCCCAAACACGCACATAATCGGCTTCTGACCTCGATTGTTCTGGATGGGGAAGAGCGAAAAGCCGTGGCCCGCGCGCATTCAGAGCAACTGGCCGGGTCAAAGGGACCGGTGGCAATGATCTTGCCTGAACACGGCCTTGGCGAATGGGATCGGGAGGGAGCCGATCTGCACGACAAGGGTGGGTTGTCCCAATTTCTGGACGAATTGCAGGGCACTTTGCCACCCAATGTCACTCTCCACAGGCTCGAGGCCCATATCAATGACGCCGCCTTCGCGGATAAGGCGCTGGAAATCTTCGGCACATGGCGCACCGAGGGGATCGTCGCGGGCGAACCCCGCGCCAATTTGGAAAACCCTTAGGGTCAGGACCCTAATCGAAGATACCGCCTGTAGCGTTTCGACGTACTGTTGAAACGCCTTTCACTGACTTTCGCCTTCGGCTCAAACGCGAAAGCCGTTGTCTCTGCATCCATGTAAACTCGAAACGCTTTAATGGTGCTGTGCTTCATTCATGCTCTTTGCAGCATCCGTCTACAAGGTCTCGAAACGTTCATTTGCCCTCGCAAGCTGCGGGACTGATGCTGATTGCGCTGCCTAGAAGTTCATCTTATGTTCTCAATAATCTGCCAAACAAAAGGATGCGTCTTATGTCGAAGATCGCGGTTTTGCTGACGCAAGGGTTCGCGGATTGGGAATACGCTTTGATTGGGGGAACCGGCGGGCCGTTCTATGGCCTTGATGTCCGGTACTTCACGCCATCCGTCGGAGAGGTGCAATCGCAGGGCGGTCTTTCCGCCAAGGTTACGCAGGATGTGGACGCTCTGCGCGCGTGGCAGCCCGATGCCATGGCTGTCATCGGCGGCACAATCTGGGAAACGAGAGATGCGCCCGATATGCGCCGTTTTCTGAAGGATCAGCATTCAGGCGGCGCCGTTATTGCGGGCATCTGTGGCGGGACACTCGCGCTTGCGCGTGCCGGGCTTCTTGATGATGTCATACACACCTCGAACGATCCGGCTTTCCTGAGCGAAAATGCGGTGGGCTATGCCGGGGACAAACATTATCTGACAAGCCCGTCGGCCATTTCTGAAAATCGCATCATAACCGCCCCGGGCACAGCGCCGGTCAGTTTTACAGCGGCCATTTTCGAAAGCGCCGGGGTGGATAAGGCGGCGATCACATATTTCAAAACGATGATGGCGGCAGAGCATGGCTAAAGCAGAAATCGTTTCATCTGAATCAAAATCCGCTTTAGACACACGCCTTCCGGGTTTTGACACCGTTTTCACCCGATATCACAGCCCCCGTCATCACAGCCCGCGTCAGCCCTGGGGTCTGCCTTTTCTCTTTCCACCCAATCTTCTGCCCTTGCGCCTGCCCGCACATCCCGGTTTGGTCCGCCCATGACCCTGTACGCAATCGGTGATATTCACGGCCATCTGGACAAGCTGAAGCTTGCCCATGATCGGATATCAATCGACCGCGCCGCCTGCGGGGCCAGGACGGCCCCGATTGTCCATGTCGGTGATCTGGTGGACCGGGGGCCTGACAGCGCCGGGGTGGTGGATTACCTGTGCCGCCTGCAAAAGAGTGACCCAAGCATTGTGGTGCTGAAAGGCAATCACGACCGGATGTTTCACTGGTTTCTGCAAACCCCGCACCGAAACGACCCAAAGCTGCGCGCCGGGCTGACCTATCTTGGCGGGCCTATCGGCGGGCTGACGACATTGGCTTCCTACGGGGTGGATATATCGGCACCGCCGGCAGAGATGCACCGGTCTGCCTGCGCCGTGGTCCCCGAGGCCCATCGCGCGTTTCTGGCCGCCCTGCCGCTGGTCTATCAGGCGGGGGCGTGTCTGTTCGTCCATGCCGGGATTCGCCCGGGCATCGCGCTGGAGGATCAGTCAGAGGATGACATGGTCTGGATTCGCGACGATTTTCTGCATGACACCACCCCGCATGGGCCGCTTGTGGTTCACGGTCACAGCACCGTCAAACAGGTGGAACATCATGGCAACCGGCTCAATATCGACACGGGCGCGGCCTTCGGCGGGCTGTTAAGCGCCGTGGTGATCGAAGACCGGCAGGTCTGGCTTCTTGGCCCCGATGGACGGGTGCCTGTGAAACCGCATGCATAGCAGAACAGGGCTGACCCTGCCCCCGCGCGATCTGTTTCTTCTGAGCCTGGTGATTATCGCCTGGGGGTCGAATTTCACCGCCATGAAACTGGCGCTGGAGGAACTGCCGCCATTCCTGATGGTCAGCCTGCGGTTTTTCATTCTGCTGCCGCTGCTGTTGGTGCTTCCCCGCCCGCCGGTGCCCTGGTGGAAAATCCTTGCCCTCGGAGCTCTGATCAATACCGGGCAGTTTGCGTTCCTCTTTGCCGCGATGCAGGCCGATGTCACCGCCGGACTGGCCTCGCTTCTGCTGCAGGCGCAGGCTCCGCTGACCATCCTGCTCTCGGCGCTGTTTCTGGGGAACGCGTTCGGGGCGTTCAGGCGCTTGGCATTGCCATCGCGGTTACCGGGCTGGTGATTTTCGGATGTGGCGCAGGTGGAAATTTGACCCGGACCGGTCTGGGGCTGGTGCTGTGCGCGGCGCTTTGTTGGGCGGGGGGCAATCTGGTCCTGAAGGGGCTTGGCGGGGTCTCCATGCTGCCGGTGTTTATCTGGGCCAGTCTGGTGCCGCCTGTGCCGATGCTGGCCCTGTCATGGGTCACGGAAGGCCCCGATCCGCTGGCCACAATGCTCGCGCTCAGCGGACTGGGGTGGCTCTCGGTGATCTATGTGGCGCTGGTCTCTACCGTGCTTGGCTATTCGCTTTGGGGCGCGCTTCTGTCCCGGCATCGGGCGGCGGATATCACCCCCTTTGCCCTGTTGATCCCGGTTGTGGGCATCGCCACGGCAGCGCTTGTTCTGGGGGAACGCCTGAGCCTGGTGGAGGTTATCGGCGCGCTGGTGATCATGGCGGGGCTGGCCCTGTCGGTTCTGGGGCCGCGCTGGCAACAGCGTTGACGCCTGACTTGGCATGGCGCCGCCCTGCCCCCATATACTTGGGCAGGAGGGACGTCCCATGCCGCTTGACCGGTTTATCCTGATCATCCTTGCGGTGCTTGCCGCCGCGGGCCTGACCATATTCATTGGCACCGCCCTGGTCGCCTCCCTGCAAATCGGCAACGGCTTTGGCTGGCTGATATTCATGCCGATTGCCCTTGTGATCTACATCTTTGCCCGGGTCATTCTGGACCGTATCGGCAATCGGGAGGACGACACATATGACCGTATCGAGAAGTGATATTCAGATCATGACCATCGAGGCCGTGCCGGACCGCGAGATTGCGGCCGTTTTGGGCATCGCGCGGGGGTCCACCGTGCGCGCCAAGCATATCGGGTCAGACATCGTGGCCTCCTTGCGCAACATCGTCGGCGGGGAGGTCAAGGAATATGCCGCCCTGCTAGCCGGGGCGCGCGAACAGGCCATGGATCGGATGATCGACCAGGCGGTTGATCTGAATGCCGATGCCATTATCGGCGTGCGGATGGAAACCTCAACCATCACGCAGGCAGCCAGTGAAGTTGTGTTCTATGGCACAGCCGTGCGGCTGAAATAGCAAAAGGGGCCATAAGCGGCCCCTTTCCCCGATCTGTCCGGAATAATTACCGGTTCTGAAGCCGCTCGATATACGCCACGGCGGCCGCCGCCGCGATGGCATAGAAAACATGCCCTGCCAATGCGACCCAGGTGATACCGGTAAAACCCAGAAAGAAGGGCAGTCCGGCGATCATTGTGATACCGCCGATGGCGAAAACCCAAAGGCCCGCCCCATAGATGGCCGAGGCGATCAGCCAGGGCATTTGCGGGATGACCCGTCCGATCACCGGGCGGGCAATAAACAGCCAGCCGACCGGATAGGCAATCACGCCCACGAAGAACAGATGCATCAGATTGCCCGCCGCCGCATTATTGGGCAGGCCGATGGCGCCCAGAAAACCACGGGCCAGACCGACGGGCGCCAATTGCGCGAAGCCCAACAGCGGAGAGATCGCCTTGCCCCAGAGATCGAAGGCCAGTGTGCCCACTGCGCCGCTGATCAGGATCAGCGCAACGGTCTGCAGGGTGAGGGCAGGAACCTTCAGGCCCGGATTGGTGGTATTGGCAGTCATGACATTGTCCTATGGAATAGAGTGTGTGAGATATATGTGTCGCTTGCCCCTGTTTTCCGGCAAGGGCACAGTCCGCTCAACCCACAGCGCCGTGAGCGCACGCACTGGTGTAAAGTGTTTCAATGCATATAGATGATGAAACCCTGCAAGATCATGGCATCAGCGCACAGGGAACCGGCGACATACTGATCCTCGCCTGCGGGGCATTGGCGCGCGAAATACTTGATATCATTCACATAAATGGATGGTCTCATCTTGATCTGCAGTGCCTGCCCGCGATCCTGCACAACACGCCCGAGAAAATCCCGGACGCGATCGAGGCCGCGGTGCGTGACCATAAGGAATGTTACAGTCAGATATTCGTGGCCTATGCGGATTGCGGCACCGGCGGGCTGTTGCAGGCCCGCTGCGCCGAACTGGGGGTCGAAATGATCGCAGGGCCCCATTGCTACAGTTTCTTCGAAGGCAATGCCGTCTTTGCCGCGCATGATGAAATGACCGCCTTTTATCTGACGGATTTTCTGGTGCGCCAGTTTGATGCCTTTGTCACCAAACCGCTTGGCCTCGACCGACACCCGGAGCTGCGTGACATGTATTTCGGGAATTATGACAAGCTGGTCTATCAGGCACAGACCGATGACCCGGCGCTGACGGCAAAGGCGAAAGACTGCGCAGATTTCCTGCAACTGGAATTCGAACGGCGGTTCACCGGATACGGCGATCTGGAGACCGCCCTGCGCGACATGTGATCACGTGGCTGCGGCCTCTTCCCCCGCCAGTTTCCGTATCCTCTCCACCATCGCGCGCAACCCGTTGGATCGTTGCGCCGACAGATGATCGTTCAGCCCAAGGCGGGCCAGTTCCGCGCCCGCATCCACCTGCAACACCTCTGACACGCTCAGCCCCGCATAAAGCGCATGCAGGATTGCAATCAGCCCGCGCACGATCATCGCGTCGCTTTCGCCTTGAAACCGAAACACCGCATCCGGCCCCTGCCCATCGATCTGCGGCAATATCCAGACCTGGCTGGCACAGCCGTCAACCTTGGTGACAGGCACGCGAAACGCCTCTTCCAGCGGGTCCATGGCCTTGCCCAGATCAATCACATGGCGATAGCGGTCTTCCCAATCGTCGAGAAACGCGAAGGTCTCTGCAATGTCTTCAAACGCGGCGCTGGCCATCCCTGTCTCCGTCACCTGATTGCGGCTTTGAGGTAAGCCGCACACACCCAAAGGTCCAGAGGCGCTTTTCATCGCACGGCCAATGCGCTACGCAGACTGCAAGAAAAGACCGGAGGGGCAAGATGGCATTTCGACTGCTGATCACGCTGACAGTGATCCTGGGGCTTTCGGCCTGTTCAACCCGGCTGAATCCGTTCAACTGGTTCGGGAATGAACGCGAGGAACGGATCGAGGTGGTCGATGTCATCACCATCGATGACCCGCGCCCTCTGGTCAGCCAGGTGATCAGCCTGAATGTCGACCCGCACCCGGGCGGTGCGATTGTGCGCGCCATTGGCCTGCCACCACGTCAGGGATACTGGTCTGCCGATCTGGTCGAGGTGGAACGGACCGAGGGGCGGCTGGTCTTCGATTTCCGCGTTTTCGAGCCGCCAACCGCCACCCGTCAGGGCACCCAGAGATCCCGCGAAATCCTTGCCGGGACGGAATTGAGCAATCAGGATCTGGAAGGCATCCGCACGATCATCGTGCAGGCGCAATCAAACCGGCGCAGCGTCAACCGGTGATGATCCTGCGCCGCGGCGCCATAATCCTGATCAGTCTTATTCTTCTTTGTATTGTGGCCCTCGGGCTCTATGGCCTGAAAGGTTATCTTGACGGATTGCGGGATGCGCCCGCACTGGCCGCACGCGCGGATCGCCTGATTGACAGGGGCCAGGGGGCAGAGGCGCTTTTGGGCGCAGAGCGGTTGGGATGGCTTATCACGGTGCAGGACCCCGGGTTTTACGACCATAACGGGGTGGATATGCAGACCGCCGGGGCCGGGATTACCACGATCACGCAATCGCTTTCGAAACGCGAAGCTTTCGGGCAGTTTCAGCCCGGCATCGGGAAGCTGCGGCAGACGACCTATGCGCTGGCGCTTGAACGGCGGCTGAGCAAGGATCAAATCCTCGCCCTGTTCCTTGAAACCGTCGAAATGGGCCCCGGGCCCGAGGGCTGGATGACAGGGTTTGGCCATGCCAGCGAAACAGTGTTCGGCGCCGCCCCTGCCGATCTGCCCGACCGGGACATGATGCGCCTTCTGGCCGTGATGATCGCGCCGGGGCGGTTCAACCTGTCGGAACCGGGGCCGCAGCTGAATACCCGCATTGACCGCATCGCCCGGCGGCTTGCCGGGGCCTGCGTGCCGCAGGATAATCGGGATGTCTGGCTGCAAGGCTGCGCCTTTTGAGGCAAAACCGGCCTCAGACGGCGATGATCTGCACTTTCTGACCCTTGGCCGACAGCGCGATCTCGCCCCGGGTCAGGCGCAGGGCATCTTCTCCAAACACATCCCGCCGCCAGCCCTTGCACCACAGCCCGTCATGATGGCCCGCCGCGATATCATCAAGATCCGAGGCCGAGGCGATCAGTTTCTGGGCCACGCCCGCCTCTTCCGCCTTGGCTTTCAGAAGCACGCGCAGCAGATCCGCCAGCGCCGGGTTCAGGGCCGAGCGATCACGGCCTTTGGGCAGGGCAGGAAACGTGCCGGGATCTGCTGACAGGCCGCGCCCGACCGCCGCGATCAGCCCCTCGGCAATCTCACCCCGCCGCGCTTCGCGCAGAAGCAGGCGCGATTTGCTCAGATCCTCGATGGATTTCGGCTTTGACGACGCAATCTCCATCAGCGCGTCATCCTTGATCACCCGGTTGCGGGGGATATTGCGGGTCTGGGCATGGGTTTCCCGAAACGCGGCCAGTTCTTTCACCACGGCCAGAAACCGCCCGGAATTGCTGCGCAGTTTCAGGCGGCGCCAGGCGTTATCGGGCTCCACCACGTAATTGTCCGCATTGGTCAGAACCCGCAATTCCTCTTCCATCCAGGCGGTGCGGCCGGTCTCTTCCAGTTGTGCGGCCAGATGTTCGTAAATCTGCCGCAGATGGGTGACATCGGCCAGCGCATAGGATTTCTGCGCATCGCTTAGCGGGCGGCGCGACCAGTCGGTAAAGCGCGAGGATTTATCGACCCCACCGCTGGTGATCTTGCGCACCAGGGTTTCATACCCCACCTGATCGCCATAACCGCAGACCATGGCGGCCACCTGGGTATCAAACAGCGGCTTTGGCACAACATTGCCATCCACATGAAAAATTTCCAGATCCTGACGCGCGGCATGGAAGACCTTGACCACCGACTCATTGCGAAACAGATCAAACAACGGTTCCAGCGACAGGCCCTGGGCCAATGGGTCGATCAGCACCGCATCCTCTGTCTCATCCGTACCGGGCAAGGCCAGTTGCACCAGACAAAGCTGCGCGAAATAGGTCCGTTCACGCAGAAATTCGGTATCGACGGTGACATAAGCGGCGGTGGCGGCGCGGGCGCAAAAGGCGGCAAGCGCGTCGGTACTGGTCAGGGTCTGGGTCAAAAGCGGGGTCTTTTCCTGCAAGCGGATCAACAGATGTCTGGGGCGCGGTGATAGGCCAGTGGCTGCGGAATTGGAAGGGTCTTGAATGTTCGGGCCTGCAGCAATGGCAGGATGCCTCCGGCGGAAGTATTTGGGAGATAGAGAAGGGGCCGTTCAGCTCAGGAAAACAGGGGTCCGGTCACCGGCAGCGAAACGGCGCAGAACCGCAGGGTAGAGCCGGTGTTCCTGCGCCAGAACCCGGGCGGCCAGACGATCAGGCGTATCGCCGGGCTCAATTGGCACTTGGGCCTGACCCAGAATCGGGCCGTCATCCAGCGCGGGGGTCACTTCATGCACGGTGCAGCCATGCATGGCCTCCCCCGCCGCAAGGGCGCGGGCATGGGTGTGCAGCCCCCGGTATTTCGGCAGGAGCGAGGGATGAGTGTTCAGCATCCGGCCCTGCCAGCGGCTGACGAACCCTTCGGTCAGCACCCGCATGAACCCTGCCAGGCACAGGATATCCGGCCGCGCGGCGCTGATCACCTCGTGCAGCGCGGCCTCGAAAGCGGGCCGGTCGCCCTTGAACGGGCGGTGATCAACCATCGCGGTGGCAATGCCCCGGTCCGCCGCTTTCGCCAGCCCCCCTGCCCCGGCGGAATTGGCGACCACCAGACAGGGCCGCGCCGGGTGGTCGCCGGTCATGCTCTCGACCAGGGCCACCATGTTGGAGCCACTGCCGGACAGCAGAATCGCAACACGTCTGGTCACACAAGCGCCCCGGAATAGTGCATGCCGGCCTCCCCGGTGACGACCCCGATCCGAGACACATCTTCCCCCTCGGCTGTCAGCAGACCGGCGATATCATCGGCGCGATCCGCCGCCACAACCAGCACCATGCCCAGACCCGCATTGAAGGTTTTCAGCATCTCGGCCGCGTCCATCCCGCCGGTCTGCGCCAGCCAGCGGAACACCGGCGGCAAGGTCCAACTGTCCAGGTCAATCCTGGCCCCCATGCCATCGGGCAACACACGGGGCAGGTTTTCGGTCAGCCCGCCACCGGTGATATGGGCCAGCCCATGCACACCGCCCGCACGGATCGCCGCAAGCACCGGTTTCACGTACAGCCGTGTGGGCGTCAGCAGTTCCGCGCCAAGCGTGCCGTCGCCGAAAGGCGCCGCAGCCTCCCAGCCCAGCCCCGATATCTCCACGATCCGGCGCACCAGCGAATAGCCGTTGGAATGCACCCCGTCCGAGGCCAGCCCCAGAAGCACATCACCCCTGGCCACATCCGCAGGCAGGATCGCGCCGCGGTCCATCGCCCCCACCGCAAACCCCGCAAGGTCGAAATCCCCCGCATCATACATGCCCGGCATTTCCGCCGTCTCACCGCCGATCAGCGCACAGCCCGCACCTTCGCAGCCCCGGGCAATGCCCGTAACGATCTGTGCGGCGCTTTCCACATCCAGCTTTCCGGTGGCGAAATAGTCGAGGAAAAACAAGGGTTCCGCCCCCTGACAGACCAGATCATTGACGCACATCGCCACCAGATCGACACCGATCGTATCCACCACGCCTGTATCAATCGCAATCCGCAGCTTGGTGCCCACCCCATCGGTGGCCGCCACCAGAACCGGATCGTCATAGCCCGCCGCCTTGAGGTCGAACAGCGCGCCAAACCCGCCAAGCCCCGCCATCACACCGGGGCGTCTGGTGGCCGCAGCAAAGGGTTTGATCCGCTCCACCAGATCATTGCCTGCGTCAATATCAACACCTGCCGCAGCATAAGTCAGGCTGTTTTTCGCGTCTGTCATCATGCCCCTTTCGGCTGTCGCAGCCCTGCTAGCAGGGGGTCGTTCGCCTGTCCATGCGCCTGCACCTTATCACCCGTTCCGGGCGCGGTCTGATCGCACACCCAGAAACAAAAACAGCGCCAGCATGGGCAGCACCATGGCACGCGCCGTCAGATAGCCAAGACTGTCCGGCCCGAATTGCAGCAATACGCCGAACAGATGCGGCGCGAACGCCGCGATCAACAGCAATTCAAGCGCCATATAGACCCCGAACAGCGCCAGCCATAATTGCACCCAGGCCACAAGCGGCGGAATGCGACCGGCCCGGCGGATCGCCGTGGTTGCAATGATAATCGCCGGGACCGAGGCCAGAATGACCTGTGTCGCCGGGCCAAGTGGCAGGCCTGCCAGATTGACAGCCAGCAGAAACACCAGCGTCGCACCGATCAGCCACAGCAGATAGCGCAGGCAGAGAACAGGCAAATCAGGCATCGTGACACTCCTTCCGACAGGCTCGCCCGAGGCCATAAGACAGCATGCAGGGCCACGCAAGCGGGACCGCCCGACTTGACGACCCCGGGCAAGCTGCTAAGCCTGCCAGTCAGGCGGGCCTGTAGCTCAATTGGTTAGAGCAGAGCGCTCATAACGCTTTGGTTGCAGGTTCGAGTCCTGCCGGGCCTACCACGCCTATTTCAAACTCTGGTTTATATACGAAAATCCGGCGCTAAATGACAGCGCGCCCTTCAGGCCTGCGCTGTCTGGGGAAGGACAAAGACGCTGCCATCCTGCGGTGGTGTGCTGACCTTCAGCGCACAGCCATAGGCCTGTGACAGCAGATCATCGGTCAGAACCGCCCCGGGGGTATCCTGACGCACAAGCCGCCCGCCTTCGATCAGGGCAACGCTGCCCGCAAACATCGCCGTCAGGTTCAGATCATGCATCACCGCGATCACCCCGCCGCCCGCATCCGCATAGCGGCGGGCCAGGGTCATCACCTCAAGCTGATGGGCGATATCCAGGCTTGACACCGGTTCATCCAGAAACAGCCAGCGCGCCTGACCGTCCTTCACCGGCTCCCAGACCTGGGTCAGGATACGGGCCAGTTGCACGCGTTGCTGTTCCCCACCGGAAAGTTCCTGATAGAAACGACCCTCGAACCCGGCCAGGCCGACCGAGGCCAGCGCCTCATGGGGCAGGTCGGCGCGGGTCGCCTCCTGCCCCGCCATCAGGCCAAGGCGCACGACCTCCAGCACGGTGAAGGGAAAGGCCAGCCGGGTGGATTGCGGCAGGACCGCGCGGCGGCTGGCCAGTTGCCAGTGCCGCATCTGCGACAGGGCGGCACCGTCCAGCGTGATCTGCCCGGTATATTCCACCTCTGCAGTCAACGCGCGCAGAAGCGTGGTTTTCCCTGACCCATTGGGCCCGACAATCGCGGTCAATATGCCGGGCCGGGCGGTGAAATCAACGCCATGGAGAACCTGCGACCGGCCCAGAGACACGCGGATATCGGTGGCGTTCAGCATGGTGTTACAGATCCAGAAGGCCGCGGTTGCGCAGCAATATCCACAGGAAGAACGGCCCGCCAAGCGTGGCGGTGACAATCCCGATCGGCAGTTCCGCTGGGGCGATGATGGTACGGCTGATCATATCCGCCGCGATCAGCAGACTTGCCCCCAGAAGCGCCGCATTCGGCAGCAGATAGCGATGGTCCGGCCCGATCACGAGGCGCAGCAGATGCGGCACGACAATGCCGACAAAGCCGATCCCGCCCGAGACGGCAACAGCGGCCCCCACCGCACCCGCAACAGTCAGGATCGCGATGCGTTTCATCCGCTGAACCGGAATGCCCAGATGGGCGGCAGAGGCCTCCCCCAGGGCCAGCCCGTTCAGGGCGCGGGCCAGAAAAGGTGCAACCGCAAGGGCCAGCAGGATCAGCGGCGTGGCGGCCAGAACCTTGGTCCAGGTCGCGCCCGCCAATGATCCCAGCCCCCAGAAGGTCAGATCACGCAATTGCGTATCATCGGCTATATAGACAAGGATACCGGACAATGCGCCCGCCAGCGCGCCAAGCGCAATCCCCGCCAGCAACATCACCGCGACCGAGGTGCGCCCCCGGCTGGTGGAGACCCGATAGAGCACCAGGGTGGTGATCCAGCCGCCCAGAAACGCCGCCACCGGAACGGTGTAATACCCCAGCAGGTCGATCAGCCCGGCAGGCAGTGCGCCGCCCAGAACAATCGCCCCGATGGCGCCCAGCCCCGCCCCGGCCCCCACACCGACCAGCCCCGGATCGGCCAGTGGATTGCGAAACAGGCCCTGCATCACCGCACCTGACACCGCCAGCGCCGCACCGACCAGAATGCCCATGATCAACCGTGGCAGCCGGATGTCAAACAGGATCACCCGGTCGGTCAACCCGATCTCCTGCCCCCGGGTCCAGGCCCAGAAAGCCTGCCAGAGCGAGGTGCCGGACGCGCCCGTGGTCAGGCTGGCCAGGCAGGTTATCAGCAACACGAAGGTCAGCGCCAGCATCGTCTTGCGCGCCCGCAACCGTCGGTCGCCCGCGTGGGTCCGTACCAGAGGCACCTGCCCCCTGCTGGCACCGGCAAGCTCTGCCATTGTCTACCCCCGGGCTTCGTCAAAGGCCGCGCTTAACGCGCGCACGGCCTCTGGCGTCCGGGGGCCGAAACCAAGCATCAGCAACCCATCCATCCGCACCACCGACCCGGTTTGTGCCGCCGGTGTGGTCGACAGGGCCGGATGGCTGAACAGCTCTGCATCGGCTGCGGAATGATCCCCCTGACGATCCATCATCAGGATCACATCGGGGGCCAGGGCGGTCACCGCCTCATCGGTCAGGGGTTTGTAGCCGTCAAATTCCGTGACCGCATTTTCCCCACCGGCAAGTGCGATGATCCCCGCAGCCCCGGTATCGGTGCCCGAGGCCAGAATACGCCCGCCCTGCATCGACAGGATGAACAGCACACGCGGCGGCGTGCCCCCGGTCGCGGCGGCGGCCTCGGCTTCGGCCAGGTCCGCATCGACCTCGGCGGCAAGGTCCTCACCGGCCGCGTCCACGCCAAGGGCGGCGGCAACCGCGCGAATTTTCTCTCCGATCGAGGCCCGGTCATAGCCATCGGGCACCATCACGAAATTGATCGCGGCCTCTTCCAGCACCTCGATGGTTTCAGGCGGGCCACTGCCGGCCTCGGCAATCACCAGATCGGGATTGACCGACAATACCCCCTCGGGCGACAGCGCCCGCATATAACCGACATCGGGCAAAGCCTCGGCCTCCGGCGGGAAGCTGGAGGTCGTGTCACGGGCAACCAGACGGTCCTGCTGACCCAGGGCATAGATGATCTCGGTCACGGAGCCGCCGATGGCAAGCACCCGATCATCATCTTGCGCCTGCACCGAGGTGCCCGATATCATCACGGCAAGGATTGCAATGGCGGCGCCGAACTCTTTAGCGAAAGCCGCAAACCGGGCGGGGCGCGACTGGCAGTTCCGCCCCCTCATGACGCCACCCCGGCCAGGGTTTCGGCGCGGGGCAAATCCTCTGCCATCCGGGCAAAGGCAGCCGCATGATCCGGCCCCTTTTCCTTGCGCAGCCCGAACATCTGCAGGATCAGACGCCCCATATCATCAAAAGCCTCGATCGACAGCGCAGGCCCGCGTTTGGTGGGTTTTTCCACCAGCCAGACCTCGGCCACATGATCGCGCCGCAGATGCAGGTTGAAACCCGGGTCCATCACATTCTGCCACGGGCCCATGGGTTTAAGCCGGTCAACCGGGCCGCTGTGGATCTGGATACAGCCTTTGTTGCCGACAAAGATCATCACCCCTGTGCCCGTTTGCGAAAGCGTCTCCAACGCGGTGTTCAATGCCGCGGGCTGAAGCAGACGGGCCATAGAGCCACCGGCGATACGATAGGCACCCAACCGGTTCATCTTCAGCTTGGAGACAAGCCGCATGAACTGATGCGTGTCGGTCATCCGCGCCCATTCGCGGCGCAGGGCCTCGGCCTTGTCCGGGTCTGCTTTGGGCTGTTCCGGGGCGGCCCGCACAGCCAGATCCAGCGGCTGCGGATCAGCGCATGCCAGATCACCGGTCAGCCGCGCCCAGCCATCCATGTCGGACCCGTCGCGCAGGATCACCTTATGCACCGCATCGCCTGCGGCATCGAACACCTGAAGGGAGCGGCGAAGCTGCCCGCCCACCTCTTTTTCCACTGCGAAAGCATGCTGCCAGTGGTTGGGAAAAATCCGCAGATCAATCTCTGCTGTGAGTATCATCGCCGCATGGGCTCCGGGATGAAAGTTGTCATAGACACCGATCTTTTCATGGACCGCACTTTCATTCCGGGTCAGGGCCATCACCTCACCCAGACCGCAGATCATCGGCATCAACCGCTCTGGCGCGGCCTCGATCCGGGTGGCAGGGTTGCTTAGATCGGCGGCGACAAGGGCCGCCTCGGCAATGCCGAGCTGATCGGCCAGATCCCGGGGCCGGGCTTTCGGATTTGCCGCAATTGCGGCGCGAATATCGTCCTCGGACGGAATGTTCTCTGCGGCCATGATCCACGTGCCTTTTAGTTAATATTTTGATGGTCTTGAGGGGTCTGGCTGGCCAAGGCACAAGCTGGATCTCGGTTGGAGATGATATTTGCATCTCATATACTTGACTGTTTTAGTCAACCGCTATAGCCAACACAAGAGCGGCTGATAGATTGATGTGCTTCCACACCAAACCCGGCCTTGCAAGCGTCTCCGCCAGCATAATTCTCACATAATACCGATGCGGAGGCTTTATGCCCATTTCTATGAATTACACACGTCTGTTTGCCAGTACGGCACTTGTTGCAACACTGTCCCTTCTGGCCCAGCAGGGGCAGGCCCAGGACGCCACAGCCACGCCGCTTGGGCGGATCATTCTGGGTTGGGGCACCGATCAGGTTGCAATTGGTACACCTCAGGCGGTTACCGTGCTGAACGAAGACGATATCGACCAGCAACAGGCCACCACATTAGGCGAATTGTTCGATCAGGTTCCCGGTGTGCAATCCATCGGCTCGGATCGGGTGGGCGGTTTGTCGTTCAACATCCGCGGGATCGGGGAGCTTGGCTCTGCCGATGAAAGCCGTATCATCGTGCAGGTTGATGGGGCCACAAAATTCTACGAACAATATCGCATGGGGTCGTTCTTTTCAGATCCGGAACTGTATCGCCGGGTCGAGATTCTGCGCGGGCCGGCCTCGTCCACGCTGTATGGTGCTGGGGCGCTTGGCGGTGTGGTCACCTTTGAAACCCGCAACCCATCGGATTTTCTGGACGGGGATGAAACCCAGACCCTGCGGTTCCGCACCAGTTATGACAGCAATGGCGACGGCTTCATGGGGTCGGTCATTTATGCGACACAGCCGCGCGAGGATCTCGAATTCCTTGCCGCGCTGAATTACCGGCAGGCGGGCAATTACGAAGATGGGGACGGCACCGAGATATCGGGCTCGGAATTCAATTCGATATCGGGCCTTTTGAAAGCCACCTATCATTTCGGCGATGACATGTCCCAGGTGCTGACAGCTTCTTATCAGATCTGGGACAGCGACCTGGATGATACCGCCTATTCGCAGACCGGCACTTTGCCCTTTGGCACGGTAGACCGTCACATTCGTGACCAGACCCTGTCCTTGCGCTGGCAGAACCCGGCGCCCGCCAATCCCTGGCTCGATCTGGATGTGGTGCTCAGCTATTCCGACACTGCAGTGGAGCAGGGCGACTCCAGTGTGCCCTCCCCTTCTCCGCTTTTCGCCGACAGCGACTATAGCTATGAAACGCTTAGCCTGAAGGTGCAGAACACAATGACCATGGCCGGGGCGGGCTGGGAAAACTTTCTGACCTATGGCATCCAGTTGTCGCGGCAGGACCGCGTTGCCGGCACCACCGCAGGGCCATTGGGCTTCCATCCCGAGGGTGTCGACAGCCGGGTCGGATTGTTTGCACAAAGCGAACTGGTCTTTGACAATGGCCTGACCCTGGTGCCCGGCATCCGGCTTGATTTCGTCAATCTGGAACCAGCGGCCGGCATTGCGGGCACGACAACCACCACGGAAACAGCATTTTCGCCCAAACTGGCGGTGTATTACGAGATCAATGACAATTGGTCGGTTTTCGGCTCTATCGCACAAACGCAGCGGGTGCCGACACTGGACGAGTTGTTCTCCCTGGATTCAAATGAACCCTCCAGCCCGGATCTGGGCATGGAAACCTCTCGCAGTGCAGAACTGGGCTTCTCCTTCTCCAATGCGGGTGTCTTCAACACAAACGACGCGTTTGATCTGAAAGTCACCGCATTTTACAGCGAGCTTGAGGATCTGATCGAGCGGGATTCCACCGCAGGTACGCCATATTACCGCAACATCGCCTCTGCCGAGATTTACGGGATCGAGATCGAAGCCGCCTATGAGGCAGAACGGCTTTTCGGCCGGCTGGCCTATTCCGATGTGCGGGGAGAGGATACCGCAACGGGCCTGACCCTGACATCAATCCCGGCCCGCTCGCTTGGTTTGACCCTGGGGGGTCGTGCGCCGGATCTGGGCATTGAATATGGCTGGCGCGGATATTTCGTTGACGACATCAGCTATAGCGCAGGCAACAGCTTCGACTCCTATGCTGTTCATGACCTGTTCATGTCCTGGACCCCCCGTCGCGGCGCGTTTGAAGGGTTCGAAATTCGCGCCTCGGTCGAAAATGTGCTGGATGAAACCTATCAGAACAGCCTGGCGGGCGATAACGGGCGCGGCCGTACCTACCGCCTGACCCTGTCACGCCCAATTCAATGGTGACTATGAAGAAGATGATATCCTGCCTTCTGCGCAGACAGGCCGTGCTTGGTCTCGGCCTGTCTGCTGCATTGCTCCCGATGGCGGTTTTGGCACAGGAAGAGGCGCCGGGCCTGTCGGTGGAACTGAACGTCCTTGAACAGATCGCAGAGGTCTGCCGTCTGACCATGCTGGCCGAAAACCGGTTGGGTCACGATCTGGACAATCTGGTGCTTGAAACCGTGCTGATCACCAATGACGGGTTGGTGGACCGCCTGACCCTGTTCGATTTCCAGAGCTTGCCGCAGGGCCGCCCCCGGGTCAGGCAGTTTGACCTGCCCGCGCTGACCTGCGCGGATCTGGGTCAGGTGCTGATCAATGGCGTGCAAAACTGCACGGGTGACGGATTGGATGAAACGGCCTGCGAAGACGCGTTGCGATTGAGCAGCCGCTCAGATGTGGAGTTATCGGGATGATGATGGTGCATGACGCCCTGATCCGCGTGACCGATCTGCTGGCGCTTGGCGGGCCGGTCGTGGCGCTGTTGCTGGTCCTCTCGGTTCTGGCGCTGGCGATGATCCTGTTCAAGCTGGGGCAGCTTCAGCGGGCAGGCGTGGGGCGCCATCGCACCATTCACAATACCCTTGTGGCCTGGGATATGGGGCAAGCGGCACAGGCGCTCAGCACCGCGCATATGGCCCGCAATCATCTGGGCGGTTTTCTGATCGAGGCGCTTCCGCTGATCCAGACCGAGGGGACCGACAGAACCGCGCTGAAGGCCCGGCTGGAAGCCATGGCCGCGACCCGGCTTGATCGGTTGGAGGTCGGGTTTCGCCTGCTGGACAGCATCGCACAGATTGCCCCGCTGCTTGGGCTGTTCGGCACGGTTCTGGGCATGATTGACGCGTTTCAGGCCTTGCAGGAAGCCGGCAACGCGGTTGACCCCTCGCTTTTGGCCGGCGGGATCTGGGTGGCCTTGATGACCACGGCTGCCGGGCTGGCGGTGGCAATGCCGGTCTCCCTGATCCTGACCTGGTTCGAATCCCGCATCGCGGCGGAACGGGCCCTGGCCGATATGGTCCTGCAACAGCTGTTCTGCCCGGTGCCCCGCGTTGAACACCCTTCGAACCAGGTTTTGCCCGGCGCGCTTGCCCATGCCGGTTAGGATGGCCCAAAGGCGCAGGCGCAACCTGTCGATGACCTCGCTGATTGACGTCATCTTTCTGCTTTTGCTGTTCTTCATGCTGTCCTCCACCTTCACGCGTTTTGCCGAACTGCCCTTGCAGATGGCCAGCGGCGGCACCGTGTCCAACACAACCCCGCCGCACTTCCTGCGTCTTGAGGCCGACAGTCTCACATTGAACGGGCAAACCCTGAGCCTTGAGGCCCTGCCCGAGCGGATCGCCGCCCTTGAGCCCGGCGACGATGCCGTGCTGCTGGTCAGCACCACCGCGGATGTCACCGCGCAGCGGCTGGTCGATCTGCTGGCAATATTGCGCCCGGCGACCGGTCTGTCGGTGCGAATTCTGGAATAGGGCCTGCCCATGCCGCTCCGCCGCGTCACCACCAAACCCCAGAGAGAACCCACCATCGCGCTGATCAATATCGTCTTTCTGATGCTGATCTTTTTTCTGATCGCAGGCAATCTGGCCCCGCCGCTTGGGCCGGTGGATCTGATCGACACCGCCGATCTGGATGGCCGCGCGCCGCCTGATGCCGCCGTGATCCTGCCCGATGGGACGCTGCTGTACCGGGGGGTGGAAACCACGCCCGAAAGCTTTGCCGACACCGGCGACAACCTGCGCCTTGTGCCGGATCGTGCCCTGCCCGCCGGTCAGTTGTTGGCGATTGTATCCGCGTTGCAGGGGGCAGGCGCCGCCGGGGTCTGGATCGTCACCGAACGGGGCTTAAACAGATGACCCCGCGTCTGGCCTCTGCGGCGGGTCTTGCCATCGCCGGGTCGCTGGCCTTGCATCTGGCGGGGTTTGCAGGGTTTGGCAATGCGCCGCCCGTCCCGCAGACAGATGGCGGCGGCTCTGCCGAGATGGCGCTTCTGGGCAGCAGCTTTGCCGATATGGTTCAGGGCAGCGCCAGCATGCCAGACACACCGCCGGTGCAGATGCCGGTTGAGACCAGCACCGCAGAGCAGACCGAAACCGCCGATCCGACCAGCACCGCCCCCGTCCCGACCGATACGCCGACCGAGGCGGCAACCGTGGACAGTCTCGCCCTTTCCGCGCCACCGGATGATGATCCGGTTCTGCCCCTCGAAACCGCAGAGCGGACCCCTCCCGCCGCCGCGCCCACGCCTGCCCGGACCACGGATGCCACCGCAGCCCTCCAGACGACCAGCGCCCGCGTTGACACCACGGCTCCGGCACCACCTGCAGAGCAACATCCCCTGCCCCCGGTGTCTGACCTGTCTGCAACCCCGGCCCCTGCCCCTGCACGCATTGTGTCAACCGCCCCGCAGGCCCAACAGCCCGATGCCAGCACCCCGCGCCCGCAAGCGCGCCCGTCACCGGAACCGGAACCGGAACCACCCGCAATTGCCGCCTCGGCCCCGTCTGCGGCAGGAAATGCATCACGGAATACCCGCCGTGGCGACGTATCTGGCCGCGAAGCAGGCCAAAGCGCGGCGCAAGCACCCGCCCGGGAAGGGGCGTCCCAAGCTGGCTCGGCGGCGGCTGCGAATTATCCGGGGCTGGTGATGCGCCAGATTGCACAGACCCGCCGCAATCGGGTGAGCGCCCGGGGTGAGGCGCAGGTTTCCTTCACCATCTCGGGCAATGGCGGTTTGCAGTCGATCAGCATCACCCGGTCCTCCGGCAATGCCGAACTGGATCAAAGCGCGCTGGATCATGTCCGCCGCGCATCGCCGTTTCCGCCGCCGCCCGCAGGGGCCACGCGCAACTTCTCAATCCGGATCGAGGGCCGGGGGTGAAATCGGCACAGCCGCCGGTTCAAGCCGGACTGACCCGTTAAGACAGGCTGACCAGATGATTGTCCCACTGCAAGTCCGAGGTCAGTTTTCCGGTCACGGCCTGACCGGAGATCGCGGTGATCTCTCCGGTTCCGGCAGAGGCCAGAAACCCGGCGGAACGCGGCCCCAGCCCGCAGATATCCGCCGCCTCGACCGCCCCTGAAAATGCCCCTGTGGCACTGTCGAACCGATGCAGCACCCCGCCGCGCGGTGAGGTGATGGCCAGCCCCGCCCCATCGCCCGAAAACGCAATACTGCCCGCATAGCCATTCAGCCGCCGCTGATCCGGCTCCGGCGCGCTGAGCATCCGGGGCGCGGCCTCCCCCCGCCGGTGGAGGAGGACCAGAGGCGGATGGAACGTTTCCTCCCCTTCCCATTGCATCGCGGCGGCCACCAGACCATCGGGCCGGATCGCCAGATGGCGAATGGAGTTCAGGCGCAGATCGGACGGCAGGGTGATCTGCGCGATCTCGCCGCTTTCCGGGTCCAGATAGCTGAGATTGGCCTCCATGACCGGCAGGTTCAGCTTGGCGCGGCCACTGTCGGGATGGGTGGCAATACCGCCATTCGCGATCACCAGAATATCGGTGCCGGGCAGACGGCACAGCTCATGCGGGCCCACCCCGCCTGACGCCATTTCACCGATCCTTGTATAGGCATCCTCCGCATCCCAGATGCCGATCCGGCCATCCAGCGTTTCCAGATCGTTTTCGGTTGTGTAAAGGCGGCTGCCATCGGCGGAAAACGCGCCATGGCCATAGAAATGCCGGTCTGCGGGCGCTGTCAGCCGGGCGCTCTGCGCGCCGGTGGCGCAGTTGATCACATCGGCGAAAGTGCCCGGGCGGCGGGCAAAGGCCACCGCTTCGGGCCGGGTCGGATGGGCCGCCCCCGCATGGCCCCGCCCCGGAAGCGGCAGGGTGAACAGGATCTGCCCCTCCCCGTCCAGCCCGCACAGAACATAGGCCCCGTCGGGTGCCCGGGCCGCCGACAGATAGCCGGGGTTCCCGGCATCGGCCCAGCTGAGACGCGGCGTTGCGGCAGCCGCAAGAAGCCCCGCAAGGAAGGCCCGCCGGGATGGCATCAATCGCCATCCAGCGCATTGAACCCGGCGGCAATGCCAAGGGCCGGGCCAAGTTCGGCCCGCAGAAGACCATCCACATCGCGGATGCTTTGCTGCAATGCCTCAACCCGCAACCGCCCGGCGGGTGTGGCAACCCCGGCAAAACCCGGATCGTCCAGGGCATCGGCCCGGGCAATGGCCAGATCGAACACATGGGTGACCCTGCCCCGGGCCTCGGGCTCCGAGACCGACAGACGTGCGGCCAGATCAGCCTGGCTTTCAAGCGCAATCTGAACATGGCGCAGGGAACGGCCCGAGCGCCAGGCCTCGGCCCGGCGCGGGCGGGGTCGCTCAAACGTGCCCATCGGGCGGCCAAGACGCAGATCGGCGGTAAATTCCAGCCCCTCGACCAGGGCACCGAACAGCGCGCGAAGGGCCTCATCATAGGATTGATAGGTCTGGTTCCGGCCCGCGCCGCGCATCAGACCGGCATAGCGCCCCTGCCAGTCGCTCAGAATCGCGCGGGCGGTGGCATGGGTGTCGGCGCTGGCCGCCCGGATCAGGGCGCAGCGATAGGCGGCAGGTTCTGCGCTGCTGAGTTCAGGGTCATAAAGCAGGAATTCCAGCCCATAGAAGCCCCGCGCGGCGACCGAGATTGTGGCAAACCCCTCAGGCGTATCAATCACCGGGTCCTGATCGCGGATCAGATCGGCCAGCGCGCGGGGGGTGGCGCCCCGGGCGTCGGGCCAGAACCCAAGGGCAAAGCCCCGGTTTTCCGCCTCCATCGGGCCGAACCGCAGATGGCTGACCCGGACCCAGGCATCAAAAGCCGCGTTATAGGCGGCGCGCAGGGGTTCGGATGCCGGGGTGCAATCGGCGGTGGCGGCAGCGGCCAGGGCGCCGGTTTCCTCCACCAGCGCCTCGAAACCCGGCAGGATATGGCGATCAAGGATATCGTCGATCTCCTCGCTTTGGGATTGGGCCAGGGCCATCAGTGGCAGGAACAGGGCCAGACATATCGCAAGATATCGCATCACAGACTCTCCAGAAACCGGATCAGGGCGGCGCGGTCTTCAGGCGGCATCTCGACCACCTGATCCCGGGCCGATTGCGCTTCGCCGCCATGCCAAAGCACCGCTTCCAGCAGGTTGCGCGCGCGACCATCATGCAGGAAATAGGTGTGACCACTGACGGTTTCGGTCATCCCGATCCCCCAAAGCGGCGCTGTGCGCCATTCCCGCCCAGTGGCCCGCGCTTCGGGACGGTTATCGGCCAGCCCCTCGCCCATATCGTGCAGCAGCAAATCGGTATAGGGCCAGATCAGCTGAAAGCTTTGGGCGCTCTCCTCATCCTCCAGCCTGTGGGTCACGTAACTGGGCACATGGCAGGCCACGCAGCCGGTGGTGTAGAACACATCCTTGCCCCGCAGCACCTGCGGGGCATCCACATCGCGGCGCGCGGGCACGGCAAGATTGCGACTGTAGAAAGTCACCAGATCAAGGCCGGTCTGGTCAATCTCGAAGCCATTCTGCTCCGGGTCGCCCCCATCCAGCGCGGTGCGACACGCGGTTTCTGCTGCGGTGCATTCCCCCCAGCCATCCGGGTGCAGCGGATTGGAAATGCCAATATCGCCGGCAAAGGCGCCAGCAGATTGTTCAAGCACCGTGGGGGTCCCTGCCTTATGGCCAAACCGGCCCAGCATCGGCTGGCCATACTGCACAGACCAGACCACTTGCGGGCGGCCCGAAACACCGTCCCCATCCGTATCCTCCGGGTCGGCATGGGCCAGGATATCCTGCACCGGGATCGCCTCAAGCAATCCCAGGCCGATCATCTGCGGCGCCACACGCGGCGACAGCATGGCGTCCGGGTGCAGCGGGCCATAGCCAAGATCCTCCGCGCGATAGCTGGGCACCCGCAGGCTGGCCTGTTCACCCCCCGACAGATCGACGGTGGTTTCTTCATAGGTGATGCCAAGCGTGTATTCCGGCGCATGGCCCGGCAGGCTGAAATCCTGCAACTGGGTGCCGTAACTCGGCTCAGGCTCCGTCGCGATATAATCGGCAATCCCGTATGCCGGGTCGCCGCCGGGGATCGAGACCCTGAGAAACATCGACACCGGGCTGTCCTCGGGGCTTTCGGGCGGGTGGCCGCGCCCGTCCTTCAGATGGCAGCGCTGGCAGGATCGCGCATTATAGAGCGGCCCCAACCCGTCGCTGGCAATGGTAGACGCAGGCGGAGAGACCCAGATCCGCCGGAACAATCCGTTGCCCACCCGGAATTCAAGCTGAGCGTCAAAAGACAGATTGGCCGAAGGTTGCGAAAACGCATCCGCGTTCTGCCTTGCCCGCACGGTGGCTGCCCCGGCGCCATTGCCCTCGAAAGGTTGCGCCGCGCTGAAATCTTCAGGCCGCGCGGTGACCGCTGCAATCCGCGCGCGTTCCTCCTCGGTGCGCGGGACCACATTCAGATGCACATCCCGCAAATCCGCCCAGACCGGGCGGATCGCATTCTGGGCCGAGATCAGCGCAGGCACCGAGAACGCCAGCGCAATCGGCAGGCAGGCAAGCCAGAGTTTGTTCATGGACGCACCTATACCGGGCGGTATGGGGTCAGACCACACACCGCCCGGGGGCTGCGTCACTCGAACACAGCTGAGGGGTTATCGAGACTGTCAGAGCCTTCAAAGGCGATCTGGTCAAGGCCAAGTGCGGTCACAACCCGTTCGATGCTTTCTGTCTGGGCGATCAATCCGTTCACGCCCCCCATCACCAGCGCCTCGCCGGCCGCATTGCCGCGTTCCAGCATCTGATCATAGGCAAAGCCGGATTCACCGGCGGTCTTGATCCGGCCAAGGGCCATCATCGTGGCTGACAGGCGGGTCTGCATCTCGGTATCGAGGGCGGGGTCAACGGCCGCCACCATATCCGACAGGGACGGGCCGGTGATCACGCTGCCATCAATGCGGGTATATTCCCCAAGATAGGCATTCTGCACGCCCATCCCGTCATAATAATGGCTGTTATAGGTGTTGTCGGAAAAACAGTCATGTTCCTCCTCGGGGTCGTTCAGCATCAGGCCAAGGCGCATACGTTCGCCAGCCACCTCACCATAGCTGAGGCTGCCCATCCCGGTCAGCATCGCCGAAAGCCCGGCTTCCGGGTCGGCCATCAGGCCGGTCCGCGCATCGCCATCCGCATCCCATTGCGCAACCATCCAGTCCAGATCGCTGACCAGCAGATCGGCGGCAGCGGTCAGATATTCCGCCCGCCGGTCACAATTGCCGCCGGTGCAGGCATCGCCCGCGGCATAATCCGTCCAGGGCCGGTCCCCGGCACCGGGGCCGTTGCCGTTCAGATCCTGGCCCCAGAGCAGAAACTCGATGGCGTGATACCCGGTGGCGACATTGGCTTCGACCCCGTCGGCCTCCTGCAAAGTGTCCTGCAACAGCGCCGGCGTGATTTCACTGGCATCAATCTCTTCGCCGGACAGCGTAAAGCTGGCATTGGCCACTACGTTCAGAACCGCAAATTCATTCTCATCGCTTGGGCCGCCATAAGCCGCGCCATCCACATAGTCGATCAGGCCTTCATCCAGCGGCCAGGCATTCACCCGACCCTCCCAGTCATCGACGATGGCATTGCCGAACCGGTAAACTTCAGTCTGCTGATAGGGCACCCGGGCCGCAAGCCAGGCGGCGCGCGCGGCGGTCAGGTTCTCGGCCGAAGGCTCTGCCACCAGGGCAGCCACGGCCTCCTGCAAACGCTCGGCAGTGATCAGCGCATCGGTATATTCGGCATGGGCCATATCTGCATAATGGCCGACCACATCACTTGCGGTCTGGGCCTGGGCAGTGGCGGCAAGCCCCGCTACCAAAGCGGTACTGGTCAAAAGAAGTCGTGTCATGGGTGCCTGTCCTTCAGATTGTCGTCGTGATGAGATGTTTCGGAAACCGCAGATATGTTCGGGCGGGCCAATGCGTCCAGCATCGGTTCCAGTCCTGCCTCGCAGCAGCTGTCCCCCTGACATATGGCAGACCAGACAGCCTCCACCCGATCACAGGGGCAGGGCTCTGTGTCAGTATCGGGCCGGGATCGCGGTCTGCGGGGCCACATGGCAAATGCTCCGAGATGTAACGAAGAGGCATGGCGAAAGGCTCTGCCGCGAGTCGCGCGAAGAGTGACCAATTCTGTCAGACAAATCAATCCCGAGTTTTTTAGTCGGAAAAAGTGCAGCCAGCCGAGGGCAGCGCAGGATCAGGGACCTTGAAATATAGCATCGTCCATTTATGGCGTTTCAACATAAAGTCGAAACGCTTTAATCTGCGGCGCATATGCATTGCGTGGAGAGGGCAGCGCCCGAACCGAGGGGTGGGCGAGAAGCGCCCGCCCCTGGGGGTCGGTGCGGGCGCTGCCCGGCGGTGCCGCCGGGCAGGAGGGTTATATGGGGTGATGTAAATTTCAGGCCGAGGCTATAGCGTCTCATCAAACAGGGCGCAGGAATGTTGCCCTGCCCCTATAGCCTTTCAAGTTAACATTGAATCGCTTGTTCGCGGCCTCTCCCTTCGGTCGAACGCGAAAAGCGATGATCATGTCTCAATGAAAACTCGAAAGGCTTTAAACCACCCGCACATCAATCTCTGATCGCAAAGTCTCTGCATCTGCCCGGGAACACAGCTGGGTCGCCGGGGTCATCACCGCTGCCGCGGCGGCCGCAGTTCCAAAACGGATCGCGGCGCGAAACCCGTCCCCTTGGGCCAGTGTCATCGCCATTGCACCGACAAGACTGTCCCCCGCGCCCACGGCACTGACCGTTTTGATCAGCGGGGGCCGGCAGAAAAAACACTCCCTGGCCGAAATCCCAAGCGTGCCCTCTGCGCCAAGCGCCATCACCGCATATTCCGCCCTGCCCGCCGCGATCAGGCTGCGGCCGAATGCAGCCATCTCTCTGGGTGTGTTCAGGCTCTGCCCGGCCAGGTCATCGGCTTCGGCCCCGTCAACGCGCAGCAGGTGATAGGGCGCGGTCACATGTTCGACGGCCTGCACCAGGGCCGCGCCCGACGTATCCAGCACCATCACCGCCCCGATGGCCCGGGCGCGGATGTTGATTTCGATCAGCAGATCCGGATCCATACCCGGTGGCAGGCTGCCGGACACCACAAGCAGGCTCTGCGGGGTCAGACATGTGGCAAGCGTGGACCAAAGCGCATCAAGATCGCCCGCGCCCCAGCCCGGCCCCGGCATCACGAAGCGGTATTGCCCGCCACCTTCCCCATCGGTGACGGCAAAGGATTGCCGCGTCAGGCCCGAGGTCTTCAGGCGGATCACCTCGACCCCCTCACCTTCCAGCAGATCGCACAGATAGGTGCCGGTGACACCGCCCGAGGCCACAATTGCCCGGCTCTGGCCACCCAGATGCACAATCGCGCGCGAGACATTGACCCCGCCACCGCCGGGGTCCAGCCGCGCATCGCCACAGCGCAGTTTTGGCCCCGCCACCACCTGTGGCGTGATGGCCGAGACATCCAGCGCCGGGTTCAGAGTCAGGGTCAGAATATCACGCATCGCTTACTCCGCCCTGACCCATACCGACCCTAGGCCGTGTCTTCATAACTGCGCAACCAACCGGGCGCAAAGCGTATATCCGGGCAACCGGTCAGGCGCGTGACACGCTCCAGTTCCACCTCCAGCCGACGGATACGGCCCTTGCCCATTTTCACCTGCCGTTCCGGCCAGAACCCGGCGACATCCAGACCACCGCAACTGCGATCACATTTCATATCAATCCGGCCGATCATCCGGTCCCCCTCCATCACCGGAAAGACGTAATAGCCATATCGCCGTCTGGCCTCGGGCACAAAAATCTCGATCCGGTAGTGGAAATCGAACAGCCGTTCGGACCGGTTGCGATCCCGCAGGGCCGGGTCAAACGGGCTGAGAATGCGCAGGCGCGGGGCGACCGGGGGCAGATGCGCAAGGCTTTCCAGGGTTTCGGCCCACATCACCGCCCGGCGCAGACCGCCCTGGGCCAGGGCGATATCAACCTCGATCACCCGGTCCTGTCGCAGCGCGACGGCCACCCAGGCCTTCGCTTCCTCCGGGCGGACCAGCCCCCAGAACGCGGCCAGTTCGCCCGAGGTGGCAAAGCCCAGCCGGTCAAGCGCCGCCGCGCAGGCCCAGTCCACGGTCTCCGCCTCATCATACCGCATCTTGAGTATCTCGGGCGGGATCACCCGCTCGGTCAGGTCGTATATCTTGCGAAACCCCTCCCGCTTCGAGACCGAAAGCTGCCCCGACCGCCAGAGATATTCCAGCGCCGTTTTCGACGGGTGCCAATCCCACCAGCCGGTGGATTTCCCGGGCCGCTTGTCAGCCAGATCGCCACTGCCCACACCCCCGTGATCCGAGATATGGGCCAGCACCCGGTCGATCTCTGCATGGAAGCCGGACCCTTGCCAATCCTTCCATCGCTGCCGCAACCGCTGCTTGTCGCGGGCGAATTTCAGTTGCCAATGGGGAAACATTGCCATCGGCAGGATCGCGGCATCGTGGGTCCAATGTTCAAACGTTGCGCGCATACGGTCATTGATCCAGCGCAGACTGGCCGGTTTATAGGCCTGCCGCCGGGACCACAGGATCATGTCATGGGCGCGGGCAACCGTGTTGACACTGTCAACCTGCACAAAGCCCAGATCGGTGATCAGACCGGCCAGCCCCGCGCCCGTCGCCGGGCCGGATGGTGCGCTGGCCAACCCGTGGCGGTGCAGAAACATCCGCCGCGCGGTGGCACAGTCGATCAGCGGGCGGGTCATGTCAGCGACCCGTAAGGCTGCGGAAAACCCGGCAGATCATCACATCCCGCACCTTCAGTCGCCATCGGTGCCGGCGGTCACTCCGGCCCAGTCCCAGGGGCGGGTGAACTCCCCCAGAACCTGGGCCAGTTCCGCCTCATCCACCTGTCCGGTCCTCTCCAGATGGGCGACCAGACCGCGCTTTTTATCCTCCTGCACCTCACTCACCTGTGCGGCGATACCTGCCTCGGTCAGGGCCCCGTTATAGACCCGGGTGATGGCGCGTTTGCGCAGATCGGGTTTCAGAACCTTGCCGACGGCAGTTTTGGGAAGCTCATCCAGAATTTCCAGATATTTCGGTATCGCGGCCCGTTCATGGATATGGGTCTTGCAGTGATCCATCAGGGCGGCGGTGGTGATGTCCGCCCCGTCGACCAGTTCCACATAGGCGCAGGGCAGTTCGCCGGCAAAGGCATCGGGCTGACCGATGGCACCTGCGAAGGCCACGGCGGGGTGGCCCGCCAATGCCTCTTCAATCTCGGCCGGGTCGATATTATGGCCGCCGCGAATGATCAGATCCTTGGCCCGCCCGGTGATCCACAGATAGCCGTCTTCGTCGATCCGCCCCAGATCGCCGGTGCGCAGATAGGTATCATAGGCGAAAAGATCGATGTTCTTGTCGCTTGCGATATAGGTCGAGCCCTCGAACACACCCGGGTTGTCGATGCAGATCTCGCCCACCTCATCGGTGTCGCAGATGGTGATGCCATCAGCGCCATGTCTCAGAATCCGCACCTGCGTATGCGGGAACGGAATACCGATGGAGCCGATTTTCTTATCGCCATCCACCGGGTTGCAACTGACCAGGCAGGTGGCCTCTGTCAGGCCATAGCCTTCGATCAGCGTCACACCGGTGGCTTTCTCGAACCGCTTGAACAGTTCCACCGGCAGAGGCGATGATCCGGAAAATGCGGTTTTCACGGTGGAGATATCCGCGT
Organism: Rhodophyticola sp. CCM32; assembly: GCF_004751985.1. Lineage (NCBI taxonomy): Bacteria > Pseudomonadati > Pseudomonadota > Alphaproteobacteria > Rhodobacterales > Roseobacteraceae > Rhodophyticola > Rhodophyticola sp. CCM32. Next base: position 2,637,482 of record NZ_CP038492.1, read on the forward strand.
TCACCGGGCGTTGCATCATCGCCGAAATCGCCGTGGGCACGGTGATGATGAAACTGATCTGCCAGCGTTCCACCAGTTTCCAGAAATTGTCGAAAACACCCGCGCCGCGATAGCCCTGCGGCGTGGGGAACACCACATGCGCCCCCGAGGTGACCGCCGCCATCAGAATCACATGGCAGGCAAAGACATGGAACAGCGGCAGCGGGCAGATGATGTTGTCCTGTTCGGTGAACAGCAATGTGTGCCCGATCCAGCCATTATAGATCATCCCGGAATATTTATGCTGCGCGACCTTGGGCATGCCGGTTGTTCCGCCGGTATGGAAATAGGCCCCGACCCGGTCTTTCGTGCTGTCGGCAAATTCCAGGTGATCGCTGCGCTGTCGGTCCAGCTCGGCATTGAAATCAAGCACCCGGGCCTTGTGTTGCACCTCGTATTTCGGGCGCAGGAACGGCACGATCAGCTTTTTCAGCCCGGTCATGTAATGCAGCAGATCGACCTCAAGCACGGTTTTCACACCCGGGGCCAGTTCCACCGCTTCCGACACTTTCTGCGCCACATCGGTTTTCGGGAAAGCCTTCAGCGTCACCACGACCCTGGCCCCGGTTTCCCGCAGGATCGAGCCGATCTGTTCGGCTTCAAGAAGCGGGTTGATCGGTGCCGCGATCCCCGCCACCGTCCCGCCAAGCAGGGTTACGGCGGTTTCATTACAATTCGGCAGCACATAGGCCACCGTGTCCTCTTCGCCGACACCCAGACTGCGGAACAGATTGGCGGCCTGGGTGACACGGGCGTGAAACCCGCCCCAGGTCAGGGTTTCCGCCGGGTCGCGGGGGCCTGACAGTATCTGAAACGAGATCGCGTTCAGCCCGCCAAACCGGTCTTTCGTCCGGCTGAGCAACTCATATACGGTCACCGCCGGCTGGCTTTCCGGCCAGGGCAGTTCCCGCTCAACGGTCTTGATGTCTTCGGCATTGGCGAAACGAACCATCTGCCACCCTCCCCATATTCATGATCGGCGCCCTGTTGATCTTATATGCGCCTTGTCAGGGAGCATGATTGGGCAGAACTGGTATCTGACGCAAGCGCAACTCTGCACGAGGTGGGAAATTGGCGGTTACTCAGCCGCCATGCCTGCGGTGAATTGCAGCCGCGCAAGCCGTGCATAAAGCCCGCCCTGGGCCACCAGCGCCTCATGGGTGCCCTCGGCCACGATCTTGCCGTCCTCGAACACCACAATACGGTCGGCCTGTTTCACGGTGGCCAAACGGTGGGCGACGATCAGGGTGGTGCGATCGGCGCTCATCGCTGCCACGGCCTCCTGCACCGCCCGCTCGCTTTCCGCATCAAGGGCGCTTGTCGCCTCGTCTAGCAGCAGGATCGGCGCATCCCGCAGGATCGCACGGGCAATCGCGATCCGCTGTTTCTGGCCGCCTGACAGCATGATGCCCCGTTCGCCCACATAGGTGTCATAGCCCTGGGGCAGTGCGCTGAGGAAATCATCGGCCGCAGCGGCGATGGCGGCGGCCTCGACCTCGGCATCACTGGCTTCCGGCCGACCGAAACGGATGTTTTCACGGGCCGAACTGGCAAAGATCACCGGGTCCTGGGGCACCAGCGCCATCGCAGAACGGAACCCGGCCCGGGTCATCTGCCGCAGATCGACACCATCCAGTGAGACACCGCCGCTTTCGGGATCATAGAACCGCAGCAGCAGTTGGAAAATCGTTGATTTGCCCGCGCCCGAGGGGCCGACCAGCGCCACGGTCTCCCCCGGCTGCACGGTCAGGCTGACACCATCCAGCGCGGCGGTTTCAGGCCGGGTGGGGTAATGAAAATGCACATCCTCGAAGACAATCGCGCCGCGCCCGCCCTGTGGCAGGGACAAAGCGGTCTCTGGATCGCCCACATTGTCAGTGGTTTGCAGCAGTTCGACCAACCGCTCCGTCGCGCCGGATGCCCGCTGCAACTCTCCCCAGATATCGGACAATGCGCCGACGGACCCGGCCACCATGATCGCATAGATCAGGAACTGGATCAGTTCGCCAATGCTCATCACCTCGGCCCGCACATCGCGCGCCCCGATCCACAGCACCCCGACAATACCTGCAAAGACCAGCGCAATCACGATCACAGTCATGATCGCCCGGGTTGCGATACGTTTCCTGGCACTGTCGAAACTGCGTTCGGTCACCATCTCGAACGTGGCCGCAGTGGGACGTTCATGGGTGAAGGCCTGCACCGTCTGGACCGACAGCAAAGCCTCGGACGCGTTGCCGGAGCTTTCCGCGATCCAATCCTGGTTTTCCTTGCTCAGCACCCGCAAACGCCGCCCAAGAACCACAATCGGGACGATGATCACCGGCACGATCAACAGAACCAGCCCCGCCAGTTTCGGCGAGGTGAATGTCATCAGGGCCAGACCGCCCAACAGGATCAGCAGGTTTCTGAGCGCCACCGAGACAGATGAGGAAATCACGCTGAGCAGCAGCGTGGTGTCCGTGGTGATCCGGCTGAGAATCTCGCCGGTCATCAGGCGTTCGTAGAAGGCCGGGCTCATCGCGATCATCCGGTCGAACACCGCCTTGCGGATATCGGCCACGACCCGTTCGCCCAGACGCGTGACCAGATAATACCGCAGCCCCGTGCCAATCGCCAAAAGCGCCGCAATGCCCAGGGCTGCCAGAAAATACTGATCCAGCAACGCCGCGCTTTCGGTTTCGAACCCGTCCACCACCCGGCGCACGGCCAGGGGAAGCGTCAGCGACACCATCGCTGTGAGGACAAGCGCCGCACCGGATGCGGCCACCATTCCGCGATACGGGAAAAGAAATGGCCCAAGCGCCCGCAAACTGCCGATCCGCCTGGATGTTTCGCGGTCTTCTGCAAATTGCGAGGGGCTGGTTTCTGGCCCGGCCATCGGGGCTCCGGTTTTGGATGCGGTTCGGGTCGAGATAAATGGCCCGGCGCTGCCACACAAGCCCCGGTGCCGTTTTGTCACCCCCTCCCCGGGGCGGGCGGCCCTTCAGCATATCAATGAAACGAGATCAAACCCTTCAACCTGTCTGCCCGACGGTGCCGCCGGGCATTATGCCCCCAGCAGAACGTCTTCCCGAAAACGGAAGCAACGCAGCTATGGCTCACTCCGTGGCCTTCTCCCCGCCTGCGGCCATCCTGATCTCGGCCATTTCCTTCGCCATTTCCGGCTGCCGTATCTCAATCATCTCTTTTACCCGGGCGATATAGGCCGGGTTTTCGGTCGCCGGAATGTTGATGTCATAGACATCCGCCACCTCAACCATGGCCCGGCGATCCGTCCGGTTGAAAATCGCCGCCATCGCTTCGGCCTGGTCTTTGGGCACACCCATCGCCTCATAGGCCGACCGGCCCATGCGCACCGAACTGTCATAGGTCTCGCGGATGATGTCACGGCACCCCGCCGCCCAGAGATGATAGACATGGTCACGATCCACCGCGCGGGCCAGAACATGCAGATCGGAGTAATTATCCACCGCATAGCGGACCAGTTCGGTGATCTGATCCTTGTCATCTATGGCGACGATCAGCAGCTTTGCCCTGGCAATCCCCGCCGCATGCAGCAGATCGGGCCGGGTTGCATCGCCAAAATAGGTCTTCACTCCGAAAACACGCATGTTTTCAATCTGTTTCGAGCTGAAATCAATCACGGTCGAGGCATATCCCGCCGTTGACAGCATCCGCTCCACCAGACCACCGACCCGGCCGCGACCGGCAACGATGATCTGGCCGGTCTCGCCGATCTCGTCGGCCTCCCGTTCCTGTTCTTCCGAGAATTTCGGCGCGATGACCCGGTCATAGAGAATGAACAGGGCGGGTGTCAGCAGCATCGACAGGGCCACCACAAGCAGAAGCTGATCGGCGATGGCGGTCGGCAGCACCGAATTGGCAACGGTGAAGGACAGAAGGACAAAGCCGAACTCGCCGGCCTGCGCCAGACCCAGGGCAAACAGCCATCTGTCAGAGCCGCGAATGCCGAAGATCGGCGACAACAGCAGCAAAACCGCGCATTTCAGCACCATCAGGCCAAGGGTCAGGCACAGGATCAGCCCCAGATTGTCAAACAGCAGGGCAAAATTGATCCCCGCACCCACAGTCATGAAGAACAGGCCCAGAAGCAGGCCCCGAAACGGGTCGATATCGGATTCAAGTTCGTGCCGGTATTCGCTGTTGGCCAGCACGACACCGGCCAGAAAAGTGCCCAATGCAGGCGACAGCCCCACCAGCGACATCAAAAGTGCGATGCCGATCACCATCATCAGGGCCGTGGCGGTGAACAGTTCCCGCAGTTGCGCCACGGCGATGAACCGGAACATCGGCCGGGTCAGATAGGTGCCGCCCAGCCCCACCGCCGCAATCGCCCCGATGGTCACCAGCGCGGTCTGCCAGCTGTTGAGGCCTGAGACCAGGCTCATCGGTCGATCGTGATCACCGCTGCCATGGGCATCGGCGGCACCATGGGGAGCCTCGGCCCCGTGGCCTGCAACCTGCGCGCCCAGATCCGCCAGTTCCGGGATCGCCAGAAGCGGGATGAAAGCCAGCATCGGGATGACGGCAATATCCTGAAACAGCAGCACCGAGAAACTGGACTGCCCGCCATCTGATTTCATCAACCCCTTTTCATTCAGGGTTTGCAGCACAATCGCCGTGGAGGACAGCGCCAGAACCAGACCGATCGCCAGGGCAATGCTCCAGGGCTGGCCCAGAACCATGGCAATGCACATGACCATCCCGGTGGTCAGCACCACCTGACCGCCACCCAGACCCAACAGGCGCGCCCGCATGTCCCATAAAAGCCGGGGTTCCAGTTCCAGCCCCACAAGAAACAGCATCATCACGACGCCGAATTCCGCGAAATGCTGGATCGACACCACATCGACCCCCAGCAGCACCAAAAGCGGGCTGATCACGATCCCGGCGATCAGATAGCCCAGAACCGACCCAAGACCCAGCCGCGAGGCAATGGGCACGGCAAGAACACCTGCCACCAGAAAAATGAATGCCAGTAACAGGAAATCGGTCATCTTGCCCCCTCCGGTGTGCTCCGGCTTAAAGGGCTATGTTTACGTTTTGACGCATCATGTCAATTTGACAAACCGGGGATGGAGCGGGCGACGGGAATCGAACCCGTATCATCAGCTTGGAAGGCTGAGGTCTTACCATTACACAACGCCCGCAGACCGGTTTGAGGTATGTCATGGGGGCCAAAGGGTCAACCCGGATATGGCCGGGACGGCGCCGTCACCGCCCGGCCATCATATTTACTTTTTTAACTTTCCTGTGTTACGGCTTGCGCAGGAAACTTCCGGGCTCCGCTATATTACGTGGCGCCGGGTGGGTTCCGGTGGATCGGGAAACCCATTATTTTATGGGAAATTCCTTTATTTCGAACGGCTATTATATCGGCAGGCCAAGCAGCATCGCTGCGCATTGTAGCAAACCGAATTGCCATAAAGAGACTTGAAAGGACAGATAATGAACTTCACACGACCCTTCCAGAATCGCGTTGCGACCGCCCTGCTGACCGGCATGCTTTCGGTTTACGGTCTGCCTGCCCTGGCCGACTGGTCTGACTCAGCCAATTCGCTTGGCGTACAAACCGCCACCGGCAGCGCCTATGTGGTGGACTGCCCCGCAGGCGGCACCGGCGGCACGATCTGGGGCACAGGCATCTACACCTCTGACAGCTCGATCTGCATGGCCGCCGTTCATACCGGGTTCTTCACCCAGGCCATGGGCGGGCAGGTCACGTTTCGTGTACTGGGCCCGCAGCAGACCTATGCGGCAAGCAGCAATAATGGCGTCACCTCAGAAGCTTACGGACCATGGTCAAGCAGTTTCATGATCATTTCCAGCACCGGTCATCAGGTCAATCTCCCGGTTCAGGCGACCTCCGTCACATGGACGCAAAGCCCCATCTCACTTCAGCTGGGCCTTGGCCCCCATGCGATAAGCTGCCCGTCGGGCGGCAGTCTGGCATCAACAATCTGGGGAACGGATGTCTACACATCCGACAGCGCAATCTGCGTGGCTGCGGTGCATAGCGGACGGATCAATGCCGCGGCCGGTGGCACTGTTCACATCCAGATGCTGGGGGATCAGCCGGCATTCGTAGGCAGCAGCCGCAATGGCGTTACCTCGGAAGCCTATGGCCCGTGGGACAGCAGCTATCTCTTCACACTCGGGGCCAGTAAGGCAGGAAACCGCAATTGTTTCCATTGCCTTATTTTTGCCCCTTTTCCGGGGTATTTGTTCTTGAAGCCGCAACAATAACAAAAAAATCGAGCAGACGGCGCAAAAACTAAATCCTCCCTGGACCGGGCCGCGCTTGTATCGCGGCCCTTCTTTTTATAGCGGTTTGCCTGCATCCGCTGTGCCGGTATGCCAATGGCGGGTCAGGCAGCATGCGGCAAAATCAGCTCCGGGCCAGAGGCCGTGTTGGCATTTACTTTCGGGTCCACCCGATAGGCCTGCAATCGCCCCTCGGGCGCGGCTCGCATCAACAGCGCCGCACCCCTGCCCGCCTCCCCCAGCCACAAGGCCCAATCCTCCGGCGCAAGGGTCACAGGCTCCCGGTGGTGGATGTCTGACATCCCCTGCCCTGCGGCACAGGTGACAATGGCACAGGTGACAAACTGATCCGCGCCCCTGGTCCAACTTTGCCAGATGCCCGCGAAAACAAGGGGGGTCTCGGTTTCAGAATGCACATACCAGGGCAAACGCGTGCCATCTGCATCCCTGGTCCATTCATAAAACCCCGTGGCCGGGATCAGACAGCGCCGCTGGCGGCAGGCCATCTGGAAGGCCGGTTTCGTGGCAATTGTTTCAGCCCGCGCATTGATCAGCAAAGGGCCATCACTTGGCGATTTGTACCAATGCGGCAGAAACCCCCAACGCATGGTCCGATATCGCCGCGCGTCCTCCTCGGATGTCACGACGGCCACAGGATCGGTCGGGCAGATATTGAATCTCTCCCTGTCAGGAAGATCGTTTGATGGCACAGCCTCAAACAGCTGTGCCATGTCATCTACCGGATATGTCATGACAAAACGCCCGCACATAGAAACCATATCTAGTGCGGGCGGAAATCGGATAAAAGCCGGATCAGGCGCCGTAGACGGCCTTGTAAGCAATCTTTTCGGCGTCACCGCGGAAAATGTTCAGGTCCAGTGCAACATCCAGCGGCATCCGGGAAATCTCGGAAACGGTCCGGTTATAGGCCGCACGTTTTGCAGCGGCAGTACGCAGGCGGGCAATCATCGTGGTCATTGTGCAGCTCCTTTCAAGGCTGATCGTATCGTCTTTGATGACCCAAATATGATAGCGCTAACCCAACTGACAACTGACAGTTTTCGATGCCCGCCATGACAATGCTGCATAGCAGCAAAAAGGGCCGGTGCGAGACATCCCGCACCGGCCCTTTCCCCTCTATCGCCCGAGGTTTATTCCACGCCGCTGATGCGACCGTCAGTATAAGGCGCATATGGCGCATGCGCGGCCAGGTAATCGGCCACGACCTGTTCAAGACCCGGGCCGAAATCATAGGCATTCAAGCCGTTGGTCGCGAAAACGGAATATCCGTCGCCGCCGCCGCGCATATAATTATTGGTCACAACACCATAAACCGTCTCTGGCTCGAACGCCTCCCAACCGTCATCGGTCTGCATCTCGGCCGAGACGATCCGGCTGCCCGGTTCCGCCGCGGCATCCCAAGTATAGCGCATGCCCGAAACCTGCGGGAAGCGGCCCGCCCCGTCCTCAGCCTGGCTGACGCCGTTTTCAAGTGCGGCAAGAACATCCGCCCCGGTCAGCTGGAAGGTTGCCAGCGTGTTCTGGAACGGCAGGACGGTAAAGACTTCCCCCATGGTGATCGGCCCGGCATCAATCGAAGCCCGCAAACCACCGCCATTCTGGATTGCGATCTGGACACCCTGATCGCGCACACGATCCAGCATCGCATCGGCCACCAGATTGCCCATAGTGCATTCACCGGCCCGGCACACATCCCGCGAGCCTTCGATCATCTCTGACGCTTCGGCGACAACCTCGCTCATCGTTGCCTCAATCGGCCCGGCCAGTTCGGCAACCCGCGCGGCAATCTCGGCATCGGGTTCCACACCCGCATCCAGCAACATCGTGTTGCCGCCCGCATAGATCACATTGCCATCATCATCGAAGGTCACCTCAAGATGCCCCAGATATTTGGAATAGGCATAGGCCTGCACGATCGGCACCATTTCGCCATCCGGGTTGGACACGAAGGTCGGGTATGGCCCGGCACGGTCCTGATCGGTGGAGGACAGATAGGTATGCGAATGCCCGCCAACGATCACGTCAAGGCCGGTCACCGCCTCGGCAATCGCCATATCCATGGGCAACCCGACATGGGTCAGCGCGATAATCATATCAACGCCCTGTTCGGTCAACGCGTCCACATCGGCCTGAAGCGCATCCACCTCGTCCTGGAAGATGACATTCGGCCCCGGGCTTGAGGTTTCCACCGTATCGGTCGCAAGCGCCGAGACGATCCCCACCGAGAGACCATTCACATCCAGCACCACATAATCGCCGACCCGGTCATTCAGCAGGTCTGACTGGGACAGGTCCAGATTGCCCGAGATCACCGGAAAATCGACCTGGTCCAGAAAATCCGACAGGCCCTGCGGCCCGTCATCAAACTCGTGATTGCCAACCGCCATGGCGTCAAAACCGATGGCCATCATCATCTCGGCCTCGACCTCGCCCTTATAGGTGGTGTACATCAGGCTGCCCTGAAACTGATCACCCGCATCCAGAACAATCACGTTTTCACCGGCGCTGACCAATTCATCACGCAGGGTGTTGATCGCGGTGGCAACCCGCGCCACCCCGCCAAAACATTCGCCCGCCGCGTCATCCTCGGCGCTACAGGTGCTGTCAAAGCGGCTGATCGGTTGGATCCGGCTGTGCAGATCGTTGATGTGCAGAATATGCAGTGTGGTATCGGCCACGGCAGGGGCAGCTACGCCCAGGGCAGCCAGCAGAGCGGCAGAGCGAAGAAGTTTCGCAATCATGGTTCATACTCCCAGATGATATTGACCAGCCAAGCTTGGCCGTCGAACCCGACCAAGTAAAGCGAATTAGATGTCGATACCGTGACACTTGACGTCACGGCGTCAAGCCGCCATCCCCTGCCCCATGCTGATCTATAAAATATTGCGTGCCCCGGAATGGGCCACGTTGCAGGCACAGGGCGAAACCCGGGGCGCGCCGATTGATCTGGCCGACGGGTATATACATTTCTCCACCGCCACGCAGGTTGCGGAAACGGCCGCGAAACATTTCGCGGGAGAGACCGGTCTGGTGCTGCTGGCCTATGACACAGACACGCTTGGCCCGACGCTGAAATGGGAAATGTCGCGGGGTGGCGCGGATTTCCCCCATCTTTATGCCCCGCTCCGCTTGACCGATCTGCTGTGGCAGGCGCCTCTGCCGCTGGAAAACGGCATACATGTCTTCCCCGGAGACCTGTGCTGATGTTCGAGCGTCTTGGCCTTGCCCTTCTGCACCGGATCGAGCCGGAGCAGGCCCATGCCCTGGCCCTCGCCGCGCTCAGATCCGGGCTCACCCCCCGCCCCGGGCCGATAACCTCGCCCCGCCTGTCCACCCGCATCGCCGGTCTGGATCTGCCCAACCCGGTGGGGCTGGCCGCCGGGTTCGACAAGAACGCCGTGGCGCTGGCCGCTCTTGCCCGGGCCGGGTTCGGCTTTCTGGAGGTTGGTGCCACCACGCCCCGCGCGCAGCCGGGCAACCCCAAACCCCGGCTGTTCCGCCTGTCCGAAGACCGCGCCGCGATCAACCGGTTCGGCTTCAACAATCAGGGGATGGAGGAGATGGCCAGAAAGCTGGCCGCCCGGCCCCCGATGATCCCTGTCGGTCTCAACCTCGGGGCCAACAAGAACAGCCCGGATCGCGCCGCGGATTTCGCAACCGTGCTGCGCCATTGCGGACCGCATGCCGATTTTGCCACGGTCAATGTCTCCTCCCCCAATACCGAAAAACTGCGCGACCTGCAGGGCAAGGCGGCTCTGTCGGCGCTGCTGGAGGGGGTGATGGCCGCCAATGCAGGTCTGGACAAACCGGTTCCCGTATTCCTGAAAATCGCCCCCGACCTGACGGATCCCGATCTGGAAGATGTAGCCGAGGCCGCGCTGACCGCCAGGCTGGCAGGGCTGATCGCCACCAATACCACCCTGTCCCGCGACGGGCTGACCGGGCCCCATGCGACTGAGGCGGGCGGCCTGTCGGGCCAGCCCCTGTTTGAGCACTCCACCCGCGTCCTGGCAAACCTGTCACGGCTGACCGATGGCAGGCTGCCCCTGATCGGGGTTGGTGGCATTGCCAGCGCCGATCAGGCCTATGCCAAGATCAGGGCCGGGGCCTCTGCGGTGCAGCTTTATACCGGTCTGGTTTATGGCGGGCTCAGCCTCGCGGCGCAGATCACCCGTGATCTTGACAGGCTGCTGGCCCGGGATGGGTATGACACTATCGCCCAGGCCACGGGCACGGACCGCGCCGCCTGGCTGTAATCCGCCCCCCTTCTTCTTGTCAAAAATACGCCCGCCGGAGGCGGACCCATACGCCCCGCACGCTCTGACCTCTGCGGCCAGGCATCCGCCGTTGCCGCCCGGTCTGTCTCAGCTCCCGGACCGTGAGGGCATCAGGAAATGCCCTGTGGCCTGGGCAAAAAGACGCGAACGATTATCCTGCCACGCCTCCACATGGACCGAGGCATAGCGCCGCCCGCTGCGATTCACCCGGGCCCGCGCATAGGCATCACGCGGCAGGCCGGAACGCAGATAATCCACTGTGAAATCAATGGTCTTGGGCAGACGCGGCAAGGTCTCGGGGCGCAGATCGGCAACTTCCAGCCTGCCGCTTTCAATTTCCGCCCACAGGATGTTGAAACTCAACTCGATGATCGCGGTTGTTTCCAGAAACGAAGCCGTCACCCCGCCATGAAGCGCCGGCAGAAACGGGTTGCCGATCAGTTTGTCATCATAGGTCAGGATACCGGTCAGCTCATCCCCGCGCCGGTCAAAGCCGATCCCCATGGTGCGGATATAGGGCACACCATCGACCAGCGCCGCCAGTGCCCCGTCGCGGCGCTGCTTGACCAGATGCAAGGGATCGGGGGCGGACCGGCTCATGATGTGGTCCCCGCCCGCCGGGTGGCCTGCTCTATGGTGAACGCCCCTGTGGCCGAGGCAACGGGCCGGGTGTCATCCTCATCAAAGGCCTGGGCCCGCACGAAGGCCACGCTGCGCGTCACATGATAGCATTCCGCCCGCGCCACGATCCGCTGGCCGGGGGTGGCCGGGCGCATATAGTCGATCCGCAGATCAATTGTTGCAGTCCCCACAGGTGCTGCCGAATGGCTGATCACTGCCGCCCCGCCGCAGGTATCCATCAGCGCCGAAACCGCGCCGCCATGGATCACGCCGCTTTTCGGATCCCCCACCAGATCCCTGGAATAGGGCATGGAAATCACCGCCACACCTGCGCCGACCTCGTCAAGATGCATCTGCAATGCTCTGGAAAACGGGATCGCCTCGATGAATTGCCGGGCAATCCGGGCCTTGTCCTCGGGCGTGACTGGCATCTTGTGATCCTTCTTATCGGCCTTTGGCGGCAGATGGCATCAGGTTCCCCGAACCGCATGCCCCAGCGCAAGACCTAACGCGTTTCAGGTAAAACCTGAATTGAAAACGGCGGTTTTTCACCATTGGTCAGGCCACGTTTCTTGATCCGGCCTGTTTCATATCAAACCCGAAACACAACACATAACTTTGCATTCATATCCGCGCTGGTGCAGATATGACGTAACGGCAATAACACCCAGATTGCGCGATGTCGGATGACAGGCTGAATTTCAAACAGATGTGTGCACATTTCGATGTGACACCCCGCACCTTGCGGCATTACGAATATATCGAACTTCTGGCACCGGAACGTGAAGGCCGCAGCCGGTTCTACGGCCCCCGGGAAATGGCCCGGATGACCCTGATCCTCAGGGGGCGGCGGTTCGGGTTCAGCCTGGAAGAGATTCGCCAATGGCTGGAACTTTACGATGCCGATCCCGAAGGTCGGGTACAGCGCGACACCTGGCTGGCCATGGCCGACCGGCAATTGGAAGAACTGGATCGCCGCCGCCGCGAGCTGGATGAGGTCATCGTGGAGTTACGCAATTTGCGCAACACCACCGCAGCGGGTGACACATAAACGTACTGCCCCTGACCTTTCCCGCCCGATGGCTGTTTCCGGGTCCTGTATTCGAACATTTGAATCGGTCTGGCCCGATCAGAGGGGTAAGGATTTCCTTACCTGTAAGGCGGATTACAGAAAATCAGGCATTTGCAGATGTTGCGGCTGACCCTGCGTCACTTTTCCTGACCTTTCGTCAGGCACAAAGTGACGTAACGTTCCGTTTACGTAAACGTCAGCTTCTCTTGTAGAAGCACACCCGCCTATACAAATCGCTGGCCATGACCAATGCTTGATACAGAGAGCCCCTTATGACCAAAGAAATCATGACCATCCGCGAGATGTGCGACGCGTTTCAGGTTACCCCCCGGACGCTGCGTTTCTATGAAACCAAGGAATTGCTGTTCCCGATCCGCGAGGGGCAGAAACGCCTCTTTACCCGACGTGACCGGGCCCGGCTGAAACTGATCCTGCGCGGCAAACGTTTCGGGTTCAGCCTGGAAGAAATCCGTCAGCTTCTGGATCTCTATTATGCCGGCGATCAGCAGGCCACCCAATTGTCACGCACCCTTGATGTGGCGGGTGAACGGCTTGCTGATATGGAACATCAGAAAGCGGAACTGAATCTGGCGATCGACGATCTGAAATCACAGATCGGTCTGGTCGAAAACATGCTGAGTGATGTGACCGGCCACAAAGACGCCGCTGAATAAGAGATACCGGCCCAAAGACCGCTCGGGAGGAGAAACCCCAGGATGCCAAGCTACACTGCCCCCACCAAAGACATGCAATTCGTGCTTCATGACGTGCTCGATATCTCCGGTCAGGATGTGCCCGGCTATGACGAGATGGAACGCGACTTTACCGGGGCCGTGCTGGAAGAGGCCGGCAAAATCGCAAGCGGGGTGCTGACACCCCTGAATACCGTTGGCGATACCGAAGGGTGTACCCTAGAAAACGGTGTGGTTCGCACACCCACGGGGTTCAGCGACGCATTCGAGCAGATGAAAGAAGGTGGCTGGCCCGGTCTCGACATGCCCGAACAATATGGCGGGCAGAACATGCCCTATGTGCTGGGCACTGCGGTGGGCGAGATGTTTTCCGCCGCCAATCAGGCCTTCACCATGTATCAGGGCCTGACCCATGGTGCGGCCTCGGCCATTCTGGCCCATGGCAGCGACCAGCAGAAAGACACCTATCTGCCGAAAATGGTCGCCTGCGACTGGACCGGCACGATGAACCTGACCGAACCCCATTGCGGCACCGATCTGGGCCTGATGCGCACCAGGGCCGAACCGCAGAAAGATGGCAGTTACCAGATTACCGGGCAGAAGATTTTCATCTCTGCCGGGGAACATGACATGGCCGAAAACATCATCCATCTGGTGCTGGGCAGGATCACCGGCGCGCCCGACGGGATCAAAGGCGTGTCGCTGTTCATTGTACCGAAATTCCTTGTGAAGGACGATGGCAGCCTGGGCGCGCGCAATGGCGTGTCCTGCGGCAAGATCGAGGAAAAGATGGGCATCCACGGCAATTCCACCTGCGTGATGAACTATGATGGCGCAACCGGTTATCTGCTTGGGGAAGAACACAAAGGCATGCGCGCCATGTTCACAATGATGAACGAGGCCCGGCTGGGTGTCGGCATGCAGGGTCTGGCCCAGGCCGAAGCGGCCTATCAGAACGCGCTAGACTATGCGAAAAACCGGTTGCAGGGCCGCGATGTCACCGGCCCGAAAAACCCTGACGGCCCGGCCGATCCGCTGATCGTCCATCCCGATATCCGTCGCAGCCTGATGGCACAGAAAAGCTTTGCCGAAGGCGGTCGTGCCTTCCTTCTCTGGGGTGCGACCCTGATCGACCAGGCCCATCGCGGCCAGGACGCGGATGCGGATGGGTTGATCTCGCTGATGACACCGGTGATCAAAGGCTTCCTGACCGATCAGGGCTATGACATGACCGTGCTGGCGCAACAGATTTACGGCGGCCATGGCTATATCGAGGAATGGGGTATGTCCCAGTTCACCCGCGACGCAAGGATCACCCAGATCTATGAAGGCGCCAATGGCGTGCAGGCGCTGGATCTGGTGGGCCGGAAACTGGCCCAGGATGGCGGCAAACATGTGATGGCTTTCTTTGATCTGGTGAAAACCTTCATCAAGGAAAACAGCGGCAACGAGGCCCTGACAGCGGATTTCCTCGACCCTCTGAAAGCGGCCTCGAAGGATTTGCAGACGGCCGCGATGTATTTCATGCAGGAAGGTATGAAGAATCCCAATAACGCGCTGTCAGGATCGTATGACTTCATGCATCTTTTCGGGCATACCTGCCTGGGCCTGATGTGGGCCCGCATGGCCAAAACCGCACTGGAAACCCTTGAAAACGGCACCCCGGACCCGGATTTCTACAAGACGAAACTGGCGACGGGGCGCTTCTACATGGCCCGCCAATTGCCGATGACCGCCACCCATCTGGCGCGCATCCAATCGGGCGCGGACACGGTGATGGCGCTGGATGCAGCCCAGTTCTGACAGCGCAGAGAGAGAAGACAGATCATGCCGAAACGCCTACGTCTGACCCGCCGCCCCAATCTCGCGATGAGCGAGGACGGGTTTCGCCGTTTGCGGATGCTTTCGGCGGAGGCGGGGCTGGATGAAGGTGAATTTCTGTCCTTCCTGTTTGAAAACTGGAACAGTGTGACGAACCAGGAAAATCTGACCGCCCGGCTCAGGCTTTTCAATTCCGAACTGGATGCCCGCAAACGCTGACGATGGCGCGGGTTTGAGAAGAAGGATTTTGCGTATTTGACACAAGAAGAAGACCGGTAACCGGCGCCCTGTCTGACCGAATGCCCCCGTATCCGGGGGGCGCCGACACGTTCAGACAGGGCCGCCTTCTCCTTGTGCGGTCATCGGCTCGCCAGCCTGTACCGCACCGCAACGCTGACGCGTTATCGTTAATATCCTGTTACCGGCCCTCTTCTTGTTTCAAATACGCCACGGGGGTGCGGGGGTGTGAAACCCCCGCTCCTGCCGGTGCAGGATAACACGACCAGCGCGGGGAGACGCAGGATATGACACTGAAACTCTATTGCTTCGCCGAAAGCGGCAATGCCTACAAAGCCGCCCTTGCTCTGCATCTGACAGGGCTCGATTGGACGCCGGTCTTTGTCGATTTCTTCAAGGGTGAAACCCGCACGTCTGAATTCCGGGCGCTGTCGGTCATGGGCGAAGTCCCGCTGCTGGCCGATGGCGACACGATGCTCAGCCAATCGGGCGTCATACTCGATTATATCAGTTCCAAAACCGGCAAGCTTGGCGGCACCAGCGCCGAGGAACGCCGCGAGGTTCTGCGCTGGATGTTTTTCGACAATCACAAGGTTTCAGGCGTGGCCGGGCCGCTGCGCTTCATCATGAATTTCCTGCCCGAGGAGAAAAGAAACGCCGATGTTATCGGTTTCATGTCGGGCCGGCTGGCCGCCGCGCTGGATATCCTGAATACCGGGCTTGAAGGGCGGGACTGGCTGGTCGGCAACGGCCTGACCGTCGCCGATATCTCCTGCGCGGGATATCTCTATTACCCCGAACCCTTCACCTTCACCCGCACCGATTACCCCAATATCGACCGCTGGCTGACCCACATCGCCTCCACCCCCGGCTGGCAACACCCCTATGACCTGATGCCTGCGCCCACGGCAGGCCAAGACACCCGGAGCTGACCCATGACTGATGCCTATATCTATGACGCGATCCGCACCCCCCGGGGCAAAGGCCGCAAGGATGGCGCCCTGCACGAGGTCACCGCCGCACGGCTTTCTGCAGTCACCCTCAACGCGTTGAAAGAGCGTAACGATCTGGACGGTCACGCGGTCGAGGATGTGATCTGGGGCAATGTCACCCAGGTCGCCGAACAGGGCGGCTGTCTGGCGCGCACGGCGGTTCTTGCCTCGGACCTGGACGAACGCATCCCCGGTCTTGCCATCAACCGGTTCTGCGCCTCGGGTCTTGAGGCGGTGAACATCGCCGCCAATCAGGTCAAGGGCGGCGGCGGTGACGGCTATATCGCCGGTGGCGTCGAAATGATGGGCCGGGTAGCGATGGGCAGTGACGGGGCGGCCATCGCGGTTGATCCGTCGATCGCCATGGACACCTATTTCGTGCCGCAGGGCATCTCGGCGGATATCATCGCCACGGAATACGGTTTTTCCCGCGATGACGCGGATGCGCTGGCAATGGCCTCCCAGACCCGGGCCAAAGCCGCCTGGGATGACAACCGGTTCGCAAATTCCATCATCACCGTGAAAGACCGCAACGGTCTGACCATCCTGGATAAGGATGAATACATGCGCCCGGAAACCGATATGCAGACCCTGGGCAGCCTGAAACCCGCCTTCAAGGATATGGGAGAGGTCATGCCCGGCTTCGACATCATCGCCCTGATGAAATATCCGCATCTGGAACGGATCAACCATATCCACCATGCGGGCAACAGTTCCGGCATCGTCGACGGCTCCGCCGCGCTGCTGATCGGCAATGAAGCCTTCGGGGCGGCCAATGGTCTGAAACCCCGCGCCCGTATCCGGGCCAGCTGCAAGATCGGCACCGACCCCACGATCATGCTGACCGGCCCGGTGCCTGCAACCCGGAAAATCCTGGAAGACAGCGGGATGAGCATCGCCGATATCGACCTGTTCGAGGTGAACGAGGCGTTTTCATCGGTCGTGCTGCGCTTCATGCAGGCCTTCGATGTGGATCACGACAAGGTCAATGTGAATGGCGGAGCGATCGCCATGGGCCACCCGCTTGGCGCCACCGGCGCGATGATCATCGGCACCCTGCTGGATGAGCTGGAACGCAGCGGCAAAGGCACCGGGCTGGCCACGCTATGCGTTGCATCGGGCATGGGTGCGGCCACCATCATCGAGAGAATCTGAGCCGTAATGACCGTGACCGCGCGACATATCTGTCAGACGCATGTCGATGCCGTCTCCCGCCATGTTCCGGCCCGAGATGACCGGATGCCGGAACATCTGGGCGGGGGCCCGATGACGCGACAATACCAGCCCCTTGCGGACAACAAGATATGTCGCATCGTCAATACGCCCGGTTATTGTCATGCCAAACCCCTTTCGGAGGGATCGAAATGACAGATGCAAAAGCGATTTATCAAAATCTTCTCGACAAGGTGTCCGAGGCTCTTCTCGCCAATGACGTTGAGGCATTCCTGATTCACAGTGCGATCCCGCATTATATCGAGACGGAAACCGAAAAACTCCTGATCGCGACGGAACAGGACGTGCGCGATAAATTTCAGATCTGGTCACTGACCCTGCGCAGCAAGGGGGTGACCGATTATGCCCGCATGTGCAGCGAGGCCGCATATGTGACCCCGACGCGCATTCTGGGGTCGCATACAAGCCAGTTTCTGCACGGGCCGGTGGTGATCACCCCGTCCTTTCCCAGCTCGCTTGAACTGGGCAACCATAATGGCCAATGGAAGGTCCGGCGCGCGATTCAGCAGGGGGCTTTCGTGACCTGGCCCGATCTTCTGCCCCGGGTGTCGACAAATACAGGTTTGCATAGCAGCAGACAAAGCACAGGCGGAGGCCGCGATGTCACTGCCTGATCTGTCGCCCGCCCGAAGCAATCGCCGCGCAGCATCCGCGGATCACCCCGGCATCCCGACACCCCGAAGCAAGAAAGACCCGAGAGCATGACAGATTTCACCATGGAAACCGGCGCCGATGGCGTCGCTGTAATCACCTGGGACGTGAAGGGAAAATCCATGAACGTCCTCAGCCGCGAAGCGCTGGGCACGGTCGAGGTTCTGATCGACCAGGCGTTGGGCGATGATGCGGTGAAAGGCGTGGTCATTACTTCGGGCAAAGAGACATTCGCCGGGGGCATGGATTTGAATGTGCTGGCCTCGATCCGGCAGGAAGCAGGCGATGATCCGGCCAGGGGCCTGTTTGATTTCACCATGAATGGCCATCGGGTCATGCGGAAAATGGAACGCGCCGGGATGGACCCGAAGACCAACAAGGGCGGCAAACCCGTGGCCTGCGCCATCACCGGCACCTGCGCCGGGATCGGCACCGAGATTGCCCTGGCCACCCATCGCCGTTTCATGGCCGAAAATCCCAAGGCAAAGATCGGCCTGCCCGAAATTCTGGTGGGCATCTTCCCGGGCGGCGGCGGCACCACACGCTATTCGCGGATGGTGGGTGCGATGGCCGCCAGCCCGGTCTTGCTGGAAGGCCGGATGCTGGACCCCGGCAAAGCCAAATCCGCCGGTCTGATTGACGAAGTCGTGCCCGCAGATCAGTTGCTTGAAAAGGCGAAAGACTGGGTGTTGTCCGCCGGTGACGCGGATATCGTCAAACCCTGGGATCAGAAAGGCTGGAAAATGCCCGGCGGCGCGCCGTATCACCCTGCGGGTTTCATGACCTTCGTGGGCGCCAGCGCCATGATCAACGGCAAGACAAAAGGCGTCTACCCGGCAGCCAAAGCCTTGCTTTCGGCGGTTTATGAAGGCGCGTTGATGCCGTTTGACACCGCGCTGACCATCGAGGCGCGCTGGTTCACATCGGTTCTGATGAACCCCTCCTCCTCGGCCATGATCCGGTCGCTGTTCCTCAACAAGGAAGCGCTGGAGAAAGGTGCCAACCGGCCCGCCGTGGCGGATCAGACGGTCAAACGTGTCGGCATCCTCGGGGCCGGGATGATGGGCGCGGGCATCGCCTATGTCTCGGCCAATGCCGGGATCGAGGTTGTGCTGATCGACAATGCGCAGGAGGCCGCCGAGAAGGGCAAATCCTATGCCGAGGGCATCCTTGACAAGGGCATGGCCCGCAAGAAGGTCACCCAGGACAAGAAAGATCAGGTCCTGGGGCGGATCACACCAACCACGGATTACGCGCAGCTTGACGGCTGCGATCTGATTGTCGAGGCGGTGTTCGAAGATATCGGTGTGAAGGCCGAGGTGACGCAGAAAACCGAGGCCGTCATCCCCGGGACCGCGATTTTCGCCACCAATACCTCGACCCTGCCGATCACCGAACTGGCCAAGGCCAGCGCCCGGCCCGAGCAGTTTATCGGCATCCATTTCTTCAGCCCGGTGGACAAGATGATGCTGGTCGAGATCATCAAGGGCGAAAAGACAGGTGAGGTTGCGGTTGCCAAAGCGCTCGATTTCGTGCGCCAGATCCGCAAGACCCCGATCGTGGTCAATGATGCGCGCTTCTTCTATGCCAACCGCTGCATCATCCCCTATATCAACGAAGGCATCCGCATGGTGAAAGAGGGCATCGCGCCGGCGCTGATCGAGAATGCGGCGAAGCTGGTCGGCATGCCGCTTGGCCCCCTGCAACTGACCGATGAAACCTCGATTGATCTGGGTGTGAAGATTGCCAGGGCCACCAAGGCCGCCATGGGCGACGCCTATGATGACAGTTCGGACGAGGTGATTTTCTGGATGGAGGCTGAAGGCCGCCTGGGCCGCAAATCAAACGCGGGTTTCTATGCCTATGATGAGAAAGGCAAACGTCTGGACATCTGGGAGGGTCTGAGCGCGAAATTCCCCATTGCCGATACGCAGCCCGACCTGATCGAGGTTCAGCACCGATTGCTTTTCACCCAGGTGCTGGAAGCCGTTCGCGCGCTGGAGGAGGGTGTGCTGGAAGATATCCGCGAGGGCGATGTCGGCGCGATTCTGGGATGGGGGTTTGCGCCCTGGTCCGGCGGGCCGTTCAGCTGGCTGGATATCCTGGGCACGCCCTATGCCGCCGACCGCTGCGATCAGTTGGCCGAAACCTATGGCGACCGTTTTGCAACGCCCGGGCTTCTGCGTGAGATGGCCGGGAAAGGGCAGAGCTTCTATGACCGGTTTGGACCGGACGCACAGAAAGCCGCGTAACCGCAGAACACAGCGTGGAAAACTCCAGTTTTCCACAAGGAATTCTCGAGAATTCCGGCCCCGGGGGATGTTATCTGCGTCGGAAACACCCCCTTGGCGCATGCGCCTTTCGCCAGGCCCCTGGTTTTATGACCGGTCTGACGCAAAGCGGAAAACTCCAGTTTTCCATATGGAATTCTCGAGAATTCCATTGCCGGGAGCGTTGAAAACTCCCGGCGCTTCACTGGCTTTTTTCTTTTGGCATTCGTCAGAAAATCCGCATCATTGGCGCATATTGCGAAGGGGAGGAACATATGGGCTGGATGAAAGACGAAACGGGCCTTGAAAAACGCCCTGCAAACCATGTGCCGCTGACCCCGCTATCCCATCTTGCGCGCGCTGCCACGGTCTTTCCCACCCGTGAAGCGCTGGTTTATGGCACGATCCGCACCAGTTATGCGGACTATCATGGCCGGGTGTCCCGCCTTGCCTCGGCGCTTGCCAAACGTGATGTCGCACCGGGCGATGTGGTGGCCACCCTGCTGCCCAATATCCCCGCCCATGTGGAGGCGCATTTCGGCGTTCCAGCGGCAGGCGCGGTTCTGAACGCGATCAACATCCGCCTCGACCCGGGCACGATCAGCTATATCCTCGACCATGGGGAGGCCAGGGTGGTGCTGGCCGATACCCAGTTCCTGACCGTACTGGAGGCCGCCATCGGCGCGATGGAGGGGGAGCCGCCGCTGATTGTCGAAGTGCCCGATGAACAGGCCGGGTATCCCGCCTCGGGCCGCCATCTGACCTATGACGCGCTCTTGGCCGAGGGGGATGCCGATGCACCCTGGGTGATGCCCCGGGATGAATGGGAATCCATCGCGCTCAATTATACCTCGGGCACCACAGGGCGGCCCAAGGGCGTGGTGTATCACCATCGCGGCGCCTATCTGATCACCCTTGGCACGCCGATTTCCTGGCGGATGACCCTTTACCCCCGCTATCTGACCATCGTGCCGCTGTTTCACTGCAACAACTGGTGCCATGTCTGGGCCATGCCCGCCCTTGGCGGCACCACGATCTGCTGCCGCGAGATCACCGCCCGCACCATCTATGACGCCATCGCGGATGAGGGTGTGACCCATTTCGGCGGCGCACCCATTGTGCTCAACATGATCGTCAACGCCGATGATGCGGAGCGGCGCGATTTCTCCCATATGGTGGAGGTTTTCACCGCCGGTGCGCCGCCGCCCGCCGCCACATTGGCGGCGATCGAGACGATGGGTTTCCATGTCACCCAGGTCTATGGGCTGACCGAGGTCTATGGCCCGGCCACGGAATGCACCTGGCAGGATGGTCTCTGGGATGATCTGCCGCCAGACGACCGCGCCGCGATCAAGGCCCGTCAGGGCGTCGCCTTCCCCAATATGGACCATGTGACGGTGATGGATACCGACAGCATGACCCAGACCCCCATGGATGGCACCGCCCTGGGGGAGATTGTGATGCGCGGCAATGCGGTGATGAAAGGCTATTACAAAAACCCCCGGGCCACGGCAGAGGCGTTCAGGGGCGGGTATTTCCACACCGGCGACATCGCCATCCAACACCCCGACAGCTATGTGCAGATCGCCGACCGGGCGAAGGATATCATCATTTCCGGCGGCGAAAATGTCAGCTCGGTCGAGGTTGAAGGCGCCCTGATGCATCACCCCGCCGTCTCGCTTTGCGCTGTGGTTGCCAAAGCGGACGAGAAATGGGGCGAAGTGCCCTATGCCTTTGTCGAGTTGAAAGACGGCGCCAAAGCCACCGAGGCGGAACTGATCGCCTTCCTGCGCCAGCGTCTGGCCGGGTTCAAGACCCCGAAACATGTGGCTTTTATCGACTTGCCGAAAACCTCCACCGGCAAAATCCAGAAATTCGAGCTGCGGCAAAAGGCCAAAACCCTCTGACCCCGCATCTTGACCTGACCTGCGCAGCGCCTATTTTCAAAGGCAGACAGCAAGGAGCTTTGCGCCATGATCATTTCCCACAAAACAGCCGCGCCGCCTGTCTGTGTTCCTGTGGAAATGATCTCCGATGCCTTGCTCGATCCAGCTTTCAAACCTCTTCTGGTCCACCCCTGACGGCCAGCCGCTTTTCACCGATCTCACATTGCAGTTCGGCCCGGGCCGCACCGGGCTTGTGGGCCGGAATGGCGTTGGCAAAACCACGCTTCTGCGCCTGATCGAAGGGAAACTGACCCCGCAATCGGGCCAGATCACCCGGGACGGGCCTATCGCCATTCTCAGGCAGGAGGCGCAGATCCCGCAGGGCCAGACCATTGCCGATCTGTTTCAGGTCACCGACGGGCTGGCCTGTCTGGCCCGGGCCGGGGCAGGCCGGGCCAGCGCCGATGATCTGGCCACCGCAGACTGGACCCTGCCCGCCCGGATCGAAACCGCGCTTGGCCGGTTCGGGCTCGACACCGGGCCCGAGACAGCCCTCAGCACCCTTTCGGGCGGGCAGCAGACCCGGGCGCGGCTGGCCGCACTGATCTTTGCGGACCCTGCCTTCCTGCTGCTGGACGAGCCGACCAACACCCTTGATCAGGACGGGCGCGCGGCCGTGATCGCCCTGTTGCAGGGCTGGCAGGCCGGGGCCATCGTCGTCAGCCATGACCGCGATCTGCTGGACAATATGGACCGGATCACCGAACTGACCAGCCTTGGCGCAACCAGCTATGGCGGCAATTACAGCGCTTACCAGGCGCAGAAAGCCCGGGAGCTGACTGCAGCCCGCCAACATCTGGACCGGGCCAGACGCCAGATCGACGAGACCGCCCGCAAACGACAGGTCACGGTGGAACGGAAAGCCCGCAGGGATCGGGCAGGCCGGGCCAAACGCGCCAAGGGGGATATGCCGAAAATAACCGCCAATAGCGCGCGGGACCGCAGCGAACGCACCACGGCCAGCCTGTCACGGACGGGGCAGAAGCTGCACAGCGAGGCCGAAACGGCGCTGCGTGACGCCACGGCCCGGGTCGAACGCCTGACAGAACTGACCGTTTCCCTGCCGGAAACCGGGCTTGCCAATGGTCAGACCGTGCTGCGGGCCGTCGGGCTGACCGGCGGCTTTGACCCCGCCCGCCCGCTGATCCGCGATCTGTCGCTGCATATCACCGGGCCGGAACGGGTTGCCCTGACCGGGGCGAATGGCGCGGGCAAATCCACCTTGCTCAACCTGCTCACCGGTCGGTTGCAACCAGTCTCCGGTACGGTCACGATCCTGCCGGATCATGCGATGCTTGATCAGCATGTGGGCCTGCTCGACCCCGCCCTGTCGCTACGCGACAATTTCCATCTGCTGACCCCGGATGCCGATGACAAGACCTGCCGCGCGGCGCTGGCACGGTTCGGGTTCCGGGCCGAAAGCGCTCTTTGCCCGACCGCCACGCTCAGCGGCGGGCAGATGCTGCGTGCGGGGCTGGCCTGCGTGCTTGGCGCCCCCAGACCACCCCGCCTTCTGATCCTGGATGAACCCACCAATCATCTTGATCTTGAGGCCATCGCGGCAATGGAGGACGGGCTGACCGCTTATGACGGGGCGCTTCTGGTGGTCAGCCATGATCACCGCTTTCTGCGCCATATCGGGATCACCAGGCACCTCACCCTGCCCCGTCAGCTTTGAGTTGAGCGGATATGTGCCATCGGCTATCGTGCTGGCAAAACAAGGCAGCACCACAGGCATGACCGCGCTTAGCGAATATCAGCGGCTTGAGGCAACCGGTCTCTGGCGCGACACCGAAGACAGCCAGCGCCGCGAGGTTCTGGTCTCCCTTGGGGATGCCACGCTGGTCATCTCGACCCTCAGCGACACCGCGCTGTCCCATTGGTCCCTGCCCGCAGTGCACCGCCTGAACCCGGGCAAGACCCCCGCACTATACGCCCCCGACACCGAGGCCGAAGAAGTGCTGGAACTGACCGAGCCAGAGATGATCGCCGCCATCGAAAAGGTCCGCAATGTGATCGACCGCGCCCGCCCGCATCCGGGCCGTCTGCGGCTGATCCTTGGCGGCGCGGCCAGTCTGGCAATTGTGCTGGCCGGTCTCTTCTGGCTGCCGGGCGCCTTGCTGCGCCAGACCGTTTCGGTCCTGCCAGAGGCGAAACGGATGGACCTTGGCCGCGACATCCTGTCGGAAATGACCACACTTGCGGGATTGCCCTGCAATGATGCCGCCGGCGTCAGGGCCCTCACCGGACTGGCGCGCGCCACTCTGGGCGCTGATGCAGCACGGCTTGTGGTTCTGCCCTCCTCGGTGCCCGGCAGCGCCCATCTGCCCGGTGATATCATCGTGCTGAACCGCGCCCTGGTCGAAGATTACGAGACGCCTGAAGTGCTGGCAGGCTATCTGCTGGCCGAAGATGAACGTCACCGGATGCAGGACCCGGCCGCGCGGCTGCTGCAGGAGGCGGGGCTGATGGCCACCTTCCGCATGCTGACCACGGGCGAGATCGACATGGGCCATCTGCATGACCACGCGGCCAGATTGCTGACCCGCACCACGATACCGGTAAGCGACGAGGCGCTGCTGGCCCGCTTTGCCGAGGCGGAAATCTCGTCAGAACCCTATGCCTTTGCCCTGGATATGTCCGGCGAAACCACCCTGCCCCTGATCGAGGGCGATCCGATGCGCGCCCGGCTGCGCAGCCCGCTGATGCCCGATGCAAGCTGGGTCGCACTCCAGCAAATCTGCGACGGATAAACAAAGCCAGCCAAACGCACCCTTCCTCTCCCCTTCTCTATCTCAAAAATACTTCGGGGGAGCTGCCGCAGGCAGCGGGGGCAGCGCCCCCGCCCATCGCTCGACACATGAAAGACGCAATAGCACGTCCCGAGAAAGCAATTGCTTGGCAGGGCTTTTGTGATGCGCGATATCTCAGGTTTTCGAGACCTGCTTTAACGCCGGGTCACGGCCTGGCCGAACCCGGCGCCGCGGGCGGTCTGCAAGGCGCGCGCCAGTGACGTGCTGTCCCCATAGGGCCCGGCCAGAACCACGAAACTGCTGCGTCCGCCGCGCTCTGACTGGCCAATTCTGGCACCAAGACCACGGGCCGCCAACCGGTCCCGCGCGATCCGCGCATCCCCCTGGCTGCCATAGCGCCCCACCAGAACAAACCGATGACCGGCTGCGGCAGGGCCGGCCGCCTCGGCAGAGGCCGGGGCCACATGCGGCGCACGCGGCGTGACGGCATTGCGGGTGCTGGCCACCGGCACGCCTGAAACAGAAGGGGCCACAGTCGCGGCACGGCTGACCTGCGGGCCGGATGGCGCAACGTAAGGCACCAGCATGACCTGATCCGCAGTAGTCACACCCCGCACGACGCGGCGCTGCGCTTGCTGTGATGTCGCAGCGGCCGGGCGCGTGACGTAGCGCCGCGAAACCCCGCGACGGGGAAGCTCATCGGTCCAGACCATGGACATCTGCGCATCGCCCTGTGCCGTGCGCGGCCCCCGGTTCGGGTTCAGCCGACCGTCATCCCAGGCCGCCCGATACCCGGGCGGAACCGATGGCTGTACCGGTCGCACAAGGGTTGTGGTCGTGGCCGTTCGCACCGCAGCGGCGGGGGCGGGGGCGGCCCCCTGCGCCGTCGCCACGATGGTCGTCCCGCCACCGGGATGCACCGCTTGCGGGCCACAGCGCACATCGCTGCCCGTCATATAAGGCCGCGCAGAGGCCGGGACGTTGGGACAGGCGGATTGCGCAACCTGCCGTACACCCGGCGCAGGCGCGGTGACAATTGCGGGGTCCTGACGGATGGTTGTGGTTGTGCTGCGGGCCGGACGGGCCGCGACTGTTCGCACCGGGGCTGCTGTTGTCGTTCGGGCCGGGGCCGCTGTTGCAACGCGCCGCGCCGGGGCTGCCGCCTGTTCGGGCGCCCGCCCGGCAGGCGCTTGCGCCGTGGCGGTGCCACCCCGCACAGAGGGCTGATAGCCGCATAACACCTGGCGCGACCGACTGACCCGCGGCACCCAGTTCGTGGTGCCGCCAAAGCCCGCGCGGATAAACACACAGCCCCGGCTGTCCACATACTGGTTGCCTGAAAACCCGGATGGCGGCAGTTCAGACGGGCCGCCGATATCCGCCACGCTTTGCGCCAAAACCGGGCCTGACCCGCCGACAGAAAAGGCCAGCGCCATGCAGACCGGCACCACAAATGACAGAACACGCATCATGAATCCCCCAGATTCCTATTGGAAACTGTGCCGGAGGATTGTTTTCAAGTAAAGAACGGAAAACGCCTATTTGGTGCCGAACATCCGATCGCCCGCATCCCCTAGACCCGGAACGATATATCCCTTCTCATTCAGATGGCTATCCAGCGCCGCTGTGACGATGGGCACATCCGGGTGCGCCTCTTTCATCCGGGCCACACCTTCGGGCGCGGCCAGCAGGCAGAGAAAGCGGATATTCGTGGCCCCTGCTTCTTTCAGAAGGTCAATTGCGGCGGCAGAGGAATTGCCCGTGGCCAGCATCGGATCGACCGCAATCACCAGCCGGTCCTCCAATTCCGTGGGAACCTTGAAATAATACTGCACCGGTTGCAGCGTTTCCTCATCCCGGTAGAGCCCGACAAACCCCACACGGGCCGAGGGGATCAGTTCCAGAATGCCGTCAAGCAACCCGTTGCCCGCCCGCAGGATCGAGACCAGCGCCAGTTTCTTGCCCGCCAGAACCGGCGCCTCCATAACCTCAAGCGGCGTGTCGATGGCTTTGGTTGTCATCGGCAGGCCGCGGGTCACCTCATAGGCCAGCAACAGGCTGATCTCGCGCAGCAATTGCCGGAACACGGCGGTGGAGGTCCCCACCTCGCGCATCAGCGACAATTTATGCTGCACCAGCGGGTGATCAACGATGGTCAGATGCGCGCTCATGGGGTCAGCTCCAGTTTCTTGGTCAGGGTTTCGCGCGTGGCGGCATCGCAGAACGCCGCCTCCAGCGCGGTTTTGGTAATCTCCGCGAAAATCCCGCTATCCCAGCCGAATGTCTCGGCCAGACGATCATATTCATCGGTCATGGTGGTGTGGAAAAACGGCGGATCATCGGTTGAAACGGTAACCTTCACACCGGCGGCGCGCAGCTTTTCAATCGGATGACTGCCCCAGTCGGGGAACACGCCAAGCACGACATTTGATCCCGGGCAGCATTCCAGAACCACGCCGGTTTCCGCCAGATGCGCCACCAGCGCCGGGTCTTCAATGGCCTGAACCCCATGACCGATCCGCGCCACATTCAGATCTTTCACCGCATCCCAGACCGAGGCCGCCCCGCCCCATTCGCCCCCATGGGCGGTGATCTGCAACCCGGCTTCGCGCGCCATGTCGAAGCTCCAGGTGAACTCTTTCAGCTTGCCGGTCATCTCATCGCCGGCAATGCCGAAGCCGGTGATGAAATCCCCCGCTGTCTCGGCGGCGCAAAGCGCGGCCGGTTTGGCACGGTCCGGGCCGAGATGGCGGATGGCCGTCACGATGCCGCGCAGGATGATACCATCCCGCGCCTCGGCCTGCGCCGCTGCCTCCCGGATCGCGGCCAGATATTCGCGCCAGGCCCCAAGATCGCCACCACCACAGAAATCGGGGCTGAGAAAAGCCTCGGTATAGATCACCCCATGGGCCGCACTTTCCTGCAACACCGCCGTGGTCAGCCGGGCAAACTCCTCCGGGCCGGTCAGCACACTGGTGGCCGCCTCATACACGTTCAGGAAATGCGGGAAATCCCGATAGGCATAACCGCCATCGCCGGTGAAAATCCGGCTCAGATCCATGCCCTTTTCCGCCGCCAATCCGCGTATGAACGCAGGCGGGGCCGCGCCTTCCAGATGCAGATGCAACTCGATTTTCGGTATATGTGCCGTGTTCATAGAAAGCTCCGTCCCGGTCCCTGGGCCGGTACGCCCAGATGGGCCGCAACCGAGGCCCCCACATCCACAAACCCCACCTGCCCGATCTGCCCTGAACAGGACCCGGCGGCAAGCACCGGCACCCGTTCGCGGGTGTGATCGGTGCCGGGCCAGCTTGGGTCATTGCCATGATCCGCGGTGAACAGCATCAGGTCATCGGGACGCAGGGCCGCCAGGATCGGCGGCAGGCTTGCATCAAACCATTCCAGATGGCGGGCATAGCCGGAGATATCGCGGCGGTGGCCGTACAAGCTGTCAAACTCCACGAAATTGGCGAAGGTCAGGCTGCCCTCTTCGGCCCCGTCCACGGCATGGGCCAGATGGCCCATCAACTCCCGATCCGGGCCGGTCACCACATCATCAATGCCGCGCCCCGCAAAGATGTCCCTGATCTTGCCGATGGCATGAACCGCGCCCCCCGCCCCCTGCACCCAGTCACACAAGGTGGGGTCCGGCGGCGTGATCGCATAATCATGCCGGTTCCGGGTGCGGGTATAGGCCCCCGCTTCGCCGGTGAAAGGCCGCGCGATCACCCGGCCCACCTTCATCCTGTGCAGGGAGGGGGCCAGACGCTGGCACAGGTCCAGCAACCGGTCGAGCCCGAAACTGCCCTCATGCGCCGCGATCTGCAACACGCTGTCAGCCGAAGTGTAGCAGATCGGCCAGCCGGTTTTCTGATGCCGCGCGCCTTCTTCGGCGATGATCGCCGTGCCCGAGGCATGGCGATTTCCCAGCACGCCATCGACCCCGGCGATCTGCTTTACCTCTTCTATAAGAAAATCAGGGAAACACGGGTCCGTTTCGGGGAAATAGGTCCAGTCCCAGGGCACCGGCAACCCCGCCAGTTCCCAATGCCCCGATGGCGTGTCCTTGCCCGGCGACACCTCGGTTGCCGCGCCCCAGAGGCCATCGGGCTGCTCCATCCGGAACCCCGGCACCTGTTGGGCACCGCTGGCCAGGCAGGCAGCCGCGCCCAGCCCCAGACCATCCAGTACCGGCAGCCGCAGGGCGCCTCTCCGTCCCTCTTCCGCCTCGCCCGCCGCGCAGGCCTCGGCGATATGGATCAGCGTATTGGCGCCTGTATCCGGGGTGTCACCGTTGAAAAACCGGTTCGCATCCGGGGCGCCGCCGATGCCCACCGAATCCATCACCACCAGAAAGGCGCGCGGCATCAGCCGATCCTCTCATGGATCAGCGGCGGGGCCTCGGGCGCGCGTTCCGCCAGCACATAGGCATCGCGCACCCGGCTTGCCTGCACCCGCGCCGCCTCTTCACTGGCGGCATGAATGCGCAGCAAGGGCCGGCCACTATCCACCCGCGCCCCGATCGGCGCGATATCCGACAGGCCCACGCCCGGATCCACCTTGTCACTGGCAACCAGCCGCCCGCCGCCAAGATGCACCACCGCCTCCCCCAGGGCGCGGGTGTCAATCGCGGCCACGTAACCGGGTTCCACCGGATGCACATCAACCATCACCCGCGCCGCCGGCAGCCGGTCGCGCCAGCGTTCCACGAAATCCGCAGGGCCGCCCAGGGCCGCCACCATCTCGCCGAAGCGTTCCGCGGCCTGACCCGATGTCAGCGCGGCCTCGATCCGCGCCTCGCCATCGGCGGCATCCGCCGCCAGACCGCCAAGCGCCAGAACCTCACCGCCAAGCGCCAGTGTCAGACGATAAAGCGGGGTGCCGAACCCCATACCGGTCAGAACCTCCATCACCTCGATCACTTCCAGCGCATTGCCCGCCGCCTTGGCCGAGGGCTGGTTCATATCGGTGATCAGCGCCGAACACATGCAGCCCGCACCCTGTGCCGTTTCCACCAGAGACTGCGCCAGCGCCAATGCATCCGCCGGGTCCGCCATGAACGCGCCCGAGCCGGTCTTGACATCCAGCACCAGCGCCTCAAGCCCGGCGGCCAGTTTCTTTGACAGGATCGAGGCGGTGATCAGGTCGATGCTTTCCACCGTACCGGTCACATCGCGCACCCCGTAAAGCCGTTTATCCGCAGGGGCGATATCGCCCGAGGCGCCCACAATCGCACAGCCGATATCGGCCACCAGCTCCTGCAGTTCCGCGATGCTGATCTGGGTGCGATACCCGGGGATCGCCTCAAGCTTGTCCAGCGTCCCGCCGGTATGTCCCAGACCGCGCCCGGAGATCATCGGCACATAGGCCCCACAGACCGCCAGCGCAGGCGCCAGCAGCAAAGACACCGTATCACCCACCCCGCCGGTGGAATGCTTGTCCAGCACAGGGCCGTCCAGATCCCAGGTCAGAACCTCCCCCGTCTGCAACATCCCATGGGTCAGATGCACCCGGTCATCGCGGGATATCCCCCTGGTGCAGATCGCCATGGCAAAGGCACCGGCCTGCATATCGCTGATCTCGCCTCCGGCGATGCCTTTGGTGAACCAGTATATTTCCGCCTTGCTGAGCGGTTGCCCCTCGCGCAGCTTGATCAGGATAGAACGTGCATCCATCCGGTCAGACCCGATCCATATGGCTGGCATCAAAGGCCCCCGGCAAAAGCTCTGCCACGGTCATGCGCAACTCCACACCATCGGTCGTGGCCAGGGTCACCACCACATCGCCATCGGCAAACTCGGCCAGTTTCTGACGGCATCCGCCGCAGGGCGGCACCGGTTGCGGGCTGTCTGCGATCACCGCGATCTCGGCGATCCGGCTGTCACCTGCGGCAATCATCGCCGCAATCGCGCCCGCCTCGGCACATGTGCCTTCGGGATAGGCCACATTTTCAACATTGCAGCCGTGATAGTCATGGCCTTCGACGCTGCGCAGGGCAGCCCCGACCTTGAAACCGGAATAGGGGGCATGGGCGTTCAGGCGCACGGCGGCAGCAGCGTCGATCAGGGACATGGGCAAGGGGCTCCGGTCAGTGTTCCGTCTCAGTCTGGGGTGCGGGGCGATCAAGCGCAAGCCCGCGCCGTGCGGGATCAGCCCGAAATGGTCGCGCGACGTGTTTCAATCAACGCGATCAGGTCGGTCAGATCCGCCCGGCACGCCACCGCCAGACCCGGCAGGTCGCTGATCCGCCCCCGCTGCGCGGCCAGGTTCAGCGCTTCGGCCAGATGGCGCAGCCGATCCGCCCCGGCAGCCCCTGCCAGGGAAAGCAGGATATGCGTCTGACCGCGAATGGCGCGCAGCGCCCCGGTCTCCACCGCCGTATCAAGCGCGCTGGAGACATTGTGCAGATCATCATGCAACCGGGCCAGCAACTCGCGACTGCCATCGGGACCTGCGGCAACCAGCAAGGCCTCGAACCGGGCCATGTCTATCCGCGCGCTCATCTCATCCTCCGCCTCAAGGGTGGCAAGAACAGCCCCGGCATCCGAAATCGGCAGATCGCGGCCCGCATGCCGCAGGATCGACCGGCCAAAAGCCTCGCCCGAGCGGATCGGCTTGCCGATGATCCCATCGGCCCCGGCGGCATAGATCGCCTCGCGGTTGTCGCGCAGCACATAAGCCGTCAGGGCCACCAATGGCATCTGCGCACGCGCATCGCTCAACCCCCGGATCGCGGCCATCAGTTCAATCCCCGACATGCGCGGCATCTCGATATCCACCAGCGCGATATCGAAGCTTTCCCGGCCCAGCACATCCAGCGCCTCGATCCCGTCATTGACGATCACCGGCGCGGCCCCCATGTTCCCCAGCAATTGCCGCACGATCACCTGGTTGGTTTCATTATCCTCGGCCACCAGAATCCGCAGATCAGACAGATCAGGGGGATCGCCCGGACCCTCCCCCGTAGCCGGACCCGCCTGCCAGACCATCCGCGACAGGCTTAACGTCACAGCCGCGCCCTGCCCGTCTGTATCGCTGACCTCAAGATCACCACCCAGCCCATCGGCCAGGTCCTTGGCAATATGCAATCCAAGGCCCGATCCCGGGCGGGTATCCATCTCGGGCCGCCCACGGGCCGTGAACAGACGGGCCATGGCGGCGGCAGAAAACCCCGGACCCTGATCGGTTATGCTGAATTTCAGGGTGTCATCCGCCGCCATTGAGACGCACAGAGTGACCCGGCCCTTGCCCCCGTGTTTCAGGGCATTGCCGATCAGGTTCGACAGGATCCGGTCAAGGGCCATCCGCGGCACGCCAATGCGATCCGGTAGGTCCGGGTCACGTTCCAGCACAAAACAGCACCCGGCCTCGACGGCACGCCCGGCCCAGCGCATGTTCACCCCGGTCAGGTACCCGCGCAAATCCACCCCGCTGTCATCCAGACGGATCAGGGTTTCGCCCGCCGCCGCCATCAGCGCGGCATCAACCAGTTCGGCCAGCGTCTCACCTGCGGCACAGACCCGTTCAAGCTGGGCGCGGGTTTCTGCATCAAGATGGTCCATATCGACCAAGCGCAACCCGCCGATCACATCGGACATGGCCGCGCGGATGTCGTGATTGAACAGACGCAGCGTCTCTGAAATCAGATCAGACTGCATAGACGCCCCCACCGGGGCAGAGTTGTTGGAGGTCTCTTCCATATATGCGGATACTCCTGGGCTGTGCCGACCCAAACCATCCATATACTAATCGTGGCAATACAAGCCTATAGTATCCATCTTGATCAAGGAAGTTTTGGGGACCATTGTCGACCGTTTTTGACAAGCGCGTTAGGTGTTCAGTCCCGGCATGTGGTGGTTTGGGTTTAGTTTGAAGCTTTTCGGCTTTTCGGTCCAACATTTGGCGATGTGTTCGAATGGGGTGAGGCCTTTGAGATTCTTGAGGCGCTTTGCATAGCTGTAGGCACCAACGAAGGTATCGAGATGCTGGCGGAGTTTGTCATGGGTACCGTAGTGGTATCGCTTGACGGTGGCTTCCTTCAAGGCCCTGTTCATCCTTTCGACCTGTCCATTGGTCCAGGGATGGTTTGGTTTGGTTTGGCAATGCGATCATCCTCGACAACCTGTCCAGCCATAAAAGCAAATACGCCGCAGACCTGCTGCGCGACCGGGGCGCATGGTTCCTGTTCCTGCCACCCTACTCCCCCGATCTGAACCCGATTGAGATGGCCTTCTCAAAGCTCAAGACGTTGATCCGAAAAGCCGCAGCAAGAACATACGATACGCTGTGGAATGCGGTTGGCCACGTCTGCGATCTCTTCACCGACGAAGAAGGCTTCAATTTCTTCAAAACCGCAGGATATGGAACCAATTAAACGCAAAACGCTTTAGGCGGCGTCTGCATTTAGCTTATCCACGCCATTGCACATGCGAGATCTATGAATCCCTTGAATGAACTGACAGTTTTCTCACAGCGCAATGCGATACGCCGGAAGCGTTTGAGTTTGTTGAAGAAACATTCGACCAAATGGCGCTCCTTGTAGAGCGCCCAGTCGATGGGTCGGTCTTCCTTTCGCGTTGGATTGCGCTTGATATGTGCCGTCGCACCAAGGTCATCAGCAATGAACTGACGGAGGTGATCGGCATCATAAGCTGCATCCATGATGACGTGCTGCGCATCCGTCAGCCCGTCGATCAAACCACGTGCCTGCGGACTATCGCCCCATTGGCCCGGCGTTATTGTAAAGCGGATTGGCAGGCCGAGGGCATCGACCGCAGCGTGGATTTTGGTCCACTTCCACACATGCAAGCATGTGTTGCCGTGCAATGGTCAGGCCGCCTTTGGAGCGGCCAATACCGGCAGCTTCAAGCCCCCCATTGACCGGCAGGCGATTGCGCAAGCAATCTGCCGAGAGGGGTTTTGAGAGGTGGCGTCCGCGTGGGTCTTGCAGATGGTCGCGTCAACAAGGACATATTCGAAGTCCGGGTCCGCGCTTAACGCTTTGAAAACATGCCTGTGGGAAAACGATTCACTGGATCGTTTTCTGATCCTTGTCATTCCCAAACACCGGTGATGGTCCAACGTCGGAACCGAGAATGGACCGTGCGCCAGTTTCCCAACTCAGGCGGCAGATCGCGCCAAGGAGATGCGCCTCGCGCGAGCCAGAGGATGGCATCGAGGAACAATCGGTTGTCGGCACCCGTGCGCGCCCGATCCCCTTTCTTGCCCGGAACCAAGGGCGCGATGATCGCCCATTGCCTGTCTGTTAAAGTTCGTCTGCTCAAGATCACCTCCCGTTTTCGACCTTGAATCAAACAGATGACGATTTGGGAATCCCCTAAATGCAGACGCCGCTTAGCTCAGGTCATCGTCGCCCGGCCATCCAGTCGCGCATCTTTGCCCAGCGCACGGAAACCCGGTCCACCGCCGGGTCAATCACCCGGTCCTCGAACCGTACCCACATCCGCCAGATGAAGAACAGCGCCAGCGCCAGCAGCGCCAGAATGATGATGTTCAGCCAGGGGATCGGGTTGAGATCATCGGGGTTGTCGATCGGGGTGATCCGCACCGCGTTCGGAAAGGCGGTCAGAAAGGTGGACCGCCAGCCGTAATGGGTCACCACAACCCATTGGTCGCGCCCGTCGGCGCGGCTCAGATTCGTGGCGCGGGCCTGCAGATCCGCCGAGTTCAGCTTGAAATAGGGTGGCCAGCCAAAACCGGTATCCTCGTTCCGATACACGATATCCCGATCATCCGCCGTTTGCGCGAAGATCTGGCGCAAATCCCGGTTGGTGCCATCAACCGTACCACTGTCGGATTGCGCGTAGAACAGCCGGTTCCAGCGCGAGAAATCCGTGCGGATGACATCCGTGCCGGTGATCTGCACCACATCGCGCTGTGGCAGTGTGTAATGAAAAAACGCGATCAGAAACAGGAGCAGAACAGACAGAAAAATAATCCGTGGCCAGCGCATGGGCAGGGCCCTTTCCTAATTCGTGACGTAGACAAAAACGCTGAGCGCGGTGATCGGCAGGACATAGACCAGCAGAATCAGCACACGACGGATCCAGCGCAGTTTCGGCGCCTCACGCTGCCCGACCCAATCCCCCCGGTCCCCGGGGCGCCCCTCCATCACCCAGTCTTCCTCAAGCCGTTCACGAATCCCGGCCCGCCAATAGAGAAAGACGCAGACATAGACCAATGTCAGCAGCGCAAGAAGGATAATGGCCATCCGGCCGATATTCAGCATCGGGCTTTCCCCATATGTTCACGATCCGTCATACCGTCTAATATGGGGGGCCGAAAGGGAATTGGCAGGGTTTGCAGGCTTGGGCTTGCGGGCTTGGGCTTGCAGGTCGGGGCTGACGGGCGCAAGTTGCACCCCATGTCTGATACCTGCCGCCTTTACACCGCAATCGCCGAGCGCCGTGCTGATCTGATCGCGCTGACGCAAGACCTGATCCGTATTCCAACGCTGAACCCGCCGGGCCGCAAGTATCGCGAGATTTGCGAGTATCTCGCCGCCCGGTTGACCCAAAGCGGATATGATGTGGAACTGGTCCGCGCGCTTGGCGCCCGGGCCGACAGCGAAACCTATCCGCGCTGGAACCTTGTGGCCCGCCATCAGGGGGCGGAACCGGGGGAATGTGTGCATTTCAATTCCCATCATGATGTGGTCGAGGTTGGCCATGGCTGGACGGTGGACCCTTTCGGGGGAGAGGAAAAGGACGGCAGGATTTATGGTCGGGGCGCCTGTGATATGAAAGGCGGGCTGGCGACCTCGATCATCGCGGCCGAGGCTTTCATCGCCACCTATCCCGATTACAAGGGCGCGATTGAGATCAGTGCCACCGCAGATGAGGAATCAGGCGGCTATGGTGGTGTCGCCTATCTGGCCGAACAGGGCTATTTCGACCCCGCCCGCGTGCAGCATGTGATCATTCCCGAACCGTTGAACAAAGACCGGATCTGCCTGGGCCATCGCGGCGTCTGGTGGGCCGAGATCGAAACCCAGGGTCGCATCGCCCATGGTTCGATGCCGTTTCTGGGGGATTGTGCCGTGCGCCATATGGGGGCGGTCATGGCCGAGATGGAGGCGAGCCTGTTCCCCCTTCTGGCCACCAAGCGCACCGCCATGCCGGTTGTGCCGGAGGGTGCAAAACAATCCACGCTGAACATCAATTCGATCCATGGGGGGGAACCGGAACAGGATGAGGATTACACCGGCTTCCCCTCTCCTTGCGTGCCGGATCGCTGCGTGATCACCATCGACCGCCGGTTTCTTATAGAAGAAAATATCGCGGATGTGAAAGCCGAGATCACCGCCATGCTGGAAAAGGTCAAAACCGAGCGCCCCGACTTCACCTATGAGCTGCGCGACCTGCATGAGGTCCAGCCCACCATGACGGACGAGGCCGCGCCCGTGGTTCGCACCGTTCAGGCCGCGATCGGGAAAGTCCTTTCAAAACAGGCGGAATTCGTGGTGTCGCCCGGCACCTATGACCAGAAACATATCGACCGGATCGGGCGGCTGAAAAACTGCATCGCCTATGGGCCGGGCATCCTTGATCTGGCGCATCAGCCCGATGAATGGGTGGGTATTGACGACATGATCGACAGCGCCAAGGTCATGGCGCTGACCCTTCGGGAATTGCTGACCTGAAGCGCAATCAGCAGACCAAACCATGCTGAAAAGCGGTGCGGTTCTTCAGGATTGCATGCGCTGGAGGATCGGGCAGGTTTCAGGCGTATTCTGGAAACCCGAGACGGTTGAGCGCCTGGCGCGCCGTTTCCCGTGTCGGCGCGTCAGGTGACATCAGTTGCTCGTTAAGATGCTTCATCAGCACGCTCAGCGTTTTCGAACTCGACTGATCCGTGATGAACTGGGCCACATGTTCAGATGAAAGCGCAACAATATCTTCAGGACTGGGCAACGGCATAAAGCAGCTCCGTCGATAAGAGGGGTCGCGTCTGTTCCAAAACGCTACTCCGGCCGGTTGATTCGGGCGACTCAAAAGTAACAGTTGCGCGACAGCGATCAGCAATCGGCAAGAGATCGCCGCTTGCAAGCCTGTCCATTTGCCCCCTACCATCACGCCAATACCATCTTAGGGGAGAAACCTATGTTCCATCGTTTCAAAACAAGCGCCGCGATCCTTGCCCTGACTGCAAGCGGTGCCTTGGCACAGCAGACCGATATTACCATCGGCATGCAGCTTGAACCGCCCAATCTTGACCCGACCGGCGGGGC
Organism: Rhodophyticola sp. CCM32; assembly: GCF_004751985.1. NCBI lineage: Bacteria > Pseudomonadati > Pseudomonadota > Alphaproteobacteria > Rhodobacterales > Roseobacteraceae > Rhodophyticola > Rhodophyticola sp. CCM32. The sequence continues at coordinate 2,674,645 of NZ_CP038492.1, forward strand.
CGCCGCCGCGATTGATGAAGTGGTCTATGCCAATGTCTTCGAGGGGCTGACCCGGTTCGGCGCCGACGGGTCGATCCTGCCCGGTCTGGCGGAAAGCTGGGAGATTTCCGAAAACGGGCTGACCTATACCTTCCATCTGCGCCCCGATGTCACTTTCCATGACGGCACCAGTTTCACCGCCGAGGATGTGGTCTTTACGCTTGACCGCGCGCGGGCCGAAGACACCACCAACGCCCAGGCCGCGCTGTTTGCCGATATCGACAATGTGGTGGCCGTGGATGACAACACCGTCGCGATTACACTTGCCGCGCCGAACGGGTCCCTTCTGTTCAATCTGGCCTGGGGGGATGCGGTCATTGTTGCCCCGGAATCCGCAGACACCAACGCCACCAACCCGGTGGGCACCGGCCCGTTCGTGTTTTCCGACTGGGTGCAGGGCGACCGTGTGGATCTGACCCGCAACCCGGATTACTGGGGCGATGACCCGGCGCTGGAAACCGCGACCTTCCGCTTCATCTCGGACCCGAATGCTGCTTTTGCCGCATTGATGGCCGGCGATGTGGATGCCTTTCCGATCTTTCCCGCGCCCGAAACCCTTGGCCAGTTCGAGGCAGAGCCGCGTTTCAACGTGATTGTCGGCTCCACCGAGGGGGAAACGATATTGGCGATGAACAATCAATCGCCGCCTCTGGATGATGTCCGCGTGCGCGAGGCGATCACCCATGCGATCAACCGTCAGGATATCATAGACGGCGCGATGTTTGGCTATGGCACCCCCATCGGCACGCATTTCGCCCCCATAACCCGGACTATGTCGATCTGACCGGCCAGTCCGCCTATGACCCTGACGCCGCCCGCGCGCTTCTGGAGGAGGCGGGTGTCAGCGATCTGACCCTGCGTCTGGCACTGCCGCCCCCCGCCTATGCCCGCCGGGGCGGAGAGATCATCGCAGCCCAGCTTCGCGCAGTGGGTATCCAGACCGAGATCAGCAATCTGGAATGGGCCCAATGGCTGGAACAGGTGTTTCGCGGTCATGATTTCGACCTGACCATTGTCAGCCATACGGAACCTTTCGATATCGGCATCTATGCCCGGCCGGAATATTACTTCCAGTATGACAACCCGGACTTCCAGCAGATGATAACCGATCTGACAGGCATGACCGACCCCGAGGAACGCACTGCCGCGCTTCATGCGGCACAGCAGGTGATTGCCGATGATTACGTCAACGGCTACCTGTTCCAACTGCCGAAAACAGGGGTGGCAAACGCCAATATCGAAGGGTTGTGGGAAAATTCCCCCACCCAGGCCAATGACCTGACCGGGGTGCGCTGGACGCAATAGGATCAGGATATCGAAACACCTGAAACGCCCCATGCGCAATGTCGCATCGGGGCGTTTTCTTTGCCCGGAAACATGTAAGAACGCTGGATCATAATCCGGCAACGCACCGCACACCCTAAAGCGAAATCGTTTTATTCTGCACCATCGCCATCAAAATTCACGTTCGAGATCAGCAGCTTGCTGATCGAGAGGCAGTGAATTTTGATTCAGACTGAACGATTTCTGCTCTAAATCTCTGCAAATATCTCCAACAGATTGCCATCCGGGTCGCGAAAGAACAGCGTGCGATGGCCAAAATCACGATCCGTCGGCGGGGAGACAAGGGCGACCCCTTTTGCGGTCAACTCCTCGGCACATTGATCAACCTCGGACGCGGAGACTTTAAACGCCAGTTGCAGCGCCGCAGTCCCATCCGGCACCGGCATATCCGATGCGGTCAACCCCGGTCTGGCGAGCGCCAATGTGTTCTCCCCGACACGGTATTCCAGCCAGTTTGGTGACAATTCCCGGGTCATCACAAACCCAAGGATATCTTCGTAAAAAAGGCGCATCGCATCCATATCGCGGGTGAAAATGACCGTGTAGTCAATCGCCCGGATCGCTTTGAATGCCATGCCGGATGCGGGTGTCTGGTCGGTCATCGGGGGGTCTCCATCTTGCGCGTCACCACCCTATGATACGCCCACTTATCCGGGGCAACATCCCCTATAGCGGTTTGCGTTTGATCTGCATTGAAAACCGCTGCCTCTCGCCTTCGGCTCGAACGCGGTTTTCAATTGGACTGCCTCATATAAAACGCAAAACGCTTTAGATGCCAAAAATAAGGCCCCTGCAGATCTCTCTGCAGGGGCCTGATCATGATCAAAATACCCAATCACATCGGCGAAAGCGCAAAAAACATTGTCTCGCCCGAATGGTCATCGACCCCGTCATTGTCGGTGGCAGCCCACATGGTCCCGTCCGCCATGATCGCCAGCCCTTCGACCTTATCCAGGACAAACCCGCCGGTTGAGGTCAGATAGGGGAGCAGATCAACCACCAGTTCCGGCGCCATGACAGGCAGGTCACTGCCCAGTGCGCCGGGCATCATATCAGCCAGCGGAATGCGGGTGATCTGCTTGGTCACCGCCGCCGCCGCCCCGATCTGATTGTCGCGTTCGATCAGATAGACAAAATCCCCATCGGCCACGATCTCGCTCAGCCCGACCCAGCCGGTTGCGGGCTCGGTCAACGGGTAAAGCACCGCGCCCCATTCCTCGCTTTCGGTATTGTAGGACACCAGCTTGCTATGGCCCGCCGGATCATCCGCCCAGGGCCGCTGAACCGCCATCCACAGCGTGTCACCCACCAGGGTGATACCCTCGAAACCAAAGCGCCGCTCCACCGCCTGCAATTCTGTCGGCAAGGGCACGTAATCCATGATCCCGCCGTCAGACCCCACATGGTAAAGCGCATGGGGCACCAACCGGTCTGTCCGGCCTTCCGAGGCGATCCAGAACCCGCCATCTCCATCCAGCGTAATGCCTTCCATATCCAGCAATTGCGCGGGCTGACCACCCCGCGTCACCCGGATGGCATCGACAATCCGCGCCGGGCTTTCGCCTGGGTCAATCACGAAGATTGTCGGCTGCATGGCATAGAAACTGTCATTGACCGCATAGATCAGCCCGTTATCCCCCGCCACAAGACCCGAGAGAGCGCCCCAGCCAGTCAGCTCATCCATACCCGCACTGGTCAGATGCGGATAGCTGGCGGCTGCATCCTGATATTCGAAGATCATCACATGGGCGCGCGCCGCGCCATCTTCCAGCCCGTCCACTTCATTGGCGGAGATCAGCAGGTTCCGCGACGGGATGGTCACATAGCCTTCCGGCCCGATCCCGGATGGCAGCAACTGCGTCAGAACCGGGACGGCCAGGTCGGTCACATCATAGACCCCCACAACCGAGGCCCGCTCGGCCCCCACAAACACCATCGGTGTGCCATCAAAGACTGCGAAGGTTACGCTTTCCGGCTCAACACCCTTATTGCCGGACCGCCGTTCGGGGTAATGACCGATCTCGACAATCGCCCGTTCGAACGATGTGCCGCTGTCATAGACAACCGTGCCATCCTGGCTGAAAATCGTCCAGCCGCGGCTGCCGCCATCCATATCTCCCTCATTGGCGATGGCGAAATGGCTGTTGTCGATCCAGGTCACCGCATCGGGTTCGCGCACCCGGCCCGGCTGGCTGCCGGTAAAGGCGAAAGCGCGTTCCTCACCCACATCAATCCCGTCAAGATCGACCGATCCGGCAGAAAAATGGCTCAACACCGCGCCGATGGAGGACAGCACAACAATATGGTTGTTCTCCTGCAGGGTGACGACCACCTCGCCCTCATCGTTGATCGACACATATTCCGGCTCCGGGTCTTCCGGTGCAATCTCGGCCAGACCGGTGACATCGGCCAGCCGAAGCGTGCCGCAATCAAGCAGACCCTCGGATGTCAGATCGACCATGACCACAGAGCCCGCAGGCATCTGCCCCACCCGCCCGTCGCCCAGATCCTCATCGCGTTCATTCTCGATCGCGACCGCCAGAAATGAGGCGTCCGGTGCAATCGCAACCGAATCCGGCTGGCCCGGCAAATCACAGCGCCCCATCTCGCTCTGCTCAGCGATATTGACCTCCACAAGATATCCCGACGGTGCGGTGTAGCTTTCCGAGGTATTCACCCCCGCCAGCGCATAGGCCCCGGTCACCGCGACCGAGGTCGGCTCGCCACCCAGACCCATGATCCCGGCGGGTTCAGGATTGGCCGGGTCGGTGATGTCGATGAACCCCAACGCCTCCAGCGGGCTGTCGGTATAGACCAGCGTCATCCCATCCGCTGTCGCCGCAATGATCTCGGCCGAGGTTTCCTCCGCCTCCGGGCTGTTCTCCACCACCGCGAAAGAGGCGATGCGGTTGAAATTCATATCCGCCAGGGCGGGCCCGGCCATCAGGGACAAAGCCGAAGTCAGGGTCAGAAATCGAGACGTCATACATATCTCCAAGGGTTGCAAACGTGACAATGCGTCGTCGCCCGGCTTGGTGAAGATGACGTAACGGAAATGTATCAGTTTCATGAAATGGCCCGGCAACGCGTTTTCCGCACTGGTGTTCCGAAACCTGTCTGCAATTCTGTCGGTCTGAACGCATCCAGACCAAGACATTCCCAAAAGAACCGCAAGTAACGGAGCCATCCATGCACATACCCGAACACCGCCTGACCGAGCTGGGGCTGGACCTGCCCGCACCTGTCACCCTCGCACCGGGGCTTCATCTGCCGTTCACATTCGTGAACCGGCGGGGCAATCGCGTCTTGATCTCGGGCCATCCAAAACAGGCCGCCGATGGCACCATTGCGGGCCCATACGGGCAATTGGGCCGTGATCTGACCACAGAAGAGGGGCAACACGCGGCGCGGGACATCGCGCTGTCGGTTCTGGCAAATCTGAAGGCCGAGATTGGCGATCTGTCCCGCGTCACCGGCTGGCTGCGGGTTTTTGGCATGGTCAACTCAGCGCCCGGCTATGACCAGCAGCATCTGGTGATCAACGGGTTCAGCGATCTGATCCTTGATGTGTTCGGCGCCGGGATCGGGCGTCATGCCCGCTCGGCCATCGGGGTTGCGGGCCTGCCGATGAATTTTGCGATCGAGGTTGAGGCCGAACTGCTGATTTCCGGCGCCTGACACGGCACGGCGCCCATCTCAACTCTGCTCTGGCCCATCATGCAGACCGCGTCTAAAGCGTTTCGACTTACTGTTGAAACGCCTTTCGCTGCCTTTCGCCTTTGGCTCAAACGCGAAAGCCGTTGCACGGCTTCAATGTAAAGTCGAAACGCTATAACCTCGCGCTTATGCTGCGCTATATTCTCAGCCGACTGATCTCCCTCGGCCTCAGCCTGATTGCCGCCTCTCTGGTGATTTTTCTGGTGATCGAGGTGATCCCGGGCGATCCTGCCGCCTTCATGCTGGGCCTGAACGCGACCGAAACCGGGATCGCCAACCTCCGCGAGGAGCTTGGCCTTGGCGGCACCCTGGTTGAACGTTACTGGGCTTGGGTTTCGGGGATGATGACCGGCGATTTCGGCACCTCCTACACCTATCGCGTGCCGGTGTCTGACCTGATCCTTGATCGGCTTTGGGTGTCGCTGCCACTGACCGGATATGCCCTGACCCTGTCCACCCTGATCGCCTTTCCCATCGGCCTGATCGCGGCATCGCGTCAGGGCAGCACCACCGATTACAGCATCATGGGCGGCACCCAACTGGGTATCGCGGTGCCGAATTTCTGGTTCGCCATGCTGCTGGTGCTGGTCTTCGCGGTGAACCTGCAATGGGTCTCGGCCGGCGGGTTTCCGGGCTGGTCCGATCCGCTGGCGGCTGTCAAATCGCTGACCCTGCCGGCCATCGCACTGGCGCTTCCGCAGGCCTCGATCCTGGCGCGGGTCATGCGCTCTGCGCTGCTGGACACGCTGGGTCAGGATTACATGCGCACCGCGCGTGCCAAGGGCCTGACACGCCGTCAGGCGATGCTGCGCCATGCGCTTCGCAATGCGCTGATCCCGGTGCTGACCATCATCGGGCTGCAATTCTCGTTCCTGCTGGCAGGCGCGATCATTATCGAGAATGTCTTTTTCCTTCCGGGTCTCGGGCGGCTGATCTTTCAGGGCATCACCCAGCGGGATCTGGTGGTGGTTGAAAGCGTCACCATGCTTCTGGTTTTCGCGGTGATCCTGGTCACCTTTCTGGTCGATATCGCCTATGCCGCCGCAGACCCAAGGTTGCGCCGCAAATGACCCGCCTGCCTGCCTCCCTTCTGATCGGCGCTGCCCTGTCATCGGTGTTTCTGGCCGCCGCGCTGATCAGCTTTCTGTGGACGCCCTATGACGTGACCGATCTGGTCATCGCCAATCGTCTGCAACCGGCCAACGGCAGGTTTCTTCTGGGCACCGATCAGTTTGGCCGCGATCTTCTGTCGATGCTGATGGTCGGCGCGCGCACCTCCATCGCCGTGGCTTTGGTCGCCGTGGGCATCGGCATCACCCTTGGCGTGCCCCTTGGTCTGGCCGCAGCCGCGACAAGAGGCAGCCTGCTGGATGAGGTCATCATGCGCGGCAATGACCTGATCTTTGCCTTTCCCAGCCTTGTCATCGCCATTCTGATCACTGCGGTTTTCGGCCCTTCGGCGCTGAACGCCATCCTCGCCATCGGTATTTTCAACATCCCCGTCTTCGCCCGTGTCGCACGCGGCGGCGCGCTGAGCCTGTGGACACTTGACTACATTCTTGCCGCCCGCACGGCGGGCAAGGGCAAAATCCGCATCAGTGCCGAACATATCCTGCCCAATATCGCCAATCTTCTGATTGTTCAGGCGACGATCCAGTTCTCTCTCGGGATTCTGGCCGAGGCCGGTCTGTCCTATGTAGGTCTGGGTGCCCAGCCCCCGATACCAAGCTGGGGCCGGATGCTGGCCGAGGCGCAGACGATGATCTACACCCATCCGATGCTGGCGGTTCTGCCCGGGCTTGCCATCGTGCTGATGGTGCTTGGTCTGAACCTCATGGGCGACGGGTTGCGCGATGTGCTGGACCCCCGATTGCGGAGACAACGCATATGATTGCGGTCGATACGCTCAGCCTTTCGATCAACGGCACCCCAATCCTCAAAGATGTCACACTGAACATCGGGGAGGGAGAGATTTTTGGTCTGGTCGGCGAAAGCGGGTCGGGCAAATCCATGACTGCGCTGGCGCTGATGCAGCTTCTGCCGCAGGGGGCAGATGTAACGGGCCAGGCCCGGCTTGACGAGATTGACCTGCTGGACAGAACCGAGGCCGAGATTTGCGCGCTGCGCGGCAACCAGTTGGGCATGATTTTTCAGGAACCTATGACCGCCCTGAACCCGGTGCAGACCATCGGCGATCAGGTGGCCGAAACACTGTTGATCCATAACGCCGCGACCCGGGCAGAGGCCCGTCGCATCGCCCGCGACCGGCTGAACCGTGTCGGCCTTGAACAGATCGGGATGGACCGGTTCCCCCATGAGCTTTCCGGCGGGCAACGTCAGCGTGTCTGCATCGCCGCCGCCATCGCGCTGCACCCGCGCCTGCTGATCGCCGATGAACCCACCACCGCGCTGGATGTCACCACACAGGCGCAGATCCTCGACCTGCTGAAGGATCTGGTGGCCGAGGAAAACATGTCACTGCTGCTGATCACCCATGACCTGGCCGTGGTGGCCCATATGGCCGGTCAGGTGGCAGTGATGCAAAAGGGCGAGATCGTCGAACAGGGGCCGACAGCGCAGGTTCTGACCGAACAACGCCACCCCTATACCCGCGCCCTTTTCGCCGCCTCCGCCCATCAGCCCGACCGGCCGGGCGGGGCGGAACCCGCGCCGCTTCTGTCGGTCAGAAACGTCCTGCGGCAATATCCCGGTCCGCGAAAGGGCCTGACCCGGGGCGATCCGGTCCCTGCGGTGGATGGTGTCAGCTTCGATCTGCACAAGGGCGAAAGCCTGGGCCTTGTCGGTGAAAGCGGTTGCGGAAAATCCACGCTGACCCGCGCGATCCTGGGCCTTGACCCGATCCAGGGGGGGCAGATCACCGCCTTCGGCAAACCCGTGGGGCCGGCGATGCCCAATGCGCTCCGCTCGGGCATTCAGGTCGTGTTTCAGGACCCCTATGGCAGTTTCAACCCCCGCTGGCGGGTGCACCGCCTGGTGGCCGAACCTTTCCACCTGATGCTGTCCCCACCCATGGGCGCCGACCGGAGGGACCGGGTGGCCCGGGCGCTTGAGGCGGTGCAGCTTGCACCCGACGACATGCATAAATACCCCCATGAGTTTTCCGGCGGGCAGCGCCAGCGCATCGCCATTGCCCGGGCGCTGATCACCCATCCCGAAATTCTGGTGCTGGACGAGGCTGTCTCGGCCCTCGATGTCTCGATCCGTGCCCAGATCCTCGACCTGTTGGCCGATCTGCAAACCCGGCTGCATCTCAGCTATCTTTTCATCAGCCATGACCTGAATGTGGTGCGCGCGATCACCGACCGGGTGCTGGTGATGCAGGCTGGCCGGATCGTCGAGGAAGGCGAAACCGAAACCCTCTTCACCACACCGCGCCACAGCTATACCCGCGCCCTGCTGGCCGCCGCGCCAAGACTGGAGATCGCCTGATGCCTATCAACGAAAGGACCTGACATGCAGCCCGGACCCAGAAACCTGATCACCGATGTCGCGGGGCTCCGCGTTGGCAATGCCGAGGATGCGCATATCAAGACAGGCTGTAGCGTGCTGGTGGGCGATGCGCCTTTCACCGCAGCTTTGCATGTCATGGGCGGCGCGCCGGGCACACGGGAAACCGACCTGCTGGCGCCTGACAAAACCGTGCAGATGGTGGATGCGCTGGTGCTGTCCGGCGGCTCGGCCTTCGGGCTGGATGCCGCCTCGGGCGTTGCCGATGCGCTCTGCCGTCAGGGCCGGGGCTTTCCCGTGGGCGATGTGGTGGTTCCGATTGTTCCGGGCGCGATCCTGTTCGACCTGATCAATGGCGGCAACAAGGACTGGGATGAAAACCCCTATAAGGCTTTGGGCGCCGCCGCATTGGAAAAGGCGGCGGAAAGCTTCCCGCTTGGCTCGGCAGGGGCCGGAACCGGTGCTCTGGTGGCGGATCTGAAAGGCGGGCTTGGCTCGGCCTCGCTGCAGATTGGACCCTATACCGTGGGGGCGCTGGTTGCGGTCAACGCCCTTGGCCGGGTGACCATGGGTGAAACCGGGCATTTCTGGGCCGCACCATATGAATTCAACGCTGAATTCGGCGGGCTTGGCCCGGCACCGAAATTTGACCCTGCGGCGCCCACACCGCTCAAAGGCGGCGGGCAGGCCACAACCATCGCGATTGTCGCCACCGATGCGAGCCTGACCCAGGCCCAGGCCACCCGGCTTGCGGTCGCCGCCCATGACGGCATGGCCCGCGCGATCTATCCCAGCCATACACCGATGGATGGCGATCTGGTCTTTGCCACCGCCACCGGGGCAAAACCGCTGACCACAGCCGAAACGGATCTGCTCAGCCTCGGCCATGGGGCGGCGCTGTGCCTGTCACGCGCCATCGCAAGCGGGGTCTATCACGCCACGACCGCGCCGGATGATCTGCTCCCGACCTGGGCTGACAGATTTGCCAAATCCTGAAGCGTTTCGGGCAAGCCCTGTATCGAAAAGCCACCTCTCGCCCTTGGCCCGAACACGCTTTTCGATACGGCCTGTTTCAGGTTGACCCCGAAAAGCTATACCCCCTTCTCTGCTTCAAAAATATCCCTGCCAGAGGCACAGGCAGCGGGAAGGCCGCTTGCGGGCCGCGCCGCTGCCACCCGCCGCAAAAGAAAACCCCCCGTGCGTTTCCGCCGGGGGGCTTTCGCATCAAACAGGCGCGTTTGGTTCAGTGCAGCCGCGTCTCGACATCCGCAATCGCCGCGTCGATCAGCTTGTTGGCCTCTGCCGCCGTTGTCTGCGCCGCGATCACCTGCGCCGCAGCCGCCACAGCCACCTCAACCGCCCGGTCGCGCACATCGCGCACCGCCGATTGTTCGGCACTGGCAATCTGGTCTTCCGCCGCCTGCAAACGCCGTGCAATTGCGGTTTTCAGATCCTCTTTGGCCTGCTCTGCCGCGGCTGTTGCATCGGCGCGGGCGGCTGCCACAATCCGCTCTGACTGGGCCGCAACTTCGCGCTGTTTGCGCTCATAGCTCGCCAGTATCGTCTGTGCCTCTTCGCGCAGGGCACGGGCCTCATCAAGATCGGCCCTGATCTGTGCCGCGCGACTGTCCAGCATGCCCCCCAGCATTCCGGGGATGTTGAAATAGAAGATAATCGCCAGAAACAGCAGAAAGCCGATCAGCACCACGAAATTCGTGTCGAAGAACGAGGTGAAATCATACCCGCCATGACCGCCGGCCGCAAAGGCCGGCGTGCTCAGCAGGCCAAACCCGATGACAAACCGTATCATTGGCCGCCTCCCTGCATGCGCTCGGCCACAGCGGCCTGAACCGCGCTGGCATCCGCGGGCCCCGAGGACAGGGCCGAAACGATTTCGGCTGCGGCTTCGCCGGCAACCTCCTCCACGCTTTGCAACGCACCGGCGCGGATCTCCGCAATCCGGGCTTCGCTTTCGGCGGCTTTCGCGGAAATCTCCGCATCCGCATGCGCGGTCGCCTCTGCCAGTTCCGCCTGAATCTCGGCGCGTGTCGCGGCGACGATCTCTCCGGCCTCGGTGCGGGCATCGGCCAGCGCCTTGTTATAGGCGTCTTCCGCTTCACCGGCCTTCCGTTTGAGATCTTCGGCGGCGGCAATGTCATTGGTGATCGTGCCCTGACGTTCCGCCAGAACCGCCCCGATCCTTGGCAGCGCAATGCGCGACAGAATCAGGTAAATCGCGATCAACGTCAGCACGAGCCAGAAAATCTGGTTCGGGAACGTGGATAATTCGAGCTGCGGCATGCCCGCCGCACCGGCGGCTTCTTCTGCAGCTACAAGGGCTTCATCGGCCATCTTGTCCTCCTGGAACCGGGACTACACCGGGCCACCCGCATATCGCCGATGACCCGGACGTAAGGAAGGTTCGGGTGGCTCAGACAGCAAACATCAGCAGCAGAGCAACCAGGAATGCGAAAATCCCAAGTGCTTCTGCAAATGCGATGCCGATGAAAAGCGTCGCGGTCTGACCAGCGGCCGCCGACGGGTTGCGCAACGCACCCGCCAGGAAGTTCCCGGCCACATGGCCCACACCGATGGCAGCGGCGCCTGAACCGATAGCGGCCAGGCCTGCACCGATGAATTGACCCATATTTGCGATATCGCCTTCCATGATCGTCTCTCCTTACGTTGGAATTGGCTTGAATTTGAAACCCTGACCGCCCGGATTAATGTGACGGGTGAAGCGCGTCCTTCAGATAGACGCAGGTCAGGATGGTGAAGACATAGGCCTGAATGGCGCTGACCAGCACCTCAAGCCCGTAGATGGCAACAATGCCGAAGATCGGGGCGATGGCCCCGGCGCCAAGGGCACCGGCAAAGCCCGCGAACACTTTCAGAACCGCGTGACCGGCCATGACATTGCCCGCCAGACGAATGGAATGGCTGACCGGGCGCACGAAATAGGAAATCACCTCGATGATCGCCAGAACCGGGCGCAGCGGCAGGGGCGCCGAGAATACCCAGAACAGCCCCAGAAACCCGGCGCCGTTTTTGACAAACCCCAGAACTGTCACCGTCACGAAAACCGCCAGCGCCAGGATCACGGTCACCGCGATATGGCTGGTGGGTGCAAAACTACCCGGGATCAGACCCAGAAAATTCGCCGACAGGATGAACAGAAACAGGGTGAAGATATAGGGAAAGAACGACAATGCATCCTTGCCCGCCACGTCTTCAACCATCTTGCGCACAAAGCCATAGGCCAGTTCCGCAATCGACTGTGCCCGGCTGGGGATCACCGCGCGCCCGCGCGTGCCGACCACCATCACCAGAAGAATCGCCAAAACCCCCAGGCCCATCCAGACCGCCGTATTGGTCACCGTGTACCAGTGGATCGGTCCGTCACCGAAAAATGGCGCGATGATAAACTGGTCCATGGGGTGGATCGACAGGCCGCTTTCATAATCATCCACCAATCCGAGGATGATCAACACAACCGCGAGCGCGATCAAAGCAAAGGCAATGGTGCGGCTTGACCCGGATTTCGCGGTTTGGGTATCGGCGGATGTGTTTGTATCCATGGCCACGTGTCAGTCCCCTTCGTCTTTCGCCTCTGCCTGGCGCTGCATCTCCTGCGCCGAGCGGATCATCGTCTTTACCCCGGCGACAAAACCGAGAAGCGTAAATATCAGCATCAGCCAGGGCGTGGTGCCGATCAGCACGTCCAACCCGTATCCGATGCCAAAGCCGATCCCCAGACCGGCCACCAGTTCAATCACCATCCGCCAGGCATGCTGCGCCTGAGAATAATGTGTCTCCGTCGGCGGTGTCTCAGCCTGCGATTGCCGGACTTTTCTCAACCGGTCCTCCAGCGCCTTCAGGCGGTCAGGATCAGGCTGGTCCGGCATCGGCAAGACACCCCTTTGAAACTCGGGCGGAAGCTAACAGAGCGTGGCGCAGAGTCAATGTGCGGGCGGTCTAGGAGAATCCCCACCAAGACATTGAAAATAATTGATTTAATAAGGGTGTGACAAAGAAGCCTCGATCCTGCCGCCAGGCCCCATATTCAACCGTCTGGTTGACGATTGCCCCGGTTCCCGCGTTTAACATCTCCATGGCCCACGCGCTTGACACCACCTTCTCGGCCCTTGCCGACCCCACACGCCGGCACATCCTGTCGATGCTGCTGGAGGATGACATGGCCGTCACTGACGTGGCCGAGCCGTTTGAGATGTCTTTGGCCGCAATTTCCAAACATCTGACCATCCTGACCCGGGCCGGTCTGATCACGCAGGAAAAGCGTGGCCGCGTCAAATGGTGCAAACTCGACCCTGACGCGATGAAAGAGGCCTCTGTCTGGATGCAGGGTTTCGGCCAGTTCGAGCCGGTGAACCTGGATGCATTCGAGGCGTTTCTGAACAGCACATTGAACGATGATTGAACTGCGGGCCCAGACCGGCCGTCTTATGTTATGCAAAACTGATCCTGATCGGAAGGACATCCCATGCGTTTCAGCCTGCCCCTGTTTCTGACAGCCGCCCTGGCTGGCCCCGGCGCGGCCCAGACCTGTGAAAGCCCGGTCGGGCCAATTGAAACCTGTCTGGTCGGCGCCTGGATCGGGTCCAGCACAATCCCCGAGGCGATGGAGGCCATGATGCGCGCCATGCCCGACAATGTCCGCGCCAGTTTCAACGATCTCGGACGTCCCGTGGCAATGATCATCTACGAGGACGGGTTTTTTGAGACATTTCCGATGGGCGCCAATGGCAATGCCACATTCGAGGATGAAGATGGCGAGATCACCCGGGTCGAGATGAATGCGCAGACAATCACCTCTGCGGGATATATCACCGCGATGGGTGGGATGCTGGATATCTGTCATCTGCCCGGCGGCGCAGGCGGCCTGACAGGGGAAATGACGGTCACCACCTCTGATGGCAGTGCGACGGTGCCGGTGGCGCCGCCACCGGGGCCGCAAAGCTTCAACCCGGTGATCACCTATACCTGTTCCGGCAATTCGATGCAGCAGATGGTGGCCCTGCCCGCGCCCCTGGGCACCATCACCTATGACATGGCCCGCGTACCGCTTTCGGCCTTCCCCGAGGAAATGCGCGACCGGGTGGAAGACCTGCCGACAGAGTGATGCCTATGCAGACCGCAAACAGGCGCGGATGAACTTCGCGGCTGAGCGGTAATGGCTTGGCCCGCTGGCCTCCGCATAGCGCCCGGTGGTCCAGCCTTCGGTCATTGGAAACGGGCCGCCATAAAGGCTCTGATCCGTCTCTGCCTCGATAAAGGTCAGCAAACGCGAATGCTCCCGGTCAAGCCAAGCCTGGGCATCAGCCCAGGACATATCCGCATATCTTTCCCGCAGGGCGGCATTATAGGGTTTCAACTGGTTCCACTTCACACCTTCATCGGGCATATAAACCGGGCCGCCCGCCGCCGCCTGATCCAGCCATCTGAAAAACAACGCACACCAATGGGCACGGTGGATGATGACATCCTTGATCGAGGTGTCATCGTCGAATGTCCGTTGCGCCATATCCGCAGGAAGACCGGAGATCAGCGTCTTCAGCTTCGCATATTCCTTGGTGGTAACGGCAATCAGCGCATCGCGGGTGGTGGCAGCCGGCATGGTCGATCCTCCAGTCGCAGTTGGATGTCTAAAGTGGTTCCGGCTCCCGTTCCTTGATCTTGCTCAAGCCGGGGGTCTCATCTTTCAACAACATCCACAGGGCCAGAATGGTCAAGACTATGCCGCCCAGAACCAGCAGGCCGGGCACCGGTTGCCCCAGGGCAATCTCCCACAGGATCACCCAGGAAGGTGTCAGATATGTGTAGGCCATCACTTTTGAGGATGGCAACCGAAGGGTTGCGTACTGCACCAGAAACACCGTGGTGGAACTGGCAATGATCGACACATAGAACAGCGTGATCCAGACCAGCGGGCGCAACCCGCCCCAATCGGTCGCCCGCAGGTCATGCCAGCCCCAGATCAGCAGAACAAATGCGCAGGCCAGAAGCGTGCCGAAAGTGAAGATCAGAACCGGTTCGCCCCGGTTCAGCCACCGCACGGCAGGTGTATAGGCCGCGTGACACATGCAGCCCCAGAAAAACACCCATTCCCCGCGACCGATCTCGAAGGCCAGAAGCGCCGACAGATCCGCGCGGAAAATCACCCAAAGCGCCCCTACCGCCCCGACAGCCAGCGCCAGCGCGATGCGCGGCGTTGTCACCTGTCGCAGCAACAGCCAGCCAAACCCGGCCGCCATCACCGGTGTCAGGGTGAACACGGCCGCCGCCGAAACCGGAGGCGCGGTTTTCAGCCCTTCGAACATGGTCACGAAATAGGTCGCGAACAGACCGCCCAGAACCAGATACCGCCACGGCGCCACGATCACCGCGCCAAAGCCGCCGCCACGGACCGCAAGCACCGCCCCGATCACCCCGGCTGCCAGGGCAAACCGCACAGCGTTCAGGGCTGCGGGCGCGATCTCATTGGCGATCTGCCCGCCCAGGGAAAACGACCCGGCCACCAGCGCCGAAAAGGCCAGCATCGCCAGATGACCCTGCCGGGACGGAGACAGCGCCTCACCCACAGGCCTTAATCCACCGGCCAGGTTTTCACCTCTTCCTTCAGAAACCGCAGAAAGGTCTGCACCTTTGCGGTCCGGTGCAGGTCCATATGGGTGACCAGCCAGGTCTTGGCCGACCATTCCTCCAGCGAGGGCAGCATATCGACCAGATCCTCGGTGCCATCCCTGTCCCAGCCGGGCAGAAACCCGATACCGATCCCGGCTAGTACCGCATCTTTCACCGCGCGCATTTCGGTGGTGCGGAAATAGATGCTGCTGTCCGGGACCATCTGGCCCAGCCATTGCAGAAACGGCGCGCGCGGCGTTTCAACCGCGGAACCGATGAACCGGTGCTGATCAAGATTGGTATCATCCAGCATCCCGTATTGCTCGACATAGCTTTTATGGGCCGCCAGACGGATGGTCTGGGTAAAAAACGGCTGCACGATATTGTCAGGCTGATCGGGCAGAGTACCCGCGCGGATCGCCACATGTGCCTCACCATATTCCAGCCGGAACAGGCGACTATCGGTCACAAGGCGCACCCGTAATTCCGCATGCTGGTCCTGAAACCGGGCAATGGCAGGAATGAAAAGCGGCGACAGCGACTCCAGCGAGGTCACGATCAATTCGCCGGTCACCTCATTCCCACGGCCCTTGATCCGCCCGGCCAATTGCGTGAACTGGTCATCCGCCCCGCCCGCGACAGTCAGCAGATCCTGCCCCGCCTCGGTGGCCGTATAACCCCGGGCATGGCGCTGAAACAGTTTGGCCCCCAGCCGACCCTCCAAGGCATCAATATGGCGGATCACCGTGGCATGATGCACACCCAGAACTTCGGCAGCCCCGCTGACCGTGCCCATACGCGCAACCTGATAAGCGGTGCGAATCTCATCCCAGTGGTCAAAGGACATATCTGTGCACTCCTACACATAGTATGGAGTATTTGGGCATATTGTGTTCATTCACGCAAGTCCCAATTCTTCTCTCACAGACATGCTTACACCCGTGAAAGAAGCCAGACCCATGACAGATTCCATCCTCCG
Organism: Rhodophyticola sp. CCM32; assembly: GCF_004751985.1. Classification (NCBI taxonomy): domain Bacteria; kingdom Pseudomonadati; phylum Pseudomonadota; class Alphaproteobacteria; order Rhodobacterales; family Roseobacteraceae; genus Rhodophyticola; species Rhodophyticola sp. CCM32. The sequence goes on from NZ_CP038492.1 coordinate 2,690,834, forward strand.
TATTGACGCCTCCGCCCGGCGCGCGGGCTCCATCTCCCGCGACCTGACCGACCGGATTCTTGCCCGTTTGGGTGAGGATATCCCGGTCATCATCCGCGACCTTGCCGAGGGCATGCCCCTGATTGACGAGACCTGGGTCGCCGCCAATTTCACGCCCGCCGCCGAGCGGACGGAGGCGCAACGCACAGCACTCGCCCTGTCCGACAGGCTGATTGACGAGATCAAGGCCGCCGATACCCTGGTGATCGGCCTGCCGATCTACAATTTCGGCGTGCCCGCCGCGCTGAAAGCCTGGATCGACCTGGTGGCCCGTGCCGGTGTCACATTCTCCTATTCCGAAAACGGCCCTGTCGGCCTGCTGAGCGGCAAGCGCGCCATCGTCGCCGTTGCGTCGGGCGGCACGGCGGCAGGCTCGGATATCGACTTTGCCACCGGCTATCTGACCCATGTGCTGGGCTTTATCGGCATCACGGATGTGCAATGTGTCACCGCCGACCAGCTGGCCCTGGATGCCGAGGCCACGGTTGCAAAAGCCCATGGCCAGATCGCAGCCCTGGCCGCCTGATCAGGCCCTCCCGGATGCCGACCCTCGAAGAGACCCGAAACTGGTGTGTTCCGAACAGATGCCCTAGACTGCCTATCATGCGCTTTGCCTTGCTCCTTTGTGCCGCTTTCGCAGTCCCGGCGTCGCTGGCGGCACAAACCTGTGCGCTGGAGTTTACAATCGAGGTCACCCGTGGTGTCGGCGACATCCCCCCGGGGACCGAGCTTATGGGCCATGCCGAGTTCACCACCGAGGGCAGCTTTCGCCAGGAAGGCGGCTCGACCGCGCATCTGGCCACCGGCACCATGGCGCTGAATGACACGATCAGCGGCCCGGTCTGGGCCCTGATCACCACCAGCCGCGATTTCACCTCTGATCTGGTCGGGATCTATGCCCATCATGTGACCGGCTTCACCTTCGCGGGCAGCCGTTTTGACGGGCCCATGGCGCTGACACTTTACGGCACCCCCGGCACCCGCCCGGAACCGGTGCCGCCGATGACGCAGGATGAATGGGACAGTCTGGCGCTCAGACGCACCTTTCAGCTGCATTCCAACAATGGCGATATGCTGGCCGGTGATGTGACCGCACTGCAGGCCGACTGCACATAAACCCGCCCCTTGACTCTGCCCCCCTGACTGCCCTAATCCGCACGAAATACCGGATTGCATCAGCGTTCCGGTCCTGTGACCGAAAACAGGATCGCCCCCCGTCAGCGAGGTTTCGCCCACGGGGGCAAAGCCGTTTGGTTTTGCCGCCCGTGCGAAAATGACGTTGGGTCTTGGTGCATTTCCGCATGCCCCTTATCTGCAAGGGGCAAACCGAGATAACGAAGGGGGCCGTGGCCCATGTTTGAAAACCTCTCTGAACGCCTGTCTGGCGTCTTCGACCGTCTCACCAAACAGGGCGCCCTGTCTGAAGATGACGTGCGCACGGCCATGCGCGAGGTGCGCGTGGCGCTGCTTGAGGCCGATGTGTCCCTGCCCGTCGCCCGCGAATTCATCAAAGCGGTGGAAAAGAAAGCCACCGGTGCCGCAGTCACCAAATCGGTCACGCCCGGTCAGCAGGTCATCAAGATCGTCCATGATGAACTGATCGCCACTCTCACCGGCGCGGGTGACCCCGGCACCCTGAAAATCGACAACCCGCCCGCACCGATCCTGATGGTCGGCCTGCAGGGCTCGGGCAAAACCACCACCACCGCCAAACTTGCCAAACGCCTGAAAGAGCGGGAGGGCAAACGCATTCTGATGGCGTCGCTGGATACCAACCGCCCCGCCGCGATGGAACAACTGGCGATCCTGGGCACCCAGATCGGCGTTGACACCCTGCCGATTGTCAAAGGCGAAGACCCGGTGACCATCGCCAAACGCGCCAAAACCCAGGCCAGCCTTGGCGGTTATGATGTCTATATGCTCGACACGGCGGGCCGGTTGCATATCGACGCGGAACTGATTGCCCAGGCCGCAGCCGTCCGCGATGTGGCGGGCCCGCGCGAGACGCTGTTGGTCGTCGATGGCCTGACCGGGCAGGACGCGGTCAATGTGGCCCAGGAATTCGACGACAAGATCGGCGTCACCGGCGTGGTCCTGACCCGGATGGATGGCGATGGCCGGGGCGGCGCGGCCCTGTCCATGCGCGCGATCACCGGCAAGCCGATCCGCTTTGTCGGTCTTGGCGAAAAGATGGACGCGATCGAGACGTTTGAGCCCGATCGGATCGCGGGTCGCATCCTTGGCATGGGCGACATCGTGGCGCTGGTGGAAAAGGCGCAGGAAACGCTGGAGGCCGAACAGGCCGAGCGGATGATGAAGCGGTTCCAGAAAGGTCAGTTCAACATGAACGACCTGAAATCCCAGATGGAACAGATGCTGAAAATGGGCGGTATGGAGGGCATGATGTCGATGATGCCCGGCATGGCGAAAATGTCGAAACAACTGGATAATGCGGGCTTTGATGACGCTGTGATCCGCCGCCAGATCGCATTGGTCGATTCGATGACCAAACGCGAACGCGCCAACCCGGCTCTGTTGCAGGCCAGCCGCAAGAAACGCATCGCGGCGGGCGCGGGGCAGGAGGTCAGCGATCTGAACAAGCTGATCAAGATGCACCGGCAGATGTCGGATGCAATGAAAAAGCTGGGTAAAATGGGCAAGAAGGGCCTGATGAAGGGCGGTTTGGGGGCACTGATGGGCAAAGGCGCACCGGCGGCCCTCAAAGACATGGACCCAGGCGGCATGGACCCCAAAGCGCTGGAAGCGGCCGCACGGCAGATGGGCCAGCCCGGCGGTCTTCCGGGCCTTGGCGGCGGTGCGGGCCTGCCGCCGGGATTGTCGGGCTTCGGCAAGAAGAAATGACCGCGGCGGGCATCCATATCCCTACGCTTGCAACCGAGCGGCTGACCCTGCGCGCGCCCCGGCGCTCGGATTTTGAGGCCTATGCCGCGTTTCGCGGCTCGGACCGGGCGTCATTCGTGGGCGGCCCCAACACACGCATTGACGCGTGGCAGCAATTCTGCGCGCTGACCGGTCAGTGGGTGCTGTTGGGTTATGGCCGCTGGATCATGGCCGATAAAGACAGCGATCAGCCGCTTGGCGTGGTGGGCCTGCACCACCCGGTGGAATGGCCCGAACCGGAAATCGCCTGGTCCGTCTTTGCCGATGGTGAAGGCCGGGGGCTGGCCTTTGAGGCCGCCCGGGCCAGCCGCGCTTTTGCCTATGGTACACTTGGCTGGACCACGCTGGTCAGCTGCGTGGACCCGGAGAACACGCGCTCACTTGCCCTGGCCAAACGCCTTGGCTGCACCCCCGATGGGGCCTTCCAGCACGACGCTTTCGGCACCCTGCCGATCTGGCGCCACCCGGCAGCGGAGGCGCTGACATGATCCCGACCCTCACCACGGACCGGTTGCATCTGCGCGGGCCCGACGCCCGCGACTGGCCCGGCTTTCTGGACTATTTCACCTCTGAGCGGTCGCAATTCACCGGCGGCCCGCTGGAGCCACGCCCGGCCTGGGTGCTTTTTGCCGCCGAGATTGGCCACTGGGCGATCCACGGGTTCGGCATGTGGTCGGTCACGCGCAAGGAAGATGACACCGCGATCGGCCTGATCGGATGCTGGTATCCCGAAGGCTGGCCCGAGAAAGAGATCGGCTGGCTGCTTTGGCCCCGGGCCGAGGGGCAGGGCTATGCCTATGAGGCCGCGACAGCGGTTCGCGCCCATGTCTATAACACGCTCCGCTGGTCCACAGCGGTCAGCTATATCGCGCCCGGGAATATACGGTCCATTGCGCTGGCCGAACGGCTTGGTGCGCGGCTTGACCCGTCTGCGACAAAACCCAAACCCGACACGCTGGTATATCGCCACCCGCCCCTACGGAGGTCCAGGCATGACTGATGCCGCAACCCGCGCCGCCACGCTTCTGAAAGACCACCGCGACAGTATCGACCGGCTGGATGCGATCCTGGTCTATACGCTTGGCGAGCGTTTCAAGCACACCCAGGCGGTCGGCAGGCTGAAAGCCGATCATGACCTTCCCCCGTCCGACCCTGCCCGCGAAGCGACGCAGATCGAGCGGTTAGAAGACCTGGCATGCCGGGCCGATCTGGACCCGGAATTTGCCAAGAAATTTCTGAATTTCATCATCGCTGAAGTCATTCAGCATCACAAGAAACACCAATGATAGCAGTTATATACCTGTCCACGCCATCAAAGGAGATCACCCCATGGCTATGAAAATCCGGCTCGCCCGCGGCGGCTCGAAAAAACGTCCCTTCTATCGCATTGTGGCCGCAGACAGCCGCATGCCCCGCGACGGGCGCTATATCGAGAAACTGGGCACCTATAACCCGCTGTTGCCGAAAGACAGCGAAGAGCGTGTGAAAATGGATATGGAGCGTGTGCAGCACTGGCTGGGCCAGGGCGCGCAACCCACCGACCGTGTGTCGCGGTTTCTGGAAGCCGCCGGCGTGATCGAGAAGAAAGAGCGCGCCAATATGCAGAAAGCCGAGCCCGGCAAGAAGGCCGTGGAGCGTGCCGAAGAGAAAGCCGCGAAAGCCGCTGCGGCTGCCGAAGCCCCGGCAGAGGAAGAAACCCCGGTTGAGGAAACCCCCGCAGAGGAAGCCGCTGTCGAGGAAGCCCCCGCAGAGGAAGCGCCCGTTGAAGAGGCCGCCACCGAGGATGCCCCGGCCGAAGAAGAAAAAGCCGAATAATCCGGCTGATCCGGTCCGGCCCGACAGGGGCCGGGCCAATCCTATACGTCCCAACCTGTTTGGTCGCACATGTTTCGCCTGATCCGTCTTGCATTTCTGCTGATTGTCGCCTTCGTCGCCGGTATGGTGTTCGAGCGTCAGTATCAGCAGGACCGTTGCGACAATTCAGGCGGGACATGGATGCGCACCGGTTTCTGCGCGGGGGGGTGAGGCATGGCAGATCGCATATGTGTCGGGGCCATCACCGGGTCTTTCGGGGTGAAAGGTGAGGCACGGGTCAAATCCTTCACTGCCGATCCCGCCGCGATTGGCGATTATGGCCCGCTTTCTACCGAGGATGGCCAGCGCAGCTTTACCCTGAAGATCACCCGACCGGTCAAAAGCGGCTTTGCCGTGCGCCTGTCGGGCGTCACCGGCAAGGAACAGGCCGACGCCCTGCGCGGCACACGGCTTTACGCCCCCCGCACGGCCCTGCCCGCCCTGCCCGATGATGAATTCTACCACACCGATCTGATTGGCCTGACCGTAATCGACACCGGCGGGCAGGAGCATGGAAAGGTCCATGCGGTGCATAATCACGGCGCCTCTGACCTGTTGGAGCTGCGCAGCAAAGGGGCGGGCGGCACCGTGCTGGTCCCTTTCACCGCCGACATCGTACCAACCGTCGACCTGGCGTCGGGGCGGATCATCATCGACCCGCCCGAGGGGTTGTTCGATGCGCCGGAAAGCAAGCCATGACCCCGGCCTTCGATAAGGGTCTTGTGGTGGGCGGCACCGGCATGCTGGCGCAGGCCAGTGAATGGATCGCGGCTCAGTGCCAAAACCTGACTCTGGTTGCCCGTCACCCCGATGCGCTGGCCGCAAAGCTCGGGGCCACCCCGTTACAGCTTGACTGGGCGGACCCGGATGCCGCCGACAGGATCGCCGCGCTGCCATCGGATTTCGACCTTGTGCTCACCTGGGTGCATGATGCCGCAGCCGGGCTGGTGCGCCCCTGCGAGGATCGGCTGAAACCGGGCGGTCGCTCCATCCGCGTGCACGGGTCGCTCTCGGCCGATCTGCAAACCCGCGCGGCGCGGGACCCGAACCCCAGGCCGGATATTGCCCGGCAGGTTGTGATCCTGGGCTGGCATCCCGAACCGGGCGGCGGCAAACGCTGGCTCAGCAATGACGAGATCAGCGCCGGCGTCATCGCGGCGATCCGCGAGCCGGTTTTCGAGGCTCTGACCATCGGGGGCGCAAGTGGCTGACACCCCCCGATCCCATGGCCGCCTGTCGATTTCTGCCAGCGCAACACCGCGCGATCTGATGACGCCATCGCCGCGCCTGAAAGGGGCGTGGACGGCCAGGGTGCTCACGCTTTTTCCTGATGCGTTTCCGGGTGTGCTTGGCCAGTCCCTGACCGGCAAAGCGCTGCAAGAAGGGCTTTGGGCACTGGAGCCGATCGACCTGCGCCCGTTCGGCAGCGGCAGACACCGCAATGTGGATGACACGCCCGCAGGCGGCGGCGCCGGTCTGGTGATGCGCCCCGATGTGCTGGGCCAGGCCCTGAACACGGCCGCATCCGGCACGCCGGACAACCCGGAAAGCTGGCCCCGTGCCTATCTGTCACCGCGCGGCAAACCCTTTACCCAGAAGGATGCGGAACGGTTTGCGAAAGCCGATGGCATCACCCTTCTCTGCGGGCGTTTCGAAGGCGTGGACCAGCGGGTGATCGACCATTTCGGGCTTGAGGAGATCTCCATCGGTGACTTTGTCCTCACCGGTGGGGAGATCGCGGCACAAGCCTTGATTGATGCGACTGTCCGGCTTATACCCCGCGTGCTTGGGAATCAGGCATCAACAGAGGAAGAGTCTTTCTCTGAAGGTCTGCTGGAACACCCGCACTACACGAAACCGGCCGTCTGGGAAGGCCGCGAGATACCTGAGATTCTCCTTTCAGGCCATCACGCGAAAATCGCCCTCTGGCGGAAGGCAATGGCCGAAAGGCTGACAAAGGAACGTCGCCCTGACCTCTGGCGGGCTTACTGTGATACGCATGGTAGGGACCCGGACGGAGACCAAGAGCTCTGAGGGGGCATCACATTCGCGGGCAAACCGTGATCATATATGGAGAGTTGCGATGAACCTGATCGCACAGATCGAGGCGGAACAAGTGGCCGCCCTCGGGGCCAAAATCCCCGATTTCAAAGCCGGTGACACGATCCGTGTCGGCTATAAAGTGACCGAGGGCACCCGCTCTCGTGTGCAGAATTACGAAGGTGTCTGCATCGCCCGCAAGAACGGCGACGGCATTGCCGGCAGCTTCACCGTCCGCAAAATCAGCTTTGGCGAAGGTGTGGAACGTGTGTTCCCGCTGCATTCGACCAATATCGACAGCATCACCGTGGTGCGTCGGGGTCGTGTGCGCCGCGCGAAACTGTATTATCTGCGCGCGCGCCGGGGCAAATCTGCCCGGATCGCCGAAGTGACCAATTACAAGCCCAAATCCGGCGCTGAAGCCTGAAGGAGCGGTGAGATGAAAAAAGACATCCATCCCGATTATCACCTGATCGACGTGAAAATGACCAATGGCGATATTGTCCAGATGAAATCAACCTGGGGCGCCGAAGGCGAAACCCTGGCACTTGACATCGACCCGTCGGTGCACCCGGCCTGGACCGGCGGCAATTCCCGGCTGATGGATACCGGCGGGCGCGTCTCGAAGTTCAAGAAGAAATACGAAGGCCTGGGGTTCTAAAGCACCCTGCCTTAAACTTGAATCACAAATACCCTGCCACGCTTCGCGTTCCCAGGGTATTTGTGATGCGCGATGTCTCAGGTTTCAGGCAGCGTGCTGTAGAACGTCGCGCTTTTCTGATGATCGAAACGCCGCCCGCACGGGGCGGCGTTTTTTGTTGAGCGGGGGGCGATGTTGCGGACAAATGGATTTTTGTACGGGCAGATCTTTCCTTCAAACCTGCATTCCCAACGCAGGGCAGCGATCCCGTCTTGGGACATGAAATTATGACTTCATCAGGGAATGGGTCGGTTTGATGCTTAACAGCCCCGGTTCCCTTCCGTATATTGCGTCGAAATACGGTGGCCCCACGAAATGAGGGCTGCCAGACAGCGAACTCCGGGGGAATGAGCTTGGCGCATATCATCGTTTTGGGCAATGAGAAGGGCGGGTCGGGCAAATCGACCACCGCCATGCATATTGCAACGGCGCTTGCGCGCATGGGCCATACGGTCGGCGGGCTTGATCTGGACCTGCGCCAGCGCAGTTTCCACCGCTATATCGAGAACCGGCAGAACACCATTGCCGCCCGGGATCTGGATGTCGCCTGCCCCCTGCTGATGGAATTGCCGCAGATCAGTGCCGATCAACTGGGCCCGGAAGACAATATCTATGACCGCCGCCTCTCTGCCGCCGTGGCAGAGCTTGAGGGACGTTGCGATTTCATCGTGATCGACTGCCCCGGCTCCCATACACGGCTTAGCCAGGTGGCGCATTCGCTGGCCGATACGCTGGTCACCCCGATGAATGACAGCTTTGTGGATTTCGACCTTCTGGCCCGCATCGACCCGGAAACCTATGACATCCGGGGGCCTTCAGTCTATTCTGAAATGGTCTGGCACGCGCGCCAGTTGCGCGCCAAGGCCGGGCTGAACCCGATCGACTGGATCGTGGTGCGCAACCGGGTCGGGGCGCAGCAGATGCATAACAAACGCAAGGTCGGTGGCGCGCTGGACCGTCTGGCCGAGCGTATCGGGTTTCGCGTTGGCACCGGGTTTTCCGAACGGGTGATTTTCCGCGAGATGTTCCCCACCGGCATGACCCTTCTGGATTTGCGCGAATTGGGGGTGGAGCGGCTGAACATCTCGAATGTTGCCGCCCGGCAGGAGGTGCGTGATCTGATGAGCGGGTTGAACCTGCCCGGTGTCCAGGTCGATTTCTGAGGCAATGTTTGATGCGCCCCATTTCAGGGCAGGTCTGAAACGCCACCGAACTGATTATAGCTTCGGCCTGAAATTCCACACCACCCCACATCACCTTCCTGCCCGGCGGCCCCGCCGGGCAGCGTCTGAGCCGACCCCATGGGGCAGGCGCTTCTCGCCCACCCCTCGGTTCGGGCGATACCCTCTGCGCAATGCATGTGTGTTACAGATTAAATGGACTATGCTCTAATATCGCGGAAGCATTGCACAATCCAGTCTGACACCACGCGCACCGCCGTGTTCCGGGCAAGATCGGGCTGGATGATTGTCCAGTATTCGGCGCGCAGCGCATCGATCTCTTCAGACAATCGCATGAGATCAGGACTGGCATCCCCCTTGAAACAGGGCAGAACGGCAATGCCGGTCTTGCTGGCTGCGGCCGCAAGCATCAGATCGGTGTTCATCAACCGGCTGGCCGGAGGGCGGCCCCGCATCAGGTCTTGCAACCATCCCATGGTGACATAGTGGCTTTGCTCTTCCACGAATGCCAGCCAGGGAAGGGTTCGCAGATCGTCCCGGGACAGCGGCAAAGCCCGCGCCCTTGCATAGCTTTCATGCCCGTATACCGCGCAGCCAACCGAGCCCACGCGCCGCGTCAGGCCCGTTTCCGTTTTTGGCATGTCATGCAGGACACGGATTTCAGGCGCCCGGGTTTGAAAAGGGGATGGCCTGTCGGTGATGATCAGTTCCACTGCGGGGCCATCCCCAAGCAGATGCAAACCCCGCGCCAGAACAGCGGCCGAGGTTTCGCCAGCCCCGACACGGACCGTTTCTTTCAGATGCTGTGAGACACCAAGGGTGCGTTGTTCAACCCGTAATGCGGCACTTTCAACCGCGCGAATTTCCGGCAGCAGGTCCGCACCGGCCGGGGTCAGCCGATGCCCGTCACGATCGCGCAGGAATAACGGAAAACCGATATCCGCCTCCAGCTTCTGCACCCGGCGCGCAACCGTTGGCTGGGTCACCCCAAGCCGCTCAGCCGCCCGGCGCAGACTGCCAAGCTGTGCCACGGCCAGAAATATACGCAGATCAGACCATTCCATGAAACGAATATGTAACACATGGCAGCATCCTGTGGAATGGTGCCGGGGTGCCGGATTTGCCATCCAGAGAAGGACAGACAAATCCGGACCCTCCCATGAAACCCGCCCTTCTGATCACAACAGGTGCCATTCTGTGCTGGGCCTTGCTGAGCGTGGTAAGCCGTATTCTCTTGCTGGCTTATGATCTCGATCCCTGGATGTTCAGCTTCCTGCAACTTTTTGCCGGGGGTGTCGCCTTGCTGATCCTGAGCGGTAAGGGAGGGTTGGACCTGACAAGCTTTGTACGACCCTCCACATGGGTTCTGGGGGCTTTAAGGGTTTTGTCAGCCGCGCTTTATACGGCTGTTCTTGTCTGGGTCAGCGTGCCGGAGGCCGGAATATTCGGCGCGCTGAACCTGCCGGTTGTTGCCATCATCGTCTGGATCGTCATGGGACAGCGCCCCGCGCGATTTGAATGGGTCGGCCATGGCCTGGCCCTCGGCGCGGTTGTCATGCTTGCCCTGCAACTGGAACCCGGGTTTCGCACCACCGTTCTGGGATTGATGGGGCTGAATGCCCTGTGCCTGGCGGGCATGTCGCTTCTGGTCGAGGCACATCCCGATAACAGGTCTGACCTGCCGGGCGCCAGAACACGTTTCACAGGGGCGGTTCTGCTTGTGACTGCAATTGTCTTTCTGGCCGCACGCATCGTGCAAACAGGATCAGTCGATGGCAGGGTTGATATGACATTGATCCTTTCTAGCGTGGCGGTCGGTATTTTCCTCAGGGCGCCCGCCATGCTGCTGGCCTTCTGGTCGATCCGTCTGGCTGGCACGCAGAACTATACGGCGGCCATTTCACTTCTTCCGGTGTTCGGGCTGGTGTTTGAACAGCTTGCTGTCGCGTTGGGGCTTATCGAAACATCTCGCTTCCAGATCGGGACGGTATATCTGCTTGGCCTCGTTCTTCTGGGCACATTTCTGATCCTCTTTGCCCGCAGTCTGAGGCTGAGAGCGAGCACAAACCATCGTACCGAAACCTGACCCTCGCCGCATCTGTCCATCTCGCGGTCAGGCACAGATCATCGTCAGCGCACAAGCCGGCTGACAATCCACAATATGAAAAGACCCCGCCGAAGCGGGGCCTTACCTGTTTCCAAAGACCCAGGATCAGACGCCGATCTGACCGCCACCTTCTTTTGTCACAACCACAACCGACGGGCGTGGCGGCATGCCCTCGGCAAAATCGGGCCAGCGGGTGGCCGGGTCTTCGAAGGTTGAATTCCGCTCGAACCCGGCGAAATCGCCGGTGCCATCAGTGCCGGGATGCTGCACCGCAAGGAACAGGGTTTCGGAATTATCTGCAAAATAGGGCCCGCAAAGCTCTCCCCCTACGGGGCAGCGGAAAAACAGCTTGGAATACCCGCGCAGATCGCCCACGGTCTCTAGCGCATAGAGACCATCAGACTTGCCCGTGCGGCCCCAGCCAGAGCCCTGATCGGTCGAAATCCACAGACGCCCGTTATCGTCAATAGCGCAGTTGTCGGGAGAGCCGAACCAGCCGTTTTCAGAAGTCTCCGGGTTCCAGACGGCGCCCACATCGGCAATCGTCGGGTCGCCGCATTGCACCAGAATATCCCAGGTGCCCGACAGCGCCGTGTGATCACCACCCGCTTCGTTCATTTGCAGGATATGGCCGAAATTGCTTTCCGGCCGCGGGTTGACCGCATCCACCTGTTCGGCCGTGCGGCGCGAGTTGTTGGTCAGCATGACGAAGACGGCCCCGTCGCCACGCGGCTGAATATCCTCGGGGCGGTCCATCGGCGTGGCCCCCAGAAGATCGGCGGCAAGCCGCGTGTCGATCATCACATCGGCCTGGCTGTCAAACCCGTTCTCCGAGGTCAGTGGACCTTCGCCATGGACAAGCGGCATCCAGATGAATGTGCCATCGTCATTATAGCGCGCCACATAAAGCGTGCCTTCAGAGAACAGCCGCATATTGGCCGCCCGGTCAGCGGACACAGTGCCGTCGCTGACGAATTTATAGACATAGTCAAACCGGTTATCATCACCGGAATAGAGCACGACACGCCCATCCGCAGCGGTGATCGACTCTGCGCCCTCATGGCGGAAGCGGCCAAGTGCGGTATGTTTGACGGGGGTCGAGGCCGGATCCATCGGGTCGACCTCGACAATCCAGCCAAAGCGGTTCGGCTCATTGGGTTCCAGATCAATGTTGAACCGGTCATGATACTGGCCCCAGGCGTACCAACGCCCCGGCGTGCCATAGCGCGCCATGCTTTCAGCCTCGGGCTGGGCCGAGATATCCGGGTCCCCCTCGCCATCGACCAGATCGGTCCAGAAATACCCGTGGAAATTCTCCTCGGCCATCAGATAGGTGCCCCAAGGCGTGATGCCACCGGCGCAATTGTTGATGGTGCCCAGAACATGCATGCCCTCTGGGTCGGCCCCGGTCTGCATCCGTGCATGGCCGGCGGCAGGCCCGTCAAATGTCATCGCGGTATCGCCCGCAGTGATGCGGCGGTTATAGGGGCTGTCAAGCACGACCTCCCATTTCCCCTGGGCATTCTTCACGATCTCGAAGACAGAGCCGCCATGGGCCGCCATTTCGATATTCACCAGCTCTTCGGTCATGCCCTGGAACCCGTCACGGTCCTGCCGTCCAAGACCGGGGAACATCACCTCTTCATTGGTGTATTCGTGGTTCACACACAGAATGCCACGACCGGGCTCAAGCTCAACAAAGCCCACATAGTCATTGTTGTAGCCGAAGCGCATTTTCTGGTCTTCGGGCGATTGGTTCTGCGGGTCGAACGCAGCCACGCCTGCAAAGATCGGGTCGCCCCAGCGGATCAGGATATCTGCATTATAGCCCTCGGCGATGTGATGGTTCACATCATTGCCCCAAGTCAGTTCATCAAAGACATAGCGGCTGTTTTCGGCTGTGGCAGCAGCAGCCTGTTTCGGCGCGATGATCGCCGAGGTGCCGAACAGCGCCGTGGTGGCAGACACGGCCAGAGCACCCCGCATCAGATCACGGCGGCCATAGCGGCGGTTGATCACATCGCCGATGGTATTACCAAGATTGGGATTGGTGGGAATATCGTCAAAGGCTTCGAAGGCTTCCGCCTTATTGCCATGGCTTGGGTCTTTGATGATGTCGTCGCGTTTCATCTGGGTCTCCCTGGATATATCGAAAAGGCGCCACCAGATATGGTGCGCCGCCGCGTGCGGAAGACGTGACGCGGATTTGTAACAGCGATGTGGCGAACAATGGCATACGCGTGAGTTATCCACAGATTTGTGCAGAGAGCCGCCATGGCTCAAACCTCCGCGCCTGACCTTGGGGAGGCGTAAAGCGCCTTCGGATTGGCCTCGGGCGGTAATTTGGTCTCAGTCCAGACCACAAAGAAAAAGCCCCGCCGAAAACCAGCGGGGCTTTTCAATGTCAGGGTCGCGGGAAAGGCTCAGTCGTCGCCCTTGTTCAGCGCCGCGCCCAGGATATCCCCAAGCGATGCACCGCTGTCGGATGACCCGAACTGCTCCACCGCTTCTTTCTCTTCGGCGATCTCGCGCGCCTTGATCGACAGGCCAAGACGGCGGGTCTTGGCATCCACATTGGTCACGCGGGCATCGACCTTGTCACCGACCTGGAACCGTTCGGGGCGCTGTTCTGCCCGGTCACGGGACAGATCGCTGCGGCGGATGAAGGATTTCATGCCCTCATATTCCACTTCGATCCCGCCATCCTCGATCGAGGTCACGGCCACGGTCACGATCGAGCCACGCTTGACGCCATCAACCACTTCGGCAAACGGGTCGCCATCCACGGCCTTGATCGACAGGCTGATCCGTTCCTTGTCCGTATCAATCTCGGACACGACCGCCTGAACCACATCGCCCTTGCGGTAATTGCCGATCACATCCTCGCCACGACCTTCCCAGGTCAGGTCAGACAGGTGCACCATGCCGTCGATGTCGTTTTCCAGACCCACGAACAGACCAAACTCGGTGATGTTCTTGACCTCACCCTCGACCTGCGTGCCGACCGGGAACTGCTCTTCAAACACTTCCCAGGGGTTGCGCATGGTCTGTTTCAGGCCAAGCGAGACACGGCGTTTCGCAGTGTCGATTTCCAGCACCATGACTTCCACTTCCTGAGAGGTGGACACGATCTTGCCCGGATGGACGTTTTTCTTGGTCCAGGACATCTCGGACACGTGGACCAGACCTTCAACACCGGCCTCAAGTTCCACAAAGGCACCGTAATCGGTGATGTTGGTGACCCGGCCCGTATGGGTGGAATCCAGCGGATATTTGCTTTCCACCGCATCCCATGGATCGTCCTGAAGCTGCTTCATGCCCAGACTGATACGATGGGTTTCCTTGTTGACCTTGATGACCTGCACCTTGACGGTTTCGCCAATCGACAGAACCTCTTTGGGGTCGCTCACGCGGCGCCAGGCCATATCGGTCACGTGCAGCAAGCCATCCACACCGCCCAGGTCCACAAAGGCCCCGTATTCGGTGATGTTCTTGACCACACCATCGACCACATCGCCCTCGGCCAGTTTGCCGATCACCTCGGCGCGCTGTTCGGCACGGGATTCTTCCAGGATCGCGCGGCGCGAGACCACGATATTGCCCCGGCGACGGTCCATTTTCAGAATCTGGAAAGGCTGTTTCAGACCCATCAGCGGACCGGCATCGCGGACCGGGCGCACATCGACCTGAGAGCCGGGCAGGAAGGCCACGGCACCGCCCAGATCGACAGTGAACCCGCCTTTGACCCGGCCAAAGATCGCGCCTTCAACGCGGTTCTCATCGGCATAGGCTTTTTCCAGACGGTCCCAGGCAGCCTCGCGGCGGGCCATCTCATGGGACAGAACGGCCTCACCCTTGGCGTTTTCGACATTGCGAAGGTAGACCTCCACCTCGTCGCCCACGCTGATTTCGGGCGCTTCGCCGGGATTTGCAAATTCTTTCAGATCGACGCGGCCTTCCATTTTATAGCCGACATCAATGATGGCCTGGCCCGCTTCAACGGCGATGACCTTGCCTTTGACAACCGAACCCTCTTCGGGCGTGTCAATTTCGAAGCTTTCGTTCAGGAGGGCTTCGAATTCCTCCATCGTTGCTTTAGCGCACATGCGGTTTTATGTTCCTTATCAGGGTTTTATCTGGCCGTGCGGTTGTCTCCGCCGGTCTTTGGGGTTGGTCTTTGGCGCACACCCCCGCAAAACAATCAGGGCCGGGGAAAACCCGACCCTGCTCGATCTGCGACGTTGCCCGCCGACTTGACGCGGCCCCTATACCCCGACAACCCGGTGCTGGCAAGGGCTGACGCCCAGAAGCCCCAACCCAAACACGTCTCCTAAGACTGTCCGTACCACTTCTCTATCGCGAAAATACTGCGGGGTCCGGGGCAGAGCCCCGGCCCGACGCTCCCATACCTGCGTCCCGGCTAAAGCGGCGCGCCGCGATCCAGCAGATCCTCGATCAGATCCGTATAGATATCCGCGCTATCCCCACGTCCGTAAATCTGCGCGCCGCTGGTGTAGAGCGTCCCGTAACTGCGCGCCAAATTCACCGCCTGCCCGATCCCGCTGATCAATTGATCCCGGCCCAGCTCCTCCAGCGGATGGATATAAACCGACCAAAGCCGCCCTTGCGCAATCGCATAACGCGCATCCAGCGCGGTATCGAAATTCGCCTGCATAATCCGGGTCAGGTCCGCCTCGCTCAACCCGTCCGCCGAGGCGACCGGCACCATCGCCCGCATCCGGTTGGCGCGGGGATCCATCACCACCCGCACCGGGACATCGCCAAGGGTCAACTCAACACCCCGACCCTCCGGTCGCGCCTCAGGGTCCAGCGCCAGCAGGATCCCCAGCATCCGCTCCACACTCATCAGCGGCTCCACCGGCTGTGCCGAAAGCGGCGCAGCACCCAGAAAGGTCAGGATCAAAAGAGTTCGAAACAGCATTGCGGCGCTCCTACGGGCAGTCGGCACCACCAAGCCTAACCGCAAGCCATGGTCCCCGCCAACGCACGCTTTGGTGACCAGCCTCATCGCGCCGCCTTGATCACCGCTATCGCACGGGCCACCGCTGCCTCGATGCTCAGCTCCGAGGTGTCCAGCACCATCGCATCCCCGGCCGCGACCATCGGCGCCGCCGCGCGGTCCGCATCCCGCGCATCCCGCTCACGCACATCGGCCAGCACGCCCTCATAGCTCACATCCAGCCCCTTGCCCGACAGTTCAGCAAACCGCCGCTCAGCCCGGACCTCAGGGCTGGCAGTGACGAAGAGTTTCACATCCGCGCCGGGACAGATCACCGTGCCGATATCCCGCCCGTCCAGAACCGCGCCCCCGGCCCGGCTGGCAAAGGCCCGCTGGAAATCCATCAGGGCCGCACGTATATCCGGGATCACGGCCACCTTGCTGGCCGCCTGCGCCACATCCGGGCCGCGCAGATCATCCCCTTCCAGATCCCCGGCACCAAGGGATTGCGCCGCCGCCAGCGGCAGCTCCCCCCGCAACATCCGCCGACCGACCGCGCGGTAGAGCAGCCCGGTATCCAGATGGGCAAATCCGAAATGCGCGGCCACTGCCTTGGAGATTGTGCCCTTGCCCGCCGCGGCAGGCCCGTCAATGGCCACTGTAAAACTCATCCCTACACCTGTGTGGTCAAATCGGGGTCATCCGCATCTGCGCAGGGTAGCCCATCTAGGATTTCATAGTAGGCGCCTTTATCGGCACAGAAAATATGTCCCGTCAGCCGCACCCCCGGATCACCGTCCAGCGTACCTGCAAAGATCGACAGATTGCTGCCAGGCCCGTCCCAGAACAGGTTGCTGCCACAGATCCCGCAAAAGCCACGTCGTGCCGTCGCGGATGACGCGTACCAGGTCACCGCGCCCTTGATCTCCACCGCCTCCCGTGGCGCAGAGGTTGCCGCGACATGGTGCCCGCTGGTCTTGCGGCATTGCTGGCAATGGCAGGCGATCACCGGGCGGAGCAGGTCGGCAACAGTATAGCGCACCGCGCCGCAGAGGCAGGAGCCGGCATTCATTGGTTGCTGCGCTCGATCCGCGCACCAAGCCCCGCCATCAGCGGCTCGAAAATCGGGAAGCTGGTGACAATCGGCCCCGCATCATCAACCCGAACCGGCGCTTGCGTGGCCAGCCCAAGGCAGAGGAATGACATCGCAATCCGGTGATCCAGATGGCTTTCTGTCAAGCCACCGCCGGGCACCCCGCCCGGTCCCATGCCGGTGACGGCCCACCAGTCGGGCCCATCCTCGACCGTCACGCCATTGGCCCGCAGCCCGCTGGCCATCGCATCAATCCGGTCACTTTCCTTCACGCGCAATTCCTTCACCCCGCGCATCATCACCTGCCCTTGGGCAAATGAGGCCACAACCGACAGGATCGGATATTCGTCGATCATGCTGGCCGCACGTTCCGGCGGCACCTCGATCCCTTTCATATCGGGCGAAAACCGCGCCCGCAGGTCCGCCACCGGTTCCCCGCCCTCCTCGCGCATATTCTCATAGGTCAGATCGGCCCCCATATCGCGCAATGTCTCGAACAGGCCCGCGCGGGTGGGGTTCAGCCCGATCCCCGGCACCAGCAGATCGGAGCCTTCGACAATCAGTGCGGCACAGACCGGGAAGGCGGCGCTGGAAGGATCGCGCGGCACGGTGATATCCTGCGGGCGCAATTCCGGCTGACCGGTCAGGGTGATCACCCTTCCCTCATCGGTGATATCGGTCACAATTTCGGCGCCGAAACCTGCCAGCATACGTTCGGTATGGTCGCGCGTCGCCTCCTGCTCGATCACCACGGTCTGGCCCGGCGCATTCAGCCCCGCCAGCAAGACCGCCGATTTCACCTGCGCCGAGGGGACAGGAACCGTATAGCGCACAGGCAGGGGGTCGGCCGCCCCCACAAGTGTCATTGGCAGGCGCCCGCCCGCGCGTCCCACGGCCCGGGCACCGAACAGGGCCAGCGGGTCGGTCACCCGCGCCATGGGGCGCCCGTTCAGGCTGGCATCGCCGGTAAAGGTCACCGAAATCGGAGAGCTTGCCATCGCCCCCATGATCAGCCGCACACCGGTGCCGGAATTGCCGCAGTCGATCACCTGATCCGGTTCGGCAAACCCGCCCACACCCACGCCATGAACCGACCATTCCCCCGGTCCGTGCTGTGTGACCCCGGCCCCGAAGGCGCGCATGGCCCGCGCGGTATCCAGGACATCCTGACCTTCCAGCAAGCCCGATATCCGCGTCTCACCCACGGCCATCGCCCCCAGGATCAGACTGCGATGCGAGATCGACTTGTCGCCCGGCACCTCTGCCACGCCTGTCAACGCCCCGCCCCGGCGGGAGGTCATCGGAACGGGATCACCATGGGCCGACATACGCGCCTCTTCCTGTCATGCGTTTCAATGGCGATGCGGTTACCCAATCCCGGCCCGGGATACCAGCAGCAAACGCGCGAGGTTCAGGTCTCCCCCAACCATATTACCGGGTTTTCATCGGCGATTTTACGAAACAGGTCTTCCCCCAATGCATTGCGCAGACGGAAACAGACCGCCTTTTCAGGCAGCTTCTCCTGACGTGTCATGTAGAAATCCGACCCGAACAAAACCCGGGATCTCAACCGTTCGGCCTTCTCCCCCTCCCCGGTCAGAAAAAGCCGCAGAAACGCAATGTTCTCCTCGAACTGAAACAGGGTGTAGGAGATATCCGTCCACAGATTGGGATAATCGCCCGAGGTGATCATCTCGCGGATGCCCACCTGCCAGTTGTTCACAACCTCATAGGCATCCGGCGCAACCCGGTCAGGGTTACCATAAGCGGCCCAGTCCTTCTGCCCGCCGAAATGGGCCAGACACACCCTCAGATCGCGAAACTGCCGCAGAACCTCCCGATAGGCATCGGGTTCGGTATAGCGGTTGGCGCGATGATCCGACACATCGCGCCCCTGCACACCCCCACGGGAACAATGGGTCATCAATGGCAGGCTCTCGGCCTGCATCCGTGGATAGACATGGGCCATCAGGCGTGGATCATCCGGCGCATAGCCAAGTCGCGGGTAAATCTTCACACCGCGAAAAATCCGTTTTCCGAAACGGTCGCGGCATTCCAGAGCGCGCCAAAGCTCCCGGCCTTCCGGGTCCGCGCGCGGGTCGATCTTGGCAAATGGCAGAACAGCCCCGCCCAGATCAGGGTTCTGGGCCAGTGCCGCCAGTTCATCATGTTGCGCCCGCAGCGATATCGCAGGTGTGCCATACCCGATCTGCGACAAATCCATCGGCAGCACCACAAACCGGGTGTTGGAGGGGTAATGGCGCTGCAACCGTTCCAACACGGCGCGCTGGCTGGCCTGCTGCGCTTCAACCTGGAACTGGTACAGCCGATCCACCTTCTCGGCTGTCGGGTGCTGCCCGATCAGCCGCAAAAACCCGGATATGCAGCGGATCAGAAACGGCACCGATTTCAGGGGCCGCAACCATGCAAAGGGATAATTGTCGGGAACATGCCGGGCGCCAAATAAATGGACATGACAATTTGTAATGCGAATATCAGACATCAGAGCAACCAAAAGGAATAAATCAAAAACGACTCAGTCCTTGCAGGTTACCCGGAAACGGCCCCCTGACGAAGAAAAGTCATGTAATGCGGCACGCGCCCCTCGCGGAGCGCTTTTTGTTCATACCGGGTCGACAGCCAGTCCGCCCAGGGGTGCCGCCAGTCCGATGGGCCCTGAGCATTCCATTCAAACCCGGCTTTCGGCACTTCGATCAGGGTCTGGCGCACATAATCGGGGATATCGGTGGCCACGCGAAACTCTGCCCCCGGCTTCAGCACTTGCGCCAAAGGCTCCAGATGCTCCGCCGTTACAAACCGCCGCCGATGGTGGCGCGCCTTTGGCCAGGGGTCGGGATACAGCAGGAAGGCTTTGGACACCGACCCCGCCGGCAGCACATCGAACAGATCCCGCACATCGCCGGGATAGGCCGCCAGATTTTTCACGCCAGCGGCCCGGATTTTGCCAAGCAGCATCGCCACGCCATTGATGTAAGGCTCACAGCCGATGATCCCGATATCCGGGTTCCGCGCGGCCTGATGCACCAGATGCTCGCCACCGCCAAAACCGATTTCCAGCCAGACATCACGCCCGCCAAAAAGCGCCGTCAGATCCAGCGGCACACGATCCGGGTTCACATCCCAATCGACCGGGCCGGGCGACAAAGCCGCCAGATCCTCCTCCAGATAGCGCGTCTGGCTGGCTTTCAGATGCTGGCCCTTGCGGCGGCCATAGAAATTTCGGTGGGGACGTTCGGGCGCCATGGCTGAACCGCGCCGCGCGCCCTTCAGACCGCCGCTTTCAGCGCATCCACCAGATCCGTCCGCTCCCACGAGAACCCGCCATCGGCCTCGGGCGCGCGTCCGAAATGGCCATAGGCCGCGGTACGCTGATAGATCGGCTTGTTGAGACCCAGATGGGTGCGGATGCCGCGCGGGGTCAGATCCATGATTTGCGCCACTGCGGCCTCAATCCGGCTTTCATGCACCTGGCCCGACCCGTGTGTATCCGCATAGATCGACAGCGGCTTGGCCACGCCGATCGCATAGGACAGCTGGATCGTGCAGCGATGGGCCAGCCCTGCGGCCACCACATTTTTCGCCAGATAGCGCGCGGCATAAGCCGCCGAGCGGTCCACCTTGGTCGGGTCCTTGCCCGAAAATGCGCCACCCCCATGGGGCGCGGCACCGCCATAGGTGTCGACGATGATCTTGCGACCGGTCAGCCCGGCATCCCCGTCGGGGCCGCCGATCACGAATTTGCCCGTGGGGTTCACCCACCATTCGGTGGCATCGGTCACCCAGCCCTCGGGCAATTCCTCGCGGATATAAGGCTCCACAATCGCGCGCACATCATCGCTGCTCAGGCTTTCATCCAGATGCTGTGTGGACAAAACGATCGAGGACACCTCCACCGGTTTGCCATCCGCATAGCGCACGGTCAGCTGGCTTTTGGCATCCGGCCCCAAAGCCGGTTCCGCACCGGATTTCCGCACCTCGGCCAGACGGCGCAGAATGCCATGGGCATAACAGATCGGCGCCGGCATCAGATGCGGGGTTTCGTTCACCGCATGGCCGAACATGATCCCCTGGTCGCCCGCACCCTCATCCTTGTTGCCGCTGGCATCGACACCCTGGGCGATATGGGCGGATTGCTGGTGCAGCAGGTTGGTCACCTCCACCGTCTGGTGATGGAATTTCTCCTGCTCATAGCCAATGTCGCGGATACAGGCGCGCGCGATATCCTCGACCTGGCCCATATAGCCTTCCAGCTTGCTCTTGTCGCTCAACCCCACTTCGCCGCCGATTACCACACGGTTGGTGGTGGCAAAGGTCTCACAGGCCACGCGGGCTTCGGGTTCTTCTGCGATCAACGCGTCCAGAACCGCGTCTGAAATCCGGTCACAGACCTTATCGGGATGACCCTCTGATACGGATTCAGAGGTGAAGGTGAAATTCTTACGCGACGACATGGGAAATGCTCCGATTGCTGTTCTACCCCTACGTCAGGAAGCCGTTGTGGGGGAAGTATCGGCCTGCCTTACGCGCAAGCACGCCCGGGTTCAATGCCTGTCGCGACGCCCCGTGACCACAATACCCGCCAGCGTGATCAGAATGACAAACAGCACCGGCCAATCGCCGCTGCGCGCATAAAACGTGGGCGGCAAGGGCGGTGGCAGGGCCACATCCAGCACGCCCGCTTCGCCAAGCGGCAGGAAGCGCACCACCTGCCCGCGCGCGTCGATCAGCGCCGACACGCCTGTATTGGCCGCCCTCAGCAGTGGCAGGCCCTGTTCCGCCGCGCGCAGGCGCGCCAGGGCCAGATGCTGATACGGCCCCGAAAATTCACCGAACCAGGCATCATTGGTGATCTGGACCATCCAGTCCGGGCGCGGCACCTGACGGATATATCCGGGGAAAATCGTCTCGTAACAGATCATCGCAAAGGCCTGACCCAGATCGCCAAGATCCAGCGATGCCGGGCCATCGCCCGGGCGATACCCGGCCTGAAGAACCGTGGCGAAGCCCCGAATACCAAGACCGGCCAGCGCATCCCCGAACGGCATATACTCCCCAAACGGCACCAGATGATGTTTGTCATATACCGCCGCAATCGCACCTGACGCATCCAGCACCACCAGCGCGTTGCGGGCGCTCACCCCTTCCAGACGCTGTGCGCCCAGGATCACCGGCACCGGCCCCGCCGCCTGAGAGATCACAGCACGCCAGTCTTCGGACTGGTTCAAAGGAACCGGCAATGACGTCTCGGGCCAGATCACCAGCGCAGGTTCCCGGCCCGCAATCTGTGGCGGTTCAGCGGTCAGGGTTACGGCACGCTCAAAAAACACCGGGATCATATCAGGCCGCCATTTCAGATGCTGCGGCGCATTGGGCTGGATCAGCCGGATCACCGGGGCATCTATGGCCGTCACAGGCCCCGGCGGGAAGGCCGCCAGCATCATGACCGCGACAATCGGCGCCGCGGCACCAAGGGCGGCCAGCATTCCGAACCGGGCCAGCAGGACGGCCAAAACCACCGCCAGAACCAGAACCAGCAGGGTCAGGCCATGAGGCCCGATCAGCGCAGCACCCATCAGCAGAGGCGTGTCAATCAGGATATGGCCGGGATGGGCCCAGGGAAAACCGGTCAGAACCGTAGCGCGCGCATATTCCACCAGCGCCAGAAACGCCGCAAAGGCCATCGCGCGCCGCAACAGCCCGCCCCGGCCAACCAGCCGGGACGAGGCCCATCCGGCAGCCATCCAGAACAGGGCCAGCCCGACCGACAGGAACAGAATGGCAAAGGGCGCCATCCAGCCGTGGCGTGCGGCATCCACAAAGAACGGCTCGACAATCCAGCACAGCGCCACGGCGAAATACGCACTGCCGCCAATCAGCGCCAGAGCCCCGGCACGCCTGACTACCGGCGCTGACGCGACCAGCAGAACCAGCGCCGCAAATCCGGGGATCGCCAGATACCACAGGTCAAACGGTGCCTGCCCAAGCCCCCCGGACAGGCCCGCAATCAGCGCCAACAGGCCCGCCTGCGACAAGGACCGGGCCGCCAGCCAATGCAGCGCACGGGGGGCTGCCGCCACGCTCAGCCGCCTTTTGGAAGCCGCACGCGCAGCCGCTTGATCCGGCGCGGATCCGCGTCGACAACCTCAAACTCCGCGCCCGACGGGTGGGGAATAACCTCCCCCCGCACCGGCACTCTCCCGGTCAGCACAAAGACCAGACCGCCCAGGGTGTCGATCTCATCCTCGTCGCCCTCATCCAGAAGTTTCAGGCCGGCCTCTGCCTCAAACTCCTCCAGTGACGCGCGTGACAAGGCCAGATACGACCCGGGTTTTTCCTGCACCCAGGGCAGGTCTTCCTCCACATCATGTTCATCTTCGATCTCACCGATCACCTGCTCGATCAGGTCCTCGATGGTCACCAGACCGTCCACCCCGCCATATTCGTCGATCACCAGCGCCATATGGGTCCGGTCGGTCTGCATCTTTTGCAACAACACTCCGATCGGCATCGAGGGCGGCGCATATAACAGCGGGCGCAACATGGTCCGCAGGGAAAACCCCTCGCCACCGCCATTGAAGCCAAACCGCAACGCCACATCCTTCAGATGCACCATGCCGATGGGCGTATCCAGCGTGCCGTCATAAACCGGCAAACGTGTCAGGCCGCTTTCGCGGAACACCGCCACCAGATCATCCTGTTCCATATCGCAGGAGACCGAGATGATCTCCACCCGTGGAATCGCCACATCCTCCACCCGCAACCGGCGCAGATTGGACATGCCAGCCACGGGCAATGCCGCCTCCGGGTCATCCTCCGGGGGCGGCACCTGGATGCCGTTCATCCTATTGGTGTCTGATTTGGGGGTCGTGCCAAAAAGCCGGGCAAAAAAGCCGGTTTTTCTCTCTGGCAACTCATCCGTCTGAGGCGCGCCCTGCGCTGCACTAGACGACGGGTCAGGGGTTGAGCTCATGGCTCCTTTCCAAAATACATGCGCACCGGGGGCGGTGCGTGACCTCAATATGGGTCAGGGACACCCAATCTTGCAAGGATGCGCGTCTCCAACCCCTCCATCAGGGCGGCATCTGCATCAGATATGTGGTCAAAACCCAACAGATGCAGCGTGCCATGGACCAGAAGATGGGTGACATGGTGCTCAAACGGCTTTCCGGCGGCCGCAGATTCACGGGTACAAACCCCATGGGCAATCGCGATATCCCCCAATTCACGGGCTGGCCCGGTTTCGGTGACCTCCGGCAATTCCGGCATCTCACCGGGCAGTACCTCCACAGCTTCGGCAGGCCAGCTCAACACATTGGTCGGCTGCGGTCTGGCACGGAAATCAGCGTTCAGCGCCGCAATGCGGGCATCCGAACAGCCCAGCACACTGATCTCGAACCGCGCAACAGCCAGCCCCAATTCATCCAGCGCAGCCACACAGGCACACGCGGCCAGCCCGTCCAGCCCCACCTCTTCCCAGGCCGGGTCCTCGATCAGACATTCAATCCCCACAAGGGCCCTCTTCTCTGCTTCAAAAATATCCCAGGGGGTGTGGGGGGCAGCGCCCCCCGGATCGACGCGCATCGCGCGGCGATCCTCCCCTGTCAGCACCCAGAACGCCTAAACCGCCGGATCATCCGCATCATACGCCTCGATGATTTTCGCCACCATCGGGTGCCGCACCACATCCTTGGCGGTGAAATAATTGAAACTGATCCCGCCGATCCCCTCCAGAATCCGCTCCGCATCGCGCAAGCCGCTTGAAACACCGCGCGGCAAATCAACCTGGCTCCGGTCGCCGGTGATCACCATCCGGCTGCCCTGGCCCAGACGGGTCAGAAACATCTTCATCTGCATCGCGGTGGCATTCTGCGCCTCGTCCAGCACCACATAGGCATTCGACAGGGTGCGCCCCCGCATAAAGGCCAGAGGCGCGATCTCGATCTGCTTTTCCTCGATCAGCTTGGCCAGTTGCTTGCCCGGCAGAAAATCATTCAGCGCGTCATAAAGCGGCTGCATATAGGGGTCGACCTTGTCCTTCATGTCACCGGGCAGAAAGCCCAGCCGTTCCCCCGCCTCCACCGCCGGTCGGCTGAGGATGATCTTGTCCACATGACCATTGATCATCTGGTTCACCGCCACCGCCACCGCCAGATAGGTCTTGCCCGTGCCTGCAGGCCCGATGCCAAAGGATAACTCATTGGAATACAGGGCCCGTACATAGGCCTGTTGCGCCTGGGTACGCGGCTCCACCGTCTTCTTGCGGGTGCGAATCTCAAGATGATCGCCCGGATCGCCCTTGAACAATTCAATCTGGTCGCCATCCCGCGCGCCCGTGCCTTCTGCGGAATTGCCAAGCCGCACCACCGCATCAATATCCCCGGGTTCCAGAGTTTTGCCCGCTTCGGTCCGCTCATAGAGTTTGTGAAGCACTCCGGCCGCCTCGGCACGGGTCTCTCCCAGCACTGCCAGTACATTGCCACGGCGCAGTATCTGCACGCTCATCAGATGCTCGATCTGTGCGAGATTGCGGTCAAACTCACCACAGAGTTCGATCAGCAGCCGGTTGTCGGGAAATTCGAGCAGCAGTTCCACAGGAGGGTCAGACGGGGGCGCAGACAGGGTGGACAGATCCAATGAGAACTCCTCATCACAAAAGCTTGGATCAACTGTGGCAACCTTGACGGCGCAAAGCAACATCTTGTGGCGGGTCCGGCGTAAAAAGGCGGGTCTTGGGACTTTTCCGGCAAAAAGGCGGCCCGTTCAGGGGCCGCCTTTGATACTTTCTCAGATGCTGCTTCTGGCCCTGCCTTAACGCCTGCGACGTGGCACCAGATCGCTCGTGCCTGCCCCGGACTGGATATCACCCACAATCGCATTTGGCGGCGCAATCGGCGTACAGACCGGCAACCCGCTGACCGGATCGCGGCGCCGCGACCAGTATCCTTCCAGGCCGTCATCAATCATCCAGATATGACAGCCATCCGGGTCAACATAAATCCCCGCTTCAAGCTGGGTGAGAGAGCCCCTGTCATAGCCGGTATCTTCACCGATCGCACGTAATGGCGGGCCACTGCCACGATGCGGGCCCACACCATTGAAAAGTTCGGTACAGCCAGCAAGCACCAGGGCGCAGGTGACAAGAATTGTCGGGCGTTTCCATTTTTCAAGACTGATCATATTCGTCACCTGTAGCACACGATTTCAACACGCCGGTTCTGCTGCATATTTGCCGCTGAATTGTTCGGCGCGACCGGCTGGCGTTCCCCAAACCCGATCTCGCGGGCCACACGGGCCCCCACACCCCGGGCCACCCCGGCAACCGAGGCCGCACGGCGCTGCGACAGGCGAATGTTGTATTCATCAGAGGCGCGGCTGTCTGTATGGCCGTAAATCGCATAGGCAAAGGCGCCGGCATCGCGGAAAAAACTTTCCAGCCGGGCCCGGCCCGACCCGGTCAGCCGCGCACTGTCGGTTGCAAACAGCACATCGGTATTCATCACCGCGCAGGTGTTAAGCGCCATGCAGACGGGCCGCCCGTTTTGCGGATTTACCCGGCCTTCCATATAGCCTTCCACACCGCCATCCGCGACCCAGTGATGACACCCGTCCGGGTCAATCCAGATCGTCGGCTCCACAGTGCCGGTGATGGCTTGCTGTGCCTGCACCGCCCCGGCGGGCAGAAACAGCGCAAGCGCGCCAAGTACAAATCCACATAAACTTATCTTGAGTATCGACCCAAAGGCCGATGAGAAATGTGTCACCACAACAAAATCCCCCAGTTCCAGGTTTGATGCACAGAGCCTGGCAGGACATGCGCAAAACACCATTTATGTGCAGGAGGATAGCAAGTTTTACGGACTTGTGAAGGGACTTTTCACCAAATGTAGATACGGCCTCGAAGACGCAACCCCATATGAGGGCCATCCGTCGGAACACCAAAGCGTGATCAGCGAACAATCAGACGATTGGCAGGCCTGATCAGCCCTCATATCTGCAAACAGGCGCTCAAATCAGCAGACCGGCCAGAGAATTCGCGCTGCTTTCAACGATTCTGACCGGGGCGATCTGCCCGCGCAGGGTTTCGGGCCCCTCCACATGCACCGCATGCAGATAGTCTGATTTGCCAACCATCTGGCCCGGCATCCGCCCCGGCTTTTCAAACAGAACCTTCACCTCGCGGCCAACCATCCCATCCTGCGCCGCACGCTGGTGCCGCGACAAAAGCGCCTGCAGACGTTGCAACCGGTCACTGGCTTCGGCCTCATCGACACCTGCGCGTTCCGCCGCCGGGGTGCCGGGACGGGCAGAATATTTGAAGGAATAGGCCTGCCCGTAGCCCACGGTTTCCACAAGGCCCAACGTGGCCTGAAAATCCTCTTCCTCCTCCCCCGGGAAACCAACGATGAAATCCCCCGAGAGCAACAGATCGGGCCGGGCGTCGCGGATACGCGCGATCAGCCGGATATAGGTCTCGGCAGTATGTTTGCGGTTCATCGCCTTCAGAATACGGTCAGAGCCCGACTGAACCGGCAGATGCAGATAGGGCATCAGCTTGTCGCAATCGCCGAAAGCGGCGATCAGGTCATCCTCCATGTCATTGGGGTGGGAGGTGGTGAAACGGATACGCTCCAGCCCGTCGATATCCGCCATCCGCCGGATCAGACGCGCCAGCCCCCATTCCGCCCCGCCGGGCCCGGCCCCGTGATAGGCATTCACGTTCTGACCAAGAAACGTGATCTCGCGCACGCCACGTGCCACCAGATCCTCGGCTTCGCGCAGCAGACGGTCCACCGGTCGGCTGACCTCGGCCCCGCGGGTATAGGGCACAACACAGAAAGCGCAGAACTTGTCACATCCCTCCTGCACCGTCAGAAACGCGGTCGGCCCGCGCGGGGCTTTGCGGGGCTTCGGCAGATGGGCGAATTTATCCTCTTCGGGGAAATCCGTATCCAGCGCCTTGCCACCTTCGGCCAGCCTGTCGATCATCGCGGGCAGACGGTGATAGGTTTGCGGTCCTACAACCAGATCAACCATCGGCTGACGGCGCATGATCTCTTCGCCCTCGGCCTGGGCAACACATCCCGCAACCCCGATTTTCAGATCGGGGTTTGCCTCGCGCAGGGGACGGAACCGGCCCAGTTCGGAATACACTTTCTCGGCCGCCTTCTCGCGGATATGGCAGGTGTTCAGCAGGATCATATCCGCATCGTCAGGCGTGTCCGTCTGCACATAGCCCTTGCTGCCAAGGGCCTCGGCCATACGTTCACTGTCATAGACATTCATCTGACAGCCATAGGTTTTGACATAAAGCTTTTTCGGCGTGGTCATGCATCTGTTCCCAACGAGGTCAGGGGTGCCGTGTACCGCAAGGGGGCGGGGCCTTCAACGGCAGGCAATTGCAATCTTACCACGCGCGCGGCAGATTGGCCCGACAGTCAGGTAAAGCAGGTCGCAATGATCTATCCCAGTCTTGGCGCATTCCGTGCCGCCCCGAGCTCAGGGTTCGGCAAAGGCCCGTTCGCCATTGTCATCGCCGAAGATGCGGTCGAGGTCACATCGACCGTGATGCATGTGCTGCAACTGGGCTTTGCCCGGGTGTTTCTTGTCGCCCCGGAGGGCGTGAGCCTGAGCGATGAGATCATCGCCGGAGGTCAGGTTGATATCATCCGGCACCGGACCCGCCAGCCGGGCGTGACACAGCAGGTGGTCAACATACTGATCGCCAAGGTGCCGGAGGAATGGATCCATTACTGTTTCAATGGCGAGTATCTGTTCTTCCCGTTCTGCGAAGACCGCAATATCGGCGAGGCCGTGACCTTCGTGATGGAAGAGCGGCGCAATTCGATTCTGACCTATGTGATCGACCTTTATGCCGATGATCTGACCGCCTATCCCGATGCCGTCTCTCTGGATACGGCCCATATGGACAGTTCGGGCTATTACGCCGCCACAAGGCGGGATCAGGAAGACACCGTATTGGAGCGGCAATTGAACTTCTATGGCGGATTGCGCTGGCGGTTTGAGGAACATGTGCCCGAACCCAAACGCAAGATCGACCGGGTGGGTCTGTTTCAGGCACAGCACGGGTTGCAGCTGCGCGACGACAACACGCTGAATGATGAAGAAATGAATACCTATGCCTGCCCCTGGCATCATTCCCTGTCGGCAGCTTTATGTTCGTTCCGCGTGGCCAAGGCATTGAGAACCAACCCGGGATCCCGCCATGAGATCACCGATTTCCGCTGGCATAAATCGGCGCGTTTCCAATGGTCCTCGCAACAGTTGATGCAACTGGGGCTTATGGAACCGGGGCAATGGTTCTGAGAGACCGGCAAATGGCCCGACAATGATAATGGGACCGATCCGTGACCGGGCCATTCTGGCGCTGATGGGGATGCAGGTGACCATCTGGGCCGGGCTGTTCTACAGCTTCCCGGCACTGGTGCTGGACTGGCAGGCCGAATTCGGCTGGACCACGACAGAGATCATGGGCGCCTTCACAATCGCCATCGCGATCTATGCCCTTGGCGCGCCGCTGTTCGGGCGCCTGATTGATGCGGGCGCGGCCCCGTTCAGCATGCCCGGAGGCGCGGTTCTGGGCGCGGGCCTGTTGCTCAGCCTCATATGGGTCGAAACGCTTACCGCCTTCTACCTGATCTGGGCCGCAATCGGCGTGACCATGGGCCTGACATTGTACGAATCCTGTTTTGCAATCGTCACCCGGGCCTATGGCGCAGGCGCGCGGGCGGCCATCACCGCCATCACTCTTGTGGGCGGCTTTGCCAGCACAGTGGCCTATCCGCTCAGCCATTGGCTGACCCAGTTGGGGGGCTGGCGGATGGCGATCATCATCATGTCCGGGTTGGTGCTGGGTGTTGCGGCCCCTTTGGCACGGGTCGCGGCCCGACGCCTGGAGACACAGGCCCCCCGCACACCCGCGCCCGAAACATCCGGCACTATGGCATCCACGGGCAAACGCCCCCCGGTCCTGCGACAGCCCGAATACTGGGTGATCGCCACGGGCTTTGCCCTTGCCGCGCTGACCAGCGGTATTTTCCTCAGCCATCTGTTGCCGATCATGGCCGCGCAGGGGGTCAGCGACGATATGGCGATCCTGACCGCTGCGGTAATCGGCCCGGCACAGGTGGCGGGCCGGGTGGCGATGATGGCCATGGGCAACCGCCTGTCCGCCCTGCGCATCGCGCAATGCGCCATGGCGGCACTGGCAGGCGGCGCGCTGATGATGGCGGCGGCTGGCTGGATCGCCGGGCTGGTACTGGGTTTCGGGCTGCTGCAGGGGGCGGGCTATGGCGTGGTCGGCATCATGCGCCCGGTGATCACCCGCGAAACCTTGGGGCAAAAGGATTTCGGGGCGCTGTCAGGCGCGGTGTCCCTGCCATCGCTTCTGTTCTTCGCGCTGGCCCCGTTTATGGGGGCGGCGCTGTTCGGTCTGGCGGGGTACGGCCCGGTTCTGGCGCTTTGCGCGGCCGCCCCGCTGGCCGGGGCACTGCTGCTGCAAAAGCTGCCATATAAATAAAGCGGAAATTGTTAAAAGTACTGGTCTGAAATTCTAGAGCGTATCGCAGTCAATTGGCCTCATAGCCTGCGGCTTTGAAGTAGTTGTAGCATTCTTCTTCTGAGAAGAGGTCGCAGACCTGTCCGACAGCGGCCCATAACTGGTCGTATGTTCGCGCGGTGGCTTTTCGGATCAGGGATTTCAGCTTTGAGAACGCCATCTCTATGGGGTTGAGGTCTGGGCTGTATGGCGGCAGGAACAGGAACCATGCGCCGATGCTGTGCAGAGCTTCAGCGGCGGCAGGTGCCTTGTGGCTGGAGAGGTTATCAAGAATGACAACGTCACCCTCGCGCAGGGTCGGCACCAGTTGGGTTTCGGTGTAGAGGGTGAACATCTCGCTGTTCATGGCCCCGTCGATGACCCATGGGGCGTCCAACCGATCATGGCGCAGTGCACCAATGAAGGTCTGGGTGCGCCAATGGCCGAAGGGTGCGTGATCGACCAAGCGCTGGCCATAAGGAGCCCATCCGGTTGTCTTGGCCATGTTGGTCTTGACCGAAGTCTCGTCGATGAAAGCCAGCCTGTCCAGATAGTTGGCCATGAAGGGCTATTGTCTAGCCCCCAATCTTTGGGTCATTTCTGATTAGAGTTTCTGGCACGGGTGGCCTCATGTTCAAGGCCTGATGTGGCCGCGATGCACGTCGATACCATGCGTCTCGGCCAACTCCGAGACCAGTTCATCGAGCGTGATCTCTCCTTTCCCGGCCACGCGGGCTTCGATCCAGTCAGCTACGCTCGCCAGTTTGCCGTGACCGCCACCGTTGCCTTGCGGACGTGGTGCCAGCGACCCGGTTTCGCGCCGCAGTTTGATCAAGTCGTTCACAAACCGGGGTGACACACGAAAGTGTCGTGCCGCTTCACGGTGACCGTGTCCTTCATCCACAAACGCAACAACACGTTCGCGTAACTCTATCGGATGTGGCTTGCCCATCTGTGACCCCATATCTGCCTCACACACAAGGAATCACATCATGAGCAATCTGGGAATCCTGAATCAGGATGACTGCAACACGCTTGTCTTATGATTTTCTTGGTCTCCATGCGAAAATGGAGCCGATGCGCGCGACGCCTTTCATGGCGGGCATCGGCGGTGGTTGGATCGTGACGGGCTCGGTTGTGATGAACCGTCTTAGAATGTGATCATCCACCGTCTTTGCATGAGGCCTGAACGGATACGCAGCAGCTTGCAGCTCTGCACGACAAGCATAGGACATAGCGAAGACAATGAAGGATAGCATCGGGATCGACATCTCCAAAGCGCATTTGGATGTCCATCGGATCAAGACAGGGCAGCACGCCCAATTCAACAACAATGCGTCGGGTTTTCGTGCACTCAGGAACTGGATTGGTGCGGAACGGCCAGAGGTCGTGGCGCAGCCGTGACGTACTTGTCCCATAATGCTTCCTTCCATTCCAAAGAACAGATCGCACCATCAAACTGTGGGATCAAACAACTAGGCTAAGTCGTTGAAAATAATGGTAGCGGAGGAGGGACTTGAACCCCCGACACGCGGATTATGATTCCGCTGCTCTAACCAACTGAGCTACTCCGCCAGACCGGTGGCGGTGCTAAGACAGGTGGGGCCGTCCGTCAACCTCAAAAGCAAGCGCAACCGGCGCCATCTCACCTTTCTACCGGGAAAGGATGCGGTTCCCCCTGCTTTGCGATATGAGCGGGTCAACACCACTCAGAGGTCTTCGATTAGGACACAGAAAGATTTTCCACGATGCGCGTCCTTGTTGTCTATACCCATCCGCACCCGGACAGTTTTACTGCTGCAATCCGCGACGTGGTCGTGGACGGGCTGCGCGCAGCAGGGACGGAGCTGCGGGTAAGTGACCTTTACAGGCGGGGCTTCACCCCTGTGCTGACCGGCGCGGAGCTTGAAGCCTACCCCGATCCGGCCCGCAACACACAAGCGGTTCAACAGGATATTGACGACCTTCAATGGTGCGACACGATGATCTTTATCTATCCAACCTGGTGGCACGGATTGCCCGCGATGCTGAAAGGCTGGCTTGACCGGGTGATGGTGCCGGGCGTTGCGTTCAGAATGCCCGATGGCGCAGACGCAAATATCCGCCCGGGCCTGACCAATATCACCCGGCTTGCCGTGTTCACGACCTGTGGGGCCAGTTGGTGGCTGACCCAACTGGTCGGTGCCCCGGGCAGGCGCACCTTGCTGCGTGGCCTGCGCCTGATCTGCGCCAGACGGTGCAAAACCAGTTTCACCGCCTGTTACAAGATCGACAAAGCCACATCACAAAGCCGGGCTGCACATTTGAAAAAGGTCGCGGCGAAGGTAGACTTGTTTATCGGAATTGCGGCCAGACGCGTCGCCAGATCAAAGGTGCCCTCATGATCCCCATTCTGGACTGGCAGAGATTTGCAGGCGGCGCGGATCGCGACGGGTTTGTGGCCGATCTGGGGGCGGCGGCCCGGGGTCCGGGGTTCTTTCTGCTGACAGGCCATGGCGTGGACCAAACCCTTTGCGCGGAGGTCTTCGCCCAAGCGGACCGGTTCTTTGCCCTGCCTCTGGCCGAGAAACAGAACATCTCGATCCTGAAGACACCGCATTACCGGGGCTGGGCCCATGACGGGCTGGAATCACTGGATGAAAACAGCGGCGCGGCGGATCGAAAGGAAAGCTTCAACATGGGGCTGGATCTGGCCCCCGATGATCCCCGCGTGCTGGCCAATGAGCCGTTTCGCGGGGTGAACCAATGGCCCGACCTGCACGGGTTTCGCGACACGATGCGGGCCTATTACGATGCGGCAATGACGCTTGGCACCGGGATCATGCGCGCCGTCGCGCTGG
This sequence comes from Rhodophyticola sp. CCM32, assembly GCF_004751985.1. Classification (NCBI taxonomy): domain Bacteria; kingdom Pseudomonadati; phylum Pseudomonadota; class Alphaproteobacteria; order Rhodobacterales; family Roseobacteraceae; genus Rhodophyticola; species Rhodophyticola sp. CCM32. The sequence goes on from NZ_CP038492.1 coordinate 2,724,125, forward strand.
ATCTGGGCCTGCCGGAGACACATTTCGACACTGCGTTGCATGACCCGCTGGCCGCGCTGCGCGTGCTGCATTACCCGCCCGGCACCGGCACCGAGGGGGAAATCGGGGCCGGGGCGCATACGGATTACGGTGCCATCACGCTTCTGATGACCGATGGCGAGGCCGGGTTGCAGGTGAAACCGCGCGGGGCTGACTGGATCGACGCACCGCATGTGGAGGGTGCCTATGTGGTCAATATCGGCGACTGCCTGATGCGCTGGACCAATGACATCTATGTGTCCACGCCGCATCGGGTGCTGCCCCCGAAACGCGCCCGCAGATCGGTGGCGTTCTTTGTGGAGGCGAACCCCGATGTGGTGGTGAAGGCCCTGCCGGGCACCGGCACACCGAAATACCCGCCTGTGCGCGCCGCCGATTATCTGATGTCCCGGCTTGACGCGACCTATAACGCGCCGGTGGCGAAGGGCTGAGCCGGTCGATAAAGCGTTTCGGATAAGCCCTGGATCGAAAAAAGCGGCCTCTCGCCTTTGGCTCGACCGCGTTTTTCGATACCATCTGTTTCAGGGTAAACCCGAAAAACTATAGTGAGGCGGCACGCCCTGCCCTTCTGCAAGGGCCCCCAGAATGCCTGACAAGAATCCCGGGATCATCCGACGCAGAGTGGTGTAAGACCGTCAGACGGTTTTAACCTTTACGTCATCAACTGACCCAAAATCGTAAAAGCCAGCAAAGCTGACCTTAGTTCAGATCGCGGCGAAAGAGGGAAAAGAGGCCAATGTGACCGGTGCTTCCGTGCGGAAATGCAGGCAGTCCTTCAGCTCGGGGCGCTTGCAGGTCGTCTCGAAGAAGAACCGCAACCCGACAAGCCGCACGTTGTAAGTCGATGGGGTGACGTTCGTGTTGACCATGTGCAGCTGGTAAGCCCGCAAGTCTTCTTCCGTCGCGGTGTCCGGCGACCTGCCAAGGAACTCTACAAAATAACGAACAGCCCGTATATGCGCCTTTTGCGAGCTCTCCCCGAGCCCTTTGATCCGCATATCTTCGATCATCCGAGCACGTAGCGGGCTCACCTTCTCCTGTGTCATTGGAACCTCCTGTCCGATTGAGAAACCTCAATCGTCAGGCAGGTCTGCAAAATTCCAAAACAGCTGGATCAGTGCCAAACACCCGCCAAGTGCGCCAATGCCGCGAGAGCGGCTTCGTCCTGGTCCCGCGCATAGATCGAACAGGGCCGCCTCTTTGAAAGTCCGGTTTGGTCGTAAGACAAGCGCCCCGCCTTGAACCTGCATCCCCAATCCTCTGTCATGCCTTCGGCGCGCGCGGGACATTAGCGATACGTCATGGCGCATGTTAAAGGCGGGGTCCTGTACAGGCCGCGAAACGGGTCACATCGACCAGCCCGCCTCAACCGCGCAGGACACCCGCAGGCGGAATCGACTGGCCTTCGAATGTCACCGCTTCCGGCCCGTGGTTGAAGACAAAGCGCGTGGGGCCGGATTGGCGGATACGAATGTCTTGCGGCAATGCAACCGTTTCCAGCCCTGAGGCAGCGGCCAGACGCTCAAGAATGCGGGCCAGATACGCCGGATCGGGCCAGCCGCCCAGATATTGCACCGGGCCTGCACGCAGCAAAACAGGGGCACCCGCCGCATCGCGATCCAGCACCTCGGCCTGCCCCTCCAGATGTTCCCGCCACAATCTGACCGCACCGCCACCCTCAACAGCCACCGGCATATCCGGGCGCAGGGTCTCCACCCGCGCCACCACAGCGGAGAGACCAGAGATTGCCGGGGGCAAAGGCACGGGGATCGCATAGTTTGCGGTTTTTGACCCGAAGCGCGGGCCGAACAGGGCCTGCGCACCCGAGCCCGCAATCGCATCGACCAGCCCCTCCGGCGGCATTTCCAGCCCCGGCGCGAGGATCATCCGGTATCCGGTGAAATCACGCCTATCCGGCGGCAGGATATCGACGGACAGGCCCAGTTTCCTGAGCCCGCGATAGATCTCGAACACCAGCCGGAAATAATCGCACCCCTTGCCCTGGGGCTGCACCTCCCAGGACCAGGCGGCCTGATAATCGAAAATCAGCGCCACGGGGGACCGGGCCTGCTCCACCTCCGGGGCCTGGGCCAGTTCTGCCGCGACACGTGCCGCCTCGGCATATCCCGCAGCCTCGGCACTGTCCGGGCGCAACAGGCCCGCATGCATCTGTTCCTGGGCAAAAGGCGCCTGCCGCCAGCGGAAATAGCACACCGCCTCCGCCCCGTGGGCAAAAGCCTCCCACGTCCAGAACCGGGCCATGCCGGGCAGGGGCGCGGGGTTGTGCGGGGCCCAGTTCACCGGGCCGGGTTGCTGTTCCATCACCCACCAGCGGCCATGGCCCACGCTGCGGTAAAGATCATGGTGAAACGCCTGAAAATCCGGATCCCCCTGACAGGCATAGCGGCGTTTATGCTCTGCGGTCGCCTCCAGCCGGTCCTCCAGAAAACCAAGCGGATAACTGTCCCAGGTGGCGATCTGCATTTCCGCGCCGGTCGCGAAATGATCGAATTCGGTGATCCGGCCCATATAGTTATGGCTGATCGGCGCATCAGACCGAGCGCGGATCACCTCCACCTGTGCCGCGTTGAACCGCACAACCTGATCCGAACAGAAGCGCCGGAAATCCATCACATGGGACGGGTTCGGTTCCGTCACGGTCAGGTTCGGCAGGTCGATCTGGTCAAAATCCGTGTAGTCCATCGACCAGAACACATTGCCCCAGACCCGGTTCAGCGCATCCGCCGTGCCATAGCGGTCAGCCAGCCAGATACGAAATGCGTCACGGGCGGCATCGGAATAGGAAATCACCGTGTCATGGCAGCCATATTCATTATCGGTCTGCCAGGCGCCAAGGGCGGGATGCTGGCCATAACGTTCGGCCAGGGCGGTGGTGATCCGCACCGCTTCATCGCGATAGCCGTCATGGGAAAAACAGTAATGCCGACGGGAGCCGAAGCCGCGCGGCCGTCCTTGCGCATCAAGGGCCAGCATGTCGGGATATCTGTCCAGCATCCAGCGCGGCGGCGTGGCGGTGGGCGTGCCCAGAACGACGCGCAGGCCCGCCGCACCCAATACCTCAAACGCCCGGTCCAGCCAGTCGAACTGCATATCGCCGGGCGCGGGTTCCAGACGGCTCCATGCAAACTCGCCGATCCGCACCCATGTCAGACCCAGATCGGCCATGCGCCTGGCATCTTCGGCCCAGATATCCTCGGGCCAGTGCTCGGGATAATAGCAGGTGCCGAGGGTGCGTTTCATAAGATGACCCGGGCTTCGTCCTGTCCCACAAGATCGGTATCGGTGACAAAGGTCATGCCGGCCTGCGGATGCGCCGCCCGCTGGTCTGCCGAAAACCCTTCGCGCGCGGTGGTGATATGCAGCCTGCCACCGCCAAACGCCGGGCAGGATACCTGCTCGACCGGCAGCGGGATCTCCTCCAGAAACCGGCCCGACGGGTCATAGACCGCCACCCGCCATGATCCCCATTCGGCGCAGACAAACCGCCCGTCACGATCCACCACCGCGCCATCGGGGTTCCGCCCGGTCTCCCGATGGTCGAGATAGATTTCGGGCGTGCCCACGGGCCAGCCCTGCCCGTCCAGCACCTGCCGCCAGACGATCCGTTCTGCCGTATCGGTGAAATAGGCATGCGCCCCGCCCGGCGCAAAGCAGATCGCATTCGGGATGGTGATCCTGTCATAAAGGCGCCGCAGCTCCCCCCGGTAGTAGCGATAGATCGCCCCGGCTTCAGGCTCGGCCTGTTTGCCCATCGTGCCGATCCAGAACCCGCCATGCGGGTCCGCGCGCCCGTCATTGGAGCGGGTGGCGGCATTCTCCGCGTCCAGCGGCACCAAATGGTCCTGCGCACCGGTGGTGATGTCGAAGCAGAACAGATCGGTCTCGCTGGCCATCAGCAGCACATGGTCATCCACCCAGCCCGCGGCCGAGACATAGCGGTCAAACAGCCATTCCTGCCGGGTCTCCCCGGGTTTGGTGAACAGGCGCTTGCCCAGAATATCGAACCAGAACAACTGCTCCAGCCGCGGATGCCACAAGGGCCCTTCGCCCAGCTCATTGCTGCGGGTGTCGAAAACCCCGGCGCTCATGCCACGGCCTCATCATAGGCCGCCACAATCTCGACCGCGCGGACGGTGACATCGGCCAGGCTCAACCCCGGGGTATAGATGCCCGTGCCCAGGCCAAACCCGTCGGCGCTGGCCGCGACCCACTGGGCGAAATTCTGCGGCCCCACGCCGCCGACCATATAGACCTGCGTGCCCGGGGGCAGCACCGCACGGATCGCCTTCAGCCCCTCAACCCCCAGCAGATTGCTTGGGAAGATCTTCAGCCCGTCGGCCCCACCTTTCAAAGCGGCAAAACATTCCGAAGGTGTCAGCACACCGGGAAAGCTCTGCATGCCTGCCGCCTTGGTGGCCGCCACCACCTCGGCATCGAAATTCGGCGAGACGATCAGACGCCCGCCCGCACCGGCCACATGGGCCACATCCTGCCGGGTCAGCACCGTGCCCGCGCCGATCAGGGCCTGATCGCCAAAGCTTTGCGCCATGATCGCGATACTGTCGAGCGGATCGGGAGAGTTCAGCGGCACCTCGATCCGGTCGATCCCGGCCTCGATCAGGGCCTCGGCAATCGGGGCGGCCTCGGGCGGGGTGATCCCGCGCAGAATGGCAATCAGGGGGCGGCTCATGAAATTGTCTCCGATATGGTGGCATAGGCCCGGCCCAGACCCATCAATGTCAAAGGTCCGGCATCCAGAACCCGCGTGTCAACGCCCTGCGCGCCAAGCGCCTGACTGTATAGTGCCGTCAGCCCGGGCGCGCCCGCCACCACCACCTGCTGGCCCAGCCAGTAGGGCCGGGCGGCGGCAAGCTCTGCCCCGATCAGCGCACCGGATAATCTGGCTCGGGCAGCCTGGGGGGTTAGGCCCTGCAATATCCCTTCGGCGCGGATCGAAAACAGGCGCTGCGCCATCTTTTCGGGGCGCGAGATTGCATCACTCACGGTCTCTGCAAATACGGTCTCATCGGTGCCGTCAGCTGCAATACCGTGGCGCAGAACGCTGTGCTCGGACAAAAACTGGAACATCTCTCCGGTCATGAAGGTCTGGAAGCTGACCACCTCGCCCGCGCTGATATGGACCCATTTTGTATGGGTGCCGGGCAGGCATACCACCCCGTCAAAGGAGGGCTCTTCTACAAGAAAACCGGAGATCTGGGTTTCTTCCCCGCGCATCACATCCACCGGGCTGGCCTGACTGACACCGGGCATGATGAACAGGCGGATACGGGCATCCTGCGTGGGCACGGCCATGGGGCGCAACGCGGTCGGGGTGCAGGGCGTGGTTTCATAGGGAACCTCGGCCCAGCCCTGACGGGACCCCACCATGCCGCAGGCCATGACCGGCTGTATGCCCGTCCCCAGCCAGGGTTCGATCAACTGCAACAGCGCGGGTTCAAACCCGTCACGGTCCAGCCCGCCCATCCCTTCGTCAGAGGCCGCCCGCGCCCGCACTGTTCCATCCCGGCCCATCGCCCAGACCCGCAAGCGCGAGGTGCCCCAATCGACAGCAATCCAGTCCGCATATGTGGTTTCTGCGCTCATCCCGGAAACACCACGCCGCCATCAATAACCAGCACCTGACCGGTCATCATCCGGCTGCTTTCCGAGGCCAGAAACAGGGTGCCGTCCAGAATATCCGCAGGGCTAAGGTGCTCTTTGAGGCATTGTTTGCTCATATGGTCGGCCAGGTCCTCGGGGTTGGCCCACATCTCAAGTTGCTTTTCGGTCAGAACCCAGCCAGGCATCAGTGCATTGACGCGGATCTTGTCGGGCCCGAATTCCCGCGCCAGGCTGCGGGTCATGGCGGTGATCCCGCCATTGGCCGTGGCATAAGACGGATAGCCCGCATTGGCCATCATGTAGGACACGGATGAGAAATTCACGATCGAGCCACCACCGGCGGCCTGCATGCCTTCCATCACCGCCTGACAGGCAAAGAAATAGGCTTTGAGGTTGATCGCCTGCGACCAGTCCCAGAAATCCTCGGTCACTTCCCCGGTGGTGTGACGCTTGTCATTGGCTGCGTTGTTGACCAGCACCGTCACCGGACCATGGGCCTCGGCAGCCTCGGCGATACAGGCTTTCAGCCGGGGAATATCGGTGATGTCGCAGGGCATGAACAAGGGCCGGTTGCCGGTCTCCTGTTCCATCCGCGTGGCAAAACCGGACGCGTCGGAGCGCTGGACAAAAGCCACCCGCGCGCCCTGCCGCAAAAACCCCTCGGTCAGGGTCGCGCCAATGCCCGACCCGCCACCGGTGATGAAAACCGAGGCTCCTTTCAGGTCAGGGAATTGGGCCGTCATAGATGTCGTATCAGATGTCACAGGCGTTCTCCTTCGATCACCCAAATGGTTTCGGGGAAATTCCACGGCAGGACCAGACCATGATGCATCAGCCAGGCGCCTGAAACCTCAATAGTCTCGGTCTTCAAAATCGGTGTGCCCCGGCTGAGCGCGGGGCTATCGGCCCGGTTCAGCACGGTGATGCGATACCGCGCCTGCGGGTCAAGCGCGGTCAGCCGCAGCGGCCGGGGAGAGATCTGGGCCGAGGTTGCGGCTTTGCCCGCGAAAACCACAAACCGGTCCCCCTCCCGGGTCATCTGCTGTTCGGCCAGAACAGCGGGGTCGGCACTGTCGAGGCGGAGGATATCGGCGCCTTCCATCCAGATGCGGTTGTCTTTCCACCAGGCGGTGACCTGTTGCAGCACATGCGCCTCGCGCGGGTCCAGTTCGCGGGGGTCCATCTCGAACCCCATATGCCGCTGCGCCGCGACCCAGGCCCGGAACGAGATATCCAGACTGCGCCCCGATGTATGGCAGCGCCGCGGCCCCACATGGGACCCGGTCACCGCCATCGGCAGGAACAGCGCCGCGTCATGCTGAATGCGCAGCCGTTCCAGCGCGTCATTGCTGTCGCTCAGCCAGACCCGCTGCGTCCGGTGCAGAATGCCGAAATCAATCCGCCCGCCGCCCGAGGCGCAGCTTTCGATCTCGACCAGCGGGAAGGCCCGGCGCAGCCGGTCGATCAGCGCATAGGACCCCCGGGTCTGATCCGCATCGGGCATCGGCAGAACCCGGTTATGATCCCATTTGATATAGTCGATCTCATGGCCCGACAGGATCGCGGCCATCCGGTCATAGATGAAATCACGCACCCCGGGCAGCGCCATGTTCAGGGCTTTTTGCTGACGCCCCAGGGTCTGGTCCTCGCCACCCAGCGCCCAATCGGGATGGGCCCGGTGGATATCGCTGTCAGGGTTGATCATCTCGGGCTCGAACCAGATGCCAAAGCTCATCCCCAGCCCGTGAACATAGTCGATCAGCGGGTCCAGCCCTTCGGGGTATTTGCGGGCATCCACCTTCCAGTCCGACAGGCTGCGGGTGTCATCATCGCGCTGCCCGAACCAGCCATCATCCAGCACAAACCGTTCCGCGCCAAGGGCGGCGGCCCGGGTGGCGATGTCTTTGAGAACCGGCAGGGAATGATCGAAATAAACCGCCTCCCAGCAATTGTAATGCACGGGCCGGGGTTTGCCGGGCCGGGGCCAGCTCACGATCCGGTCGCGCAGATGCCGCTGGAATGCCACCGCACAGCCGTTCAGACCGGTGGCGGAATAGGTGATATAAAGCGGCGCGGTTTCATAACGGGTGGCGGGTTTCATCTCCATCCGCGCGGCATGGCCGAATTGCACCTGACGGCGGCCATCGGGCAGTTCTTCGGCAATCATCTTATGCCCGCCGGACCAGCCGTAATGAAAACCATAAGCCTCCCCGCCGGTATTGGTGCAGCCGGTGCAGGGGATGATCAGACCGGGGAAATGTTCATGCCCGGTGCGCCCGGTGCGGTTCTCGCGATAGCGCAGGCCCGGCGACCAGGCGGTGCGGTTCAGCTGAAACTCCCCGCACCAGCGGCCCGAGACGTCGATCATCTCGCCACTGTGCTGGGGCGCGGGCAGAACCGGGGCGGCCAGCCAATGCAGATGAACCGGCCTGTCAGAGTCCAGCCGCGAGGTTGCGGTGATGATACGGGTGTCGGGATCAGCGGCAAAGCGGATTGTCAGGGTCAGCCCGTTATCCACATCGCCATAGGTCAGGATCAGGTGTTGGCCATCGCCCTCTTCCGCCTCGAAACAGAATTTCGGCAGCAGTTGCATGCCATCGCCCGCCCGAAGGATCAGACCGGGCTGGCCCGGGAAGCTGCGCACCGCTTCGGGGCAAAGCGACAGATCGGGGTTTTCATCCAGCATGCCGCCGGTCACGTCGATCCCATGGGCCGCGTGCAGCGTGGTCAGGTCTTCATCACCTGGCAGCGGCGCGCCCCAATACACAACCTGCGGCAGGCGATCCCCGGTTGCGGCAAGCACCAGGGTCTGCCGACCGCCATCATCCAGCCGCCAACACCGCGTTTCGGGGTGCCCGTGCGGCACGCCCGCGCCCATGGCAGAGGACGCCGACAGCGTTTCCGCAGGTGTAACAGATCGCTTCATCCCAACCTTGCCCGTTACTTCACTGCACCCAGGGTCAGCCCGGCAATAAAGTGTTTCTGCATTGCAAAGAACATCGCCACCGGCGGAATGGCGGCCACGATGCTGCCGGCGCTCATCAGGTGATACATCGCCCGGTATTGCGCATTGAAACTGGTGATCCCGGCGGTGACCGGCTGGCTTTCAGGGCTTTGGGTCAGCACGACGGCCCAGAAATAATCATTCCAGATAAAGGTGAAGATCAGCACCGCCAGCGCCGCGATGGCCGGGCGCATCAGGGGCAGAACCACATACCAGAAAATCCGCCACTCGCTGACGCCTTCGACCCGCGCGGCCTCGATCAACTCCCGTGGCAGGGCGCGGATGAAATTGCGCATGAACAGGGTGCAGAACCCGGTCTGGAACGCGATATGGAACAGAACCAGACCGATGCGGGTATCATAAAGCCCCATATCCAGCGTCAGATCCCGGACCGGCACCATCAAAATCTGGAACGGCACGAAATTGCCGGCCACAAACATGAAGAAGATCAGAAGATTGCCCTTGAAGCGGTACACCCCAAGCGCGAACCCGGTCATGCAGGACAGGGCCACAGCCCCCACAACCGTGGGTGCGGTGATCATCACCGAATTCCACAGATAGCGCGGCATGTCGCTGCCGGTGAAGACCAGAAGGTAATTCGCGATCCCTTCAAAGCTTGATGGCCAGCCCCAGTAATTGCCGGTGGTGAAATCGGCACCCGGCTTGATCGAGAACCACATCACCGCCAGAAGCGGCAGCAACCACATGAACATCGCCAGCGGCAGCAGCGATTGATAGGTCAGCTGCCAGGAGCGGGAGGTCTTTTCTATCGGGGTGGGAAACATGTCAGTCCTCCGTCCGGGCGGGCAGCGCGTTGCGCAATTTGGCGGGCAGGCCCTTGCGGACCAGATCATAGGACACCTGAATGCGGTGGCGCAGTTCGCCCTCGGCCACATCCTCGGGCAGGCGGACCCAGCTTTTGTGGAAATACCGCGCCACGGTGGCGACACCGGCGTCAATCAGCATCGCGGCGGTCTCTGTATCCGGGGTTTTGACCGACACGCCGGGCGTGTTGTCCCCGAAACAGGCAAACATCTTGCCGCCAACCTTCCATGAGCGCAGTTCGTCCGCGCCATCGGCAAACACAGCCCCGGGCAGGGCGGCGGCAATCGGTGCGACACGGGCCAGCATCACACGCCTTTCTCATCGCGGTACATCTTCCACAGGAAGAAGGCGATATAGACCATCATGATCATGAACAGCACCACCGCGATGGCCGAGCCATAGCCCATGCGGAACCCGAATTCGCTCAGCGCCACGTCCCACATGTAGAAGGCCAGCACACTGGTCGAATAAAAACCCGGCCCGCCATCGGTCATGATCGAGATCAGGTCGAAAGACCGCAGCGCGCCGATGATGGTGACCACAAAGGCAATGAAGGTTGCAGGGCGCAATTGCGGCAACACCACATACCACAGCATTCTTGCACCCTTGGCCCCGTCCAGCCGCCCGGCCTCCACCTGTTCGGGATCCACCGCGTTCAGCCCGGTGAGATACAGGATCATGCAATAGGCCGTCTGCGGCCAGAGGCCCGCGGCGATAATGCCATAGGTGGCATAACGCGTGTCGCCAAGGATGTTGACCGGGCCAAGGCCTACCACGCCCAGCACCTCGTTGATCATCCCGAAAGTGGGGTCATAAAACCATGTGAAGACCAGGCCAACCACCACCTGGCTGATCACGAATGGAAAGAAGAACAGCGATTTATAAAGCCGTATCCCGGTGACCGTCTGGTTCAGGAACAGCGCAATCAGCAAGCCGCCGGGGATCGCCAGAAGATACAGAACCAGCCAGATCGCGTTGTTTTTCAGCGAGGTCCAGAAATCCGGGTCTGTGTAAAGATCGCGGTAATTCTCCAGCCCGACATAAAGGGCGGTGCTTGATCCGTCCGGCCGGTCCAGCCCGTTCCATTCAAAGAAAGATATCTGGAAGCTCTGGAAAATCGGAACGATCACATAGACCGCGAAGAACAACAGCCCCGGCAGCAGAAACAGCCAGGGCGCGATGGCCTGCTGGCGGAACCGGCGGGGCGGGGCGGGTATCTCTGTTATGGTGCTGGTCATCGGATTGCCCTTGGTCAGGGGGCGCAGAACCTGACCAAAGGGTCAGGCGCGCCGCAAGCGGTGCGCCCGCCGGTCAGAAACCGGCGGGCGACGAGGATATGGGAGGCGCGCGCGGGCCGTTCTGCGGCCTGCCCGTGCCCCTGATTGACTCAATAGAACCGCTGACGGGCCTGTTCCAGACGGTCCAGCACCGTATCCAGCGAGGAGGGATCGACCATGAAGGTCTGGAACCCCTGCATCGCCACCTGCGCCATTTCCGCCGGGGCATCGCGGTCAAAGAACTGCGCGATACCGCCCGGGCTGTTCTGGCTCAACATCTCGAACCCGGCATTCAGGAACTCGTCATCATCCACCGATGAGGCCGCGTTCACCGGCAATTGGCCCAGCCCGTCGCCGCCATTGATCAGGGTCTGATTGTCCGCCGAGGTCACGAACAGCAGGAAGGCCCGCGCCGCATCCACATTCGTCGCGCCGGACGGGATATGGAATGTGTCGGTCGGGGCATCTTCGGCCATCTCAACCGAGGCGTCGATCTGCGGGAACTGATAGAACCCAAGCTGATCATCGCTCAGCCCCGCTTCGCGCAGCGGGGCAACGGCGAAATTGCCCATCAGATAGGCGGCCGCCTCGCCATTGACCATGAAGGGCAGGGCCTCCTGCCAGCTATAGGTCTGGTGGTTGTCAAGGAAGGCGCCCATGTCGATCAGCTGCTGCCAGTTGGCAAAGGTCGCGCGGACACGGTCATCGGTCCATGCGATCTCTCCATTGGTCAGCGCCATATGGAAATCATAGCCGTTGGTGCGCATGTTCACATAGTCGAACCAGCCGCCCGCGGTCCACAGGAACTTGGTCCCGATGGTATAGCAGGCGCGGCCGCTGTCGATGATCGCCTGGCAGTTGGAAATCTCTTCCTCCCAGGTCGTGGGGGCTTCCAAACCCAATTCGGCAAAGATGTCCTCGCGGTAATAAACGCCCCACTGGTAATAGGTGTAGGGCACGCCATAGATACCATCGCCAATCGTCATCGACGCCTGGGTCGAGGCCAGCGCCTCTGTCAGACCACCTTCTTCCCAGAGATCCGAGATATCGGTGAAAAGCCCGGCTTCCACATAGGGCAGCATCCGGTTGCCCGCATACCAGTTCGCCACGTCGGGCGGATTGGCTTGCAGGAAGTTTCTGATCTGGGTCTTGTAGGCTTCCCGATCAATGATCGTCAGTTCGATGCTCAGATCCGGGTGCATGGCGCCAAACCGCTCAACCATGCCTTCCATCACTGCGCGGGGCGCAGGGTTGGACATGTCCGAGAATATGACAAGATCGCCCGAAAGCGCTGCATGGCCATCGGCGAATGCCGCGCCAGACAGAAGGGTCGCCGCAGACAGTGCCGCCGCGCCGGTTGTAAAGATAGACCGCATAATTTCCTCCCGAGGTTGTTCCATTATATGAAACTTGGTTTCTTATATTGAAATCATAACGCGACTCGGCTTAGGGTTGTCAACAGTTTCCTCCGCACCGGCAGAGTGTATTTCAAGGATGGAGGAACTGATGGGAGGACATGTTTTGGGATCAGCCGCGGAAAGACCCGGCGACAAACCCGGTGACGGTACGGTGGGCAAGGCGCTTGGCATTCTGGATGAGGTGGCACAGTTTGGCCGTCCGGTCCGGTTTGGCGAAATGCTGGCACAAAGCCCCTATCCCAAGGCCACGCTTTACCGTTTCCTGCAAACGCTGACCAACCAGCGCATGCTGACCTATGAACCGGAACGCCAGACCTATGCGCTTGGCATTCGCCTTGTGCGCCTGGCCCATGCGGCCTGGCAAACCTCGTCCCTGGCGCCGATCGCCCGGCCCCATCTTGATCGGTTGAGCAAGGCAATCGGCGAAACCGTGCATCTGGCACAGCTTGACGCGGCACAGGTTCTTTATGTCGACAAACGCAACGCGCATGAACCGATCCCGATGTATTCCCAGGCCGGCAAGGTCGGCCCCGCCTATTGCACCGGTGTCGGCAAGGCGATGATCGCGTTTTTGCCCCAGGCTGATCTGGCGCCGATTCTGGCCCAGCAATCCTATCATCAATTCACCCATAACACCCTTGGCTCCGAGGCAGCGCTGTGTACCGAACTGGCGCGCATCCGGTCCCGGGGCTATGCTTTTGACCGGGAAGAGCATGAGCCGGGCATCATTTGCGTCGCGGTGCCCATCCTGACGGAAAACGGCCGGATCATGGGCGCCTTATCGGTCACATCCTCGACCGAACGTACAAGTCTGGATGCGCTGGAACGGCATGTGCCGGTGATCAAGCGCACTGCAAAATCAATCGCGGAGGAAGCGCAAAGCTGGCGTTTTCCCGATGCTGACAACACACAAGAAATCGGGAGGGGTTAAGCCCATGTCAGGCGTCACACTCAGCAATGTGGTGAAGAAATACGGCGATGTTCAGGTGATCCACGGGGTCGATCTGCAAATCGAGCATGGCGATTTCTGCGTTTTTGTCGGCCCGTCCGGCTGCGGGAAATCCACACTTCTCAGGATGGTCGCGGGGCTGGAGGAAACCACCGGCGGCAAGATCGAGATCGGCACCCGCGATGTGACCCATATGGACCCGGCTGAACGTGGTGTGGCGATGGTGTTTCAGACCTATGCGCTCTACCCGCATATGAGCGTGGCCGAGAATATGGGTTTTGGTCTGAAGATGAACGGCCACCCCAGGGAAGAGATCAAAAAGAAGGTGGCCGAGGCCTCCCGCGTTCTGAAACTGGATGAGTATCTGGGCCGCAAGCCCAAGGCGCTGTCGGGCGGTCAACGCCAGCGGGTGGCGATTGGCCGGGCGATTGTGCGCGGGCCGGAGGTGTTTCTGTTTGACGAACCGTTGTCAAATCTCGATGCCGAGCTTCGGGTTGAAATGCGCGTCGAGATTGCCCGTCTGCATCAGGAAATCGGCGCCACGATGATCTATGTGACCCATGATCAGGTCGAGGCGATGACCCTGGCCGACAAGATCGTGGTGCTGCGCGCGGGTGTCATCGAACAGGCGGGCCGCCCGCTGGATCTGTATAATGACCCGGACAATCAGTTTGTGGCCGGTTTCATCGGTTCGCCTGCGATGAATTTCTTCCCCAGTCAGGCCGCCGGTGATGTGATCACGGTTCCCGGTCTCAGCGGGGCGGAAATGACGCCGGGGCTTTCGGCGCTTCCCGCCGGACCCGTGACCGTGGGCCTGCGCCCCCAGCATTTGACCGTTGTTGAAGGCGACAGCCACCGCGTGGATCTGAGCGAACAACTGGGCGGTGTGGCCTATCACTACCTGACCGCAACGGACGGTACCCGCATTATCGTGGAAGCCCATGATCAGATCGCACCGGCCCCCGGCAGCGCAGTGGGGCTCAGCTTTGATGCCGAAGCGCCGCTGTTCTTCGATGCAAAGACCGGCCTGCGGCTGCGATAAGTCCGGCTCCAGCCTCTCTAACCGCTATCCTGAATCCTGCGGCGCATCTTCCTCGGCCAGATCGCGCAGAATAGGGCAGTCGGGGCGGTCATCGCCCGCGCAGGCCGCCACCAGATCTGACAGCGTGTCGCGCATCGCGGCCAGTTCCGCCATCTTTTCTTCGATCCCGGCCAGATGCGCCCCGGCGATGCGTTTCACATCCGCACTGGCCCGACTTCGGTCCTCATAAAGCGCCAGCAGCACCCTGCAATCCTCAATCGAAAAGCCCAGACCCCGGGCGCGGCCCAGAAAGGCCAGTTTATGGGCATGCACTTCGGTAAAATGGCGATACCCGTTGGCACTGCGCTGCGGCCGGATCAGGCCGATCTCTTCATAATAGCGGATCGTTTTGGCGGGCAATCCGGTGCGTTCTGCCACATCGCCGATATTCATGGCGCAGCCATCCGTCTGAGCCGCAGCGCATTCATCACCACCAGAACCGAACTGGCAGCCATTGCCCCTCCGGCCAGCATCGGCGACAGAACCGGCCCGCCGAACAGGGCCAGCAGACCGGCGGCCACCGGGATCAGGGCCAGATTATAGCCAAAGGCCCAGGCCAGATTCTGCGCGATATTCCGCATTGTCCGGCGGCTGACCTCGATCGCCGTGACCACCGCCGAGGGCGCGCCCGAGATCAGCACCACATCCGCCGCCTCGATCGCCACATCCGTGCCCGAGCCAAGCGCCACACCCACATCCGCCGCCGCCAGAACCGGCGCGTCATTGATGCCGTCACCGACAAAGGCCACCCGCAGCCCGTCGGCCTGCCAGGCCTTGACCTGCGCCAGCTTCGCCTCCGGCATCAGGCGCGGCAGGGCCTCTGCAATGCCCAGATTGCGCGCAACATCTGCCACCGGGCCGCTGGCATCGCCGGATAACAGGGCCACGCGTTTGCCCGCATCCGTCAATGCCGCAACGGTTTTCGCCGCATCCGGTTTCACCGGGTCGGACAGGGCAACCGCGCCCAGATAGACCGTGTCACGGGCCACATGCACAAGGGTTTCGGCCCCGCTGCCCGCCACCTCCGGCACCCGACATCCAGTCTCTGCCAGAAACGCCTCTGTCCCGACGCGTATTGTCGCCCCGTCCAGATCGGCCCGGACACCGGCACCGGTCTCGGCGCGGAACCCGGTGACCGGTGCAATGGTCAGGCCCCGCGCTTCGGCCTCCGCCATAATCGCCTGTCCCAGTGGATGTTCCGACTGCGCCTCAACCGCAGCGGCCAAAGCAAGAAGCGCGTTTTCCGATCCCTCAACCGGTGCGATCCGCGTCACTGCGGGGGCGCCTTTGGTCAGCGTGCCGGTTTTGTCGAACGCCACCAGATCGACACGCCCCAGGCGTTGCAGCGCGTCTCCCTTGCGGAACAGAACCCCCAGCTCCGCCGCCCGGCCCGTGCCCGCCATGATCGAAACCGGTGTGGCCAGCCCCATGGCACAGGGGCAGGCGATGATCAGAACCGACACGCCGATCACCAGCGCCATCACCGGGTCCGCCCCGAAGATCAGCCAACCACCCGCCGCCGCACCCGCGATCAGCAGCACCAGAGGCACAAACACGCCCGTCACCCGGTTGATCAGGCTTTGTATCGGCAGCCGGGTCGCCTGCGCGGTTTCGACCATGCGCACGATCTGCGCCAGAACCGTATCGGCCCCCACATGGGTTGCGCGATAGACCAGCGCCCCGGTTCCGTTCAGCGTGCCGCCGGTCACCACATCCCCCGGCGCTTTCGACACGGGCAGGGGTTCTCCGCTGATCATCGCCTCGTCCACATGGCTTTCGCCTTGGATCACAACACCGTCCACGGCCACCCGCTCCCCCGGGAACAGGCGCAGCTCATCGCCCTGGCAGATCGCGGCAACGGGAACGCTGGTGCCATTGGCCCGCGTCGCCATATCGGGGCGCAGCCCGATCAATGCCTGAATGGCACTGCCCGCCTGCCCACGGGCACGGGCCTCCAGAAACCGGCCCAGAAGGATCAGGGTGACGATCACCGCCGCCGCCTCGAAATAGACAAAGCGCGAGGTCGCCGGGATCAGCCCCGGCAGAAAGGTCACCATTGTGGAAAACACCCAGGCCGCGCCGGTGCCCAGAACCACAAGGCTGTTCATCTCAGGCGTGCCCCGCAACAGCGCGGGCACCCCATGGCGAAAGAACACCCGGCCCGGCCCGGCCAGCACAGCCGTGGTCAGCAGGAATTGCATCAGATGCAGCGGAAACAGTCCAAAGCTGCGCATCAGCCAGTGATGAAAGGGCGGGTATAGATGGCTCCCCATCTCGATAATGAACACCGGCAGGGTCAGCATTGCCGCAATGACAAACCGGCGCCACATCGGGGCGGTCTCATCCTCTGGGGTCTGTGGCACCGCTTCGGCCACCGGCATCATAGGGAAACCCGCAGCCTTCATCCCCGCCTGCAAAGCGGGCAGATCAAGCGGATCATCAGCGGTGATCTCTGCCAGACGGGTGGCGAGATTCACATACGCGCCTGTCACGCCCGGCATGGCCTGCAAGGCAGCCTCGGCGCGCAGCACGCAACTCCCGCAGGAGAGGTTTTCGACCGAAAACCGGGCGCGTATCATTGTCTTATCCATGGGCATCAACAAGGTTTCCTGACAGGTTGCGCCCCAGATAAGGCTTCCAGTAACAGGAAGGTCAAGGCCATGAGGAAGCATCGCATTGGGCCGGCCTTATGTGATCCAGTCAAAAAACCCTTCACCCGCTGCCGCGCGCAACCGGGCGGCCATCTCAACGCCCAGCCTTGCACCGTCTTCCACAGGCGCGCTCGCATCCTCTGCCCGCAGATCGGACCCGTCGGGGCGCAAAATCTCCCCGCGCAGACGCAATGTTCCGCCGTCAAGCTCCGCCAGCCCGGCAATCGGCGTTTCGCAGGACCCGTCCAACCCCGCCAGAAACGCCCGTTCCGCCGCCAGCCGCTGCCCTGTCGGCCGGTGATGAATGGCCTCAAGCATCATCGCGGCACGCCTGTCATCCGCACGCCTCTCGATCCCGATGGCGCCCTGCGCCACTGCGGGCAGCATATCCTCAACCGCAATCGCGGATACCGCCACATCCTCCATCCCCAGACGCCGCAATCCGGCCATGGCCAGAAAAGTCGCCTCCGCCAGCCCGTCGCCCAGCTTTGTCATCCGCGTCTGCACATTGCCCCGGAATTCCACAACCTCCAGATCCGGCCGCCGCGCCATCAGTTGCGCCCGGCGCCTGAGCGATGAGGTGCCGACCCGCGCGCCCGGTGCCAGATCGGCCAGCGCATCATGGGTCAGCGAAACAAAGGCGTCGCGCACATCCTCGCGCGGCAGATAGGTCTCCAGCAGCAGCCCCCCGGGCTGCGCCACCGGCATATCCTTCATCGAATGAACCGCGATGTCGATCGCGCCTGACAACAAATCTTCTTCGATCTCTTTGGTGAACAACCCCTTGCCGCCGATCTCTTTCAAAGGCCGGTCCAGCACCTTGTCGCCCGTGGTCTTGATCACCACGATCTCAAATGCTGCATGCGGCAGATCAAACGCCTCTGCCAGACGCTGCCTAGCCTCGCGCGCCTGGGCCAGCGCCAGCGGCGATCCACGGGTGCCGATCTTCAACGGGGCTGCGGGGGAGGGGAACCGGGGCGTCATTTCCTCTTCCTACATGCGTCACCCTGCCCTGACAACGGGGCCCGGCTTGACACTTGGCGCCCCCGGTTGGACGGTGCGCCAACACAAAGGATCGGGCCCATGGCGCAGACCAAAAAACTCCTCCGCAGCCTGGCCGGAGAAACCCTGCCAACACCACCCGTCTGGATGATGCGGCAGGCGGGCCGCTATCTGCCGGAATACCGCGCAACACGGGCCCGGGCAGGGGATTTCCTGTCGCTTTGCTACAATTCCGATCTGGCAGCCGAGGTCACATTGCAACCGATCCGCCGCTACGGGTTCGATGCCGCGATCCTGTTTGCCGATATCCTGCTGCTGCCGCAGGCGCTTGGGGCCGATGTCTGGTTTGTCACCGGCGAAGGCCCGCGCCTGTCCACGATCACCGGGGCCGAGGGTCTGACGCGGCTGAAAGGCAAGGACGATATCCATGATCATCTGGCGCCGATCTATGACACGCTGCGCATCCTGACCCGGGAGTTGCCATCGCACACCACGCTGATCGGCTTCGCGGGCGCACCCTGGACCGTTGCCACCTATATGATTGCCGGGCGCGGCACGCCTGATCAGGGTCCGGCCCACGCCCTGAAAACCGCAGATCGCACAATTTTCGAGGCCCTGATCGACCTGCTGACAGAAGCCAGTATCGAATACCTCTCGATGCAGGTCATGGCTGGCGCGGAAGTGATCAAGCTCTTCGATTCATGGGCCGGGTCGCTGAATGGCGAGGATTTTGCCAAATACGCCCTCGCGCCTGCCAAACGCATCATCTCGGAACTGAAAGCGCGCCACCCCGGCCTGCCGGTCATCGCCTTCCCGCGCCAGGCGGGTGAGGCCTATATCGGCTTTGCCAAAGAGACCGGCGCCGATGGGCTGGCGATAGATGCGGCGGTTGATCCCCACTGGGCCGCCCGGCATCTGCAACCCGATGGCTGCGTTCAGGGCAATCTTGACCCGAAACATATGGTCACCGGCGGCCCGGCCCTGGTGGAGGAAACCCGCGCCATCGTCGCGGCACTGAAAACCGGGCCGCATATCTTCAATCTGGGCCATGGCATCACCCCCGATGCCGACCCGGACAATGTGCATCGCATGCTGGAGGCGATCCGTGGCTGAGCCAGAACACCAAACCCGTTGATGGACCCGATGAACAGACCCCTGATATATCTTCCCCCGCCCCTTCTTCTTGTTCCAAATACGCCCGCCGGAGGCGGACCCGAGACCTGCAAAAGGCGTGACAGATGACAGATCATTTTGACATCGCCGTTATCGGGCGTGGCCTGATGGGCAGCGCCTGCGCCCGGCATCTGGCGGAAACCGGGGTCAGAACCGCCCTGATCGGCCCCGATGAACCGCCCGATCCCGGCGCCTGTCAGGGGCCCTTCGGCAGCCATCATGATCAGGGCCGGATCACACGCCATCTGGCTCATGACGCGGATTGGTCCCGCCTGTCTTCCCGATCCATCGCCCGGTATGGCGCGCTGGAGGCGGAAAGCGGCCTGAATATTTTCACCCCCTGCGGCGGCATGATATCAGGGCCCGAAACCGGGCCGGGCAGCGATGTGATCCATCATGTTCTGGATGTGGCCAAGGCCCTTGCCACCCCCCATGACCGGCTTGACGCTGCGGCCCTGCCCGACCGCTTCCCGTTCTTCCGTTTCGCCCCCGGCCATCTGGCCGCGTGGGAGGCGGATGGCGGCTATATCAACCCCCGCGCCCTGCGGGATGCCGAAGGCATACTGGCCGCGCGCGCCGGGGCACAGATCATCCGCCAGGCCGTGACCGGATTACAATCCGGGACATTGCAGCTTGCGGATGGCACCACGTTCACGGCGGGTCATGTGGTGATGGCCACCGGGGGCTATGCGGCCACCAATGGCCTTCTGCTCGCCCGCCCGAAAATGCGGGTCTATGCCCGCACCATTGTCTTTGCCGAGGTGGATGAGACTGAGGCCACCCGGCTGGCCCATATGCCCAGCCTGATCTTCTTTCCCCAAAACGGCACATATGACCTCTATCTGCTGCCCCCGATCCGCTATCCCGACGGGAAATTATACATCAAGATCGGTGGCGAGACTGACAGCCCGCGCCTGACCGATGATGCGCAGATGACGGCATGGTTTCACAGCGACGGCAATGCCGAAGCGGGTGCAAAACTCCTTGGCCATCTGCGCGATCTGATGCCCGATCTGGCGATCCGCTCCACCCATACAGGCGCCTGTGTCGTCAGTTTCACCGACACCGGCTATCCTTATGTCGCGCGTCTGTCGGATCACCTGACACTGCTGACCGGTGGCAACGGGGCCGGGGCCAAATGCTGTGATGAACTGGGGCGTCTGGGGGCAAAAACGGCGCTTGGGGACGGGTTTGCATCCGAAGGCTATGACACGGATTTCCATGCCGTTCTTGCGTGAGCCACGGCAGGACGCTAGAGCAGACCCTGCCTGTATCGCCCCGTTTGCACCGCCTTCAACCGGGAACATGGCCAGCCGAAACCGCCACAGGCACCGGAAATGACACCCTATCGCGACCCTTCCAGCCTTGACGTACTGGCCCCGAATTTCAAACGCCGCCTGTCCGGGGTGACCGCAACGGTTGTGCGTCTGGTGCCGTTGCAGGCGAAACACATCGCGATTGCCGCCATTGCCCCCGCCCTGCCCGATCATGTGCCGCAGATCCGCCGCCGCGACCTGCTGACCCTGTCGCGCAGCGGCCCGTCGGGCCCCCGGGTCTGGCATGCGCGGCGCAATTCGGAAATGCTGGCCGGGCTGATCCTGAAACATCTGTTCCGCAAACGGCTGAAACTGCTGTTCACCTCTGCCTCCCAGCGCTGGCATACGAGGTATTCCAAAGCCCTGATCGCCCGGATGGACCGGGTCATTGCCACCTCGCAGAAAAGCGCGGGCTATCTGCAACGCCCGGCCACCGTAATCCGGCACGGGATTGATACAGACAGCTTTACGCTCCCCGCTGACCGCGCCGCCGCCAAAACCGCACTTGGCCTGCCGCCCGGGCCGCTGATTGGCTGTTTCGGGCGGATCCGGGCCCAGAAAGGCACGGATGTCTTTGTTGATGCGATGTGCAACCTGCTGCGCGACCAACCGGAAGCGGTGGCCATCGTCATGGGCCGCGCGACCGGGAAACATCAGGAGTTTGAACGCAGGCTTAAGGCGCAGGTGCAGGCGGCGGGCCTGTCGGATCGCCTGCTGTTTCTGCCCGAGGTTCCGGTGCATGACATGGCGCGCTGGTATCAGGCGCTGGATCTCTTTATCGCCCCGCAGAGATGGGAGGGGTTTGGCCTGACACCGCTGGAGGCCATGGCCTGCGGCGTGCCCGTCATCGCCACCAAAGTCGGCGCGTTCGAGGAACTGGTTCTGCCCGGCGAAACCGGCGCCCTGCTCGACCCCGGCGACATCTCTGCCATGACCCGCGCCGTCGCCCATCTGCTGGACGACCCGGCCGAGATGGCCCGCCAGTCACAAAACGCACGGACCCATGTCGTGACGCATTTCCAGATCGACGGTGAAGCACAGGCGATCATCGCGGTCTATCGGGACCTGCTGGCCACGCCCGGGTAAAACGACCGACCGGCATTCTGCGACATGCCAGGAAAGACCGGAGTGTATCGCGCGCTCACGTCCATTTCGCAATCGGCGGCAGGCTCATCAGCACGGCATCCGGGTCATGCCCTGTCTCCAGCCCGAATTTCGTACCCCGGTCATAGATCAGATTATACTCGGCATAGAGGCCGCGATGGACCAGTTGCACCTCGCGATCGGCATCGGTGAACGGCTCGTGCCGGCGGGCCTCGACACATCCCAGAAAGGCGGGCAGGAACGCCCGGCCCACATCCTGGGTAAAGGCGAAATCCGCCTCCCAGTCGCCACTGTTCAGATCATCATAGAAAATCCCGCCAACGCCCCGGGCGCGCCCGCGATGGGGGATGAAGAAATACTCATCCGCCCAGTCCCTGAAGCGCGGGTAATATTCCGGCTGATGGCGGTCGCAATGGGCTTTCAGCACCGCGTAAAACCGGGCGGTATCTTCGGGATATTCAATTGCCGGGTTCAGATCTGCGCCGCCACCGAACCACCAGGCATGCGGGGTCCAGAACATCCGTGTGTTCATATGGACGGCAGGCACATGCGGGTTCTGCATATGCGCCACCAAAGAGATGCCGGAGGCCCAGAACCGCGGGTCCTGTTTCAGCCCGGACAGAACCTTGCGCGCCGCCATCGCCTGCACGGCACGCGCACCCAGAGAGCCATAAACGGTGGAGACATTGACACCGACCTTTTCAAAAACCCTGCCACCGCGCAAAACGCTCATCAAACCGCCACCGGCATCGCTGTCGTCTTCCGAGGCGCGGGTGGTTTCCGTCACATCGAACCTGCCCGGTTCACCCTGCCCGTCCTGGGTCTCCTCCAACCCTTCGAAAGCGGTCACGATCATATCGCGCAAACTGCGGAACCATGCAGAGGCCCGGGTTTTGCGATCATCAAATATGTCTGTCATTTGGGTCTTTCGCGGATTTTTCGGGACCGTAACAGGAAGCAGGGGCCAAGGTCACGCGACCGATTGACGGGGTTCTGATCCAGATATGGGGGTTGGGTGGTCACCAGCGCCGATATCTGCTGCGGCGCAGAAGCTGCCTTAAAATTACCTTAGAGGTTGACCTCTTTCCCGTGGATTTTCTTGAGAAAATCCAATAAGGTTAACAAAACGCCGCATCAGACGGCACCAGAGGCAGATAGAGCAGGTCTCGTGAAACATAGACGGATTTCCACAGCCCTTTTCGGGCTTATTGCGCTTGTGTGCGTGGCGGTGACAGCTGGCGCCCCGGCGCGCGCGGCCCCCTATGCCGCCATGGTGATGGATGCGCGCAGCGGCGAGGTGCTGCATTCGCGCAATGCCGATACCCGGCTGCACCCTGCCTCCCTGACCAAGATGATGACCCTCTATATCGTGTTCGAAGCCGTGCGGCTTGGCGAAATCACCATGGATACCCAGGTGACGATCTCGGCCAATGCCGCCGCCGAGCCGCCGTCAAAGCTGGGTTTGCGGGCCGGGTCCCGCATTGCCCTGCGCTATCTGGTGCGTGCGGCGGCCGTGCGCTCCGCCAATGATGCGGCAACCGCCCTTGGCGAGGCCATTGAAGGCTCTGAAGCCGCCTTTGCCCGGCGCATGAACCGCACCGCACAGGCCCTTGGCATGGTTCGCACAACCTTCCGCAATGCCCATGGCCTGACGGCCGAGGGGCATTTGTCCACCGCCCGCGACATGACCAATATGGGTCGGCGGCTGTTCTTCGATTATCCGCAATATTACAATATCTTCTCGCGCCGTTCCACGGATGCGGGCATTGCCACCGTGCGCAACACGAACCGGCGGTTCCTTGATGCCTATCGCGGGGCGGACGGGATCAAGACCGGCTATACCCGCGCTGCCGGGTTCAATCTGGTGGCCTCTGCCGAACGCGGACAGGAACGGATCATCGCAACTGTCTTTGGCGGGCAATCCACCGCATCGCGCAACCAGCGGGTGATGGAACTTCTGGATATGGGTTTTGCCCGGGCACCCACACGCGCCACGGTCCGGCGCCCCTCCCTGCCGGTCTATGACGGGCAACCGCATGCCCCCGATGCCCCAAGGCATACCCTGGCCGTGGCACGCAGCATGGTGCCCACAAGACGGCCCGTGCGCGAAGCCTCCCCCGTTCTGCTGGCGGCAATTGAGGACGCGGTTGAAACCGTATTGGAAGATGCCCTGCCGGCAGAGGCTGAAACGGCCACACCCGACACTGCCGCCCCCGCCGAAGGGGTCGAGATCGCTGCGACGGAACCATCTGCCGGGATCACACCGGATGACATCCAGATCGCCATTGCCGAGACCGTAGTAGACGGGCAGGAGCAGCCAGTCACGATTGAGGTCGCCTCCCTGACATCATCGGACGCTTCCCCCCTGCCCCGGCCTGCACAACTGACCGAAGTCGTCGCGCGGGCAACCCCGATCGAACCCGAGATCGTGACCCGCGCCTCTTCCTCCGGCAGTCGCCTGTTCGGCGTGTCCCTTGGCCGGTACCCGACACGGCATTCCGCAGAGCGCCTGCTGCTGACCACCGCATTGGCGGAACTGGGCACGTTTGATGAAGCCTTGCGGCATGTTGTGGACCGTTCAGGCGGGTTTGAGGCCCGGTTTGACGGGATGACAGAAGAACAGGCCGCCCGCGCCTGCGCCCGGCTTATGGCCCGCGCGGTCACCTGCTCCACCTACGGGCCCTGACGGGCGGTAGCCCTGCTGCAATTATGTGGCAGAGGTCAGGCCCCATTCCACGATCAGCAAGATTTGCCGGGCTCAGAAGCCTCCGGCGGAAGTATTTATGAGATAGAGAAGAGAGAGCCGCCGATCTGACATCGGTCCTGTTTCTCTATCTTCCAAATACTTCCGCCGGAGGCATCCGGCATTTGCCGGACACGCGGTATTCAGCCTTTTGGCGCGTCGTCGTAATCATCGCGGAGAATACGGTGTGCGTCTCCATCCGGGTCATCGAACTGCCCGCGTTTCAGCATCCAGAAGAAAGCTGCAAGTCCGACACCGCCCAGAAAGAGCGAAACCGGAATGAGGATGCCAAGAACGTCCATCTGGGGCCTATTTCAAACGCAGCGCGTTGAGGGACACCGTAAGAGATGACGCGGACATGGCAAGGGCGGCGATCAGCGGCGTGGCCAGCCCGGCGATGGCAAAGGGTACGGCGATCACATTATAGAGGGTCGCCAGGGTGAAGTTTTCAGTGATCCGCTTGCGGGCCTGAATGGCGGTTATCATGGCATCGGCGATCGGGGACAGGTCCTGCCCCAGAAGCACCATGTCAGATGCGCTGCGCGCCGCATCCAGCGCCGAGGCCGGTGAGATCGACACATGGGCAGCGGCCAGTGCGGCCGTATCGTTCAGACCATCCCCCACCATCAGGGTTTTTGCCCCCTCGCGCGCAAGATCGGCAACCAGATTGGCTTTTTCGGCAGGAAGCGCCTCGGCAATCACCTCGTCAATGCCGATCTCGGCGGCAAAGCGGGCAACCGCCCCTTTGGTATCGCCGGAAATCAGGATCAGGCGTTTGCCCTGGGCTTTCAGGGCCGCGACCGCATCGGCAGCCCCGGGGCGCAGGCTGTCGGTGAAGGTCAGGGCCACGGGCTCTGCATCGCCGATTTGCAGGAAGCTGGCGGTGACACCCGGTGCCGCGGCGCCAACCCAGGCCGCGCGGCCCAGGCGCACGCGCTGGTCTTTCCACATCGCCTCGATGCCATAGCCGGGCACCTCGGTCACCGTGCTCAACCGCGCCCGGTGGAGGCCCTTTTCGCGCAAGGCATCTGTCAGGGCTTCGGCAAGCGGATGGGCAGAGGCTTCCGCCAGCGCCAAAGCAATGCGCAGCGTCTCATCGGGGCAGGCGTCAAGGCCAACAGGCTGGGGGGCGCCAAGGGTCAGGGTGCCGGTCTTGTCGAACACAACCGTGTCCACCTCCGCCAGACGTTCCATGGCGGTGCCGTCCTTGATCAGCATGCCCTTGCGGAACAACCGGCCCGAGGCGGCAGTGGTCACCGCAGGCACGGCAAGACCAAGGGCGCAGGGGCAGGTGATGATCAGAACCGCCGCCGCGATGTTCAGCGCCAGCCGCATATCCTGCGTGTAAAGCCACCAGCCGATCGCCGCCAGAAGCGACAGGATATGCACCCCCGGCGCATAGAGTTTCGCCGCCTGATCGGCCAGCGAGGTATAATTGTTCCGCCCGGCTTCGGCCACCGCCACCAGATCAGCGATCCGGTGCAGGGCGGTGTCTTTCCCCGCCGCCGTGACCTGAATGGTCAGGGGGCCGGTCAGGTTCACCTCGCCCGCGCTGACCGCGCTGCCGGGCCCCGCATAGGCCGGCAGGCTTTCCCCGGTCATCAGGCCCCGGTCAATCTCGGATGTGCCATCGGTCACCTGTCCATCGACGGGGATACGCCCGCCGGGTTTGACGCGCACCCTATCACCGACGCCCAGATCCGCGACCGACACGGTTTGCTCTCCCTGTCCGGTCAGTTTCAAGGCGCGGGGCACCTCCAGCGCGGCCAGTTCCTGCGCGGCAGACCGGGCCGAGGACCGGGTGCGATAATCCAGATAACGCCCCGACAGCAGGAAGAAGCATAGCGCGATGGCCGCGTCGAAATAGGCATGTTCCCCCGATTGCATCGTCTCGTATAGTGACGTGCCCACCGCCAGAAAGATCGCCAGCGTGATCGGCACATCCATGTTCAGCCGCCGCACGCGCAGCGCGGACCAGGCCGAGGTATAAAAGGGCCGCCCGCAGAAAATCACCGCCGGGATGGCGATGGCGGCCGATATCCAATGCATCATGTCGCGGGTCACGCCCTCGGCCCCGGACCAGACGGCCACGGACAGAAGCATCACATTCATCATGGCGAAAAAGGCCACGGCCAGCCGCATCAACAGATCCAGGCCGCGCCGGTCGGCCTCGGTGCTGGCCAGAACGCCCAGGTCAAGTTCATGGGCCTCATAGCCCACCCGGTCCAGCACTTGCGTCAGATCGGCGGCGGTTACGTTTGTCTCGGCCTCGACCACGGCGCGTTTCAGGGTCAGGTTCACCCGTGCATCATGAACCCCGGGGCTGGCCATCAACGCCCGCTCCACCCCCGAGATACAGCCCGCGCAATGAATGCCCGGCAGGGACAGCATCAACCGCGCGTCCTGTGGCGGCTCTTCGGCCAGCGCTTCTGCGGCAGGCGCACCGGCACAGGCGGGGCAGGCGGCGGCGCTGGTATGGTCGTATGTGGCAGACATGGGCGTATCAGTCCCGCAGGGTGAAGGTGATGTTATGGCGGTAATCCGTTCCGTCCCGCGCGGTGCCCGTCAGGCGCAACCGCCAGCGGCCGGTGCTGACCGAAACCGGGGCCGTGAACACCCCGTTCCGGCGGGACAGCACAAGGGTCTGGTCTTCGGTCTGGTTGGTGGGCCGGGTCAGAAGCGCATGCAATTCCGCAGGTGCAACCGGCGCGCCATCCTCATCAACCATGCTCAGGGTCAGCAGATCGCCCTCGACCGAGACGGAGGCATGCCAGCCAAGTGCCTCCTGCGCGCTGCGGCGCAGATCATAATCCTGACTGTCGGCATAGCTGGAGGACACTTCCAGCCCCGGGAAGGTCGATACCGCATTCCAGGCCATGAACAGGTTGACCCCGATAATCAGCCCGAAAGCGCCCAGAAAAATCGCCAGCACATGGCGGCCGGTCAGCTCCTTGCGCTTTTCCGGGGCGTCACTGTTCATGGGGCTTCTCTCCCGTTGAAAATGGTGTCCCGATAGGTGCGTGCGTTGCTTTGCAGATCCTCCACCCAGAACCGCAAACCGGACCGTTCGCGGGTCGCCGGCCCGGAACCCGGGCGCGCGGTGACATAGACGCGCTGCAAATGGATGCTGTCTGCGGGGACATCGACGGTCAGCAGATCCGTGCTTTCAAGCCCGACCTGCAGGATGTCATCGGATACAAGCGAAATATGAAAGCGGCTGTCCTCATGGCTCATATTGCGAATGCGGATGTCATAAGTGTTGCGGATCGACCCGTCGCTTAGCGTCACGAATTGCGGGTTGCGCATGGGCGCCACCGTCATGTCGATTTCGGACCGGATGAACAACAGCACCACCAGGGCAATCCCGATCCCCGACCAGAGCGCGGTGTAAAGGATCGTGCGGGGCCGGAAGATATGCCTCCAGACCGATACTTTCTGATTGCCCGCCCGCTCATTTTCCTCATCGGTCAGGGCCATGTAATCAATCAGCCCGCGCGGCTTGCCGATCTTGGTCATGATGTCGTCGCAGGCATCAATGCAAAGCGCGCAGGTGATGCATTCCAACTGCTGACCGTCGCGAATGTCGATACCCACCGGGCAGACATTCACGCAGGCATTGCAGTCGATACAGTCACCCAGAAGCCCGGCCCCCGCAGCCTTGCGGTGCTTGCCGCGCGGTTCCCCCCGCCAGTCGCGATAGGCGACCGTGATCGAATGTTCATCCATCATCGCCCCCTGGATGCGCGGCCAGGGGCACATGTAGATGCAAACCTGTTCGCGCATGAAACCGCCAAAGACGAATGTCGTTGCCGTCAGCACCGCAATGGTGGTGTAGGCCACCGGATGGGCCTGAAGCGTAACCAGATTTCGCAACAGCGTTGGCGCATCGGCGAAATAGAATACCCAGGCCCCGCCGGTGGCGACGGCAATGGCCAGCCAGACCAGATATTTTGTGATCCTCAGGCGCATTTTCCTGAAACCCCAATCCGCCTTCCACAGGCGCAGCCGGGCGTTACGATCCCCCTCAATCCAGCGTTCCACGGTGAAAAACAGATCGGTCCAGACGGTCTGCGGGCAGGTATAGCCACACCAGACCCGGCCAAGCGCCGAGGTGAACAGGAACAGGCCCAGACCGGCCATGATCAGCAGCCCGGCAACGAAATAGAACTCATGCGGCCAGATCTCGATCCAGAAGAAGAAAAACCGCCGGTTCGCCATGTCGATCAGCGCCGCCTGATCCGGCAGGGCCGGGCCCCGATCCCACCGAATCCAGGGGGTCACGTAATAGATCCCCAGGGTCACGATCATGATGATCCATTTGAGATTGCGAAATCGTCCCGACACCCGTTTGGGAAACACAGGTTCGCGGGCGGCGTAGAGCTTTTGTGGCTCTTCCGTAGCACTCATGGCGGCAAATGCTCCTAGGTTGGAATTGTCCTGCGCACATCCGTTCTAGGGCTTGAGAGCCACAGGCTCATTGACGTGGATCAAACTCTGCCTTTCATTTAAAGCGGTCTGCATTTTAGAGCAGAAATCATTTAATCTGAATCAAAATTCGCTGCCTCCGGGTCAGCAAGCTGCTGATCTCGAACGTGAATTTTGATGAGCGATGGTGCAGAATAAAACGATTTCGCTATAGATGAGACAGCCCCATCGAAAACCGCGTTCGACCCGAAGGGGAGAGGCAGCGGTTTTCGATACAGATCAAACGCAAACCGCTATCGTTTCACATGCCAATCAATTCGACAGGGCAAAACCACCTGCGGCGATACGCGCATCTGCTGTAACCCCGCATGGTCTGCTTTTGGGTTCAGCGTGGCAGCATGGGCCACAGATCCGGTGAATATGGCAGTCACACTGTCCGGGTCGGCGGCCAGTGCCCCGGGCAGCGTCACATATTCTTTTATCACGGTGCCATAAAGCGCCAAGATGCACCTGCGGAAAATGTCCGGTTCGAGCCCAAACTACTTGATGCTGCATCGAGTACGAATGGCGGCTGACGCTCCATCACGCGTCAGGCATACGCCACTCTTTTGGTGCATGGCGGGTATAGCCTTGAAATAGAAAGCCTCCATCCGGTTCCAAGACGTGTTCGCAAAGTCGAATGACGGCTGTAGTATCATCGCTGGTGAATGCGGCCTCAAAAGCCTCTGCGAAGCGCTTGTGGAACTCGGGATCAACGCTCATGAGCCTTCTGGGAATGCTCTTTCCTTTGGCTGACCATTGGTTTTGCGACCGGAGGAAGTGATCGGCAATGGCCGAGTATAGATTTGAGACGACGATACGAAGCTCAGCTATATTGCGAGGCTCGCGGATGTCTTCGACCATATCGCTGATTGTATAGCGCGAGTTTTCGCGTTCTTGTTGACCCCATTGGACCGGGCCTTCTTCCAAAATTCGAGATGCTAGGTCTTTCATAAGACTGCCGCATTTGGTTTCGCGAGGTATCTCAATGCCTTCGCTGACCATGTTGGGCAGAGACGGCACTCCTGACGGACGGTCCACCTCCCGAAAGAAGTATTCCAGAGTTTGAGGATCGTGAATGAAGGCTTCAACGGGCCAGCCCCCGAAAGTAAATGACTGCCTTTGGGCGTTCTCAACGCGCTCAAAAACCACGACCAAGTCAAGGTCAGAATAAGCTGTTGCGTCGCCTCGAACCACCGAACCCGCGAGCATGCAGGTGCTTGCCTCCGGAAAAAACTGGTCACGAATTTTTTCTGCTGCGGACAAAGCCGCTGAAAGCTTCTGGCTCAATTACAAGCTCCTGACTGGCAATAACAGAACCGTGGGTCCCACTGGACTGTGTAAGACGGTTGCCGGTCGCCTGCGACCTTTTTGTTGAGGTCATGAAAGCTGCCATTGGAGCAGCCGCACCGAATTCACCCTTAGTCCCACTACCCATCTTAACTGTTTGCGTTGCAAAAGGCCGGTCTGGGGCTGTCAGCATACACGAGGCAACAGCATGGAACCCGATTTTCAAAGGGTATCGAGTGGCACCGGTCTTGTCGGAAACGCGCGAACAGGACCAAGACCGGCGCCAGAACCAAAGACCGGGAGGGGTCTTTGGCATTTTCCGGCCTCGAATACATAAGGCCGTCATATGTATTGATAGAAACCGGCGGTCGGATCGTCTTTGACCTGTATCAAGCCGGGCCGTGATTCCATCGAAAAGCTTCGCTGTTACTCGCCACCACCCAGAGAGTGGACATACACCGCGACCGAGCGAATCTCGGCCTCTGACAGGCGCGTATTCCAATTCGGCATCACCCCGAAACGGGCATGGCGCACGGTTTCTTCCAGCGCGACTTCATCGCCCCCGTAAAGCCAGATCGCATCGGTCAGATTGGGCGCACCCAGGAACCGGTCACCGGTGGCGTCATCCAGATGACAGGCGGCACAATTGTCGAGGAACACGGTTTCGCCTGCCGCCGCCAATGTGGCATCGGCCTCCTGGTTCGAGATGTTGCGGACATATTGCACGACGCTGGCAATCTCTTCATCGGTCAGAATGCCCTCAAATGCGGTCATCTCGGAATAGCGCGCATCCGGATCATCCTCGTTGCGAATGCCGTGGGAAACGGTGAAATGGATATCGTCGATCGTGCCACCCCAGAGCCAGTCATCATCCAGCAGGTTCGGATAGCCCGAGGCCTGAACACCGGCCGCGCCTGAGCCATGGCATTGCGAACACCAGGTGGCAAAGGTCGCGGCCCCGCCCTGAATGGCGTAACTATAGAGATCGGGGTTGTCCCCGGGCGTG
The DNA here is from genome assembly GCF_004751985.1 of Rhodophyticola sp. CCM32. Classification (NCBI taxonomy): domain Bacteria; kingdom Pseudomonadati; phylum Pseudomonadota; class Alphaproteobacteria; order Rhodobacterales; family Roseobacteraceae; genus Rhodophyticola; species Rhodophyticola sp. CCM32. The sequence continues at coordinate 2,755,110 of NZ_CP038492.1, forward strand.
ATCGCGGCCAGTTCAACCTCTTCCATCCGGGCCAGAACCGATGCATTCGCCGCATCGAAACTCTGAATATCCTCGGCCACTTCGGCGCGGGTGGAATAGCCCAGAATGCCGGGTGTCGCACCTTGTATCAGCGGCCAGGCCGGATAGGCGATCGTGTAGATCAGCCCCCAGAAAATACATCCATAGAAGGTCCATAACCACCAGCGCGGCAGCGGGTTGTTGAACTCCTTGATGCCATCCCAGGAATGGCCCGTGGTCTCGGGATCCCCGTCTTGCAAAACCTGCTCATCCGGGTGGGTGTTCTTGTCTTCGGTCATTGCCGCGCCTCCTTGATACGGGCGGGGGCGGGCGTGTCATCCGCCGCCGGCTTGTCATCATTACGAAACGGGATATTGGCGGTGTCGCGATGCAGCTTGCGGCTGCCGGGCCGAAGGGTGAACAAAATGACCCCCAGGAAAGCGACAAGCATGAACATCATGCCCCAGCTACCGGCGAAAACCCGCATGATGGTATAGGTATCTTCCATCTTTCAGACCCCCTTACCGGCTTTCGTCGGGCGTGAAGGTCGAGAAATCGACCAGCGTGCCCAACATCTGCAAATACGCAATCAACGCATCCATCTCGGTGACTTCCGGCTGCCCGTCAAAATCGCGCTGCTGCGCGCCGGGATAACGATCCAGCACCCCGCCATCGCCGAAATCCGTCCCCTGCTGGATAAAATCCACCGATGCATTTTCGATCATCTCATCGGTATAGGGCACCCCCACAAGACGATGGGTTGCCATCAGATCGGCGACATAGGTGGGTTGCAGCACATTATCCGACAGGAACGCATAGACCGGCATCACCGATTCCGGCACCACCGATTGCGGGTCGGTCAGGTGATCCACATGCCATTCATCCGAATACCGGCCGCCGACCCGCGCCAGATCAGGCCCGGTGCGTTTCGACCCCCATTGAAACGGATGATCATATTGCGATTCAGCCGCCAGGGAATAATGGCCATAGCGTTCCACCTCGTCCCGCATGGGCCGGATCATCTGCGAGTGGCAGACATAGCAGCCTTCGCGGATATAGACCTCGCGCCCCTGAAGCTCCAGCGGGGAGTAGGGGCGCATGCCCTCCACATCCTCGATGGTGTTTTCAAGGTAGAACAGAGGCGCGATTTCCACGATCCCGCCGATGGTCACAACCAGAAAGCTGAGCGTCAGCAGAAGGGTCGCGTTGGTCTCGATCTTTTTATGTCCGTCGAGCGATGCCATTGTCCGACCCTCCTTATTCTGCTGGGGCTGCGACGGGGGCTTCTGCATGCGCAGGGCCCTTTCTCACAGTCATCCAGAGGTTATAGACCATGATCAGCGCGCCAGAGAGGAACAGGACACCCCCAAGACCACGCACCACATACATCGGGAACTTGGCCGCCACGGTGTCGGCGAACGAATTCACCAGGAAACCCTGCGGATCGACCTCGCGCCACATCAGGCCTTCCATGATCCCGGTCACCCACATCGACGAGGCGTAAAGAACGATGCCGATGGTCGCGAGCCAGTAATGCCAGCTGACCATGCGCAGGCTGTACAGCCGCTGCCGGTTCCAGAGTTTCGGGAACAGATAGTACAGCATCCCGAAGGTGATCATGCCGTTCCAGCCAAGCGCGCCGGAATGGACATGCCCGATGGTCCAGTCCGTATAGTGGCTGAGACTGTTGACCGCGCGGATCGACATCATCGGCCCCTCGAAGGTCGACATGCCGTAGAAGGCCACCGAGGTCACCATCATCCGCAGGATCGGATCGGTCCGCAGCTTGTCCCATGCGCCGGAAAGCGTCATCAGACCGTTGATCATGCCGCCCCAGGAGGGCATCCACAGCACAACCGAGAACACCATGCCAAGGGTCGAGGCCCAGTCAGGCAGCGCAGTGTAATGCAGATGGTGCGGGCCCGCCCAGATATACAGGAAGATCAGCGCCCAGAAGTGGATGATCGACAATTTGTAGGAATAGACCGGGCGCTCGGCCTGTTTCGGAATGAAATAATACATCATCCCCAGAAAACCGGCGGTCAGGAAGAAGCCAACCGCGTTATGGCCATACCACCATTGGGTCATGGCGCTTTGCACACCCGACATCACATGGACCGACCGGGACCCGAAGAGAGAAACCGGCACCACCAGATTGTTGACCACATGCAGCATCGCCACGGTGATGATGAAGCTGAGCAGGAACCAGTTGGCCACATAGATATGCGGCTCTTTGCGTTTCAGCAAAGTGCCGACGAAAACCGCGAGGAAGGCCACCCAGACAAGGGTCAGCCAGAGATCGACATACCATTCGGGTTCGGCGTATTCCATGCTCTGGGTCGAGCCCAGAACATAGCCGGTGGCCGCCAGAACGATGAAGAACTGATAGCCCCAGAAGACAAACCATGTCAGCCCGCCGCCCCACATGCGCGCGGCCGATGTCCGCTGCACGATATAGAAACTGGCCGCCAGCAATGCGTTGCCGCCAAAGGCAAAAATCACCGCCGAGGTGTGAAGCGGTCTGAGCCGCCCGAAATTCAGATACCCCTGGACCCAGTCGAAATTGAGCACCGGGAAAGCCAGCTGGAAGGCAATGACAACCCCCACCAGAAAGCCGACACAGCCCCAAAAGGCCGTGGCAATCGCGGCGGCACGCACCGGCCCGTCCATATATTCATGTTCCGGCTCCGGCAGTTTCGGTTCATCCGTGCGGCGCAATTGCCAGATGAACAGGCCAGCAGCCGTCACCGACACCAGCACCATATGGACCATATAAACCATATCTCTGGCGTAGTTGGCCGCGATGGCGGCACAGACCACCACCAGGCCAAGCACCAGAAGTTTCACATAATCTAGCATCAGAATTTCCTAACCGTCCCCCCGGCGCGACTCGAAAGCCGCGGCACCTGTTACCTGCCCTCACATCGCGCAACCGCAATCGCGGGGCCTTGATCCATATCAAATGCAAGGGCCAATAATCTTGACTCAGGTCAATGTGCAGCGCCCCGCGCCGGTCTAAACCCAAAGCCAGCAGCCCAAGGAGGTTTGACATGGCCTATAAAACTATTCTGACAGTTCTGACCGATCTGGATGACGTCGCCCCGGTGCTTGAGGCGGCCCTGCCCTTTGCCCGCGCCGAAGGCGCCTTTCTGGAGGTGTTATGCCTGGGCATCGACCGGACCCAGACCGGATATTACTTTGCAGGTGCCACCACGCTGATGCATGAGGAAACCATGGTTCAGGCGCAATCTCTGGCGTCCGGTATCGAGGCCGCGGCCCGCGCCCGTCTGAACAAGACCGAGATTTCCTGGGGCATAGACGCGCTGGTCACCCAGACGGTCAGCGTGGCGGGTATCGTCGCACGGCGGGCCCGGTTTTCCGATCTGGTGATGCTGCCGAAACCCTATGGCACCGGCTGCACATCCGATGCATCGGTGGTGGTCGAGGCCGCGATGTTCCAGGGGCAGTCCGCTGCCATCGTCCTGCCAGGCGGGGACGGCAAACCCCCCGGCACTGCCCCCGAACGGGTGGTGATTGCCTGGAACGAATCCGCCGAGGCCTTATCAGCCATCCGTGCCGCGCTGCCGCTTCTGAAAACCGCAAAACTGTTGAACATCCTGATCATCGACCCACAGCGCCACGCGGCGGAAACCGCCGATCCCGGCGCCGGGTTAAGCAAAATGCTCACCCGTCACGGGGTCGAGGTGGAAATCTCGATCGTGGCACAAACCCTGCCAAGGGTGTCTGATGTCATCAATCGCCATGTGCAGGATCAGGATGCGGATATGCTGGTGATGGGCGCCTATGGCCATTCGCGCTTTCGCGAGGCGATTTTGGGCGGGGCAACCCGCAACATGCTGGAAAACGCCACGGTGCCGGTGCTGATGGCCCATTAAAGCGGTTTGCGTTTATATGAGGGCGCCCCGGGGGCAGGTCAGGTGCAATCGGTCAAAGATCAACTCTTTACGGGTATTCCATGCGCGCATGGATAAAGTTACCGCTGGCTTCATCGCGGATTTATTGACCGACATTTCGCACGATTGCCCCTATCTGCATGAGTTGATCGGACAAGGGGTTGGATTTTCGCCAGACCATGCCGATGGTGCGTGTAGGGCCTGGTTTGGGAAAGCGCGCGACAGAGATATCGGCAGAGCGGGTTTCCAGAGGGAGCGCCATTTCGGGGATAAGCGTCACGCCCATACCTGCACTGACCATCTGCACCAGCGTTGAAAGCGAGCTTCCCTCCAGCAACTGGTGGGACTGTGTGTCGGTCAACGCGCAGAATGATAAGGCCTGGTCGCGGAAGCAGTGCCCTTCTTCCAGTAAAAGTAATCGCATCGTTTGGAGTTTCATGGGGCCGGGCACCGGCTGGCCTTCATCTTTCCGGTGCCGCACCAACACGAATTCTTCTTCGAACAATGAAAACTCGCGCAAAGCCGGTTCGGAAATCGGGAGCGCGACAATCGCCACATCCAGACCACCCTCGGTCAGATCTCTGATCAGGGACTGGGTGACGGATTCACGCATCTCGACATCCAGACCCGGAAACCGACCGGCGAGGGCTGCAAATATCTGCGGCAACAGATATGGCGCAACTGTTGGAATAATGCCAAGCCGCAAACGCCCTGCCAACGGTCCTTTCGAGGCGCGCGCGAGATCCCCAAGCTCATCAATGCTGAGCAATATCTTCTGCGTTCTGACAACGAAATCTTCCCCGAGGGTCGTAAGACGAATATGGCGCGATCCCCTTTCAACCAAGGGGGCGCCAACCATGGATTCCAGTTCCTTGATCTGTTGCGACAACGCAGGCTGGCTGATCGCGCTGGCCTCTGCCGCGCGGCCAAAATGCCGGTGCCGCGCCAGCGCGTCGAAATATCTGAGCTGCTTGAGCGTGACCCCGATCATAGGCTCTACTTATCAAGACCGTAAGAATAATCAATTGGAACACAGGGCGCCGGTTCAGTAGACTGATCTCAGTTTCAGCAGCAAATGATGATGTAGCAACGGAGATCCTGATGGACGGAAACAATGTGAAACCAGCCGGAGGCTGCCCTGTCATGCATGGCGGCAATACGGCCATGAACAAACCGGTGACCAAGTGGTGGCCGGATGCATTGAACCTGGACATTCTGCATCAGCACGGCGCGCGGACCAGCCCGATGGATCCCGACTACAATCACCGCGAATCGGTGAAAGCGCTGGACTTCGAGGCGGTCAAGACCGACGTGAAAGCGCTGATGACAGACAGCCAGGACTGGTGGCCTGCGGATTGGGGCCATTACGGTGGTTTGATGATCCGTCTGGCCTGGCATTCGGCAGGGTCTTACCGCATGGGCGATGGCCGTGGCGGTGCGGGTTCCGGCAATATCCGGTTTGCGCCTCTCAATTCATGGCCTGACAATGCAAGCCTTGACAAGGCGCGGCGTCTGCTTTGGCCGGTCAAGAAGAAATACGGCAACGCGTTGAGCTGGGCGGATCTTATCATTCTTGCGGGCAATATGGCTTATGAATCCATGGGTCTGAAAACCTTCGGGTTTGCCTTTGGCCGGGAAGATATCTGGGGGCCGCAAACTGACGTCTACTGGGGCGCGGAAAATGAGTGGCTGGCTCCGAGCGAAAACCGCTACGACGATCTGGAAACCCCCTCTACTCTGGAAAACCCCCTTGCCGCCGTGCATATGGGCCTGATCTATGTGAACCCCGAAGGTGTGAACGGTCAGCCCGATCCGGCCAAAACCGCCCTGCATGTGCGCGAAACCTTTGCGCGTATGGCAATGAATGACGAGGAAACCGCGGCCCTGACCTGTGGCGGCCATACCGTCGGCAAGGCACATGGGCGCGGTGCCGTTGATGATATCGGCGTGGAGCCGGAAGCCGCAGGGCTTGAGGCGCAGGGCTTTGGCTGGGCCAATCCGGGCCATGCGGGTCAGGCGGCTAACGCGTTCACCTCGGGGATCGAGGGCGCGTGGACGACCCATCCCACCCAATGGGACATGGGGTATTTCAAGCTGCTTTTCGGATATGAATGGGAGCTGACCAAATCTCCCGCAGGGGCTTCGCAATGGGCGCCTGTCGGCATCAGGGAAGAGGATATGCCGGTTGATCCGACAGACCCCTCAATCCGCCACAAGCCGATGATGACCGATGCCGATATGGCGATGAAAGCGGACCCGATCTATAACGAGATCTGCCAGAAATTCATGGCTGACCCCGATTATTTTGCGGACGCTTTTGGTCGCGCCTGGTTCAAGCTGACACATCGCGACATGGGGCCGAAGAATAACTATCTCGGGCCCGACGTGCCGCAGGAAGATCTGATCTGGCAGGACCCGATCCCTGCCGGCAACACCGGTTATGACGTGGCTGCCGTAAAAGCCAGGATCGCCGAAAGCGGCCTTTCCGCAAGCGATATGCTTGCCACCGCCTGGGACAGCGCCCGGACCTTCCGTGGTTCCGACATGCGTGGCGGGGCCAATGGTGCCCGTATCCGTCTGGCCCCGCAGAAGGACTGGGACGGCAATGAGCCGGAGCGTCTGGCGAAAACCCTTGGTATCCTTGAGCCTATCGCCGCTGAAACCGGCGCGTCCGTCTCAGATGTGATTGTGCTTGCGGGCACGGTCGCGCTGGAACAGGCGATCACGCAAAGCGGTTACAATGTCGATGTGCCGTTCACCCCGGGACGTGGCGACGCAACGGACGCACAGACCGATGCGGCGTCCTTCAGCGTGCTTGAACCGCTGGCTGACGGGTTCCGCAACTGGCAAAAGACGGAGTATGCGGTCAGCCCGGAAGAAATGATGCTTGACCGTGCCCAGCTTCTGGGGCTGACGGCAAACGAGATGACCGTGCTTTTGGGCGGCATGCGTGTTCTGGGCCTGAACCATGGCGGTGCGAAACATGGTGTCTTTACCGATCGTGAAGGACAGTTGACCACGGATTTCTTTGTCAACCTCACCGATATGGCCAATAGCTGGCACCCGGTTGGGGAAGACGGCCTTTACGAGATCCGCGACCGCAAGACCGGTGAAGTCAAATGGACCGCAACCAGTGCAGATCTGGTTTTCGGGTCCAACTCGATCCTGCGGTCTTATGCAGAGGTCTATGCACAGGATGACAATGCGGAGAAGTTCATCCATGACTTCGTGTCGGCCTGGACCAAGGTGATGAACGCAGATCGCTTTGATCTGGCGGTCTGACACGCCATCATATGTGCCAGGCGGGAAAGACCCCTGCCTGGCACCACGCTCAGACTCTCCGTGTAACCGGCAGATTCAGGACAGGCGCGCCTTAACGGCGGGGCCGACGCTGCTGAAATCCATCTGGCCGGTATAGGCTGATTTCAGCGCCCCCATGACACGGCCCATATCGCGGATGCTTTCAGCGCCGGTTTCGGCGATTGCCGCATCAATGGCCTTGGCGGTTTCGGCCTCGTCCAGCTGGCGGGGCAGATACTCCTCGATCACCGTGATCTCCGCCAGTTCCTTCTCGGCAAGCTCCAGCCGTCCGCCCTCTTCATAGGCCCGGGCACTTTCCTGGCGCTGCTTGACCATCTTGCCAAGGATCGCGAGCACCTCGCTGTCATCCACGCCATCCGCGTTGCCTTTGGCGCGGGCATTGATGTCCTGATCCTTGATCGCCGCATTGATCAGGCGCAGCGTGGACAGGCGCGTGGCATCCTTCACGCGCATCGCATCCTTCAGGCCGCTGGTGATCCGGTTTCTGAGTGGCATGTCTCTGGTGTCCCTGTGACCATCTCTGAAAGCTGGTAGATAAGCCATCTTTCGGGCCGCAACAACACCCGCTTGCCCGCTTGACCCCGGGGGGCCGCACCCATAGGGTGCCGCGAATTTCCCAGCCCCCGTCATGATGGAGCCGCGCCATGACCAACCGCCCCACCGCCTGCCTGGTGCTTGCAGATGGCACGGTGTTCTATGGGCGCGGGTTCGGGGCCACGGGGCAAACCGTGGCCGAACTGTGCTTCAACACCGCGATGACCGGATATCAGGAGATCATGACCGACCCGTCCTATGCGGGCCAGATCGTGACCTTCACCTTCCCCCATATCGGCAATACCGGGGTCACGGCCCAGGATGATGAGACCGCCGAGCCTGTCGCCGCCGGCATGGTCGTGAAATGGGACCCGACCGAGCCTTCGAACTGGCGCGCCGAGGCGGAGCTGACCGACTGGCTGGCCGCGCGTGGGCGGATCTGCATCGGCGGTGTCGATACCCGGCGGCTGACCCGCGCGATCCGCCAGCAGGGCGCGCCCCATGTGGCCCTGGCCCATGACCCGGACGGGCATTTCGATCTGGAGGCGCTGGTGGCCACAGCCCGTGGTTTTACAGGTCTTGAAGGGCTGGATCTGGCGAAAGAGGTCACCTGCGCGCAATCCTATAAATGGGATGAAATGCGCTGGTCCTGGCCCGATGGCTATACAAGGCGCAATGGCCCCGGTTCCAAGGTTGTGGCCATAGATTACGGCGCGAAACGCAATATCCTGCGCTGCCTTGCCTCTGCCGGCTGCGATGTGACGGTGATGCCCGCGACGGCCACGACTGAGGATGTATTGGCGCAATCACCCGATGGGGTGTTCCTGTCGAACGGGCCGGGCGACCCGGCGGCCACGGGCGTTTATGCGGTGCCGATGATCAAAGGCGTTCTGGCGGCCGATCTGCCGGTTTTCGGCATCTGTCTGGGGCACCAGATGCTGGCCTTGGCGCTTGGTGCGACAACGGTTAAGATGAACCATGGTCATCACGGCGCGAACCATCCGGTGAAGGATCTGGAAACCGGCAAGGTCGAGATCACCTCGATGAACCATGGGTTCACGGTGGACAGCCAAACCCTGCCCGCAGGTGTGAAAGAAACCCATGTCTCGCTTTTCGACGGGTCGAATTGCGGCATCCGGGTCACTGATCGCCCGATCTTTTCGGTGCAGTACCACCCGGAGGCAAGTCCCGGTCCGCAGGACAGCTATTACCTGTTTGAACGCTTTGTCGCCGCGATGCGGGACCGCGCCGGAATAGAGGCCTGATACCCCCGGCTTATCCACAGTCTCAATGATTGAACGCAACCCGTTTTAACAGTCTGTTAACCAGCTTTATCCCATGGTCTGTGGATAACTTTGTTGCGGGTTGGGGACACGTATCATTGGATATTCCGGCTATCAGCTTATCCCGGTCCGGGCCGCTACTGCGCCTGGTATCGGAAACACCGGCGCAGATGGTCGCGCCACCGGCACGGCGCCCGCCGCAATCCCTCGCCGAAATTCTGGCCGATCAGGGCATTATCAGCCAGGATATGCGGCTGAAAGCGGTTGCGTTGCAACGCCATCAGGATCTGCCGATCGGCGAGATTCTGATGGCCCATGGAAAGATCACCGAAGAGCAGTTGCGCGACGGGCTTTGCCAGCAATATGGCGCGGAACCGCTTGACCTTCTGATCCGGCCCGCGATGCCCTCGCTGGCCCGCCTGCTGCCTGCGAAAACCGCGATTGCCCTGAACGTATTGCCCTGGCGGCGCGCCGGGCAGGCGCTGATCGTCGCCACCAGCCGCCCTGACCACGACGCCGCAATCCGCGCCGCATTCGGCCCGGACCAGCCCCTGATCATCGCCCTGGCCAGTCAAAGCGATATGCAGGCCGCGCTGATCCGCACTTATGGCGATGAACTGGCCCGTCTGGCAGAGGCCCGGGTTCCTCAAAGCAGCAGTTGCCGGAACTGGAATGTCAGGCGCCGGGCGCCGGTTCTGCTGCTGTCTGTCCTGATACTGGGGGGCGTGGCATGGGCCGCGCCGGTCATGGTCGCGGCCCTGTTCTATGGCATCGCCCTGCTGTTCTTTATCAGCAATACAGGCCTGAAACTGGCGGCCCTTGCCGCCACATTGCGCCAGCCGGTTGCCGCGCCGCCATCAAATATGCTGCGCCTGCAGCCGCCCGGCCAACCCCCGCCCCTGCACCGCCAGCCTGTGGTCAGCCTTCTGGTGCCGCTGTTGCGCGAAAAGGACATTGCCTGCCAGCTTGTGAAGCGGCTGTCCCGGCTGGAGTATCCCCGCGAACTTCTGGACGTGATCCTGATACTGGAGGCGGATGACACCACGACAAGACGCGCCCTGGCCGATACCGAACTGCCGTCATGGATGCGCGCCATCACCATCCCCCATGGCCATCCGCGCACCAAGCCGCGTGCTCTGAATTATGCGCTGAACTTTGCCCGCGGCAGCCTGATCGGCATTTACGATGCCGAAGACCGGCCGCAGCCTGATCAGATTCGCACCATTGTGCGTCGCTTTGCGGAATCTCCGCCAAAGGTGGCCTGTCTGCAAGGCCGGCTGGATTACTATAACGCCACCCATAACTGGATCAGCCGCTGTTTTACCATTGAATATGCCAGCTGGTTTCGCCTGATGCTGCCCGGGGTGCAGCGCCTTGGCCTGTTCGTCCCCCTTGGCGGCACCACTGTGTTTCTGCGGCGTACAGCGCTTGAAGCGGTCGGGGCCTGGGATGCCCATAACGTGACCGAAGATGCCGAACTGGGTCTGCGGCTTATGCGCCATGGCTATCAGACCGAGATTGTGCGGACCACAACCTTTGAAGAGGCGAATTCGGCCATTCTGCCCTGGATTCGCCAGCGCGCCCGCTGGCTGAAAGGCTACGGGATGACCTGGGTGACCCATATGCGCAACCCTGTCACGCTTTGGCGGGCGCTTGGGCCACGGGCCTTCTGGGGCTTCCAGTTGCAAATCCTCGGCACGGTAATGGGGTTTTTGACCGCCCCCTGCTATGGAGCTTTTCGCTGGTGCCCTTTGGCCTGCCGCACCCGCTGGACCCGCTGCTGACACCGCTTGGCTATGGGATCATCGGAACTATTTTCGTCATGGCCCTTGGCCTGGCCCTGACCACCTCGTATATCGCCTGCCGCGCGCCACATCTGCGCCGCCACCGCATCGCCCTGCCGCTGATGGTGCTGTATTTCCCGCTGGCTTCAATCGCTGCTTTTGTCGCCTTTGCCGACATGCTGCGGCGCCCGTTCCACTGGGCCAAAACCGCCCATGGAAAGTTCAGCCAGACCCGGATTCTTCCTGCACCGGACCCTGAGGTGACAAGGGCCTGAGCCGCCGCGAATGAAACTGGCGGCATCAGCGGACCAATCGCCTCAGACGCGCCGCGCCTCTTCTTTCAGGCGCACCTCGAAGGCTGTCGACAAATGATCTTTCAGGGCCCGGGCCGCCCGTTCCCCATCGCGATCCGCAATCGCCTGTACGATTGCCGCATGTTCCGACAATGCATTGTCCCCCCGCCCCTCGGCCGCCAGCGAGGTCGTCGCCATCAGCGCCATGGAGCGGTGCAGCAGGTCCAGTTGCTGCACCAGAAACCGGTTATGGCTGGCCAAGTGGAGTTGTTTGTGAAACCGCCGGTTCGCCCGCGACAGGGCATCGGGCTTGTCCAGCAAATCCCGGTCAGCCTCAACCATGTCGCGCAGCACGCGGATTTCCTCCTCGGCAGCATGCTGCGCCGCCAGACGCGCCGCCAAACCTTCCAGTTCGGTCCTGACCGCATAAAGCTCTGTCATCTGCGCATGGTTCAGCGCCGCCACGAACAAAGACCGCCCGTCGCGCATCAGCAGGCTTTGTGTCTCCAGCCGTTGCAGGGCCTCGCGGATCGGCGTCCGGCTGACCCCGAACCTCTCAGCCAGTTCAGATTCCACAAGCCGCGATCCGGGCCGGTAAACGCCCATGTCAATCGCCTCGAGGATCAGGTCATAGGCATCTTTATACGAAGGCGAGGTCGGGGCCATGGGTGCATCCTTTTCAACGCGCAAAGGCTAGGCAAGCCGGTGCCCCGACACAAGCCACGCCTTGCCGCACCGCTTTTGCCCGCCTATAGCTTTTCGGGTTTAACCTGAAACAGGCGATATCGAAAACGCGGTCGAGCCTAGGCGAGAGGCCGCTTTTTTGATGTAAGGCTTACCCGAAACGCTTTAAACCGGCCCCATGCCAGCGGACAGTTTCACACATATCGACACCTGGGTCTTCGATCTGGACAACACGCTGTACCCGCCTGAAATGGCGCTGTTCGATCAGATCAATATTCGCATGACCGCCTATGTCATGGCCACACTGGGCGTTGACCGGGTTGAAGCCGATCATCTGCGCCGGAAATACTGGCGTGATCACGGCACCACACTGGCCGGGCTGATGGATATTCACGGCGTCGATCCCGGCCCCTATCTGCATCAGGTCCATGAGATCGACTTCACCGTTCTGAGCCCCGATCCCGATCTGGCGGCCCGGATCAGCGCCCTGCCGGGGCGGCGGGTTATCTATACCAACGGCACCGCCCCTTACGCGGAAAACGTGCTGCGGCATCGCGGGCTGGCCGGGTTGTTTGATGCGGTCTATGGCGTCGAACACGCCAATTTCCGCCCCAAGCCGGAAACCCGCGCCTATGAAACGGTCTTTGCCGCTGACGGGCTGACCCCGGGTCGCGCCGCCATGTTCGAGGATGAACCGCGCAATCTGGCCGCCCCCCATCAGATGGGTCTGCGCACCGTGCATGTGGCCGCCACGCCGGAACCTGCCGCCCATATTGATTTCCATACCGACGACCTGACCGGGTTTCTGGCCCGCATTATCGGCTGATCCAAGCCTGATCTGCGACATTTGCGCTGCTTGTTTTCAGGCCCGGATGCCCCAGGTAGACCCATGCGAACAGGAGACACAGATGACCATAACGCCCGAGGCCCCGCCCGCCCATTTCACGCGCAAGATCACCTATCGCATCCCGCTGATCGGCCGCATGATCCGCGAGATCGTGGACGGCGATGAAGACACGCCGTTTTATGCCATCGCGATGGTGGTCAGCCTCTGGGCCAGCGCCTTTCTGATATTCGGCTATCCCGGCCTGATCATCCCGGCGCTGATCCTGGTCGCGGTGATGTTTCTGACCCTGATCCGCATTTCAATGGGGTGATTGCTACCCTCCACCGCATCTGCCTGACCCTGTGCGCGTTTGACGCTTCGACCGGGCAGGCCGGGCATCCTATCTCTGGGTCATGTCAAAACTGACGGACACCGATATCCTGATTTCCGGCGGCGGCATCGCGGGGCTGACCGCTGCGGTCGCCTTTGGCCGCGCCGGGTTCTCGGTGATCTGCGTCGATCCGGCCCCGCCGGTGACCGAACGCGATGCTGTCGGAGCCGATCTGCGCAGCACCGCGTTTTTGCAGCCCTCGCGTCTGTTCCTTGACAGGGTCGGGCTTTGGCCGCGTCTGGCCCCCCATGCAACGCCCCTGCAAATCATGCGGATCGTCGATGCGGGGGGGAGACACCTACGCCACGGGTGGCCCATGATTTCGACGCCGCCGATATCTCGGACCTGCCCTTTGGCTGGAACCTGCCCAACTGGTTTTTGCGGCGCGAACTGGTGGCCGCACTGGGCGATCTGCCTGATGTGGATTTTCGTCCGGGCACCGCCACCGCCGGGCTTCTGACCCGCAGCGCCGAGGCCCGCGCCCGCCTCAGCGATGGCACGCGGGTGCGCGCCCGGCTGATCATCGGCGCCGATGGCCGCGCATCGCCGGTACGGGAGGCGGCGGGCATTCCGGTGAAGACCACCCATTACGGCCAGAAAGCCCTGGCCTTCGCGGTCACCCATCCGCTGCCGCATGAGAATGTCTCAACCGAAATTCACCGCTCGGGCGGGCCGTTCACACTGGTCCCCCTGCCGGATTATGACGGCCAGCCCTCCTCGGCCGTTGTGTGGATGGACCGGGGGCCAGAGGTGACCCGGCTGGCCGCGCTGGACCCCGCCGGTTTCGAGGCCGAAATGACGGACCGGTCCGGCCATCTGTTCGGGCCGCTGACACTGGTCTCGCGGCGCACGATCTGGCCGGTCATCAGCCAGGTGGCCGCCCGGATGGAGGCGGAACGCACCGCCCTGATTGCCGAGGCGGCCCATGTGATGCCGCCAATCGGGGCGCAGGGGCTGAACATGAGCCTGACAGATTTGCGGGTGTTGCTGGACCTGATCGAGGCCAGACCCGACGACCCCGGAGACCGGAGTTTGCTGCAAACATATAACCGAAGGCGCCATGCGGATGTGGTCGCGCGGATAACGGGTATTGATGCGCTGAACCGCGCCTCGATGGCGCGCGCTCAGGGCTTGCGCGATCTGCGGATGCAGGCGCTGAACGCGTTTTATTCCGTGACCCCGATCCGCCGGGTGCTGATGCGCGCCGGGCTGGGGGCCAGCGGCAGCGCCTCCTGACCGCTCAGCGCGGTCTCAGGCAAACACCTGATCCAGCACCGTTTCCAGCCGGGTCACTGCGCCATCCACATCATACAGCTTGTCCAGCCCGAACAACCCAAGCCGGAAGGTCATGAACCCTTCGGGCTCACCCACCTGCAGGGGCACACCTGCGGCAATCTGCATGCCAAGGGCTGCGAATTTACGGCCATTCTGGATATCCGGGTCATCGGTATAGCTGACCACCACACCGGGGGCGCCCACCCCTTCCACCGCGACCGAACGGATGCCTTTGGCCGCCAGCATGTCACGCACCGCATGGCCAAGGGCCCATTGGTTTTCCTTCAGCGTCTCAAACCCATAGGTTTTGGTTTCCTGCATGGTGTCGCGGAACCCGCGCAGCGCATCGGTGGGCATGGTTGCGTGATAGGCATGGCCGCCGCCCTCATAGGCCAGCATGATCTTGTGCCATGTCTTCAGATCCATCGCAAAGCTGTTTGATGCCACCCCGTCCATCCGCGCCACGGCCCGGTCAGACAGCATCACCATCCCCGCCGAGGGGGAGGAGGACCAGCCCTTTTGCGGCGCCGAGATCAGCACATCGACACCAGTGGCCTTCATATCGACCCAGATACAGCCGGAGGCGATACAATCCAGCACCATCAGCGCCCCGACCTCATGGGCCGCCGCGGCCAGCGCGGTGACATAGGCATCAGGCAGGATGATCCCCGATGAGGTTTCCACATGGGGCGCGAAAACGATATCCGGCTTTTCTGCCCGGATGCGCGCGGTGACCTCTTCAATCGGCGCGGGCGCATAGGGGGAGACAGGCGCATTGCCTGCCGCCTGCGCCTTCATCACGGTGACCGCACCGGCGAACCCGCCGGCATCAAGGATCTGCGACCAGCGAAATGAAAACCAGCCATTGCGCAGCACCAGCACATCGGCGCCCTGCGCAAACTGCCGGGCCACGGCCTCCATCGCATAGGTGCCGCCCCCGGGGATCAGGGCCACCGCATCGGCCCCGTAGACCTCTTTCAGCATGCCGCTGATATCGGTCATCACGGTCTGAAAGCTCTGGCTCATATGGTTGAGCGCCCGGTCGGTGAAGACCACGGAATATTCCAGCAACCCGTCCGGGTCGATATGATCGAGAAGTGCAGCCATGAGATATGCTCCCTGATTTTGCCCCATGGGTAACGGGGCCGGGGGATGGTGGCAACGCCCCCTCCGGGGGCTACCCCAACGGACCCGGGCGGCGTTCTTCGCTGAGCAGCACATTGGCCTCTACATTCCCCACCCCGGGCAACGTCATGATCCGGCGGCGCAGGACCCGTTCAAAATCACTTAGATCGCGGGCGGTGACGCGCAGGCGGTAATCATAGAGGCCCAGCACATGCTGCACCGCCTGCACCTCGGGGATGGCGGTCACCGCGCGCTCGAAATCCTCCAGACTGACCCGGCCCTTGGTGGCCAGTTTCACCCCCAGAAACACCGTGACACCAAAGCCCAGTTTTTCCGTATCCAGATCAAGGCGGCGGGTTTTCAGAACCCCTGCCTCGGTCAGCCGCCTGACCCGGCGCCAGGCCGCGGGCTGCGACAGGCCAAACCGGCGGCCCAACGCGCTGGCCTTCAGCGTGGCATCGCCTTGCAGGGCGCGCAGGATCGCGCGGTCGGTGGCATCAAGGTCGATCACAGGGGCAAGGCCTCCCCGTCCTTGATCGTGGCCACATGCATCAATGCCTCGATATCGGCGATATGCGGCAGGGTCAGAATCCGGCTGCGATAAATCTCCTGATAGTGGGGCATGGCGCGGGCGATGACGGTCAGGCGCACATCCACACGGCCCAGAAAGGTCTGGATCTCGGTCACTTCGGGAACCTCGCGGGCGGCAGCGATAAATTCGTCAAAGGCGCGCGGGTTGGTCTTGTCCAGCGTGACGCGCAGACTGACCTCAACCGCGAAACCAAGCGCCGGCCAGTTGATCACAGCCTGCTGGCCGCGCAAAATGCCCTGTTCGCGCAGCCGGTCAAGACGCTTGTAGCAACTCGCCAAGGGCACGCCCGCAGCCTCGGCCAGCCGGGTCATGGATTGCCCGGGATCGGCCTGCAGATGGCGCAGGAGTCGCCTGTCACTGTCGGTAATCATATGTATTTGTCTGATAATTGATAATACGAGAATGATTTTCTCTCATATCTGGGAATTTATTCCAAGCCTCATACATTCATCATCAGATCGGCCTCTAGGGTCTGCGTCAGAGAGACAGACACACGAGGAGACAAACCATGCGCGTTTATTATGATCGCGATTGCGATATCAACCTGATCAAAGACAAGAAAGTGGCGATTCTGGGCTATGGCAGCCAGGGCCATGCCCATGCGCTGAACCTGCGCGACAGCGGCGCGAAAAATGTGGTTGTGGCCCTGCGCGACGGCTCCGCCTCGGCGGCGAAAGCCGAAGGGGAGGGCCTGACCGTCATGGGCATCGCCGAGGCCGCCGCCTGGTGCGATCTGATCATGTTCACCATGCCCGATGAATTGCAGGCCGAGACCTACAGGAAATACGTCCATGACAATCTGCGCGAGGGGGCCGCGATTGCCTTTGCCCATGGTCTGAACGTGCATTTCGGCCTGATTGAACCGAAACCGGGTGTCGATGTCATCATGATGGCGCCCAAGGGGCCGGGCCACACGGTGCGCGGCGAATACACCAAGGGCGGCGGCGTGCCCTGTTTGGTGGCGGTTGACAATGACGCCTCGGGCAAGGCGCTGGAACTTGGTCTCAGCTATTGTTCGGCCATCGGCGGCGGACGGTCCGGCATTATCGAGACCAATTTCCGCGAGGAATGCGAAACCGACCTGTTCGGTGAGCAGGCAGTGCTTTGCGGCGGTCTGGTGGAACTGATCCGCATGGGTTTCGAGACGCTGGTCGAAGCCGGGTATGAGCCTGAAATGGCCTATTTCGAATGCCTGCACGAGGTGAAGCTGATCGTCGATCTGATCTATGAGGGCGGCATCGCCAACATGAATTATTCGATCTCGAACACCGCCGAATACGGCGAATATGTCTCTGGCCCGCGGATTTTGCCCTATGAAGAGACCAAGGCGCGGATGAAGGCGGTTCTCAGCGACATCCAGACCGGTAAATTCGTGCGCGATTTCATGGTTGAAAACGCTGTCGGGCAACCCTCGTTCAAGGCCACCCGGCGGCTGAATGACGAACATCAGATCGAACAGGTGGGGGAGACCCTGCGCGGGATGATGCCGTGGATCTCGGCCGGTAAAATGGTCGACAAGGCCAAGAACTGAGGCTGCGGCCTTAACGCACCCGATATGGCCCCGGCCTATGTGCCGGGGCCATTTACTCGGGGAAAGGCGGTGTCGAAGGCCCGCTTTCCGGGGGGTGTGAACAGCACCGCCCGGCTTTGCCGGTCGCGCCGCGCCCATCCCCGCCCCTCGATCTGTGCCCACAGGGCGCGCCCAAGCGACCCCGCCAGATGTGTGCGCCGCTCGGACCAGTCCAGACATTCCCGGCACAGCGGGCTTCGTCCGGTTTGCAGACGCGCCAGGTCCACTCCGAAACCGGTGATGAAATCCGCCCCTGGCCCGGTCAGGGACAAATGGCCATCCGTCAGGTCAATCAGGCCCCGCGCAGTCAGGCTTTCGAACAGTTGAATGCCGCGCCGACCCGCCAGATGGTTGTAGCAAATCCGCGCCTCGCGCAGGGCATCATCGCGCGGGCCGGTTCGGGTGCGGGGCCGGGCAAGACCCGCCGACAGGCCCATCAACCCTTCCAGCACCCCGGCCACATCCTGATGGGCCAGTGCGAAATACTTGTGCCGCCCCTGTTTGCGCGGGGAAAGCAACCCACCCTCGACCAGCTTTGCCAGATGGGTGGAGGCGGTTTGTGCCGTCACACCGGCCTCTGCCGCCAGTTCCGAGGCTGTCAGCGCGCGGCCATCCATCAACGCGGTCAGGATATTGGCGCGCGCGGGATCACCGATCAGGGTCGCGACAGAGGCGATATCCGGGCCTTCTTTCATAATCTGATCCTTCTTTCATATGCGTCACCCTACAGGATCACAAACGCGAATGCTTCGATCATGGTCGAAGCATCAGCAGGAGCAAAGCGGTTAGGACAGGTGTGAAGCGAACAGGAGACCCCAAATGCTCACATGTGTCATCCGCTACCATATCGACCCGGCGAAAAAGGCCCAATTCACTGAATATGCCCGCAACTGGGGTCAGGCGATCCCGCGCGCGGGGGCCGATCTGATCGGGTATTTTGCGCCGCATGAAGGGTCAAGCACTCTGGCATATGGCATCTATAATATTGAGAATCTTGCAGAATATGAGGCTTATCGCGCCCGTCTGGCCGCCGACCCTCTGGGACAGCAGACCTATGCCTTCGCGCAGGCAGAGCGGTTCCTGCTGCGCGAGGACCGGTGCTTTCTGAAGCGGGTCGATCAGGCGGGCGAGACATGATTGCCGTCATCTTTGAGGTTTGGCCGAAAGACGGGCACCACCAGGCCTATCTGGACCATGCCACCGCCCTGCGCCCGTATCTGGACACTCTGCCGGGCTTTCAATCCATCGAACGGTTTGAAAGCCTGACCACGCCGGGCAAGCTTTTGTCGCTCTCGTTTTTTGAGGATGAAACGGCGATTGCCGCCTGGCGGGCGCTGCCCGATCATCGGGCGGCGCAAACCGCCGGGCGCAGCACTCATTTCGCCGATTACCGCTTGCGCATTGCAGGTGTTCGCCGCAACTACACGATGATGGACCGGCGTGACGTGCCCGATGACAGCCGCGCCTTTCACGCCTGCCCTATCCACGGAAGACCCGCATGACATCCCCCACCCCCGACCGTCCCGGCGCATTGAACTGGGCCTTGATCCTGGGCCTTGGCGTCATCTGGGGCACGGCTTTCATGGGCGTCTCCACCGCGTTGGAGGGCTATGGCGTCTGGACCGTGACAGCCGGGCGCACCGTTTTAGGGGGCCTTGCGCTGATGCTGACGGGCGCTGCGATGGGTCAGGGGCTGACCGGGATCAGGGGTGCCCGTGCCTGGGGCTTTACCGTGCTGATCGGCATTCTTGCCGTTGCGATGCCCTTTTCCCTGCTCAGCTGGGGGTTAAGCCATGTGTCTTCGGCCTTTGCGGGTGTGGCCATGGGGGCGGTGCCCTTGCTGGTTCTGCCGCTTGTCGCCCTGTTCTCCCCCGAGGAAGGGATTGGGCCAAGGCGGATCATGGGCGTCGCTTTGGGATTTGCAGGGCTGGTTCTGCTGGTCGGCGATGGCGCCTTTGACAGCACCGGGCGCGATGCGGAATGGCTGGGCCGGCTGGCCTGTGTCGGGGCGGCGGGCTGTTATGCCATCGGCTCTGTCCTGACCCGGCGCGCACCGGCGATGCCGCCGGTCTCTTTCGCCACGGCCACCTTGCTGGTCGCCGCTGCCGTGATGCTGCCGATCGCCCTGCTGATCGACGGTGTGCCCACGGATTTCCCGGCGCGCCCCACCCTGTCGCTGCTTTATGTGGCGCTGCTGCCCACCGGGCTTGCGGCGATCATTCGGATCCGGGTGATCACCACGGCGGGATCGCTGTTCATGAGCATGGTCAGCTATATGGTGCCGGTCTGGGCGGTGATCTTTGGCATCACCCTGATGGGGGAGACATTGCCGCCAACCCTGTTCTGGGCGCTTGGCGTCATCCTTGCGGGCATTCTGCTCAGCCAGTGGCGCAACCTGTTCGGTCCGCGTTAGCAGGGCCAGACCAAAGTTCTGCACCACATATGGATTGCGCAGAGGGCATCGCCCGTCCCGTTGGGGCGGCTCAGACGCTGCCCGGCGGTGCCGCCGGGCGCAAGAATGATGTAGGGCGGTGCAGAATTTCAGTCCGGGGCTCTAGCAGGACCGTGCCAGCACCAGAACCCAGACATCCCCGGCATTGGCAAAGCCGAATTGCGTGGCATTGGCGTTGACCATATTGGCCCGGTGACCGGGCGAATTGGCCCAACTGGCAACGGCGCTGCGCGTATCGGGCTGGCCACGCGCCACATTCTCGGCGGCGAAACAGGCGGTATAGCTGCTGCGGTTGATACGATCAGACAGGGTGGAGCCGTCACTGCCCACATGGCCGATCCCGCCGGTGACCTGCAAATCATCCGCATGGGCCTGGGCCGCGGCCTGCAAGGCCGGGCTGTGCACCAGGGGCCGGATGATACCCGTCCCCGCGCGCTGCACGGAAATCAGCGTATTGGCCTGGGCGATCATCCCGGTTGAGGACAACGGAACCCGATCAGTCCCCGGCGGAAGCGCACAGGCCGCAAGGGCCAATATCAGCAAAAGGGCGGTACTGCGGATCATCGGCCTGCCTCATGACGTCCTATTCAAAGCTTTGCGCCAGAAGATGCGACAGTTGTGCAGGTTCCGCAAGCACAGGTTCACGGTCACCCCTTTCATGCAAGGATCGGCTGATATTCACATATCCGGGGGTATGTGCTGTGACGCCCGATAGAGGCGCATATCTGGTCTTTCAGGATCAGTTTGCGCATCTCAGTCCGCCAACGCCCGGGCAAGGCCGCGCTGACGGTCCAGCAACCGGGGCAAGTCCAGCGTGGTGATCTGCCCGTCCGCGACAATCCGGCGGCCCTCAACCAGCAGATCGCGGACACGCACAGGGCCCGCCAACAACAGCGCAGCCCGGTCCCAGCTTCCGGCGGTCTCCACCCCGCCCATATCCCAGATCGCGATATCGGCGCGAAACCCCGGCGCGATCTGGCCGCAATCCGCACGGCCCAGCACCTCGGCCCCGCCGCGTGTGGCAAGGCGCAACGCGTCCCGCGCGCTCATCGCATCGGCGCCGTTTGCGACCCGTTGCAGCAGCATCGCCATCCGTGCCTCGGCCACCAGATTGCCACTGTCATTAGAGGCAGACCCGTCCACGCCCAGCCCCACGGGGACACCCGCATCGCGCATCGCCCGGACAGGCGCGACGCCTGATCCAAGGCGGCAATTGGAACAGGGGCAATGCGCCACACCGGTCCGGCTGCGCGCGAACAGGTCAATCTCAGCCCCATCCAGCTTCACGCAATGGGCATGCCAGACATCCTCGCCCGTCCAACCCAGATTTTCGGCATACTGGCCGGGCCGACAGCCGAAATTCTCCAGGGAATAGGCGATATCCTCGTCATTTTCGGCCAGATGTGTGTGCAGCATCACCCCTTTGTCACGGGCCAGAAGCGCGGTATCGCGCATCAACTCACGACTGACGGAAAAGGGCGAACAGGGCGCCAGACCAACCCGGCACATGGACCCTTCTGCCGGGTCATGAAACGCATCCACAACCCGGATCATATCGGTCAGAATCGCGCTCTCCGTCTCGACCAGACCATCGGGGGGCAGACCACCTGCGCTTTCCCCGATCGACATCGCGCCCCGGGTCGGATGAAACCGCAGCCCGATCTCGCTGGCTGCCGCAATCGTATCTTCCAGCCGCGCCCCGTTCGGGTAAAGATAAAGATGATCCGAGGACAATGTGCAGCCCGACAGTGCCAGTTCCGCCAGACCGGTCAGGGCCGAGACCTGCATATGTTCCGGCGTGAAACGCGCCCAGATCGGATAAAGCCTTTGCAGCCAGCCGAACAGCAGCGCATCCTGCGCGCCGGGAACTGCACGGGTCAGGGTCTGGAACAGGTGATGATGGGTGTTGACCAGACCCGGCGTCACCAGACATCCACCGCAGTCGATACATTCGCAATCGCTGGCAAGCCCCTGACCGATGGCTTTGATCTGACCATCTTCTA
The DNA here is from genome assembly GCF_004751985.1 of Rhodophyticola sp. CCM32. NCBI lineage: Bacteria > Pseudomonadati > Pseudomonadota > Alphaproteobacteria > Rhodobacterales > Roseobacteraceae > Rhodophyticola > Rhodophyticola sp. CCM32. The sequence goes on from NZ_CP038492.1 coordinate 2,777,175, forward strand.
CAAGGATATCCACCGCGCTCAGCTCAGTCCCCGCATCATCCATGGTCAGCAGAAGTTCGGCGTTTTGCAGCAGCAACCGCGTCACGCAGGGGCCTGTTGCAACAACGCCAATGCGGCACCGTGCAATGCCGGGTTTGCCGCGGCCAGTATCCGGCCGCCATGCTGCGCGGGACCACCCTGCCAATTGGTGACCACACCGCCCGCAGCCTCGATCACCGCCATGGGCGCGGCAATGTCATAGGGGTGCAGCCCTGCCTCGATCACCAGATCGACATGACCGGCGGCCAGCAGCGCATAGGCGTAACAATCCATGCCATAGCGGGTCAGACGCACCTGGTCGCGTACCGCCTCGAAACCGCGCCGTTCTGCCGTGCTGCCGATCTCGGGGAAGGTGGAAAACAGCATGGCATCTTCAAGCCTGTCCGTGCCGCGGGTGTGCAGCGGCGCGCGGCCCTGCGGCCCGATGACCGAGGCCTGACCAAACCCGCCTTCGAAACGCTCACCGATATAGGGCTGGTCGATCAGCCCATAGATCGGCCCCGCTTCCGCCTGTAGCCCGATCAGCACGCCCCATGTGGGGGTGCCCGCAATGAACCCCCGCGTGCCGTCAATCGGGTCCAGCGCCCATGTCAGGCCGGACCGCGAAGGCAGGTCGGCCTCTTCCTCCCCATGATCCCGTCATCGGGGCGGCGTTTTGCCAGAATGGCGCGCATCGCGGCCTCACCCGCGCGGTCTGCCCGGGTCACCGGGTCAAACCCGCCTGCCTGCTTGTTTTCGGTCACCAGATCGCCTGCGCGGAAATAGGGCAGGATCGCCGCGCGCGCCGCATCGGCCAGTTCTGCGGCCACGTCACGCAATTCAGCAATTGGAAAAGAAGGGTCTGCGGGCAGCATCTGGGGCACCTTGATATATGTATGGATTGAACAGGTGCCGGGGTGACACATCAGGCGCCCGGCGGTCAACCACGCTCAACCCGGCTCTGACAGGACCCGGGCCAGATCGAACAGCCGCCGACGCTGATTTTCCGGGATGGCATAGTAGGAACGGATCAGTTCCAGCGCCTCTTTATCTGCCAGAATATCGGCGGGCATATCCAGCGGGGCGATGCCCGCTTCTGCCTCTTCAAGGCTGTCGAAGAAATAGCTAACAGGGACGCAAAGCGATGTGGCGATGTCCCATAGGCGCGAGGCGCTGACCCGGTTCATGCCGGTCTCATATTTCTGGATCTGCTGGAACTTGATCCCCACTTTTTCGGCCAGTTGCTGTTGCGTCATGCCCACCATCCAGCGGCGGTGTCGAATACGTTTGCCAACATGGATATCAACCGGATGTTTCACATAATCCTCCTGATCTGTTCAAACCGCGCTTTTGCCGTCGCGGCGCGTCACGTTCCGTTCCCATGCGGCAAAGAACATGTTTTGCCATGTCATCAACCTCTGCCAGAGGAGGGAAACCAGCATCAGCGTATTCTGCCTAAACGTGTCTCACAATGATCTGGATCAACCTTTGGAGAGAACAGTCGCATCGCGGAATACGCGTTTAAACGCCCGCGTCAGACAGGGAATTCAGGTTCAATATGAACCGCAAACGCGCTAGCCTTGGCCCCTGCCCCCCGGATCGGAGCCACAGATATGCGCGCCTATCGCGTCACCGCCCATGACAGCCCGCCACGTCTGACCGAAATCGCCGCGCCCACAGCGGCACCCGGTGAGGTTCTGATCGAGATCGCCGCCTGCGGGCTGAACTTTGCCGATCTTCTGATGATCAAGGGCCAGTATCAGGAGACACCGCCCCCGCCCTTCACTCTGGGGCTGGAGGTTGCAGGCACGGTACGGGATCTGGGCGAGGGCGTGACAGGGCCCGCGATTGGCAGCCGTGTCGCGGTCTTTGCCGGTCAGGGCGGGCTGGCCGATTACGGATGTTTTCCGGCAGACCGCTGTATCACGATCCCCGACGCGATGCCGTTTGACCATGCGGCCGGGTTTCTGATTGCCTATGGCACCTCCCATCTGGCGCTGGCCCATCGGGCCCGGCTGCAACCGGGGGAACGGTTGCTGGTGCTTGGGGCCGCAGGCGGGGTTGGCCTGACTGCGGTGGAAATCGGCGCGCGGATGGGGGCAGAGGTGATTGCCTGCGCGCGCGGGGCTGCGAAGCTGGCCGTGGCGAAAGCCGCAGGGGCGGCCCATGTGATCGACAGCGACAGCAGCGATATCCGCGCCGAGGTCAGGACGCTTGGCGGGGCCGATGTGGTCTATGACGCCGTTGGCGGCGCACAGTTCACCGCCGCGATGCGGGCCACCAACCCCGAAGGGCGCATTCTGGTGATCGGTTTTGCCAGTGGTGACCTCCCCCAGATCCCGGCCAATCATCTGCTGGTCAAGAATATCTCGGTGATCGGCCATTACTGGGGCGGCTATATGGGCTTTGCCCCCCAAACCCTGACCGGCAGCCTTGAAACTCTGTTTGGCTGGTATCGCAAAGGCGGGCTCAGGCCGCATATCGGAGCCACCTACAAGCTGGATCAGGCGGCAGAGGCGCTGGCCCTGCTCAAGGCCCGTAAATCCACCGGCAAGATTGTCGTCACGCCCTGATCCACAATGTTGCCCCGGCCACAGGCATCCGCGCCTTGGAAACGCCGCCGACCCAGCAAAATCCCGCCGCAAGACCTCGTTACCCATTTCGCAAGGCCCGCAGCAAGCCCGGGCATAGATGCATCCCCGACAAGAGGAAAAGCAACATTGCCAAGCGGGTATCTGGTCAATCTGGGAACGAATAATTCGCTGGATGCCCTCGACAGCATTTCCGGCGCCTATACCTCGTTCACCACCGCCACAAACATCGGCGTCGGTGAGTGGATGTGGTCCGGCACCGATGACGGTGACACCTATACCAACCAACAGGAATCGGGCACCTTCTATGAGGCCACCGATGGCAATGTCTATTTCGTTCCCGACGAGGGCGAAATCAGCGCCCTGACCGAAGCCAGCGTAATCTCGGCACCGGCTTTCGTTCAGGATGACGGGGTCGTCGAAGGCAGCGATGGCGATGACCTGATTGATGCCTCTTATACCGATGCCGATGGAACCCAGGCGGGAAGCACGATCGATACAATCAAGGCCGGCGATGGGGATGACACGGTCTATGCGCGCGGCAGGCCCGATACGGTTTATGGCGATGGCGGTGCTGATAATCTCAGAGGCGGTGGCGGCGCTGATCTGATCTATGGCGGCAGTGACGGGGTGCCTGCGGCAACCTCCGAGGCCCTTGTCTGGGATGATATCACCGCCGATGAAGCCGATATCTCTGCCGGGTTCACCTATTCCACCGGCAAAATCGACGTCACGCTCAGCTTTGCCGATGACGGCGATAACGACCCGGAATTCGAGATTGAATCCACCAGCGACATCTATACCGCCAGCGGTGAGCCCTTTGGCGAAAATTCCAGCCTGCGTCTGGCGGGGGATGGCAGCGGGGCAACCTCGACCACGGTGATTGATTTTTCGGCCGATGACCGTGGCTATACCGGCGAGGTCGAAAACGTCCAGTTCCGCATCAATGACATCGATTCCGGGTCCGGCCAGCATCAGGACGAGGTCACGGTCAACGCGTTCGACGTCGATGGCAACCCGGTCACGGTCAGTTTCACGCCCGGGGGTGGTGATACGGTTCTGGGCAACACGATCACCGCCGACAATTCATCGGATTCAGCCGATGATCTGGAAGGCTCGGTTCTGATCGAAATCGCTGGCCCGGTGAGCCAGATCGAGATCATTTATGTCAATCAGGGCGATGACAATCAGGCGATCTGGGTCAGCGACATCCATTTCGACAGCATCCCGTCCGTGGATGGGGATGACACGATCATCGGCGGGGGTGGGAGCGACACCCTTTTTGGTGAGGATGGCGATGACCGGATTTCCGGCGGCAATCAAGGTGACAGTATTGATGGCGGCGCCGGTGACGACACGATGCTGGGTGGTCGCGGTGACGATACCCTTCTGGGCGGCGAAGGCGATGATAGCCTGGAAGGCAACCGGGACGATGATCTCCTGCAAGGCGGCGCGGGCGACGACACAATCATCGTGGCCGAAGGCGACACCGCCACCGGCGGCGATGGCGACGATCTGTTCGTGCTCACCGATCTGGGCGAAGGCGGCGCACAGGATATCACCATCACCGGGGGCGAGGGGGATGAAACCGGCGGCGATACGCTTGATCTGAACGAGGTTGCCACGCTCAATTCGGTGGTGATCACCAATTCAGATGACGCATCCGGCGGGCTTGAGGGCTATGCAACCCTGCTGGACGGCTCAACGATTTTCTTCGATGAGATCGAGAATATCATCTGCTTCACCCCGGGCACCCGCATTCTGACCCCTGCGGGTGACCGTGCGATTGAAACCCTCAGCATTGGCGATCCGGTGGTGACCCGGGATGACGGGGTACAGCCGATCCGCTGGATCGGCAGCCGGATGGTTCCGGGCATCGGTAAATTCGCCCCGATCCTCATCAAACCGGGCGGGGTTCCGGGTATGAACCGGCCACTGCTTGTCTCACCTCAGCACCGGATGCTGATTGAGGGCTATCAGGCCGAAATGACCTTCGGCGAAGAGGAGATTCTGGTCGCCGCCAGACATCTGATTGACGGGCAGAAAGTGATGCAGAAGAACTGTGGCTTTGTCACCTATATCCACATGATGTTCGACCGTCATCAGATCGTTTATGCCGAAGGTGCAGCCACCGAAAGCTTCCATCTGGGCGATCAGGGGCTGGACGCGTTAAGCGCAAAAAGCCGCGATGACCTGTTCCGCAATTTCCCCCATCTGCGCGCCGATCCGAATATCTATGGCCCAACCGCAAGACGCTGCGCCAGAGCCCATGAGGCGCAGTTGCTGCTTGCCTGAGCATCATCATGGACAGAAAAGAACCCCCGGGCGGATACTCCGCACCGGGGGTTTTGACCTTCATGCAATTTCCTGGGCTTAGGGTCAGGACCCTAGGCAGCGTACTTACAAAGAGCTTCACGTTTCCAGCCTGTTATGATTCATTTCCCGCAAGACAATATGCGGAGCAGTGGAATGGCGCGGTCAGATTTGAGCGATTTGGAGTGGGAGTTCATCAAAGCAGTGCTCCCAAATAACAGCCGAGGGGTTAAGCGTGTCGATGATCGGCGTGTGATCAATGGCATCTTCTATGTCTTGCGCACAGGCATCCCGTGGCGCGATTTGCCCGATCAATACGGCCCCTACACAACGATCTACAACCGTTTCAACCGATGGACTTATGCGGGCATTTGGGATCGGGTAATGGAGGCGGTCGCCGATGCGCACAATATCGACACCGTGATGGTGGATGGCACATCGGTTCGGGTTCACCATTCTGCAGCGACGCTCAAAAAAACGACCCGCGTCGTTGCATGGGCCGGTCGCGGGGTGGGTTAACCACGAAAATACATGCACTTACCAATCAGGACGGGTTGCCGATCCGCTATGAACTGACGCCGGGCCAAGCCCACGATGCACCCCCATGCGAACAGCTTTTGGACGGGCTGCAACCTGGCCAATACGTTCTGGCTGACAAGGCATATGACGCGGATTGGATCCGCAAGATGATCTGGGAACAGGGCGCCATCGACGTCATCCCGTCCAAATCCAACCGCAAACTGCCCGCCGAGTTCGACGTCGATATCTATCGCGAGCGCAACAAGATCGAGCGGTTCTTTGGCCGCCTCAAAGCTTCCTTCCGCCGTATAGCCACCCGATACGAAAAGACATCTGCCAACTTCTTGGCGATGATCAAACTCGCATCCGTCAGGCTATGGTGCCAGTTTTATGAGTCCGCTGCCTAGTCGTTGCCAAGTCCCAAGGCCACAAATCGCGGGTTCCCGTCGCGGCGGATCAGCAGAAGAATACTCTTCTGGCCTGCATCCTCTGCTTCGGAGACGCGGGTTTCAAAATCATCCACCGCGCTGACCGGCTGCTGGCCAACCTCTGTGATCACATCCCCGGGTATCAACCCCTTTATGGCCGCATCACTTGCGGGGTCCACCGCCTCGATCACCAGCCCGCCCTGAACATTTTCGGCATTCAGCTCTTCACGCAATTCATCGGTCAGCGGCACCAGTGTCATGCCCATGACCTCCCCGCTTGAGGGAAGCTCAGGCGTCTGGCCCGGTGTCAGGGTCTCGGTTCCCTCGGCGGTTTCGCGACGGCCCAGCGTCACCCGCAGGGTCTGCGTGGCCCCATCGCGGAAAACCAGCATGCGCACGGTTTCGCCCACGGGCGCATTGCCCACATTGCGCACCAGTTCACGCGTATCCTCAACCTCGATACCGTCAAAGGACAGGATCACATCACCCACCTCGACACCGGCATCCATTGCGGGCCCTTCGGGCACATCGGTGACCAGGGCGCCATGCGGATCCTCCAGCCCAAGACCTTCGGCAATATCATCGGTCACATCCTGAATGCGCACACCCAGCCAGCCGCGCCGGGTTTCGCCGAATTCCTGCAACTGGTTCACCACCCGGGTCACCACAGTGGAAGACATGGCAAAGCCGATCCCGATGGAGCCGCCATTGGGCGACAGAATGGCGGTGTTCACGCCGATCACCTCCCCATCAAGGTTGAACAGCGGCCCGCCCGAATTGCCCCGGTTGATCGCTGCGTCGGTCTGGATGAAATCATCATAGCTGCCCGACAGGGCGCGTTCGCGGGCCGACACAATGCCAACAGACACCGAAAACCCCTGACCAAGCGGATTGCCCATGGCCATCACCCAATCACCCACGCGCATTACGTCGCTGTCGCCGAAAGGCACAAATTGCAGGGGTTCCTCAGGGCCCACTTTCAGAACCGCGATATCGGTATTGGGATCTGTGCCGATCACCTCGGCCGGGAGTTCAAGCCCGGTGCGAAACTCGATCTGAATTTCATCGGCGCCTTCGATCACATGGTTGTTCGTGACGATATAGCCATCTTCCGAGATCACGAAACCTGACCCAAGCGCCTGACTGCGGCGCGGGGCGCGCTCGCCCTGATTGTCGCGATCCATGAAATCATTGAAGAAGTCTTCAAGCGGAGACCCCTCGGGCACCATCGGTTGCGGCCCGGTGCGGCCGGGGACCACTGACGAGGTGGTGATATTGACCACCGAATCTCCGACCTGATCGACCAGATCAGCAAATGTTGCAGGACGCGCAGCCTGCGCATGCGCCGGGGCGAGGCTGTAAAAAACGGCCAGCAGGGCCATGGAAAGGATCATAACCATCATCGGCATGCGATAGGCCAGAGGGCCATGCGCGGCGCGGTCATCTATGACCCTGGCCTGCGCCTGTTGCCAATGAGGGGCCTGTTGAATGTTCACGGATCATCCTCCTGTCGTGCAACCTGCGGGTGTGTCCCGCCTCTGCCACTACAATATTTGGCCGGTTTTCATTATTATCAACCATGCGCCGGCACCGATTGACCAGATAAACTTCTGCGATCAGTCACATGAACGTGAGTGTGGCGCAACCCCGGGCGCAGACCGGGCGTCTCCGGGAAAGACCGATCAAGGCGGTCAGGTCAGAGGGAAATATCGGCAAAATCAGCCGTTTCAGCCGCCCAGACTGGCAGCCCAGGACAACAGAACAGCCCCCAGAACAATTGCACAGAACCCGATCACCCGGCGGGTTTCGACGGGGATTTGCGTGAGCACACGCAGCAGGTCTTCCAGACGCGAAGGGGCCAGTGCAAAGACCAGCCCCTCGATCACCAGAACCATACCGATCCCAAGCAGGATCGTGTTCAGCATCGGACCCGCCTATTGACCGGCGGGTGACGCAAGCACCCCGGCAGAACCGCCCAGATATTCAAAGAATTCGCTGTCAGGGCTGATCACCATGGTCGAATTCTGCTGCCGCAACGCCCGTTCATAGGCGGTCATCGAGCGATAGAATCCAAAGAATTCCGGGTCCTGCCCGAAGGCTTCGGCAAAAATGCCGTTCCGTTCGGCATCGGCTTCACCGCGAATGATCTCTGCCTCGCGGCTGGCCTCGGACACCAGTTCCACAACGGTACGGTCCGCCTGGGCGCGCACCCGCAGCGCGGCCTCTTCCCCCCGGGCCCGTTCATCGGTGGCTTCGCGTTCCCGCTCGGCCCGCATCCTCGAGAATGTGGCCTCCAGGTTCTGCCCCGGCAGGTTGGTCTGTTTCAGACGCACATCCAGCACTTCCAGCCCCAGCGGCAGCGCCCGGGCCCGGGACTGGGCGGTGATCCGGTCCATCAGCTCGGCCCGGTCAGACGACAGGATGGTGTTCGATGTCACACCGTCAGAGCCCAGAACCGCGCGGATTTGCGGGTTCAGGATACCCTCCAGCCGGTCCTCGGCGGCGCGCATGCCGCCCACACCCACGGCGCGGCGGAACTGTTCCACATCATTGATGCGGTAGCGCGCAAAGGCATCGACCACCAGACGCCGGTCATCCGAGGGCGTAACCTCGATCGCGGCGGTGTCCAGCGACAGAATCCGGTCATCATAAAAGACAACTTCCTGAATGAAGGGGATTTTGAAGTTCAGCCCCGGTTCTTCCACCACCTGGCGGATCTGGCCGAATTGCAGCACCAGCGCGCGCTGGCGTTCATCGACGATGAAAATCGAGCTGAGCAGCAGGACAGCCACCACCACAGCAACGGGGATCACATAAGCGATACGTTTCATCAGTTGTTCCCCCCGGAAGTATCGGCGCCACGGCGCAGCTCATTGAGCGGCAGATAGGGCACGACCCCACCGGCGCCGCCCTCGCCCTCACTGTCGAGGATCACAAGATCCACATCGCCCAGCACCCGTTCCATCGTTTCCAGATAGAGACGACGGCGCGTCACATCAGGGGCCAGTTCATATTCGGCCAGAACCGCAAGAAAACGGCTTGCCTCACCCTCGGCCTCGTTCACCACCTGGGCACGATAGCCTTCGGCCTGTTCCAGAAGCTGCGCGGCCTCACCCCGGGCGCCCGCAAGCACCTGATTGGCATAGGCATCGGCGCGGCGTTCCAGCTGATCACGCTCCTGCTCGGCGGCCTGCACATCGCGGAACGCGTCAATCACCTCTGATGGCGGGTCGGCCCGGTCAAGGTTGAGACGCACAATGTTGATGCCGCTCTCATAACTATCCAGCGTTGCCTGGATCAACTCGCGCACGGTATCGGCGATGATCTCCCGATCCCGGTTCAGGATCGGCGCCAGTCGCGAGGCCGCGATGATCTCGCGCATGGCCGATTCAGATACGGCGCGCACGGTTGTTTCAGGATCACGCAGATTGAACAGGTAAAGCGCCGGATCATTGATGTTCCAGACCACCTGAAAATCAATATCGACGATGTTTTCATCGGTTGTCAGCATCAGGCCGGAATCAGAGGCACCGGATCGGTTGGTGCCGATGCTTTCGGTCCGCTCCGAGGTCACGGCGATCACTTCGGCCGTCACAACCGGCCAGGGGGCGAAATTCAGCCCCGGCTCACCGATCTGGGAAAACTCCCCCAGAAACAACTCGACCGAGCGTTCTTCGGGCCGGACCGTGTAGAAGGAGGTAAAGACCCAGAGACCGGCCAGCGCCAGCACGCCCAGCACCCAGACACCGCGCCCGATCTGCGGGCCTTCGCCGCCACCGGTGCCATTGCCGCGACCCTTGCCGCCGCGCCCGCCCATCAGAACGCGCAACTGCTCCTGCCCCTTGCGGACGATCTCATCAATCTCGGGGATCTGCTGGCCACCATCGGAGTTGCCGGGCCTGCGCCCGCCGCCCCGTCTGTCATCATCGCCACGGTTTCCACCGCCTCCGCCAGAGCCGTTGCCGCCGCCCCAGGGACCGCCATTATTGCCAGCCATTGATGTCTCTTCCCCTCATCATCACATCTGTTGCCTGTCTATATGGGGTCTTACTCCCGATATGCACGGGCAACTTGTGTGTTTTTCTGTTGAAATCAAGCCACCCGCATGGGTGTTTTCATCGTTACAAGTTCTTCAGACATGGTCGGGTGCACCGCAACCGTCCGGTCGAAATCCTCTTTCGTCGCGCCCATCCTGACCGCGATACCCGCCATCTGGATCATCTCGCCCGCCCCCGGGGCGACAATATGACAGCCCAGAACCGTGCGGTTTTCCTTTGAGACAACCAGCTTCATCAACACCCGGTCTGGCCGCCCCGCAAAGGCCGATTGCATGGGGCGGAACGAGGTGCAGTAAATCTCTACAGGCTCCTGTTCGCGCGCCTGTTCCTCGGTCAGGCCGACCGTGCCCAGCTCTGGCTGGGTGAACACCGCCGACGGGATCAGCGCGTGATCGACCGGTGTGGGGTTGCCGTTGAACACGGTTTCCACAAAGGCCATCCCCTCGCGGATCGCCACCGGGGTCAGTTGCACCCGATTGGTCACATCGCCAATCGCATAAATCGAAGGCACCGCAGTCTGGCTGTAGTCATCCACAACAATCTCACCCCGGCGGCCGATCTCAACGCCCAGATCCTCCAGCCCCATATCCGCCGTGTTCGGATTGCGCCCTGTGGCAAACAACACCGCGTCATAGACCGCCTCTGTCCCGTTCGAGGCTTTGACCCAGACCGGGCCGCCCTCATCAGCGGCGCTCTCGACCACCCGCTCGGCCGAGGGCACGCCCATGGCCGCATCGGTTCCGCCACCGGGGAAGGACATGCTGTGATCATCGCCGGCGCGCGCCATATCGACGATATTGGTGCCCAGATGCAGTTTGACGCCCTTTTCGCGCATCATTTCGGCCACCAGCCCGCGCGCCTCATCATCAAAGCCACGCAGGATCTGCGCCCCGCGATAGAACTGCGTCACCTCAACCCCAAGCCCGTTCATGATGCAGGCAAATTCACAGGCAATGAACCCGCCGCCGATGATCAGCAGACGCTTGGGCAGTTCCGGCAGCTGGAACAGATCATCAGACACAAGGCCAAGATGTGCATTCGGCATGTCGGGCCGCACCGGGCGCCCGCCTGTGGCCACAAGGATATGTTTCGCGCTTTTCCGCGTTCCGTCAGCCATTTCAACCATATGCGCATCGACCAGTTTCGCCCGGGTATCGAAAATCTCCACATTCGAGCCGTTCAGAAGGCTGCGATACACATTTTCCAGCCGGTCCAGCTCTGTATTCAGATGACCCGAGAATCTGGGCCAGTCGAAAGCGCCATCCTCCAGATCCCAGCCATAGCTGCGCGCATCATCGAACATCTCACGATAGCCCGAGGCAAACACCATCAGCTTTTTCGGCACGCAGCCCCGGATCACGCAGGTGCCACCCATCCGACTGCTTTCGGCAAGCCCCACACTGGCCCCGCCGGCCGCAGCAACGCGCGCCGCCCGCACGCCGCCGGATCCGCCGCCAATGACGAAAAGATCATAGTCAAATGCCATCGGTGTCCCTTTCCGGCGCGCGGTTGTCTGTCTGCCTGTAGCGTTTCGACCTGATGTTGAAATGCATTAGTCTGCGATATCCACAAACAGATTGTCGGTGTCGACAATCTCGATCCGTTCATGTTCGACCGTGCCATTGTTGATATCGCGGACCTCAACCGTGCCATCACCGCTGCCGATCACCAGAATGTCGCAGATATCCAGAAACAGCCCGTTTTCCACAACGCCGGGTATCTGGTTCAGAATAAGGCTCAATTGCTGCGCATTGGCGATCCGGCGCAGGTGCAGATCAAGCACATAATTCCCCTCATCGGTGCGGAAGGGTTCATCCACATTCAGCCGCAGCGAGGTGCTGCGCCCCAGCACATCGACATTTGACAGCAATTCCTCGATCAGTGCCTTGGTTGTCTGCCAGCCGAAGGGGATCACCTCCACCGGCAGGGGAAAGGTGCCCAGCATATCCACCTGTTTCGAGGGGTCGGCAATCACGATCATCTGGTCCGAGGCCGTGGCAACGATCTTTTCCTGCAACAGCGCGCCGCCGCCGCCCTTGATCAGATTGAGGTTCGGGTCATATTCATCGGCCCCGTCAATGGTCAGGTCCAGCCATTTGACCTCTTCCAGCGTCTTGATCGGCACGCCCACCTGCCGGGCCAGATCGGCGGTTCGGGCGGATGTGGCCACGCCGGTGACCATGATCCCGTCTTCGCGCACCATCTCCCCCAGACAGCGCACCATCCAGGCGGCGGTCGATCCGGTCCCAAGACCGACACGCATGCCGTCCTCGACATATTCAACAGCCCGTTTTGCGGCCACAAATTTGGCACGATCAATGGGCGAAAGCTCCGCTGTCATAGGCGTATCCGTCGGTTGTGTCACAAGCTGTTTATAGAAGCCCGCGCGCGGGCGCGAGAGGAAATGGCCCTAAATCAGGGCAGACAACACCGCATCCAGCGCGGCCCGTGGCAGGATCACCAGCATGCCGGGCCCGTCGAACCGCATCTCGACCTGGGGCGCGGCGGTCTCGTTGGAGGTGCCGATCTGCCCCAGGGGTCGAAAATCAATCGGTTCAATCGGCCAGCGCAGACCGGTTGACTGCCCCCGCACAGCCGCCATCGGAAACAGCGAGACCCGCATGCCAACGGGCAAATCCAGCCGCAACCGGGGCGGCGCATGAAACACGATATCTTCACGGCCCAGAACCACACAGGTCTTTTCAGGCCGGGTGATCAGCGTGTGATATACGGCCAGTTCATGGTCAATCCGCCGCCCGGTGACCCCCACTGCGATCACCCCGGGCGCAGAGATATTTCGCAGCGCCTTGTCGAAATCCGTCGTGCTTTGTTCCGCGATCCGGTGCAGACGCTGCGGGCCCAGCACGGCCCGTGCATCCCTGCTGAGCGAATCCATATCGCCGATCACCGCATCGGGGTGATGGCCCAAAGCCAGTGCATGATCCGCCCCGCCATCTGCGGCCACGAGAACCGGCGCACGGGCCAGCGCATCGGCAAGATCGGCGGGGTCATGCTCCCCCCCGCCCAAAAGTGTCACCAATGTGTCCGCCCGGACGATCTCCGAGGAGTTTTGCAAATTATCGCCTTTATTTCGGTTAAAGATCACTGAATGGCCCAATTACCGTCCCGTTTCGCGTGAAACAGTTTGTTACATTAAACCACAAGATGGTAAATTTCGGTGCCAAGCCGGAACTGCAGAGTAAGCTGACGAGCAGAGTGAAATTGACCCATGGCTGATATAAACAAGATTCTGACCGTATCCTACGGCACATTCTCCTGCACGTTGGAGGGGTTTGAAGATCCGTTCTCGGCGATGAAGGGTATCGCCGAGTATTTCCGTGATCTTGCGGCCGAGGATCGTTACTTCGGCGCAGAACCGCCCACACCGGATGCCGAGATGCTGCAACGCATCACCGAGGATGCCATCAACCGCCGGGTTGAGGCGCGGATTTCCGATACCGGCCTGATCATGCGCCCACAGATCGAACAGGTGGACGCACCTGAAGGTACTGATATTTCCGACACGGCAGAGATCGAAAGCACCGGTGTTGTGGATGACATGACGGATGAAGCCGTTGCTGACACTATCGAAGATGACCCTGCCACGGAAGCATCTGTTGAAGAGACATCCGTCGTAGAAGAAACGGAAGAGAGCGCTGCAGAAGAGCATACCGGCGAGGATCAGGCCCCCTCTGACGCAGATACGGACAACGCGGCGGCCGTTGATCAGATCACACCCGTCTCTGAAGACACATCAGACGACGCTGCCCCAGAAGATGCTGCTTTTGAGGATATTGCCCTGGAAGTTGTGTCCCAGGGTGACAGCGCGGACGAGGGCGCAGGCGCCGCCGATGAGGCGATTCTGGCCAGCATTGCGACTGCCAGTGACGACATCGCCGGTGACACTGATGATGTGGCAGAGCTGCTCGAAGACCAAAGCGCTCAAACGCAATCGGACGATGCGGATGTCGCGTCCTTCTTTGCAGAGGCGGACACAGCCGAAGACCCTGCCCCTGAAGAGGATAGTTTCTTTGTCGCGGAACCGGCGCTTGATGCCGACAGCGTGGCCGCCAAGCTGGCCCGCATCCGTCAGGTTGTCGCCGATGAAGAGGGTGCAGAGGAGACCCTGAGCGAAGATATCGCCTTTGAAGAAACCCCCGACGACCAGCCTGCCGATACCCCGACCCAGGACGACAGGGCGGAGGTGAATATTTTTGAAGCCGACGCGGAAGGGGAATCCGAGGCCGTGGAAGATGCCCGCGCCGACAACATCATGACCGAAGATATGGCCACGGATGATTTGGCCTCTGAGGAAGAAGAAAGCCCCAACCTCTCGGAAATCCTAGCCGCGGCCCTGCCCGATATCAGTGAAGATCAGCCCGCGGATGACGAGGGCTTTGCCGATCAGATGCCTGAAGACACCACAGGTGAAGCGGAGGCAGAGACCGCAGAGAGCATTGAGGGTGAAGAGACGCCCGAAACCGGTCAGGATACACCTGAAGAGACCAGTGCCGAGGCCGTCACCGAGACTGAAGAGGACACCGCAGAGCTTGCCCCGGTTGTGGCGGAAGTCACCGTTTTGCGCGGCCCGCGCCCCGATAGCCCTGACGCGCAGGAAGCCCAAGCCGGCGAAGACCAGCCCGACAGCGCATTGAGCCCCGAAGCGGAGGCGGAATTGCAGGCCGAACTGGCCATGATCGAAGAGGAGCGCACGGAACAACAGCAAGCCGAGCGCGAAGCCCGGCGCCAGCAATTCACCGAACCCAGCGAAGGGGGTGAATCCGAAGCCGATGTCAGTCGCCTGTTCGAGGCAACCGACAGCCGCCTGGAAACCGAGGAAATCAGCCGCCGCCGCGCCAATATTCAACACCTGAAAGCTGCGGTTGCCGCACGCACGGCCGAGGAAGAACTCGGCGATGCGGCCGCAGCAGATACCGATCACACCGCCGAATATCGCGATGATCTGGCCCGTGTCATGCGCCCCCGCCGGGTGCGGATTGACAGCAGCGGCCGCACTCGCGGGAATACCCGCCCGGCCCCCTTGATGCTGGTCTCCGAGCAGCGGATCGACAGCCGCCGCGACGCAGATACCGATGATCGGCCACAAAAACCTATCCGCCCGCGCCGTGTGACCTCGGGCAGCTTGGCGCTGGCCGATGACGACCAGACCGATATAGGTCTGTCATCCGCCCGCAATGCCAGTGCCGGGGCAGACACCGGAATGGCAGATCCGGCACCGCGTACGCCGCCGCGCAAAATTGCGATTGGTCTGGCCGAACTGGCCACCCGCGCAGGCCAGATCATCGGCGGCCGCAACGCCGCCGAGGCCGAGGAAGATGCCGGTCAGGCCGTCGCCTCGCAAAGCGAACAGACCACTGTTCTCAGCGAAGAGTTGAGCGCCCTGGCAGGTGCCCGCCCCGAGGCCGATCGGGACAGATCTGCCGATCTCTCCGAAACCCTTGACCGGGAAACGCTGGAGGATGCCCTCGACCAGCCGCTTGAAGCTTCGGAGTACAGTCTGGAAAGCCCCGTTAACACCGCCGATGAGACCGGTGAGGCAGACATCGCCCCCGAGAACACATCTGAACCCGTTGTGGACGCCCTGGCAGAGGCCACAGGCTTTGCTGCCTACCTGGACACGCATGAGCATAGTTCAATGGAACAGATCATGGAACTGGCCGCTGCTTATTCCATGCATGAAGAAGGCCGCACGGTGTTCAACCGCCCCCATCTTCTGCGCCACCTGGAAACCGCCAAAGGGAATATCGACCGCGAAGAAGGCCTGCGCGCCTTCGGCGTGCTGCTGCGTGACGGTCTGGTCGAAAAAATCGCCCGCGGAGAGTTCAAACTGACCCGCCGCTCCCGGCACTATAGCGGCTGATTTCCAGAACCGTCACATGAAAAGAACTGCGGGCAGGTCACAAAACGACCGGAATAACCCTTCCCACATTTGCGGGAGGGGCTTTCAACTCACCATGTAGGTGTTTGGTCACAGGTCAGAGGGCCCTATCCGGGGATCGCCATCCAAAGATCGCTTGGGCCTGGATCGCATATCGGGCACCAACATGGAGAAGGGTGACACTGGAATCTAGGGTCCTGACCCTAAGCCCTGTCTGCCATAATGGCTGGGCTTCCCTTGCGTCTCGTCATGTGCCCGCTTGCCTGATCAGCCGCGTTGGATTGTGGCCGCGATCCGGTCCGCTTCTTCGGGGTCCAGGCGTGGAGGATGCCAATCCCGCCCCGGCGCGGCATCCAGAAGACGCTTGGTGTAATCGTGTTTGGGCGCGTTGAAGACCTCATCCGCGGGACCGAATTCAACCATCACACCCTTCTCCATGACGGTGATATAATCCGAGATCTGGGCCGCGACACGCAGGTCGTGGGTGATAAACACAATCGCCATCTTAAATTCTCTCTGCAGATCGTTGAGCAACCGCAAGACCTGCTTCTGGATTGACAGATCAAGAGCCGAGACGGACTCATCCGCAATCACCACCTCAGGCTGCATCGCCAGGGCACGTGCGATGCCGATGCGCTGCCTTTGCCCGCCCGAAAAGTTGCGCGATGTGCGGTAGAAGGCCTCTCGTTTGAGACCGACCCGCTCAAGCAGACCCATGGCTTTTCCCTTGGCTTCGGCACCGGAGACACCCTGTAAATGCAAACCACGGGTGATCATGAACCCCACGGTCTGCGAGGGGTTCAACGATCCATGGGGGTCCTGGAAGATCATCTGGATATGCTTGCGCGCGGCGGCCAGATCGGCCCCCTGAAGCGCTAGAAAATCTGTGTCGCGGATCACGGCGCTGCCCGATGTCGGCTCCACCAGACGGATTAACGCCTTGGCCAGTGTTGATTTGCCCGAACCGCTTTCGCCCACCACGCCAAGGGTCTCGCCACTGCGCAACACGAAGCTCGCATTGTTGAGAGCGTGCACCTCTTTGTCCCTG
Source organism: Rhodophyticola sp. CCM32 (assembly GCF_004751985.1). Taxonomy (NCBI): domain Bacteria; kingdom Pseudomonadati; phylum Pseudomonadota; class Alphaproteobacteria; order Rhodobacterales; family Roseobacteraceae; genus Rhodophyticola; species Rhodophyticola sp. CCM32. The sequence goes on from NZ_CP038492.1 coordinate 2,794,049, forward strand.
GTGCCGTAAACCTTGTGCATCTCCGAGACTTCGACGACCGGCGCGTCCATGCGCCCCAGATCCGGTGTGCGGGTGGTTTCCAGAAGCGGCATCGCGTCGACCAGCAGCTTGGTGTAGTCTTCCTTCGGGCGCAGCAGGATGTCTTCCTTCGGACCGTCTTCAATCACCTTGCCCCAGCACATCACGGCAATCCGGTCGGCGACATCGGCCACCACGCCGAAATCATGGGTGATAAAGATTGTCGCGTTGTTGTAGACCTCCTTGAGGTCATTGATCAGGTTAAGAATCTCTTTCTGCGTGGTCACATCCAGTGCGGTTGTCGGCTCATCGGCGATCAACACATCGGGTTTGCAGGCAAGGGCCATCGCGATGACCACGCGCTGACATTGCCCACCCGAGACCTGATGCGGGTAGCTGTCGTAAATCCGCCGGGGCGTGGGCAGCTTCATCTGCGCCAACAGCTTCAGGGTCTCGGCCTTACGCCCCGCTTTGGGGATGTCGGTGCGGTGCAGTGCAAAGACTTCATCCACCTGCTTGCCGATTTTCATGGCCGGGTTCAGGGCCGCCATAGGCTCTTGATAGATCATTGAAATGCGCGCGCCGCGAAGCTTGTTCAGCTCCTCATCGCGCATGCGCAGGACATTGCGCCCCTCAAACATCACCTCGCCCGAAGTCACGGTCAGACGCGGCGCAACATCATTCAGGATCGCGCTGGTCATCACCGATTTACCCGAGCCGCTTTCACCCACGACGCAAAGGATCTCCCCCCGTTTGACGGACAGTGACACCTTTTCGACCGCATATTTCCGGTCCGCACCTCGCGGGAGTTCGATGCTGAGGTTCTTGATCTCAAGGATCGTTTCACTGGGGGCGGGGCCTGGCATGGAGTTTCCTTGCAGCGGGGAATAGTTGTTGCTGGGGATCTCCTTGCAGGAATGAAGCAAACAGGTTGGCTGCCGAAAGGCAAGATTTTTGTCGGGCTTGCCCGGCGCCCTTGAGGCGGTCACTCAGACTCTCCAGGCTATGGATTGATCTTGAGGCCAGGGCTCATGGCCCTGTTCACTTTGAAATTGGCATAGCGGGACTTTGCAGGAAAGGGCCGATACACCTCTGAAACCAGCGCAGGCCAGCCTCAAGACATCCCGGCCAATCGAATTTCTGACTAAAAGACTCGACATTAAATCCGGGAGCACATATCACGGCCGCACACCATAAAACCGGAGACCGCTTATGTCGTTCCAGACACGTATCAGCGGCTTCCTTGGTGCTATAGCAGCCAGCGCGACACTTGTGGTCGCGTCCGCGCCTGATGCTCAAGCAGAAGCCTTTACACTCACCGATATCGCAGGCCGCGAAGTCACGTTGCCAGATCATCCAACGCGCATCGTCCTGGGCGAGGGACGGATGATGTATTCCATCGCCGCCATCGAGGACGGCAACCCGTTCGAGAACATCATTGGCTGGAAAGACGACCTGATCCTGTATGACCCCGATGCTTTCCGGCGGTTCGAGGCTGTGTTCCCCGACGACACCGAGCGTCTGATCAACTTCGGCAATCCCTACTCGGGTGATTTCAGCGTCGAAACCGTGCTTCAGAACGAGGCCGATTTGGTTCTGCTGGATCTGGGCGGGCTGTTCAATGCCGAGGAAACCGGTTTGATCGAGCGGTTGGATGAGGCGGGGGTGCCCGTCGTTTTCATTGATTTCCGCCGCAACGCGACCGAAAATGCCGTGCCATCCCTGCTGATCCTGGGGCGTTTGTTGGGGGAAGAGGCCAACACCGCCGAGTTCATCGACTTCTACATCGCCGAGATGCGCCGCGTGACCAATGTGGTCGACGGTATCCCGGCTGAAGACCGCCCGCTCGTTGTGATTGAAAACGCTGCGGGCTGGAACCCGAACTTTTGCTGCAACACGTATGGCAGCTACAATTATGGACGCTTCATCGAGCTTGCGGGCGGTGTGAACTATGGCTCGACCCTGGCCAATGCCTATAGCGTTGAGATCAACCTTGAAAGCATCATTGCAGCGGACCCCGATGTCGTCATGAGCACAGGCGCGAACTGGTCTGAGGCGCGGCCCGAAGTGACCGCCACATTGCTTGGATATGAAGGGTCCGAAGCCGTTAATCAGGAGCGTTTGCAAGCGCTGGCAGCACGGCCAGGGTTTGAAACCCTGCGCGCGGTCGAGGAGGGGCGGTTCCACTCCATCTACCACCAGTTCTACAACTCTCCGTTCCACTTCGTCGCGATCCAGCAGATCGCGCAGTGGCTGTATCCCGAAGAATTCCCGGAGCTTGACCCGGAAGACACCATGACCCGCCTTCATGACCGGTTCTTGCCGTATGATTATGAAGGCCAGTTCTGGGTCAGCTTGTCGAACTGACGAGCAGACCAAAGCGGCGGCCCCTGGCAGTTTCGGGTCGCCGCCAATCCTTCTTCTCAGGACCAATTCAATGACAGACATACCTGTGCCCGACCCAAGTGTCGCACATATCGCGCGCGGCTACCGAAAATCCATTGCCAGGCGCCTTTTGATTGTCGGTGGCGCCATCGCGATCCTGTGCCTCACAATCCTTTTTGACGTGGTTTCCGGCCCGTTCGAGGCCAGCATATGGCGGGTCATCCAGGTGATCTTGCAGCCCTCGGTCGCCACCGTGAATGAAAGCGTCGTGATCTGGGATCTGCGCCTTCCCGTGGCCCTGATGGCCGTTGCCGTTGGCGCGATGCTGGGTGTTGCGGGGGCCGAGATGCAGACGATCCTCAACAATCCCCTGGCCGATCCGTTTACCCTTGGCCTGTCATCCGCCGCCAGCTTCGGCGCCGCTTTGGCCATCGTGCTTGGCTGGTCGCTGATCCCCGGTGTGGGCGGCCTGTTCGTGACGGTGAACGCCTTCATCCTCGCCATGCTTACGTCGCTTGGCCTTTTCGCCTTTACCCGCCTGCGCGGCGTCTCGCCGGAGGCGATGATCCTTGTCGGAATTGCGATGCTGTTCACATTCAACGCGCTTCTGATGTTCCTGCAATATGGCGCGTCCGAGATCCAGCTGGCACAGCTGATCTTCTGGCAGATGGGGTCACTGGCCCGCGCCACCTGGGAGAAGGTCGGCATCTGCCTTCTGCTGCTGGCGATTGTCCTGCCCTACTTCGTCCACAAATCCTGGGCCCTTACCGCGCTGCGCATGGGCGAAGACAAGGCCGCCGCGCTGGGTGTCAATGTCAGCGCGCTGCGGCTTGGCGTCTTGGCGGGCGTATCGCTCCTGTCCGCAGTTGCCGTGTCTTTCGTGGGCGCCATCGCCTTCGTGGGCCTCGTCGGGCCACATATCGCGCGGATGGTCGTGGGCGAAGATCAACGCGGGTTCCTGCCGTTGTCGGCGCTTTGCGGCGCGCTGATCCTGTCGGGCACGTCCATCGCAGCCAAATCCATAACCCCGGGCGTCATCTATCCCATCGGGATTATCACCTCCCTGATCGGCATCCCGTTCTTCATCTCTCTCATCCTCACTCAACGCAAAAGGCACTGGCAATGACGGGTCTTCGCGCCACCGGATTGGAATTCGCCTACGGCAGCCGCCCCATCTTGAAGGGTGTCGGCTTTGCGCAGTTGCAGCCCGGCAAGCTGACGGCCCTGATCGGACCGAATGCATCCGGAAAGTCCACTTTGTTCCGAGTGATCGCAGGCTTGCTGAAAAATACGGCGGGGGACGTCCATCTGGGGGATATGAACCTTGCGTCTCTGCCCGCCCGCAAGCGGCTGCAACAGGTGTGTTTCATGCCTCAATTCTTCACCGCGAACGCGGCGCTGACCGTATTTGATGTGGTGATGATGGCCCAGAAACAACTGCACGGCTGGAAGGTCAGCAGCGAGGATATCGAGGCCGTTGCAAAGGCGCTGCACCACGGCGGGATCGGGCATCTGTCCGAGGCCTATGTGAGTGAGTTGTCGGGCGGACAATCCCAGATGGTCTCCGTCGTGCAGGCGCTTGTGCGCAAGTCAGATGTCTATCTGTTTGATGAGCCGACCTCGGCCCTTGATCTGCGCCACCAGTTGGACGTTCTGGGCCGCATCCGCGCCACCATCGCCGCGCGGCAGGCGACGGGGATCTTCGCGCTCCATGATCTCAACCTTGCCGCGCGGTTTGCCGACCACCTGATTTTGCTGGGCGAGGGGCGCATCCTTGCGGAAGGCCCCCCTGCGCAGGTCCTGCGATCGGACGCCATCGCGCGCACCTACGGGGTGGAGATTGAGATTACGGAAGGCCCCAGAGAAGATTTGCTTGTCCATGCGTACTGACCCGGATCGCCGCACCTTCATCGTCACCATCGGCGCATTCGCGGGGTTGTCAGGCGTGGGCCTTGCCAACACTGTGCCTGTGACCGAAGCAGGCCACCACGCCGTCATGATGCTGAACGCAGCCTGTGGCGACACTCAAACGCCCAATGTTTTCCAGCCCCCGATCCTGCGCGTGGCCCTTGGCGATGTGGTGACGTTCGTGCCCACCGACACAGGCCACAACACCGCCTCTCGCAGGGGCATGATCCCTGAAGGCGCGGAGCCATGGAACGGCGGGGTCAATGAAGAGGTCACGATGGAGATGACCGTGCCCGGCATCTACGGCTACGTCTGCACACCACATTATGAGGTTGGAATGGTCGGCTTGATCGTGGTCGATGACGACCTTTCCAACCTCGACGCCGTTCGCTCCGTGCGCCAAAGGGGTCAAGCGAGAACGGCATTCCGTGCATTGTTCGAAGAGCTTTGAGCCGCCTGCTGCGCCGTCGCACCAGGACCAATCGTGAATTGGTCCATAAGCGGTATGAAGACACGTTTCGGCCGGGAGTGCCAAACCGGCGCTATGGGCTGAAGGCTCCGGTGGAAGGTAATTGGCTTCAAGCAGGTCAACTGCCGACTGTTCAGGAGCACAATCACTCAGCCATCGTTTTGCGATCAATCTGACAAGGCAGCCCGCATATCCCGTATGGCTTCACCGATATCATCGCCATATCTAAGCAGGCTACCTCCGAGAAGGTAGACGCAATCATGGCCGTAATTGTCCACCATGTCGCCCAACCGATCGATCGACATACCCCCGCCCGGGCTGGGGAGAATGATGGGGCCAAGCCCATCGGTTTCGCGGCAGTGTTCAACGATCTCTTGGCATTCTTCCCGCGAAAACCCAAAGCGGCCGCCGTAATTGGGAAAAACCGAAATATCGGCACCCGCCAAGCGCATGAGTTGGCCGAAAAGCATCCCGTGCCCGTACCCATTATCCGGAGACAATACATACGGACCCAGATGGCTGGGATGCGCCATGATCGGGAGCCCGAATTCCGGGTCCTGTGCCAGCCGGTTCATCGCGTCAAAACCAAAAAGACCCGGTATCAGCAAGACACCATCGGCACCTGCATCTTTGGCATAATACGCCAGATCGCGCACATGATCACCGTGGCCGCCGATATTGGCGAAATAAAGCGCGCGTGATGTTTCACCGGTCTGTGCGCGTTCGCTATTGGCTTGCAACACCGCTGCTGCACAAAGCTTAACGCGCTCCCTGAAAGGAGCCGCATCTTGATTGGCCAGCCCGTGGTCTTCTTTGATAATGTCCGCGCCCGCCACAGCCGTGAGGTAGCAAAGACGTGCCAGCGTTTCGGATGATGATCCCTGTGGTTTAATCACGGGACAAACAAATCCGCCCGTTTCACGCCCTATCAGACCCCGCAGTCCTGCAGCCCCGAAACGTGCGCCGGAAAATCGCTGCCGCAGATCTGCGTTCGGTGTCAAATTGATCGCTTTCACGCCCCGCAAAATGGACGCATTGCCCAGCACCACATTCAGCAACTGGGGCAATTCGCGACCAACTGCGTCGATGTGATACCCGATGCGGGCAATCCAAACACCGTCACCACCTTCGACGACATCCAGAACCTTGCCCAAGATAGTATCTTCGACATATCCCTTTGGAACAACGTCGCGCGGGATTTCAACAGTGTCTTCCAAAGCAATAGCCTCGGCACGGCCTGCCGCGTCGGCAGCATCATCCGCCCGGATACGGTAGGTGACAATAAACCGATCCATTACAGCCCCTCGGCTTTGGCAAGGGAATGGACCGCGTCAACACGCGCTTCGGCCAAATCCTGTTCGGTGATGTCGAGCTTTTGGCCAAGCAAGCCTTCTACGCCCTGCGTCAGGGCAAGTGCATCTAAACCATAGTATCGCATCAAATAAGCCCGGCTACCGCCATGGGCATAGGTGTCGTTCAGACCCAAACGCTTGAGCTTTTTGCCAACCCCGTTATCTGCCATTATTTCGGCAACAAGCGAGCCTATACCGCCTTCGGTCACATGGTTTTCCAAAGTGATCACACCACCTTTGACAGAATTGATATGATCAAGGATGGCCCCGGCGTTGAACGGTTTGATGGTATTCAAGTGGAGGTGTCGGACCGACACACCGGACGTTTCCAGCGCCTTCGTCGCGCGCAATGCCTCTTCCGTGGTGATCCCTGCTGTCACGATCAACACATCACTCCCAAGACTAAGCTCGCGCATTTGTCCAACGACGATAGGCGTATCGAAAAGCCGTGGCATCGATCCTCGCAAGACCCGACAATAGACGGGGCCGTCGATACTGTCTGCGGCTTCGCAAATGCTCTCGACCTCGGTCGCGTCACCGGTTTCAAGGATGGTCATGTTTGGCATCGACCGCATGACCGAGATGTCTTCGATCGCCTGGTGGGTCATGCCGCCCGGCGTGGTGATACCCGGCAAGAAACCCATAATCCGCACTTTGCGCCGCGGATACGCGATGGATGCCATCAGTTGGTCATAGGGTCTGCGATAGGTGAACACGCCGAAGGTATGAACGAACGGACGATACCCCGCGAGGCCCAGACCGCCGCAAAAGCTCATCATGTTTTGCTCTGCCATTCCCATTGAAAGGAACTGGTCGGGGTAATTGTCGCGAAATTTGTCGATTTCGCACGACGACGTCAGATCCGCAGAGATGCACAAAACATCCGGATTGGCGAGTGCGTGTTTTTCAAAGGCGCGCTCATACGGGCGGCTTACCATTTCTACCATGTTCTTGTGTCCTATCAGTGTGCGTAATCAATTGGGTCAACACCCAATGCATCGGCGATTGAGAGGTTCATCCGCGCGCGCTCTTCTTCGGATTTGAAGCGCACATAGTGCAGGCGCGGAAACCGCTCCTCCAGGATTGGCATTGAATGGAATGGGTTTGAATGTGCCAATATAATCAGCGGTTTGCCATCATGTTTGGTCTTTGCAGCTTCCCGCATATCGTTAAGGTTATGAGCATCCACCTCGACCACGATGGCCCCAAAATTCTCCATCTTGGTTTTGATGTCGCCGACTTCCATGACACTGTCCATCGCCCCGTCACATTGCTGTTTATTGACATCCATAATCGCTTTGACGTTGTCGATCCGGTGATGCGCGCAGCATTGAATGGCTTCCCATGTTTGGCCTTCTTGAACCTCGCCGTCCGACATATAAACCCAGACGCGGCCTTTCTCCCCTCGCTTTTTGCGCGCCCAGGCAAGGCCCGCCGCAGTTGAAAGACCTATTCCCAACGTGCCGTTGTGGACTTCCATCCCAGGTGAATGCTCTGCGCCGATCATCTCAACCGAGGAACCATCTTTGTTGAACATCTCAAGGCCTTCGGCTGCCATGCGCCCTGTTTCGATAAGCGTGGCGTAGGCAACCAAAGCGTAGTGCGCAGGTGCGATAAACAATCGGTCAAACTCTGGAAGGAACGGACCATTGTAGCCTGCCCCCGTGTGGTAATTCGGATTGTCCGCATGGGGCACACCCTCAAACAGCTTCGGGATCATAGGCAAAGTCGGCTCACCCAAATTCAATTCTTCATTGTAGAGCCACGCCAATTGTTCCGCTGCTGAACAGGCTTGAGACAGATAGCCTCCGTTGTTGCGGATCGCGTGTTCGAACACACGCCTGCGAATACCCAGTGCGACATCCTCGGTTGATTTCTCATTCTTCACGGCAATATCCCACGTTGGCCGGTGTTCAGACCGGCTTGGTTAATGACAGGACCATAAGGTCGGTTGTTAGGGCGCGGAGGCGTTAAAAGATGACGCCCTTGCGCAAAATAAAGCACCCAAAGGGGCGGGTTTCACCGCACTGCACGATGGCAAAAGATCTGGCAGCTTGGGCGTAGAAATCTGGTCGCGAGATTGCCGACAAAGCGGCTCCCTCGGGAAGGCACGGGGTCAGGATATCCCACACTTCTCGATGCGCATCCGTGAGATCATCTGGCGTATCATCCGACTGCATCCGCAAAGCTGCATAGGCGCTGAAAGGATCCAGCGGCATCAACTTCGTGATCATATCCACCACCGAGGGGGCATCCTGATCAGGGTAGCGGATCACACCCGAGATGGTGCAGGTGCGTGCCGTTGAAACTGACGGAAAGTTAGAGTCGACAACAGCTATCTCATCGCCGTGGCCCATTTGGGCAAGGCAGAAAAGCAATTCTGGCGTAACGCCCGTGTCAATTCCGTACAGCATGGCCAACTTCAAATGTCTGGAGATGGGTGCTCCGGCCCGTTCAGGAGCCGGAGCGTTTTGTATTAGCGGCTTGGCAAAGGCATCCAGTCGGCCATCGCGACATCAGCATGCTGGAACTGCGGCATCCGTGCGCCCAGTTCTTCCATATTACTGATGTCTTGCTCATTCAGGAAATCCTGCGTGATCAAGGTGGGTGGCACCACGATGCTGCTGCCAGGGTCCTCGCCAGTCAACAGCAATGCCAAAGCCCGTACCGAGACCTCTCCTACAACGGCCGGGTTTGTTGCCACCGTCGCGACCCAAGCAGAGCCGGGTTCGCGCATGGCTGAGATATCCGCGGTTGAGACGTCCGCAGAATAGATATCCACGTCATCCGTCAGGCCAGCTTCATCCACCGCAATCTTCACACCTTTGGCGAATTCGTCATATGGGGCAAAAACGACAGTGATGTTTGGGTTCGCCTGCAAGACAGAACGCGCCTGATTTGCGATCGAGTTGGCAATTGGGTTGTCCAATGTTCCAAAGACTGCCGCTTCCGTGATGCCGGGGTTGGCCTCTCTCACTTCTTCCCAGGCTACGTTTCGACGGTCGAGCGGCGCAATTCCGGGCACATAGACATAGCCTGCCGTAAACGCATTGCCGTTGTCCGCCAACGCCTGATCAAGCGCAAGCCTGCCCAGCAGATAATCGGATTGTTCAACCTGCGGGATGGCGTCGTTTTCGACATCGACGTCAAAGGCGACAACGCTTATGCCAGCATCCACCGCACGTTGCGCCGCGTCTTTCATCGACTCCGTCAACCCGTGCTGAATAATGATCCCATCCACACCCAAAGCAATCGCCTGATCGACCATATCGGCCTGCAATGCCGCATCCTGACGGCTGTCAAACACGCGAAGGTCGACACCCAGCGCCTCTGCCTGGCTTTCCACACCCGCAAGATACGACTGGAAAAAATCACCGGTCGACAGATAACGCACCAAAGCGATTTTTACGTCACCCGCGTTGTCCAAAGGCGCCGGCATGTCAGCAAAAGTAGCCGTGGCCATCCCGGTGCCAAGTGCGGCAACCCCCAGTATTTTCAAAACTTTACGTCTTAACATGATATTTCCTCCCATGTTTTGGTTTAAGATTTCCCACCGGTGCGACGTTTCGCGCTGAGGTAGAACGTGAAGACCAGCGCGAGAACAAGTACCGCGCCTTTGACAAAATCTTGCGTGTAATAGGGCGCGTTCATCATGGTCAGGCCTTGCAGCAGGATGCCGACAAAAAGGGCTCCAATCGCAGTGCCAAAGGCGTTGGCACGTGCAGCCCCCAGCACCGCAAAACCGATCAAAGCGGCGGCAACACTGTCGAGCAGCAGGTTGTTGCCGCTGGCGATATCGCCCCGCCCAAGCCGCGCGGCCAATAATATGCCCCCGACAGAAGCCGTCACGCCTGAAATCATGTAAGCCGCGATCTTGTAGCGATTGACGTTCGCCCCGACCAAGGCAGCGGCCCGTTCGTTGGAGCCAATTGCATACATCATGCGCCCGTGACGTGTGAGTTCGAGGAAGACCCAGATGACAACTGCCGTGATCAGAAAGATGACGACGGGCACGGGAACCAAACGGTCGACAAAAAGATCGAACCGATGCCGGCCCAGCCAAAGGAAAGCCGCTGAAAAAGTGCCCTCGGCAGTGCTCCCATCTGTTAAGCTCATACCTGTTGCGATGGAATTGCCCTGGGTAGGGATACGTTGCAGACCGATGAGCAAAAACATCATACCCAAAGTCGCCAGCAGATCAGGGACTTTGAATTTCACGATCAATAGCCCGTTGATCAAACCCACGACTGCCCCCATGAGAAGGCACAGCAAAACCGCAGACACTGCCGATAGTTCCAGGATGACCATCGCGTAGGCGGACAACATTAAGGCTGTCGTTGCGACTGACCCGATCGACAAATCGAACCCGTCCACGACCAGAGTGCAGGTGACACCTAAGGCCAGGATGCCCGTGATCGCAACCGATTGAAGAATGAAAGCTGCGGATCTCGGCGATGCAAATCCGTTAGCCGAAAGGCTGAAATAGATTACCAACCCGAACAGCAGGATCAGGAATCCAAAACGGATTGCAAAGTTTAGAAGCTTCTCTTGCGTCATCAATAGCTCGCTTGTGTTCTTGTGCCGGCAGTGCCTGAGACCTGGGTGACCAAGGCGCCAAGATCCACATCCTTGTTTGCGTGTTCGCCTGCGATGACGCCCTCGTTCAAGACGATGATCCGGTCGGCAATTTCCAGCGCTTCATCCAGCTCTGCCACAAAAACCAATGTGGAACGGCCTTTGGCAGTGGCACGAATATGAGCACCTATGTCTCTGCGTGCGCCGATATCGACACCCTGAAACGGCTCATCCAACAGCAGGACGCGGCAGTCCTCTAACAGCCAGCGCCCGATCATGACCTTTTGCTGGTTGCCACCTGACAGTGTCGTGATGCTTTCTCCTTCAGACTGACAAACCACTCCGATCCGGTCAATCATGCCCTTGGCAGCGTGTCTTTGCGTACGGGGATTCAGTAATGACATGGCACTGAAGTTCTTCAGAAACGGTAGTGTCATGTTGTTGGCGATATCAAATGTCGGGATGACCGCATTCATGCTGCGGTCTTTCGACGACATGAAAACGCCAACACTCACAGCCTGAGCCGGGGATTGCGGCGCATATGGACGACCATCGATGTGCATTGTCCCTGCGCAAGGGCGTTCCAACCCGAAAACGATATTCGCAAGTTGGCTCTTGCCGCTGCCCAACAGACCGGTGATCGCAACGATCTCGCCATCTGCCGCAGAAAATGAAATCGGCGCCATGCCGCCTTTCAGCTGGACGCCTTCGACTTCAAGAATGGGCGTACCGCCGGATCTTACATCAATGTCCACATCCGTCATGTTGTGGCCAAGCATGGCCGTGACGGCGCCATCCAGATCCAGCGGTGTCTGGTCAAAGACACCGGAAATCTCGCCATCGCGCATGCAGACAATCCGGTCCGCGATACGGCGAATGTCGGACATACGATGCGAGATATACAGGATTGCAACACCTTGATCCCGAAGCCGGTCCACAAGCTCGAACAAGCGTTCCGCTTCGACCGCAGACAGCGATGACGTTGGCTCATCAAGAATAAGGATTTTCGGCTCATACGCCATCGCGCGGGCAATGGCGATCATCTGGCGATCCGCAACAGACAGGTCGGCGACGCGCGCGCGCACATCCATTTCCAACCCCATATTATCGGCAACCTTTTGGGCGGCCGCACGCAAGGCGCGGTCACGCACCATCAACCGCGCCTTCGGTTCTGTCAGGCGGTTTAGCATCAGGTTTGTGGCAACATCCAAGTCAGGGATCACACCGTCGTCAATCGATTGATGAACCGTCACAACCCCACATGCGATTGCAGCGGCGGCATCGCCCGGCAGGTAATTTTCGCCGCCCAATGACATCGTTCCAGCGTCACATGCGTAAAAGCCGCAAAGGATCTTCACGAGCGTCGATTTGCCTGCGCCATTGGCGCCCATCAACACAAGGACCTCTCCTGCGTTCAGGTCCAAATCAATTCCGCGCAGAACATGATTCCGAGCGAATGATTTCTCTAAGCCTCTGATTTCGCAGGTCTTCATATGTGAAACAGGCTCCGATACGGATCAGGGATTCATTGACTCCCTATCTTCGATATGAGCGTTATATTCAAAAGTCAAATTAATTGTCTATTGACTAATAGCGGTCCTTTTGATGATAGTCGTCTAACTGCATCGAGGAATCCCGGTCATGAAAGAAGCATCGTATCTGGCCTTGACCCAGGAAAGCCTGCCGCCCCGGCTGGCAGGTATTCCGGCTGTTACAGAACGCTTGGGCCGCGCCCATGACACCTGGCGCGTGAAGGAAGTGGGCGATGGCAACCTAAATCTGGTATTCATCGTCGAAAGCTCCGAAGGCAGCCTGATTGTAAAGCAGGCCCTCCCTTACGTGCGACTGGTTGGAGACAGCTGGCCTTTGCCGCTGTACCGCGCGTTTTACGAATTCAACGCGTTAATGCGGCAGGCGCAGCGCGATCCCGGCGCTGTCCCAGAGGTATTCCATTTCGATGAGGACCAGGCGCTGATCGTGATGGAGTTCCTTTCGCCTCATGTCATCTTGCGCAACAAGCTGATCGCTGGCGAGAAAGTTGCAGGGCTTGGTGCGTTTTGCGGGCGGCATTGCGCGCGGATGGCGTTTCGCGGCTCCGAATTGTCGATGAAAAGCGCCGACAAAAAGACCGATGTCGGAGTGTTCGCGGGCAACATCGAAATTCCCGCGATTACGGAAAGCCTGGTGTTCACTGATCCCTACTTTGATGCCGAGATGAATACCCACACTGCTGGCCTGGATCCGTTAGTGGCAAAACTACGCAGCGATGTCGCGCTGAAATGCGCGGTCCAATCGATGTTGGTCAAATTTTCAAGCAATACCGAAACGATGCTGCATGGCGACCTGCATTCCGGCTCTATTATGGCGACGGAAACCGATATTCGCATCATCGACCCGGAGTTCGCACAATATGGGCCGATGGGCTTTGATATTGGTACGCTCACCGCGAACTACTTGATGGCCTATTTCAGCCAACCCGGCCACCGCGGCGCCGATCTGGAGAGGTATCAAGACTGGATCCTGAGTGTGATCACGGACAGTTTTGAGGCCTTCGACGCCGAGTTTCGGCGCCTGTGGGCCACCGAACGGTCAGGCATGCTTTACCCCAAATCCTTGTTCGAGGATCAGGGCCATGGGTCCGAGCCTGCATGCAATGCAATGCTTGAAGCCATCTGGCAGGATGCAGTGCAGTTCTGCGGCATCGAAATGCACCGGCGCTGTTTGTCTTTGGCACACAACGCCGACTTCGAAACAATCAAAGATGCGCAAACGCGGGCGGGTCTTGAAGCCCGCAACCTTGAAATGGGTGCCACGTTGATTTTGAGCGCCGATAAAGTCAAAACTTCTCAGGCGCTGTGTGCGCTTGCGCGGACATTCAACGGAAAGGACGTCCTATGAAAGTCAACGGTACGCATTACCGCTCTTTGTGGTGGAACACGGACGACGACGTTCTAGAGATCATCGACCAGCGGTCCCTGCCCTATGAATTCATTATTCAACAGGTCCGAACGCTGAAGGATTTTCAGGATGCGATTGTTGAAATGCGGGTGCGTGGCGCACCGCTGATTGGCGCAACAGCAGCCTACGGCATGGCCCTTGCAATGAAACTTGACCCATCTGACGGCAATTTGGACGCTGCATGGGAAAGCCTGAATGCGACACGGCCGACGGCGATCAATCTGCGCTGGGCACTGAACAGATGCCGCGCTGCTATATCCCACCTCCGGCCGTCTGAAAGAGCCGCCGCTGCTTTGTCTTTGGCCCATGAAATTGCCGATGAAGACGTTGAGATCAACCGCCGTATCGGCGCGCACGGGCTTGAGCTGATCCGCGAAATTGCGGCCAAGAAATCCAGTGCTGACCCCGTGCGTTTGCTCACGCATTGCAACGCAGGCTGGATCGCGACCGTAGACTGGGGCACAGCGACCAGTCCGATGTATCAAGCCCATGATGCCGGTATCCCGCTGCATGTTTGGGTTGATGAAACCCGTCCACGCAACCAAGGCGCGCTAACCTCTTGGGAATTGGGCTGCCACGGTGTGCCGCACACCTACATAACGGACAACGCGGGGGGCACCTTATGCAGCATGGCATGGTTGATATGGTGATCGTTGGCACGGATCGCACGACCCGACGGGGCGACGTTTGCAACAAGATCGGCACCTACCTCAAGGCGCTTGCCGCCCATGATAATGGGGTGCCCTTCTATGTTGCCCTGCCCTCGCCCACGATCGATTGGACCGTGACCAACGGTGTCGCGGAGATCCCGATCGAAGACCGCAATCCGCGCGAAACAACGCATATCCAAGGCACATGCAAAGATGGAAGCCTGGGCGTCGTTCAAGTCACACCCGATGGCACGCCCGGCGGCAACCCCGCCTTTGATGTGACGCCCAACCGCCTGGTAACAGGACTGATTACAGAGAAAGGCATCTGCGAGGCATCAGCAGAGGGGCTGGCCCGGCTGTTCCCCAACATGGCTATGGTAGCGGAATAAATGGCGGCAGTGCCCCCTTCGCACGCCCGGCCTGCCGGGGGCGCTTCTGGACGGAGTTCCCGACAGGATAGCTATATAATCGAGGCGACCTGGCTCTATTTTCATGATGAGCTCAACCAAGGGGAAATCGCAAAGCGTCTTAACATCAGTCGTGCGTCTGTCGTCAACTACTTGGCCGAGGCCCGGCGGCGCGACTATGTGCGGATCACGTTAGACAGTGATGTCTTTCGCAACAACCAGCTCGCCTCTGAACTAAAGGAAAGGTTCGGTATTGCTGACGCATTGATAGTGCCCACGGATACAACATCCAAAATCCGTTCGTTTGAGCGCGTCGTTCGGGCAGCCTCTGACTGGCTGCCTCAGTTTTTGGTCGCCGGGGATGATTTAGGCGTCGCTTGGGGAGAGACGATATACCGTCTGGCGGAAGTCGCACCGAAACTTGATCTACACGATCTTACCATCGTCCAGTTGATTGGCTCAAAACCGTCAGAGATCGGGTTTGCCCCCGAAAACTGTGCTGCGACGCTGGCGCAGCGGTTTGGCGCACATTGTGCCAACCTGCATGTGCCGCTTTTGCTGTCGACACGAGAACTGTGCGACAGCCTTAAGGCCGAGCCGATGATTGCCCGCCAGCTTCAAATGATCGAGGATTGCACCAAAGTCATTTTCGCGGCCGGCACAGTCGATGAAAACAGTCATATTGCCCTCACTGGTTTGCTGGACAAAGACATCCTGTTGAACATGCGCGCACAAGGGGCCGCCGGCGTCATCTGCGGGCGCATCATCGACCAAAATGGCGTCGCCATGCCGGCGCCGAATGAAGGGCAGATGATTGGTGTCACGCTGGATCAAATGCGCAAGAAAGAACTGGGTATGCTTGTGTCTGCCGGTGTGGACCGTGTTCCGGCAGCGCGTGCCGCGATGGCGGGTGGATATGTGACACATCTTGTGACCTGCTCTGCCTCGGCGCAAAGGCTCTTGCAGGATGAACCATGAACCCAGATTCTGAGGATGCTCTACGCCAATCCATCATAGATAGCTGCCTTTGGATGAACACGAGCGGATTGAATCAGGGAACATCCGGCAACATCTCCGTGCGCTGCGGCGATCACATGATTATCACACCTTCCGGCATTCCTTACGACCAGTTGCACCCAGACATGCTTTGCTGCGTCCCGCTGAACGCAGATCCGAATCCGGTCGCGCGCAATCGACCCAGCAGCGAATGGCGGTTTCACCAAGCACTTTTGAATGCAAAGCCCGACCAGTCAGTCGTCGTCCACGCCCATCCCGCGCATGTTACAGCTATTGCGGTTCAGAGGCGCAGCATTCCCGCCTGCCATTACATGATCGCCGCGTTTGGTGGAGATGACGTGCCTTTGGTCGATTATGCGCTGTTTGGCAGCTCGGAATTGGCTGAACTGGTCACAAAGGCAATGGCAGAACGCAGTGGGTGTCTCATGGCGAACCACGGCGCAATAACGACCGGAAACAGCCTCGCACGCGCCTTGTGGCGTATGGAAGAATTAGAAAACCTGGCGCGTGTGTATTTGTTGGCGCAATCCTGCGGAACACCAAAAATCCTAAGCAACGCAGAAATGGCGGAAGTGGTAGAAGCCTTTGGCGACTACGGGCCTACGGACTGACATGGCTCAGAACCAAAGCAGAAATCGTTTTCCGGATCAGCAAGCTGCTGCTCTCGAACGCGAATTTCGATGGGCGATGGTGCAGAATACTTGATTGATCCGGCGCATCGTTGGCAGCCCGATGCCGTCAGCTTATAGCGTTTCGACTTTATGTTGAAACGCTATAGCATACCGCCATCTGCATCATCTCCGGTTTCGTTCATCAACAGGTCGAAATCCGGGATGGTGATCTGGCGTTTGCCGCCCAGATGGATCACGTCATCGCGTTTCAGCGCTGACATCTGGCGGCTGACCGTTTCCAGCGTCAGGCCCAGATAATCCGCCATCGCCTCTCGTGTCAGCGGCAGATCAAACGCCACATGGCCACGGGACGGCAATTCTTTCAGGCTGGCATCGCGCCGGGCGATGATCGACAGCAGGCTGGCGATCTTCTCCCGCGCGGTCTTGCGGCCCAGAAGAAGCATCCATTCGCGCGCCGCATCCAACTCGTCCAGGGTCATTTCCAGAAGCCGCTGGCTGATATGCGCGTTGTCCGAGATCAGTTGCTGGAACGGCAGACGCCGGAAGCAGCACAGCATCACATCGGTGGTGGCCACAACATCATATGACGCAACTTCGCGGTTCGGGCGGCCCAGAAAATCACTGGGCAGCAGCAGCCCCACCATCTGCCGCCGTCCATCCTCCATCGTCTGGGTCAGCGAGGCCACGCCTTCGACGACAGAGGCCACGAAATTCATCTTGTCACCGGCCCAGATTATGGTCTGCCCGGCCTCGTATTTACGGTAATATTTTATCGCTTCCAGATGTTCCAGCTCATCCGATTCGCATCGGGCACATACCGCGCGATGCCGGATCGGGCAGTCAACACAGTCCTGCTGTGGAAGGGAAAATTGACGGCTGGGCATGTATTATCACCGCAAAAAAGACCGCGAGGAATTGTATTGATTTCGATCAAGGACACTATGGTTTATCACTTTTAAATCTACTTCAATGGAGCATCTGACGCAACTTCGCCGCCTGGGTCTGTTTGACTCAAAAGTCCCTCGGTATACGAGCTATCCGCCCGCGACCAAATTCTCGAATGATGTCACCGGGGATGTGTTTGCAGACTGGGTTCGCGCCATCCCGCCCGGGTCGCGGATTTCCGCATATGTGCATGTGCCTTTCTGCCGCAGGCTCTGCTGGTTCTGTGCCTGCCGCACCCAAGGCGTCCGCTCTGACGAACCGGTCGCGGCCTATCTGGCCAGCGTGAAAAGCGAAATCGCGCTTCTCAGGCAGATTCTCCCCGAGGGTGTTGAACTGGTACGGCTGCATTTCGGTGGCGGCACACCAACGCTGATGTCACCCGACATGCTGGCCGATCTAGCAAACACGCTGACAGACACATTGCCATTGGCAGAAGGCGCCGAATTCTCGGTCGAGATCGACCCCAATGAGATTGATGCAGCCCGGCTGGATGCATTGGCCACAGCAGGCATGAACCGGGCCTCGATCGGGGTGCAGGATTTTGATCCGGCGATCCAGCAGATCATCGGCCGTATCCAGAGCTATGATATCACCCGTGATGTGGTCGAAATGCTGCGCGCCCGTGGCATCCGTTCGCTGAACGCCGACATCCTTTTCGGCCTGCCCGACCAAAGCCAGGCGCGGATTTCCGAAACCGTGCAGATGCTGCTGTCGCTCGCCCCTGACCGGGTGGCGCTTTATGGCTATGCCCATGTGCCCTGGATGGCCAAACGCCAGGCGATGATCCCGACCGACACGCTGCCAACGCCCGAGGAACGGCTGGCCCTGTTCGAGACCGCGCGGAAGCTTTTCGTCTGGGATGGCTATGCCGAGATCGGCATCGACCATTTCGCGCGGCCCGGTGACGGGCTGGAACGGGCCGCCCGCACCGGCCATCTGCGGCGGAATTTCCAGGGCTATACGACGGATACCTGCGATGTGCTTCTGGGCATCGGCGCCTCGTCGATCTCGCGCTTTCCACAGGGTTTTGCGCAGAACGTCTCTGGCACGGCGGCCTATCAGAAAGCCGTCCGTGCAGGGGTGCTGGCCACCGGGCGCGGCCATATCCATAGCGGCGAAGACATTCTGCGCGCGCGGATGATTGAAATGCTGATGTGTGATTTCCGCATCGACAGCGCCGAACTGCTTGAGACATTCAATGTCACGCCTGATACGCTCAAAACACTCTATACCAGAGCCGTCGGCGCCTTCCCCGGCATGGTCCGCGTCGACGCGAAGGGCTTTGGCATTCTGCCGGAGGGCCGGGCGCTTTGCCGGATCATCGCGCGCAGCTTTGATGCCTATGAGATGCAGGTCGACGGGCATTCATCGGCCATCTGACTCTGTTTGGTGGATAAACGGGGCGCTGCCCCCGCCTTCGGCTCCCCCGAAGTATTTATGAGATAGAGAAAAGCAGGGCCGTCTTCTTCTCTATCTTCAAAATACTTCCGCCGGAGGCATCGGAGATTCAGGCCGCGCTGCCATCCGCATGGAGATCAAACGCCGCAGTCAGAAGCGCCTGCGTATAGGCCGATTTCGGGGCGGTGAAAATCTCCTCGCGCAGGCCGGTTTCCACGATATCCCCGTGTTTCATCACGATGACTTTATGGGCCAGCACGCGCACCACTTTCAGGTCATGAGAGATAAATATATAGGCCAGCCTGTGGCGGCGTTGCAGATCGCGCAGCAATTCCACGATCTGCACCTGCACGGTCATATCCAGCGCCGATGTCGGTTCATCCAGCACCACCAGTTTCGGGTTCAGGATCATCGCCCGCGCAATCGCGATGCGCTGGCGCTGACCGCCCGAAAACTCATGGGGATAGCGGTGCATCATCCCCGGGTCGAGGCCGACCTCATGCAGGATATCGGCCACCATCTGGCGTTTGTTCAGGCCAATTCCCATATCATGGACGTTAAGCCCTTCTGCCACGATCTGTTCCACCGTCATGCGCGGAGACAGGGAACCATAGGGGTCCTGAAACACGATCTGCATGTCGCGGCGCAGCGGGCGCAGGGCGGTCGATTTCCAGCCCTGCACATCCTGCCCCATGAACACCACCGGTCCCTCTGACGAGATCAGCCGCATCACCGCCAGGGCCAGGGTGGTCTTGCCCGAGCCGCTTTCGCCCACCACACCCAGGGTTTCCCCCGCCCGCACCGAGATCGAGGCCGCATTCACCGCCTTCACATGCCCGACCGTGCGTTTCAGCAGGCCGCGATATATCGGGAACCAGACGCGCAGGTCATGGGTGTTGACAATCTCGGGGGCATCCTCGGGCACCGGATCAGGTTCTCCTGTGGCCTCGGCTGCCAGCAATATGCGGGTATAGGGATGTTGCGGGTTGTCAAAAATCTCGGTTGTGCGCCCGGTCTCGACAATCTCGCCCCCCTGCATGACACAGACGCGATCAGCAAAGCGCCGGACAATGCCCAGATCATGGGTGATGAACAGCAGGCTCATTCCCTCGGCCCGTTTCAGATCGGCCAGAAGTTCCAGAATCTGCGCCTGAATGGTGACGTCCAGCGCCGTTGTCGGTTCATCCGCGATCAGCAGATCGGGGCCGTTTGCCAGGGCCATGGCAATCATCACCCGCTGGCGCTGCCCGCCTGACAGCTCATGCGGATAGGCGCCCAACCGGGTCTCGGGGTCACGAATGCCGACCTTGGTCAGCAATTCGATGATCCGCGCCCGGGCGGCCTGCCCGCGCAGCCCCTGATGCAGGCCCAGGCTTTCGGCAAGCTGTTTTTCCAGCGTGTGCAGCGGGTTCAGCGAGGTCATCGGCTCCTGAAAGATGAAACTGATATCATTGCCGCGCACCCGCCGCAGATCAGCCTCGCGCGCGCCGATCATCTCGGTGCCGCGATAGGTGACAGACCCGGTCAGCCTTGCGCTTTCAGGCAGCAGCGCCACGGTCGACAGGGCCGTCACCGATTTGCCGGAGCCGCTTTCCCCGACAAGGGCAACGGTCTCCCCCTTTTCGATGGTGAAGCTGACACCTTTCACAGCGTCAGTCGTCGCCCCATCCTGGGTGAAGCTTACACTCAGATCCCTGACGTTGAGCACAGTCATTGAAATGTCTTTCTGGGATCGAACGCATCGCGCACCCCTTCAAAGATGAAGACCAGCAGCGACAGCATGATTGCGAAGCTGAAAAAGGCGGTGAAGGCCAGCCAGGGCGCATGCAGATTGTTCTTTGCCTGCAGGGTCATCTCGCCCAGGGACGGCGCCCAGGACGGCAATCCGAAACCCAGAAAATCCAATGCGGCCAGGCTGCCTATCGTTCCGGTGACGATGAAAGGCAGCATGGTCAGCGTGGCCACCATGGCGTTGGGAAGGACATGGCGGAATATGATCACCCGGTTTGAAATGCCAAGCGCGCGCGCGGCGCGGACATATTCAAAATTCCGGGCCCGCAGAAACTCGGCACGGACCACACCGATCAGGGCGGTCCATCCGAACAGCACCATCAGAAAGGCCAGCAACCAGAAATTCATCCGGAAAATGGCGGCCACAATGATAATGACAAACAGGCTTGGCGTTGCGCTCCAAATCTCGATGATCCGCTGAAAGACCAGATCCAGCCAGCCACCGAAATACCCCTGCACGGCCCCGGCTGCGATACCGATAAGCGAGGTCAGGCCGGTGACGATCAGCGTAAACATCACACTCAGCCGAAAGGCATAGATCACCCGGGCCAGAACGTCGCGGGTTGTGTCATCGGTGCCCAGCCAATGGTCGGCATCAGGGGCGGATGGGGCCGTGGTGCCAAGATCGTTGATCGTTTTGTAGGAATAGGGCACCGGCGGCCAGAGCAGCCAGCCCTGATGCACCTCTTGCCCATCGAAGATACCATCTTGCTGCACATCCGCGATCACACCGGCGGGATCGTCCCAGCAGGCCTCCAGCCCGCCGGAAATGATCAGGCAGCTCACTTCCGGGTCCCGATACACGGCTTCGGCCGGGAAATCGCCGCCAAACTGGGTTTCGGGGTAGAAATTGAAGATCGGAGTGTAAAGCTCGCCCTGATAGCTGACCAGCAGCGGCTTGTCATTGGCAAGCAGTTCGGCAAACAGCGACAGGCCGAACAGGACCGAGAAGACCAGCAAAGACCAATAGGCCCGCCGGTTGGATTTGAAATTCCGCCAGCGACGTTTGTTCAGCGGCGACAGCCTGAATATCCCGCCCCGGGGGTCAGGCGGCATGGCCCCGGATGCCGTGTGATCATCCCTGAGCGTCATCTCTAGGTCTCCCGCGTTTCAAAGTCGATACGCGGGTCGATCCAGACATACATCAGATCTGAAAACAGCCCTACCACCAGCCCGATCAGACCGAACACAAAAAGCGTGCCAAAAATCACCGGATAATTGCGGCTGATCGCGGCCTCGAACCCCAACCGGCCCAACCCGTCAAGCGAGAATATTGTCTCGATAATCACCGAACTGCCGAAGAAGACACTGACAAAGACCGCCGGAAAACCCGCAATGACAATCAACATCGCATTGCGGAATATATGGCCGTACAGCACCTGGTTCTGCGCCAGCCCCTTGGCCTTGGCGGTCATCACATATTGCTTTTTGATCTCATCCAGAAAGCTGTTCTTGGTCAGCAGGGTCAGGGTTGCAAAGGCCGAAATGGTCGAGGCGGTTACCGGCAGGGCGATGTGCCAGAAATAATCTCCGATCTTCTGCCACCATGTCAGCGTGATCCACACATCCGAGGATGAGGTCAGCCCCCGCAACGGGAAGATCTGCCAGTAAGACCCGCCCGCAAACAGCACCAGAAGCATGATCGCAAACAGGAATGACGGGATCGAATAGGCAATGATGATAACCCCGCTGGTCCAGTTATCAAACCGCGACCCGTCGCGGACGGCTTTGCGAATGCCCAGAGGGATCGAGACGATATAGGCAATCAGCGTCGACCACAGGCCCAGCGTGATCGACACCGGAAGCTTGTCCACCACCAGTTCCATCACGCTTTCGGAATGAAAGAAGCTGTCCCCGAAATCAAAACGCACATAATTCCAAAGCATCAGGAAAAACCGTTCCACTGCCGGAATACGCTCGGAAACGCATTCCTCCGCATCCAGATCGGGGGGTCCGGTGAACCCCTCGGCACAGGTGATGCGGGAGAAATTGAAGGAAATTTCCAGCTCTTCAAGGAACCGGGGGGGCACGCCCCGTCCACCCTGATACGCGCCTTCTATCTCGATATTGCCGGCCTCGCCACCACCGCCCGAGATCGTGGCAAAGACATCGCCTTCACCCTCCAATTGCGCCAGAACCTGGTCAATCGGGCCGCCGGGCACAAACTGCGTCAGGGTAAAATTGATCACCATGATCCCGAACAGCGTCGGGATCATCAGCAAAAGCCGTCTGAGAATATAGGCGCCCATGGCGGTTTAAAACGCCCCCGCAGCGCGCAGCGCGGCTTCGGCCTCGGCATCCACCCACCAGAAATCAAGGAAGCCGAGTGCGTAGGGCGGCAGCGGCTCGGGATAGCGGTATATGTCGTAATAGGCGACCCAATGGGCATCATTGAACCATTGCGGCACCCGAAACCGTTCCCAGCGCAGAACCCGGTCGAGGGCTGAGACCGCCACATTCAACTCTTCCTGCGTCTCCGCATTCACCACATGTTCGATCAGCACATCCACCGCCGGATCGGCCAGACCGGCGGCGTTGAAAACAGAATCATTCGCGGTTTCCGAGCCGAAATACTGCCGCAGCCCGGCCCCCGGTTCATATCCCATGGGAATATGGTCGGTGATGATATCGAAATCATGGTCGCGCTCGCGCTGGGTCATCTGCGCACTGTCCACGCGGGTCAGTCGGGCATTGATCCCGACCGCGCGCAGGTTTTCCACATAGGGGTTGATGAGCCGGTCGAACATCAGGCCCGAATTCAGAAACTCCACATCCAGGGTCTGCCCGGCCGCATTGCGGGCCAGCCCGTCATCGCCGATGATCCAGCCTGCCTCTTCCAGCAGCCCGATGGCGCGGCGGGCCTGTCGCCGGTCCAGCGCCCGATCCGGGGTCGAGGCGGGCAGGCTGAACGGGTCCTCGGTAAAGACCTCGGGGCGCAACTGGTCCCGCAAAGGGTCCAGCAAGGCCAGTTCCGCCGCGCCTGGCAGGCCCGTGGCCGCCAGATCGGTGTTCTGCCAGAAAGAATCATTCCTTACATACAGCCCGTAAAACAACGTCTGGTTGGTCCATTCAAAATTGAACATCAGCGCGATGGCCTCACGCACGCGGACATCCTGAAACTGCTCGCGCCGCAGATTGATGATGAAACTCTGACCGGTCGAAATGGTGCCATCGGGAAGTTCAGCCTGCACCACATAACCCTGCTCCAGCGCCGGGAAATCATATGCGGTCGCCCAGTTGGACGAACTGCTTTCCTGCCGGAACAGGTAATTGCCCGCCGTGAACCCCTCGAACGCGGCAACCGCATCGCCATAATATTCAATGCGGATGCGGTCGAAATTATTCCGCCCGCGATTGATTGGCAGGTCATTGCCCCAATAATCGGGGTTGCGGGCATAAACGACACGCTGGCCCGGTTCCACCTCTTCCAGAATATAGGGCGCCGACCCGATCAAAGGCTCCAGACGCGACTCGCTGAAGGCAAGGCCCGAAGCCTCATGGCTGGCCCGCGAAATGACCGGCAAGCCCCCGGCCGAGACAATCCGCCCCCGGAGCGGCGATGTCGGATTGAAATCGAACCGGATGCGCCGGTCATCCAGCACCTGCGCCCCGGAAATTGTCCGCCCGATCTGCGCGCGGAAGCTGGGCAGGCCATCATCGCGCAAAATCTCGTAGCCAAACAACGCATCATCCGCGGTCACCGGCGTGCCATCGGAAAACCGCGCTTCTTCCCGGATGGTGAAAATCACATAAGACCGGTCTTCCGGGTAGGCGATGCTTTCGGCCAGCAACCCATAGGCCGAGCCGATCTCATCCGCAGTGCTTTCCAGCATGGCTTCGAAAAAGATCGAGGAGAGCACCGCAGGGCGCCCTTCCCGCGTATAGGGATGCATCGAGTCGAACGAGCCTGTGGACCAGCCGAACGATATCTCTCCGCCCTTGGGGGCGTCCGGGTTCACATAATCCAGATGCTCGAAATCGGGGCCATAGCGCAGATCGCCAAAGGTCGAAACGCCATGGGTGACGATCAGATCATCCTCGGCCCGCGCCATCCCCGCCATCAGAATCAAAGCCATCAGCAGACCAGCAGACCACAGGCTCAAATGCCGCCGATCCGGGGCGGGTCTGGTCTGAACCTGGGATGTATGATTGCGCATGGCGCCCTCCACTGCTGTTTTCTGGTCTGGTTGGCTATATATCTGGGCTGTGTCACGTTACGGGCCAGCCCCCTGTTTCATCAAGTTGAGAAATCGTGATCAGGTCCGGTTTCCAGCTATTTGCGGCCTTCACCTGTAAAAAGACCGCCCAGAGGCGGCCTTTCGCGCGCAGGGCGGCACCCTGCTCAATCGTCAAGCGTATCGAGATAGGCGATCAGATTGGCCCGGTCCTGAACGTCCCGCATGCCGTTATAGGACATCGCCGTGCCCGGTGCATATTCACGCGGGTTGGCAATGAAGTCCGAGAGGTTTTCCGGCGTCCACTCTCCGGTCGTGGCCAAGAGGCCGTCAGAATAGGCAAAGCCCACAGCCGCATGTTTCGCACGCCCGACAACACCATGCAAATAAGGGCCAACGCCATTCACACCATCCTGGTCGGAATGGCAGGTTCCGCATTGCCGCCACAGGCGTTCGCCCGCACCTGCATCGGCTGAGGCATAAACTTCTGCAAACGGCACCTCGGGCACGTCTTCTGCAACCTCGGTCACCGCATCATCGGTTTCGATCACATACCCGGCCTCATGCTCCCCATGGTGGCCGCCACCGATACTATAGAGGCCACTTCCTGCCCAACCGGCCAGCAGAAAGATAAGAAGCGCACCGCAGGCCGCGCCGCCGATCTTGGTAATGATCATTGTGTCAAACATGGGTGTCCCGTTCTCGCATGTGCTTTGCGGGGTATCTATCGCCTTCCCCACATCGCTTTCAAGGTGTAGGGAGCGCGACGAAACGCCCATCTGGAAGAAATCATATCATGACATCGCGCATCGCTTTTCAAGGAGAACCCGGCGCTTATTCGCACCAGGCCTGCCACGACGCCCGCCCGATGATGGAGGCCCTGCCCTGCCCAAGCTTCGAAGATGCGATCACGGCGGTGGTCGAAGGCCGTGCCGATCAGGCCATGCTGCCGGTGGAAAATACCACCTATGGGCGGGTCGCCGATATTCACCGGCTGTTGCCGGGTTCAGGGCTGCATATCGTCGATGAAGCGTTTGTGCGGGTGCATATCAACCTGCTTGCCGTTCCCGGTGCCGCGCTGGAAGATGTGACAGAGGCCCATTCCCACCTTGTGCTTCTGCCCCAATGCGCCAGCTTTCTGCGCCAGCACGGCATCAGGGGCTGGGTGTCGCCGGACAATGCGCGCGCCGCCCGCGATGTGGCGGAATGGGGCGACAGGTCGAAAGCGGCGCTGGCATCCGAACTGGCCGGGGAAATCTATGGGCTCGACGTTCTGGCCCGCCATATCGAGGATCATGACCGCAACACCACCCGGTTTCTCATCATGGCCCCCGATGCCGACACAACGCGCCGTGCCGATCACATGATGACAAGCTTTGTGTTCCGCGTCCGCAACATCCCCGCCGCACTTTACAAGGCCATGGGCGGGTTTGCGACCAATGGTGTGAACATGACCAAACTGGAAAGCTATATGGTCGGCGGCAGTTTCACCGCGACACAGTTCTACGCGGATATCGAAGGGCATCCCGATGATGCGGCCGTCAAGCTGGCGATGGAGGAACTGGCCTATTTCACGTCCGAGCTTCGCATCCTCGGCACCTATCCCGCCGACCCCGCCCGCGACTGAACCC
This sequence comes from Rhodophyticola sp. CCM32, assembly GCF_004751985.1. Lineage (NCBI taxonomy): Bacteria > Pseudomonadati > Pseudomonadota > Alphaproteobacteria > Rhodobacterales > Roseobacteraceae > Rhodophyticola > Rhodophyticola sp. CCM32. The sequence continues at coordinate 2,820,360 of NZ_CP038492.1, forward strand.
TGCCCAAACCGGAGCCTTCAGAGATATGATGATCTTCCCGTCTTTGAAACGGCTGTGTCTTACCGCCCTTCTTGTGGTGATCCCGACACTGGCCAGCGCCACGCAGGTGGAGATTGCCCGCACCCCCCTTGCCGCCGAGATCGGGGATCGGGACGTAGCCTTTCTTGCCCGCGATCTGGAAACCGGCACCGATTACATCCTCGAAGGCAGCGATCTGACACGCCGTCACGCCCCCTGGTCCACCTTCAAAATCCCCAATCTGCTGATCGCGCTGGAAACCGGCACGGCCAGCGGTCTGGATCATCCCTATACCTGGGATCAGGCCCGCCGCCCCCCGGCCGCTTACTGGCCCGAAGACTGGCGACAGGATCAGACACTTGGCAGTGCCTTCCGCCGCTCGGCCGTGTGGGTGTTTCGGGACATCGCCGAACAGACCGGTACTGACACCTATCGCCAGCGGCTTGGCGAATGGGGATATGGCAATGCGGACATTCCTGACGGGTCCGATCATTTCTGGCTTGATGACACGCTGCAAATCTCGGTCGCCGAACAGGTGAATTTCCTTGACCGGTTTTTCGCAGGCACGCTTGGCCTTTCGGCCAAGAGCAGCGATGCGCTGATCGAGATCAGCCGGGACGGGCAGTTCGGCGCGGCAATGCTCCACGGCAAGACCGGGGCCGGCACGATCACACAAGGGGATTTCAATGGCCGGTTTGAAGGCTGGTATACCGGCTTCGTTCTGCGCCCGGATGCGGAACCGGTGATCTTCTCGCTTTACACCCGGGCACCGAATTATCGCGCCCTTCGGGATTTCCGCAAGGATTTCGCAATCCGTTTGCTGCAAAGGGCCGATCTGCTGCCGATCAGGTAGGGGCACCCGACAGCCATGAATGCCATCTCCAGGCATTCCGGTCGTTATCTGTTCATAGCCCCGCTTTGCGGAGCACCCGCCGCGCGTGCCTTGCCCCTTCCCCCGCCCGGCGGTAAGCAGGTTCGAAACCGCCCGCGATCCGGCGATGGCTACGGAACCCTGCCCTTATGAATCCCCTGCGCGGCATTGCTTTCAAAATCGCTTCGGTCTGTGTGATGATGACCATGGCCAGCCTGATCAAGGCGGTCTCGGACACGGTGCCGCCGGGACAGGCGGTGTTTTTCCGCTCCGTTTTTGCCCTGCCGGTCATTGTCATCTGGTTGCTCTGGCGCAATGAACTGCATATCGGGTTGCAAACCCGGAACCCCATGGGCCATGTCTGGCGCGGGCTGGTCGGCACCATGGGGATGGGTCTGATCTTTACCGGTCTTGGTCTTCTGCCCCTGCCAGAGGTGACCGCGATCGGCTATGCCGCCCCGCTTCTGGTGGTGATCTTCGCAGCCATGTTTCTGGGCGAACAGGTCCGCGCCTTCCGGCTCAGCGTTGTCGCCCTTGGCCTGATCGGTGTTCTCATCGTGCTTTCGCCGCGGCTTCAGGTGGGTGTTGGCAGCGCTGACACCCGCGAAACCCTGGGCGCCGTGGTGGTGCTGATGGGCGCGGTCTGCGCCGCGCTTGCCCAGGTCTTTGTCCGCAAACTGGTCCATACGGAAGGCACGGCGGCCATTGTTTTCTGGTTCTCGGTCACCGCCAGCATAATCTCTTTGCTGACGATCCCCTGGGGCTGGGTGATGCCCGGCCCGGGGCATATCGCGATGTTGGTGCTGGCGGGTCTGTTGGGTGGCTTCGGGCAAATCCTGTTGACCACCAGCTACCGCAATGCCGATGCATCGCTGATCGCGCCGTTTGAATATACGTCGATGCTTCTGGCACTTGCCGTCGGCTATCTGGTCTTTGAAGAGATCCCGACAACCACCATGCTTGCCGGGGCCGCCATCATCGGCGGCGCGGGCATCCTGATCATCTGGCGCGAACGCCAGCTGGGGATGGAACGCGCCCGCCAGCGCAAGGCGATCCCCTCTCAGGGTTGAGCCCATTCCGCAGACGGAAAACCGCTTTTCCCGGTGTTGCCCCTTGCCGCCCCGGCCCCGGCCCGGCACATAAGACCCATGACTGACCGCACAACCATCGAGACCTATTCCAGCCGGGCCCGCCAATATCAGGCGCTGGAAATCAGCGATATGCAGGTCCAAAGCCTTGCCGGTTTCCTTGACGGGCTGCCGCCCGGGGCGGCCCTGCTTGATCTGGGCTGCGGGCCGGGCCACCATGCGGCAGAGATGCAGGCGGCCGGGTTTCAGGTCACCGCCCTTGATGCCACCCCCGCCTTTGTCGAGGCCGCCCGCGCCCGGGGTGTTGCCGCCAGGCTAGGCAGTTTCGACGATCTGACCGAAACCGATGCCTATGCCGGGATCTGGGCCAGTTTCAGCCTGCTTCACGCCCCCAGGGCCGATCTGCCCCGCCATCTGCGGGCCATTGCCACAGCCCTGCAACCGGGCGGCCGGTTGTTTCTGGGCATGAAACTGGGGCAGGGCGAAGGCCGTGACGACATCGGGCGTTTCTATAACTATTACAGCGAGAGTGAATTGCGCACCCGTCTGGCGGAGGCCGGTTTGACGGTTTCACATGTGCAGACCGGGGAAGAGCGGGGGCTGGCCGGGTCGATTGACCCCTATATCCTGATCACCGCCCATGGCTGAGCTTTTCGCCTATACCGACGGCGCCTGTTCCGGCAATCCCGGCCCCGGTGGCTGGGGCGCGCTGCTGATTGCGCGCGAGGGGGAGCGGGTGGTCAAAACCCGCGCGTTGAAAGGGGGCGCGCCCGACACCACCAACAACCGGATGGAGCTGCTTGCCGCGATCCATGCGCTTGAGGCGCTGGAGCGTCCCTCGACCCTCACCCTTGTCACCGACAGTGCCTATGTCAAAGGCGGCATCACCGCCTGGCTGCACAGCTGGAAACGCAATAACTGGCGCACATCGACGAAAAAACCGGTGAAGAACGAGGATCTCTGGCGTCGGCTGGACATGGCCAATGCCCGCCACACAGTCCGTTGGGAATGGGTCAAAGGCCATGCGGGCCACCCTGAAAACGAACGTGCCGACGAGTTGGCCCGCGCCGGCATGGCGCCCTACAAACCCAAATGATCACGATGCTTGATTATGCCTCGGTCACGATCTTCGCACTGACCGGCGCGCTGCTTGCCTCCCGCGCGCAGCTTGATCTGATCGGGTTCTTCTTTCTGGCCTGTCTGACAGCGGTTGGCGGCGGCACGATCCGCGATCTTCTGCTGGACCGGCACCCGATCTTCTGGCTGGCCGATCTGACCCATCTGGCGATTGCCTGCATGGCGGCGCTGATCGTCTTCTTCACCGCCCATCTGCTGGAAAGCCGGTACAAGACCCTGCTCTGGCTTGACGCGGCGGCCCTGTCGATTGCGGTCAGCGCCGGGGTCAGCGTGGCCACCACGATGGGTCAGCCCGGCCCGGTTGTTCTGGTCATGGGCGTTGCCACCGGCACGCTTGGCGGGTTGATGCGCGATGTGGTCTGCAATGAAATGCCCCTGGTTCTGAAACAGGGAGAGCTTTATGTAACCGCCGCGCTGGCCGGTGCCGGGGCCGCCCTTGCCGCGCCTTTTGTCACCGCCCAGCCGCTGGCCCCGGTTCTGGCCTGTATCGCCACGACCTTCGCGCTGAGGGCGGGGTCAATCGCGTTCGGCTGGCGCCTGCCAGGCTACAAACCCCGACCGCCCCGACAATAAAACCACACCCCGGAGCCGGAAGCTATTTCCGCCGGTTCCGCCGCCGATGGGCCCATTCCGTGGGGATCAGGACCAAAGCCGCCGCCGAGCCGATGATTGCATCCAGCCCGGGGGAGCCGAAACTTAAGTGGAACATCACCCGCAGCATGAAGACGACGATCACCGCGCCCAAAGCGATCAGGATCGAGGGGATCATCCCGTTATGGGTGATGCCCCAGCGTTCAAAAAAGAACCCCATGAAGCCGCCGATCATCAGCGAGCCGAAAAACGCGAAAAATCCCATCAGCCGTCTCCCAATACCGTGCCCGGCGCCACGGGGGTGCCCCGCAGAAATGCCGCGCTGTCCTGCTTTCCGCGCCCCTCGGCCTGAAGCTCGGTGATCTCCACCGCGCCGGTGCCGCAGGCCACCCGTATCCCGTCCAGCAATGTGCCGGGTTCACCTTCACCCGGCACCACCCGGCTCCGCAAGAGCTTGATCCGCCGGTCGTCCAGCATCGTCCAGGCGCCGGGAAAGGGCGACAGGCCCCGGATCAGCCGGTCAACCTCAATCGCGGGGGCTGTCCAGTCGACCCGCGCCTCCGCCTTGTCGATCTTGTTGGCATAGGTGACACCGGTCCCGTGCTGTGCCTCGGGCACCAACACGTCCAACCGCGCCAGCGCCTCCACAATCGCCTCGGCGCCCAGGGCAGACAGCCGGTCGTGCAGATCGCCCGTGGTCTCCTCCGCCCCGATCTCAACGGGTTTGCGCAGCAGAACAGGGCCGGTATCCAGCCCCGCCTCCATCTGCATGATACAGATTCCGGTCCGGGGGTCCCCGGCCATGATCGCCCGGTGGATCGGCGCCGCACCGCGCCAGCGGGGCAGCAGGCTGGCATGGATGTTCAGACAGCCCCGGGCGGGCGCGTCCAGAACCGGCTTCGGCAGGATCATGCCATAGGCGACAACCACCGCCAGATCGGCCTTCAACGCGGCAAAATCCACCTGCGCCTCCACCCCTTTCAGGGAAAGCGGATGCCGCACCTCCAGCCCCAGGGTTTCGGCCCGCGCCTGCACCGGCGATGGCCGTTCCTTCTTGCCCCGCCCCGCCCGGCGCGGTGGCTGGCAATAGACCGCTGCGATCTCGTGACCTGCCGCAACCAGCGCGTCCAGAACCGGCACGGAAAAGGCCGGTGTGCCCATGAAGATGATCTTCATTCGCCCATGGCCGGTATCTGTTTCACGCTTTCTCCCGCGCCATCTCGCGCTTCAGCTTGACCATTTTGCGGGTGATCATCTGGCGTTTCAGCGGGCGCAGATAGTCGATGAACAATTTGCCATCCAGATGGTCGATCTCATGCTGCACGCAGGTCGCCCATAACCCGTCAAACGTATCGCTCTGCACGTTGCCGTCCCGGTCCATCCATTCCACACTCACCTCGGCGGGCCGCTCCACCTCCGCATACATCTCGGGCAGCGACAGGCAGCCTTCCTCATAGGTGTTCCGTTCCTCCGAACTGGCCACCACATGCGGGTTGAACATCACAACGGGCCGGGGCGTCGCGCCCTCTTTCTTCTCGCAATCCAGCACGACCAGGCGGTACAGAATACCCACCTGCGGGGCCGCCAGCCCGATGCCGGGTGCGGCATACATCGTCTCCAGCATGTCATCGGCCAGTGCCCGCAGATCGTCAGAGATATCAGGCACCGCCTTGGCCAGCTTTTTCAGGCGCGGGTCGGGATGGATCAGGATCGAGCGTTTCATGGAAATTCATCTAAGCGATGCGGCCCGCACCCGCAACGCCCCTTGCGCCCGAAAATACCCAAGCTAATCTGCCGGTAAAAGGAGACATCAGATGTCATTTGACGAGATTATTGATCGCCGCGGTTCTCATTGCGTGAAATGGGATATGATGGAGCAGCTTTACGGCGTCGATCCGCAAAACGGCATCGCGATGTGGGTTGCCGATATGGATTTCCGCCCGCCGGCCTGCATTCAGGAGGCGGTTAAGGCGGTCGTCGACCATGGCGTCTATGGCTATTTCGGGGATGACAGCAAATACCGCGCGGCGATCTGCTGGTGGATGGAAAACCGCCATGGCTGGACCGTCGAGCCCGACTGGATTTTCACCACCCATGGGCTGGTCAACGGCACCGCCATGTGCGTCGACACCTATACCGAGCCGGGCGACGGCATCGTTCTGATGACCCCTGTCTACCACGCCTTTGCCAAGGTGATCCGCGCAGCAGACCGCAATGTGGTCGAATGTGAGATGGTCAATGCCGATGGCCGCTATGAGCTCGACATCGACGCCTGGGATGCGCAGATGACCGGCGCTGAGAAGATGCTGATCCTCTGTTCCCCGCATAATCCCGGTGGCCGGGTCTGGACCCGGGCCGAATTGCAGGCGCTGGCCGCTTTCGCCAAACGTCATGAGTTGCTGATCGTCTCGGATGAGATCCACCATGATCTGGTGATGCCCGGGCATAAACATATCCCGATGGCGCAGATCGAAGGCATCACCGATCGGCTGATCATGATGACGGCCACCACCAAGACCTTCAATATCGCCGGGTCCCATGTGGGCAATGTGATCATCGAAGACCCAGACCTGCGCGCCCGGTTCGGGGCCCGGATGATGGCACTGGGCCTGTCGCCCAATTCCTTCGGCCTGTTCATGGCCACGGCGGCCTATACGCCCGCAGGCGCCGAATGGGTGGATCAGCTTATCCCCTATCTGGCCGAAAACGCCCGGCTCTTTGACGAAGGCATCAACGGCATCCCCGGCTTGCGGTCGATGTCACTGGAAAGCACCTATCTGGCCTGGGTCGATTTTGCCGGCACCGGAATGGAGATGGAGGAATTCACCCGTCGCACCGCCGAAGGTGCGGGCATCGCCGTCAATCACGGGCCGACATTCGGCAAAGGCGGCGCGGATTTCCTGCGCTTCAACATCGCAGCCCCGCGCGCGGTGATCGAGGATGCGGTGAGCCGGATGCAAAAAGCGTTTGGCGATTTGCAGTAGCAGAGGCAATGGGCGCAGGTCTTCAAAGGCCTGGCAACAACAGGGGTGAGGCGTGAAACACACCGATGCGATAGACGCGATAACCGGTGCGTTACGGGACACCCCCGGCATAAAGGCGCTTTTTCTGAGCGGCAGCTACGGCACCGGGCTTGAGGACGCGTATAGCGATATTGATTTCGTCATGGTGGCGGCGGACGGCGCCAGTGACGATGTGGCAGGGCTGTGGCACAGGGCGGTCAGCAAAACGGGTGAGATCGTCTTGTGGTGGGATCGCACAGTCAGGCCAGTCCTGATCAATGCGATCACAGAGGACTGGCTGCGCATTGATCTTATGATCCTGAAGCCCGATCAGATGGGTGGCCAAAAACAGGACAGCCTGAAACCCCTTTTCGACCACGACCGGATATACGACACTCTGCCAGAGGTCACGGCAAAACCCATCCCGACCCCTGCATATGCAAAATACCAGTTTGAAGAGTTCATCCGTATTCTGGGGCTGTTGCCTCTGGCTGTGGGCAGGAAAGAATATATCAACGGTGTGCTCGGCGTTTTCCACCTGCGCAATCTGCTGGTTGACCTTCTTATCGCCGAGACCGGTGTGCGCCACAGGGGTGGTGCCCTGCATCTGAACAGGTTGATCACCGAGGATCAGAAAGACATTCTGACCGCCCTGCCCCCACCCGTTGCAACCCGGGATCAGATGATCGCCGGGCATATGGCCTATGCGAAGGCTTACCTGCCCCGCGCCCGCAGGCTTGCAAAGCAATGGGGGGTAGATTGGCCGGAACGGTTTGAGGCCGCAACATGGAAGCAGCTTAACAACACGCTTTCGATTGAGAGACCCTACAATCCCGACTGAGGGCTGTTGGTGGTCTGCAGACCCGGCGAGGCCATGCCGCCGCCACCGTCCTGTGCCGCGGCGCAGCACTTGCGTATATGCACGCAATATCATACCCCCTCAGCCAACCGAAACGAAACATCCTTGCGCAGAAAGAACCGCTCATGTCCTTCCGCCTGCAACCCCAGCCCGTCGCCCGCCCGAATCGCTGCCAGCTTTTCGGCCCCGGTTCCAACACCAAACTGTTTGAGAAAATGGCGGCCAGTGCGGCGGATGTGATCAATCTGGACCTGGAAGACAGCGTTGCCCCCACCGACAAGGCACAGGCAAGGGCACATGTCATTCGGGCGATTGGGGATGTGGATTGGGGCACCAAAACGCTCAGCGTGCGGATCAACGGGCTCGACACGCCCTATTGGTATCGCGATGTGGTCGATATTCTGGAACAATCCGGTGATCGGCTCGATCAGATCATGATCCCGAAAGTGGGCTGTGCGGCAGATGTCTATGCGGTGGATGCGCTGGTCACGGCGATCGAGACCGCAAAGGGGCGCCCCAGACCCGTCAGCCTTGAGGTGATCATCGAAAGTGCCGCCGGGATCGCCCATGTGGAAGAGATCGCCGCCAGTTCCCCGCGCCTGCAGGCCATGTCCCTCGGGGCGGCCGATTTCGCTGCCTCCATGGGGATGCAGACCACCGGCATCGGTGGCACGCAGGAAAATTACTATATGCTCCATGGCGACACCCGCCATTACAGCGACCCCTGGCACTGGGCGCAGACCGCCATTGTCGCCGCCTGCCGCACCCATGGGGTGCTGCCCGTTGACGGCCCGTTTGGCGATTTCAGCGATGATGAGGGCTATAAGGCGCAGGCCCGCAGGTCCGCCACGCTTGGCATGGTGGGCAAATGGGCCATCCACCCGAAACAGATCGCCCTGGCCAATGAGGTATTCACCCCGTCCGGGGACACCGTGGCGGAAGCCCGCGATATCCTAGCCGCCATGGAGACGGCCAAGAAGAATGGCGAAGGGGCGACGGTCTATAAGGGCCGCCTGGTTGATATCGCCTCGATCAAGCAGGCCGAGGTGATTGTCAGACAATCCGAGATGATCGCCGCAGGCTAGGGCCTGTTGACGTTCATCTTTGGTCACTGGCGCGAGACCCATTTTGCCGCTGGCGCGTTGAATTGAACGCAGCGATGTGGGTCATCGGAAGGGCAATTCGGCGATGTCAGAGGCAAAATGGGCCGCGGCCCGAAGGGAGTTCGCCAAAATTGCCCATTTCTGCGTTAAGATCGCTTGCATTATAGCGGTTTGCGTTTGATCTGAATCGAAAACCGCTGCCTCTCGCCTTCGGCTCGAACGCGGTTTTCGATTGGACTGCCTCATATAAAACGCAAAACGCTGTAGCGGGCTAGTTCTGCGCGATCTTGCCTGGAACTGAGCAATTTTGGACTGAAACCAGTGACCAAATATGAACGTCAACAGGCCCTAATCATTTCAGCGGCACACAGACATCGGTCAGCAGATCATCCTGCGCGGTGTCCTTCGGGTTGTTGAGATAGACCTCGATCGGCGGATGATCCCCGGTCTCTTCCCCGCTTTCCGGCAGCCAGACACCATACATGTGCTTATAGGCCGCCGACAGGCCGGAATAGGGGCCTTTGTAATGCATCACCGCATAACGCCCGCCGGGCAGATTGACCTCTTCCAGCGGGTCCGAAACCTCCAGCGTGCCCTCAACCACGATCCCGGCCAGACTGCGCAACTCTTCTGCGGCCACCGCATCGGGATCATCGAAATAGACACCGACCATGCCCCGCGCCTGCGGCCAGAACCCGCGTGAGGTAAAGACGGCACTGACGCTTTCAAAGGCCTTTCCGATCTCGATATAGGGGCCCTTATGGGGTATCGCGGCCAAACGGCGGGCGGGTTGATCATTTATTTCAATGGGATACACAGGGTAATCTCCTCTATGGGCTGACAAAAGCGGTGGCGACAGCTCACCGCGGGTTCTGAACGCCCCGGGGCTCAGACCATGGGCCGCCTGAAAGACCCGGCTGAAACTGGGCAGGCTGGGATACCCCACATCACCGGCAATCTGTTTCAGCGGTCTGTCCGTCTGGACCAGCCACACCGCCGCCCGGTGCAATCGCACCCGGCGCACGGCCTGGGCACAGGTTTCCCCGGTCATTGCGCGAAACACACGGTGCCAGTGAAACCGGCTCATCGCGGCGATATCGGCCAGCCGGTCCAGCGACAGATCCCCCGCCGGGTTGTCATGGATATAGGCCACCACACGCAGCAACCGGTCTTCATAGCTTGCCATGGTCTTTCCCTCCGGGTCGTTCATGCCCTGTCATGCGCCCATCCGCATTCACAAATCTTGCCGAGTTGCATCCGCGCGCATCGAAGGTCATATAACCTGCCAAGCGGATCGCGTGGGAGCGTGTGAATGAACTATCTCGACTTCGAAAAACCCCTGGCCGAAATCGAAGGCAAGGCGGAAGAGCTGCGCGCGATGGCCCGCAAGAATGAAGAGATGAATGTCGAGGATGAGGCAAAGGCGCTCGACAAGAAGGCCGCCGAGATGCTGGTCGATCTCTACAAGGATCTGACGCCCTGGCGCAAATGTCAGGTCGCGCGCCACCCGGACCGGCCCCATTGCAAGGACTATATCGAGGCGCTGTTTACCGAATACACGCCCCTCGCAGGTGACCGGAACTTTGCCGATGACCATGCGGTGATGGGCGGGCTGGCCCGGTTCAATGACACACCCGTGATGGTGATCGGCCATGAAAAGGGCCATGACACCAAAACCCGGATCGAACGCAATTTCGGCATGGCCCGGCCCGAAGGCTATCGCAAAGCCGTGCGGCTGATGGATCTGGCAGACCGGTTCGGCCTGCCGGTCATCACCCTGGTCGACACCACCGGCGCCTATCCCGGCAAGGGCGCCGAGGAACGCGGCCAGTCCGAGGCGATTGCGCGCAGCACCGAAAAATGCCTGCAAATCCGCGTGCCGCTGATCTCGATCATCATTGGTGAGGGCGGATCAGGCGGGGCTGTGGCCTTTGCAACGGCCGATAAGCTGGCGATGCTGGAACACGCGACCTATTCGGTCATTTCCCCCGAAGGCTGCGCCTCGATCCTGTGGAAGGACGCGGGCAAAATGCGCGAAGCGGCCGAGGCTCTGCGCCTGACCGCGCAGGATCTGAGCCGCCTTGGCGTGGCCGATCATATCATCAAGGAACCCATGGGCGGTGCGCAACGCGACCCGGAGGCGACAATTGCGGCTGTGGGCAAGGCGATCACCGCATTGCTGGCGGATATGGACGGGCAGACCGGCAAAGCCCTGGTGAAGGCCCGGCGGAAGAAATATCTGGATATGGGGTCAAAGGGCTTGGCGGCGTAACCCGCGACAGGCGCAGCCAGGCCCCGTTCACCACATCCGCCCTTTCGCATATTCCGCATAGCCGCTGTCATAGCTGTCTGCGTCGAAATCGGCCTTCATTTCCTGCACAAACTGGCCTGCGGTCGGCAGGCCCTCACTGTCATCACGGCTCCACAGACCGGCGCGCATGATCGCCTTGGCGCATTGAAAATACATCTCTTCCACCACAATTGTGATCACCGTTTTCGGGTGTTTCCCGCGGTGTTCAAACTGTGTCGTCATGGCCGGATCGGCCGTCAGCTTTGCGGTGCCGTTCACGCGCACCACATTCATTGACCCGGGCACCATGAACATCAGGCTGACCCGGCCATCGCGGACGATATTGCGCAGGCTGTCGATCCGGTTATTGCCGCGCCAGTCGGGCAAAAGCAGGGTCTTGTCATCGGCAATCCGCACCACCGGACCATCATCGCCACGCGGGCTGCCATCGGTGCCCTCAGAGCCGACACTTGTCAGCACGCAGAAACGCGATGCCTCGATCCAGCGGCGATAAAGCGGGGTGATGCGGGCAACCACTTTGGTCAGCGAGGCGGGCGCCGGACTGTCATACAGCGCCTCCAATGCGGCCATGTCTTCAATGAACTCCATCAATCCCTCCGAAACCCGGCCTCATCCAGCAACTTGTCCGAGGCGGTTTCCACCTCCGCCTCCAGCCGCGCCAGAAACGTCTCTTTCGGCAATCCCGGCATGATCGGCGGCAGGAACTCCACCACCGCGACCCCGGGTTGCCGGGTGATCCCGTGTTTCGGCCAGAAGAGCCCCACATTGGTCGCAACCGGCACGCAGGTCTGGCCCAACTGCTCATAAAGCGCGCCGGTGCCCACCTTATAGGGTTTGCTGACCCCCGGTGCCACGCGGGTGCCCTGGGGGTAGATGATCAGCTGACCACCCTGCTGTTTGCCGCCCCGCACATCCTCCAGCATCTTCTTTATCGCAGCGCCACGCTTGCCCCGGTCAACCGGGACACAGCCGATGCGCAAGGCGTATTGGCCCAGAATGGGCGCATATATCAGCAGCCGCTTCATGATGAATTTTCCGCGCGGGGTGGCGTTGTAGATCACCAGAATATCAAGGAAGGACTGATGTTTCGCCGCCACCATCACCTCATCGGTGGGCGGTGTGCCCCTGATCTCGACCCGCAGCCCCACCATCCAGCCCATGGTCCAGAGCACCCAGCGGCAATAGGCGTGGCAGGCGGCATGGCCCCCCGTGGTGCTGACAAGCACCCAGGGCAGATAGACCAGACCGAACAGCGGCATCACCAGATACATCTGCGCGATGAACAGAAGGGATCGCAGGCGCTGGATCATCTGAGCCCCCCGAGGGTGCGGAACGCGGCAATGCGCGTGGCCCAGAAGGCGGTGACAGCGGCAAGAAGCGGAACTGTCAGCGGCCAGAGCCAATGCAGCCCGGCAAAGCCAAGCCCGGTCAGAAACGCCTCTTCATCGCCGGCGCGGGGCAAAAGCGCCACCGCGATCATCCCGATCAATGTGCCCACAGCCGCGCCAATCAACGCCCGCAACGTGAAGCGGCGCACAAAGGCCCCGGCAATGTAATCATCCTGCGCACCGACCAGCCGCATCACCTTGATGACACTTTGGTTTGCCGCCAGAGCCGAACCTGCGGCCAGCGTGATCATCGCCGCGGTCGAGGCCAGAATCAGCCCGATGGCCACCCAGCCCAGAAGGCGCAACCGGTGCGCGGCCTGCACCAGCGGGCGGCGCCATCTGGTGTGATCATCCAGCACCGCGCCCGGGGCCTCGGCGGCCAGACGTTGCCGCAGGCCTTCGGCGTCATAGCCATCGGCGGTTTCCACCACCTCCACCAGACGCGGGATCGGCAGATCGGCCACCGGCAGGTCGGGGCCGAACCAGGGTTCCAGAAGCGCCCGCTGTTCTTCATCGGTCAGCGCGCGGGCATTATCGACCCCGGGGGTCTGTTCCAGCACGGTCAGAACCGCCCAGGTCTGCGCCTCCAGCTCGGCCACCGGGGCCGAAATGCGAATGGTCGAACTGCGCGCCAATGCGTCTGACCAGCGATCGGCCAGCCTCCCGGCAGCCAGCGACAGGGCCATGGCGAACACCGCCAGAAACGCCATTGCGGCGGCTGTGAACACCGTCAGACGGGCCGAATACCCGGTGGGCGGCACCACCCGATCTGCCTGCCGGTCGCCGCGCACAAACCCCAGAACGTGATCTGTGACGCTCATAAATCCGCCCCCGCCAGTTGCAACCGCCCGCCACTGATGCGCAGCACCCGGGCCGAAACCTGCGCCTTGGCCGCGCGGATCAGCGACAGATCATGGGTGGCGATCAGCACGGTTTTTCCCATCTTGTTCAATTCCACCAGCAGGGTCAGCAGGCGCAGCGACATATCCCAGTCGATATTGCCGGTCGGTTCATCCGCCAGAATCACATCCGGGTCCATGATAACCGCGCGGGCCAGCGCCGCACGCTGACGTTCCCCCCGGAGAGTTCAGGCGGCAAAGCATGGGCGCGGGCGCGCAGCCCGACCCAGCCGATCAGTTCTTCCAGATTGGCAGTCTCATTCCCGGTTTGCCGGTTCGAGACGGTCAGCGGCAGCGAGATATTCTCTGACACCGGCAAATGATCCAGAAACTGACAGTCCTGATGCACAACCCCGATCCGTTGTCGGGCCATGGCGATATCATCGCGGGCCATATCCCTGGCCTCCTGGTCGAACAGCCTGACCGATCCGCCCGTTGGCAGAAGCTCTGCATAACAGAGTTTCAGAAAGGTGGTTTTGCCTGCCCCCGACGGCCCGGTCAGAAAATGAAATGATCCCGGGGCCAGACGCAGGCTGATATCGGACAGAAGCGGCTCTGTTCCATAGCCATATGCCGCCTCTTCCAGCTCAATCACGATCACGACCCCCTGCAACCCAATGTGTCACTCATGCCCCACCGGGGCCGGGGATTCAATCGGGGGTGACACGCAAATGCTTGGAAACAATGTGCTTGGTTGTTAAGCGTTATCCCGGATACAAAAAATAAGCAGTGACGCACAGGCGAAACGGAAACGGGGTGACGATGCGGCTGACATGTCCGAATTGCAGCGCACGATACGAAGTCGATGATGACATGATCCCGGCCGAGGGGCGGGATGTGCAATGTTCGAACTGTTCCACAACCTGGTTTCAGCCCGGGTTGCGCAGCGCATCCGAAGCGATACCCGGTGCCAGCGCCGAGGATATTGCCCCGGATTATCACCCCTCCAACGGTGAAGAGCCCCCTTTGCAGGAGGACGGCCCGGCAGAAGACGGCACTCTGCCCGGGGAAGACAGCCAAACCGACGGGGAGAGCGCAGAACCGGCCGATGCCCCGTCCCGACGGGAGCTTGACCCCTCGTTACGCGAATTGCTGCGCGAAGAAGCCGAACGTGAAGAACGCCTGCGTCGCAGTGCAACCGTCGAAACCCAGGAAGAAATGGCCCTGAACGAGGCCGACCCGCAGACAACGACCTCAAGGGCAGACCACCCTCTGAACGATGTGGATGAGAATTTCGACGATGAGGTTCTGGATGATATGATCCGGGCCACCGGCAGTTCCAAGTCCCGTCGGGACCTGCTGCCGGATATCGAGGAAATCAACTCGACATTGCGCGCCACGGGCGACCGCAGCGCCAATGAGCATGAAACCAGTGACGTGGAAACGCTGGATGAAGCGCCACGCCGCAGACGGGGCGCCCAGTTTGGTTTTGCGCTGATCTTCCTGATCACCGTCGGGATGGTTGTCATCTATTCCAATGCAGGCCAGATCGGGGACCGCCTGCCGCAATTGCGCCCGGCACTGCAAAGCTATGTGGCCCAGGTGAATGCAATACGGTTCTGGCTGGATGATGTGGCGCATGGTGTGCTGCAAGGCGAGGGTGACATAGCCGCCGGCGAGTAGCGAATGTGCGGCGCACCTGAATCCGCGCCTGTCAAAAGGCGCATTCAAGCCGAAAGATGAATGGCAACAGGTGCCGATGCCACAGGGCTGCAACCCCCGACAAGCTCCAGGATCAGAACTGATCCAGCAGCCTGCGCAGATAGTCCAGCTCTATATCGGGCCGGTCCTGCTCTGCCGAGCGGCGGCGGATCTCATCCAGCAGCTCACGGGCACGGCGGAACGCCTCTTCGCGCTGATCAAACCCCTCTTCCGACCCGAAAGCACCCGCATTGCCGGCCTGACGGCCCAGCGGGTCCTGCAACGGGCGATCATCGGCGGGCGCGGTGCCGTCGGCCTGCCCCTGACCCGGATCCTCAAGGCCGCTGTCCTGTGCAAGCGCCCGGCCCAATTCGCCCATGCCTTCACGCAGCGCTTCCATCGCCTCTGACTGGCTGTCAAGCGCATCTGCCAGATCGCCCCGGCCCAGGGCCTCGGCGGCCTCATCCATCGCACGCTCTGCATCTTCCAGCGCCTGACGCGCGGCCTCCCCGCCCTCGGTGCCTTCGCCGGGCAGGTTGAAGGCCTGCTCTTCCAGCTGGCGTCGCAAATCCTCCTGCCGTTCGGCCAGGCTGCGCCCGTCATTCTCGCCGCCCCGGCCCTGCCCCTGCTGGCCGCCGGGTTGGCCGGGCTGACCCCCGGGCGTGCCGGCTTCGCCCTGATCGGTTTGTTCCCCGGGGCCGCTTTGCCCGCCCTGACCGGGTTGTCCCGGTCGACCTTGCTGACCCTGTTGGCCCTCTTGTCCCTGCTGCCCGGGCTGTTGCCCCGGCTGGTTCTGCTGACCTTGCGGATTCTGCTGCCCCTGCTGGTCCTGCTGCGGGTTCGGGCGACCCGGATTGAACTGGTCCTGCAACTCCTGAAAGCTGTCATCGCTCAGATCCTGCTGGTCGCGCAGCGTATCCTGCAAATCCTGCATCGCCTGTTCACCGGGGGTCTGCGGGCCATCGCCGCCCTCGCCTTGGGTGATCTGCATATTCTCCATCATCTGGCGCAGGGCATCCAGCATCTCCTGCGCCTCGGCCATCCGGCCCTGCTGCATCAACTCCTCAATCCGGCGCAGCATTTCATCAAGATCGGCCATGGACATTTCCATGGTCTCCCCGTCATCGGGCCGGTCTTCGCCGGGCTGGGCATTCTCGGCCAGCTGCTGCATGTAATCATCCATCGCCTGACGCAGCTCATCCATCAGTTGGGCGATTTCCTCGTCACTGGCCCCCTGGCGCATCGCCTCGGCCAGACGATCCTGCGCCCGGCGCAGCCGTTCCAGCGCATCGGCCAGATTGCCCTCTTCAAGCTGAAGCGCCGCATTCCAGAGGATTTCCGCCACCTGATCGCGGGTCTCGGCCGACAGGCTGTCCACCCCGCTTTCCAGACGCCGGATCGCGGTGCGCACCATCAGATAGGCGCCCTCATCATCGAACACACCTTCCGGGCGATGGCTGATCGCGCGCAGGATCTGCGCCGCACGCGGGGCATTTTCCCGGGACCACAGGATATCGCGCCGCTGTTCGATGATCGCATTGGCCAGCGGATCAAAGAACCGGCGTCCGGGCAGGCGGGCAATGTTTTCGCGGATCGTCCCGATCTGGCCCGCATCATCGACAACATTCAAGGTCAGGGTTACCGGCAGGTTGGCAAAGGGATGCTGCGACAGGTCTTCAACCAGAAGCTCCGAAAATTCCGCGCGGGAGCCTGCAAACGGCATCGGCAGGTCCAGCACCAGCGCCGCGCGCGGTTCCGGGTCCACGGCCAGACCGAACCGCCGGTCGGCGGCCTCCGCATTCAGCACCAGCTCCGCCTCGCCCGAGATCACCCCGTAATCATCCGTGGCGATATAGGTGAACTGCATCTGCCCGGGTGGCACACCGGTCACCTCCCCCTCCAGCGCCACGGCGGGTGGCTGATCCGCCACCATGGAAATCTGCCAGCTGCGCCCGTTTGGCCCGTCAATCGCCACCTCACCGGAGCGCAGCAAAACAAGATCCTGCGCCGCGGCGGTGGTGTCTGTCTCTTCGGTCGGGGGCGCATCCATCACGCTCTGGCGCAGGCTCAGCGCGCCAAGCTCCCCATAGAAGCGCAGGGTGATGCGCGACCCGGCGGGGGCCTCGAACGCGTCTTGCGTGATATCGTTGAGGTAAAGCGAGGGCAGACCGGTATAAAGCGGCGGCTCCACCCAGCCTTCCCAGCTTGGCCCATTGATCACCACCGCACCGGGGCCTACAGCCGCCTCACCCAGCGCACCGACCCGCCAGACCGTACCGAACACAAGCGCCATGACAAAGGCCGTCGCGGCCACGAAGCGCAACCCATAGGGGTCACGGTCGGAAATCCGCAGATCGGGTTCGGGCGCATGGGCCTCGGCCACGCGCGCGGCCATTTGCGCCACATGGGCGGCCCAGACAGATTGCGATGCCGGGTCATCGGCGCCCACCGCCGGCCTGTCGATCAGCGCCGTGATCGGGCGTCCCGGCAATGTCCGGTCAAGCCTGTCCAGCGCCTCGGCCCGGCTTGGCAGGATGAACCTGCGCGCCCCTTTGACCGTGACCCAGATCACCCCGGCCAATGCACCCAGCAGCATGCCCCACAGGGCCAGCGCCGGCAGGGCATCCGCGACCCCGAAGGCCAAGGCGGCAAAAATCATGAACAGGATCGTCCAGACCGGCCAGAACGCCCGCACCGCGCGTTCGGCCACCATGCCCAGCCGGGTCAGGCGCAGGGGCCAGACCAGACGCCGCAAGGCGGCATCGATGGAAGGGGGATGATCCGTCATGATCCCTTTCAGGGTGATGTTTCGGGTTCAGCGTGCTGTTTCAGGCATCATAGCCATTCAGGAACGATATCGCGATTAATGATATCGTCAAATGTCGGCCTTGGGCGGATGACCGCAAAGTGATCACCCTTCACCAGGACCTCGGGGATCAGGGGCCGGGTGTTATATTCGCTCGACATCACCGCGCCATAGGCCCCGGCAGACCGGAACGCCAGCAGATCGCCCGCATCAAGCGGCGGCATATGGCGCTGTTTTGTAAAGGTATCCCCGCTTTCGCAGACCGGGCCGACGATATCATAGGGGGCCTGTTCGACGCCCGGTTCAGGCTCGATCACGGGAATGATGTCATGATGGGCGTCATACATCGCCGGGCGGATCAAATCATTCATCGCCGCATCAAGGATCAGGAAATCGCGGCCCTCCCCATGTTTCACATAGATCAGACCCGCAACCATCAGCCCCGCATTGCCCGAGATCAGGCGACCCGGTTCAATCTCGACCTCCACATCCAGATCGCCGGTGATCCGCTTGATCAATGCACCATATTCGGTCGGCAAAGGCGGCGCGGTGTTGGAACGTTCATAGGGAATGCCAAGCCCGCCGCCCAGATCCAGCCGCCTGATGTCATGACCATCTGCGCGAAGCATCCGGGTCAGTTCCACAGTTTTCAGATATGCGGCCTCAAACGGTGCAAGATCGGTCAGCTGACTGCCGATATGCACATCAATGCCGACGATCTGAAGCCCCGGCAACCTGGCGGCAAGCGCATAAACCTCCCGCGCGCGGGCGATGGGAATGCCGAATTTATTCTCGGATTTGCCGGTGGCAATTTTGGCATGGGTTCTGGCATCCACATCCGGGTTGACGCGAATGGTGATGGGCGCAGTTTTGCCAAGGGACACCGCCACCTGGCTCAGCACCTCCAGTTCCGGTTCGGATTCGACATTGAACTGCCGGATGCCGCCCTCCAACGTCAAACGCATTTCCTCTGCCGTTTTGCCGATGCCGGAAAAAACGATACGTGCGCCGGGAACACCCGCCGCCCTGGCGCGCAGATATTCGCCCCCTGACACAACATCCATACCCGCCCCCAGATCGGCCAGGACCTTGATAACCGCCTGATTGCTGTTGGATTTCATCGCATAGCAGACAAGGTTCGGCAGCCCTTCAAGCGCTTCTTTGAAAAGGGTGTAATGCCGGGTCAGGGTCGCCGTGGAATACACATAGAACGGCGTGCCGACCTCTGCCGCGATACCGGGCAAAGGCACGTCTTCTGCATGAAGAATACCGTCGCGATAGAGGAAATGATCCATTTTCAGCCCTTAAATCATACGCATGGCGCAGGTAGCAGTTTGAGCACCGGAATCAAAGCGCCCTCGACGCGATGCGGTCTATGGGTAATGTGTCAGATAACAGAACGGGAGGCCGATATGGCAAAAACGGTGGTGATTGAAGAACATGGCGGGCCAGAGATGTTCAGACTGGTGGATCGTGATGTGGGCAACCCGGGGCCGGGCGAGATACGCATTCGGCATCACGCCTGTGGCCTCAATTTCATTGACGTCTATCAGCGGAGCGGCCTTTACCCGATGGATCTTCCGCACGCATTGGGGATGGAGGCCGCAGGCATGATCGAGGCTGTGGGGGAAGGCGTGACCCATCTGAAAACAGGGGATCGCGCCGCCTATGCGGCAGCCCCGTCAGGCGCGTATTGCGAAGCGCGGGTGATGTCTGCCGCGCAGGTCTGCCCCCTGCCCGATGCGATCTCTTTTGAAGAGGGCGCGGCGATGATGCTGAAAGGTCTGACGGTCCACTATCTTTTCCGCCGCACAACACCGGTTGCCAAAGGCGATACCGTGCTGTTTCACGCCGCAGCGGGCGGCGTGGGCCTGATTGCCTGCCAATGGGCGCGATCGGAAGGGATCACCCTGATCGGAACCGCCGGAACGGATGAGAAATGTGCCCTGGCGCTGGAACATGGGGCGAGCCATTGCATCAATTACCGAAACGAGGACTGGGTTGCGCGGGTGCAGGAGATCACCGGCGGCGCCGGGGTTGATGTGGTGATGGATGCGGTCGGGGCCGATACATTCGAGGGGTCTCTGGACAGCCTGAAACCTCTGGGAATGATGATCTCATTCGGAAACGCCTCTGGCCCGGTTCCGCCATTTTCGCTGGCCACCCTGGGGGCAAAAGGCTCTCTGAAGATCACCCGCCCGATGCTTTTCACCCATATCTCCGAACATGAAACCTGTCAGAAGATGGCGGCGGAACTGTTCGGGAAAGTCATCGCCGGAGATGTCAAAATCCGCATTGATCAGCAGTTTCCGCTGACCGATGTGGCCGAGGCACACCGGGCGCTGGAGGCCCGGAAAACCACAGGGTCCACAATACTGGTCCCGTGATATGCAACTCTATCTGATAGAGTGTATCGCATCAGGTCAGCTTCTGGTTTTCCGGATTGAACAGCTAGGGTCAGGACCCATGATACGGCTTGCGCGCCGTCTCGACCCCGTCCGCATCGCGGTAAATCTTCTCGCCGTTTGTGATCGTCACGCTCTCGCCCGTCACCGCATAGGTCACGACATCATCGCCTGAGCGGGTGCCGATCACCAGATACCGCGCCGGTATATTCGAACGGTTTCCAGATGATGCCCGACCGCCAGGCCCGCCTTGAAACAGGCCGTGTCCCCGGTGTGAAGTTCTGTCACCACACCGCCTTCGATCAACGTTATGACGCCGTCCAGCACATATACCATTTCATCCTCGGACCGATGCCAGTGGGATTTGGACGACGCAGCCTCGGGCCAGAGCGTCTCGATGAACGCGCCGAATTGAGTCAGCCCGCCGGTGTCGCTTAGCAACTCTGCCCGGAAGCGCCCTGTTTCGTCGCCGCCCTCTTCAATCCGTGGCGCGTCGATCTTGGGCATTCAGAACTCCACGCCCTTCTGTGCCTTGACGCCGTCACGGAAGGGATGTTTCACCAACGTCATCTCAGTCACCAAGTCCGCCGCCTCGATCAGCTCGGGCTTGGCATTGCGCCCTGTCAGGCACACATGGGTCATTGCGGGCTTTTGGCTCAGCAGGAAGTCCACCACCTCGTCGATATCCAGATAATCATAGCGCAGGGCGATGTTGATCTCGTCCAGCAGGACAAAATCAATCGCGGGGTCCAGGATCTGCTCCTGCGCGATCTTCCAGCCATTCTGAGCTGCCGCGATGTCCCGCTCCTTGTCCTGCGTTTCCCAGGTAAAGCCCTCGCCGGATACGAAAAACCGGCACTCATCGGCGAAACGCGCGCGCAGGAAGCTCTTCTCTCCGGTCTCCCAATTGCCCTTGATGAACTGCACCACAGCGCAGCCCATACCATGCTGGATCGACCGCATGACCATGCCAAAACCGCTCGACGACTTGCCCTTGCCCGGTCCTGTATGGACCATGATCAGACCCTTCTCCTCGGTCTTGGTCTCCATCATCTTGTCGCGTGCGGCTTTAATCCTGCGCATCTTCTCGGCGTGGCGGGCGTTGTCATCACTCATGGTCGGGCTCCTGATCTTCTGGTCCGAAGGCTTGGCGGCAATCGTACAGATTGACAAGCCCGCATGCCCATGAACAGGGTTTTCCCCGATGGTGCCTGCGGCGCAAGCCAATGGCCTAAGAGGGAACGCGGTGTGATACCGCGGCTGCCCCCGCAACTGTAAGCGGTGAGCGGACCTGCGTATGCCACTGAATCCGGGTGGATTTGGGAAGGCGCAAGGACCGTTTTGACCCGCGAGCCAGGAGACCTGCCATCTTGATCGCAACGCAAAACCCGGGCGGGGTGTCCCGGAGGAGGATAGATGGATACCATTGAGGAACATGCACCGACCGAAGTGCTGGTCTGCGTCAAGTGCCTGCGCGGTCTGGATGTGCCCGAAGACGGGGACCGCCCGGGCCAGAAGCTCTATGACGCGCTGGTCCAGCGGGATATGCCAGAGGGCGTCACGATCCGCCCGATGGAGTGCCTGCAAAACTGTGACAGCGGCTGTTCCGTGGCCATCCGCGGCGGCGACGCGCGCTGGACATATGTTTACGGAAACTTCCTTGAGGCGTCGCATCCGGACATGCTGGCTGAGGGAATTGCCCTTTATCATAGCACAGACAACGGCCTGATCCCGTGGCGCGCGCGCCCCGAACACTTCAAACGCAACTGTATCGCGCGGATACCGCCGGTCACATCCAAGGAGGCCTGAGCATGGCTGACCTCGCAAAACTTCCTGTCACCGTTGTCACTGGCTTCCTTGGGTCGGGCAAGACGACGCTGATCTCTCACCTCATGCAGAATCCCGGCGGCAAACGTCTGGCGGTTGTGGTCAACGAGTTCGGAGACGTCGGCGTCGATGGCGAAATCCTCAAGGGCTGCGCGATTCCTGACTGCCCCGCCGAGAACATCATGGAACTCGCCAACGGATGCATCTGCTGCACCGTCGCCGATGATTTCATCCCGACGATCGAGGCGCTTATGGCGCTGGACCCGCGGCCTGAGCATATCTTGATCGAGACGTCCGGCCTGGCCCTGCCCAAACCGCTCCTGAAGGCCTTCAACTGGCCTGATATCCGCTCCAAAATCACCGTCGATGGCGTTATCGCACTCGCCGATGCCGAGGCTGTCGCCGCTGGCCGCTTCGCGCCTGACGTGGCGAAGGTGGACGCGCAGCGTCTTGCCGATGACAGCATCGACCACGAAACGCCTCTGTCCGAGGTGTTCGAGGACCAGATATCCTGCGCCGATATCATCCTTCTGACGAAGCCCGACCTCGCAGGCCCGGAGGGTGTGGCGAAGGCGAAAGAAATCATCGCGGCAGAGGCCCCCCGCCCGCTGCCCGTCGTGGAGGTTGCCGAAGGCGCCATCGATCCGCGCGTAATCCTCGGGCTGGAGGCGGCTGCAGAAGATGATATGGACGCCCGCCCGTCGCACCATGACAGCCATGACGACCACGAGCATGATGACTTCGAGAGCATCGTGATCGACATCCCCGATATCACTGATCCGCTTGAACTGGTCAGACGCATTGAGGATCTCGCCAACACTCAGAACATTCTGCGTGTCAAAGGCTACGCCAGCGTTGCAGGCAAGCCGATGCGCCTGTTGGTGCAGGCCGTGGGCGCGCGCGTGCGACACCAATACGACCGTCCCTGGGGCGCGGATGAGCCGCGCATGGGGCGTCTGGTGGTGATCGCCGAACATGACGATGTGTCAGCCCAGGCCATCCGCGCCGTCCTCGTGCCCGCGCAGGCTGCCGCCGAGTAACATGCCATGCACGTCGTGTTTCGCGAAAGCCACGGGTTAGAGGAGACAGAGACCCCAACCGATCTGGCGCAAACGCCGGCGGAACTGGTCGTGCTCAGCCTCTCGGATTCTGACCTCGGGGCTTTTGCGGCAGGCTGGCACAGGGCGGGCGGTGGCTTGCCATCGTTGCGGCTGGCGAATATCGCAGCGCTCAAGCATCCGCTGTCGGTCGACACCTATATCGAGCAGACGCTGGCGGGTGCGAAGGGCATCCTGATCCGGCTGATTGGTGGGGTGCCGTATTGGCCCTACGGCTTGCAACAGATCGAAACTCTGGCGCGCGCGCAGGGCATAGCCTTGGCGGTACTGCCAGCGGACGGGCGCGAAGATACGCGGCTGGATGATAAATCAACCCTACCGGTCTCCACCCTGCGGCGCCTGCAACATCTGTGCGACGCAGGGGGCGAGGTCGCGGCACAGGCCGCATTGGCACAGATGGCCTTGGCCTCCGGGCTTTACGCAGGGCCCGTTGAGGGTGCAAAGGGGCTACCAAATGTAGGTGGATGGACGCCGGAGGACGGGCTGTGTTGCCCGGTGCTGGCGGGCAGAGCCAGCCCATTGGTGTTGGTGACGTTCTATCGGTCCTATCTTGTGTCCGATGACCTGGCGCCTTTATGCGTGCTCTTTGACGCGCTCAGGGCCCGGGGTTTCGAAGTAATGGGGCTTTTCGCGCCGTCGCTGAAGGCTCCTGATGCGGCGGAATGGATGGCACGGCAAGTTGCGCTTCTGGCTCCCGTTGCGATTGTGAATGCCACCTCGTTCTCCGGCAAAAATGCGGACGGAACCTCGCCGTTGGATATGGCGAATGTCCCGGTTTTTCAGATCGCTTTGGCCACATCAGGTGAGGACGCCTGGACCAAGGCAGAGCGTGGTTTGTCCCCCGCTGATCTGGCAATGCATGTGGTGTTGCCAGAGGTGGATGGGCGGCTGTTTGCCGGGGTCGCGTCGTTCAAAGAGCCACAGGTTCGGGACGCGGATTTACAATTCGCGCGCTATATTCATACGGCCCATGTCGAGCGGGTGAATGCTGTGGCCGCACGGGTTGCGGCCTGGCATCATCTCGCCACCACCCAGGTGAAGGACCGTGAATTTGCTTTGATCTTGTCCACGTATCCGGGGCGGGATTGGAACATCGCCCATGCTGTTGGGCTGGATGCGATTGCTTCGGCAAACGCGATCCTGGACGATCTGGCCGAGGCCGGGCATGGCGTGTCCGGTGGCATCACTGGTGCGGATTTGCAAAATGCCTCTCTTGTCTGGCCGATAGCCGAGTATGAGGCGGCGTTGGAACGCCTGCCTGCCAGGTTGCGCAACGATCTGGCCGACGCTTGGGGCGCGCCCACAGATGATGCGAATGCCAATAATGGTGGGCTTAGTTTACCGATCCTGCGGCGCGGCAATATGCTGGTGGCGCTTCAGCCAGAACGCGGCACGCCGTCATTGCGCGACACAGAATATCACGATCTCGCCCGCGTGCCCTGCCACGGATACGTTGCATTTTATCTCTGGATGCAGGCCCATGCACAGGCGCTGGTTCACATCGGGGCCCACGGCACGCTGGAATGGTTGCCCGGCAAATCCGTCGCTTTGTCAGACATTTGCTGGCCTGATGCGCTGGTCGGCTCCCTGCCGGTGATCTACCCTTTCATCGTCAACGATCCTGGCGAGGCTGCGCAGGCCAAACGTCGCATTGGCGCGATCACCTTGGGCCACGTGCCGCCACCGATGAAGGCATCAAAGACACCAACGCGTCTGGTGCGCCTGGAAGCCTTGCTGGACGAATTCTCCAATGCGGACGGGCTTGATCCAAAGCGTCGCGATCGATTGCAGGAGGATATTCGCACCGAAGCGCAGGCCTTGGGCGTTGAGGGCGACCTTGGGCTGGAGGCCGCATCATGCTCTGCCGAGGCGATCACCCGGATTGATCGGTTTGTGTGTGACGTAAAGGACAGCCAGTTCGGCGATGGCCTGCATGTATGGGGCCGCCCCGAGCATGGGCAAACTGTGTTTGACAGCGCGCCGTCAGCGGCCAGCGAACGGGCAGCGTTGATTGATGCGTTGGACGGCAAGCGGGTCGCTGCGGGACCGGCGGGCTCGCCGTATCGAGGGCGCGGCGACGTGTTGCCCACAGGACGCAACCTTTACACGACAGACCCGCGATCCGTGCCGTCGCGTGCTGCCTATACACAGGGCATCGCGATGGCGGATGAGTTGATGCGCCACCATCTCCAGGAGGACGGCGATTGGCCGAAAGGCCTGATCGTGAATCTATGGGGCTCGGCCACTATGCGTACAGCAGGCGAGGAATTTGCAATGGCGCTGGTCTTGTTGGGTGTACGGCCCGTTTGGGACGAGGGGTCGGAGCGGGTTTCGGGTATCGAAGTGGTGCCGATAGCCGAATTGGATCGCCCTCGCATCGACGTGACGCTGCGGGTCTCGGGCCTGTTTCGCGACGTGTTTCCAACGCTTTCGACTTTGTTCAACCAGGCGACACGGGCATTATCAGCCCGCGACGAGGCGCCGGATTGGAACCCCTATGTCGGCGCCGATGCGGCCCGCGTTTTTGGCCCGGCACCGGGCAGCTTTGGCGTCGGGATGGGGCCACAGATCGGCGATTATTCCCAAGCCGCACAAGTCGCTGCCGGAGAAGCATGGCTGGCGGCATCCAGTTACGCGTTGGACGGCGAAGACGTGCAGTTGGATGCAGACGGATTGCGCGCCCATGTGGCAAAGGCGGATGCGTTTGTGCACCTTCAGGATCTGCCGGAAACGGACATTCTTCTGGCAGAGGATTACGCCACCCACGAGGCAGGCTTTCTTGCGGCGCAGGCTGTCACGGGCGGGTCGGCGAAGGCTTACCATCTGGATGTCACTGACCCCGCACAGCCCCGCGCGCGCGGTCTGACCGAAGAGATCGCCCGTGTGGTTATGGCGCGTGCCGCCAACCCTGACTGGATCACCGGAATGCGCCGCCACGGATTTCGGGGGGCGGCGGAAATTGCCGCAACGCTTGAAAACATGGCGTCCTTCGCACAGCTCGCCCGTGTGGTCCCGTCGCATCTGTTCGACCTCTATTATGACGCCACGCTGGGGCAAGCAGACGTTACGGCCTTTTTGCAGGACGCCAACCCCGATGCGCTGGCCGCGATGCGTGATCGTTTCGCAGCGCTCCATGCCGCAGGCCTCTGGCAGTCACGTCGTAACTCAATCCTTGCGGATATGGAGGCTGCGGAATGAGCGCCCCGCTGGTCAAGGGATGGTGTCCGGGAGCGTACCGCCCGATGGTTTCGGGAGACGGTTTAGTGGTGCGCATACGTCCGTGGATGGGTCAGTTGAGCGCGGCCCAAACCCTCGCCCTTTGTAACGTGGCCGAGCGTTTCGGATCCGGCACGCTGGAGCTGACAAACCGCGCGAATGTGCAAATCAGAGGTGTGGCGGAGCGGGACCACGACGCCGTGATCGCGGCGCTTTTGGCAGCGGATCTGTTGGACGTGGATCCTGCGCAGGAAAGCCGCCGCAATCTGGTGATGACCCCGGATTGGCAGATGGGTGATCGGACTCACAAGCTGGCGCGGGCGTTGATGGACACACTTGCTGACCTGCCTGATCTGCCTGCGAAATTTGGTTACTGCATTGATACAGCACACATGCCCTGGCTGACCGGCGCGCCGGCAGATATCCGGTTCGAGCTTGGTCATGAGGGTGAAATGATCCTCTTGGCGGACGGGGCGGCGGCGGGGCGGCCCGTCACGCCAGAGACGGCTATGGAGGCTTTGCGAGACCTGATCGCGTGGTTCGTGGAGACCGGTGGGCGCAATGCAGGCCGCATGGCGCGACACTTGCGGTCGGCCATATTGCCGCCCGATTGGGCCCAGGTTGCGCGGCGGCCGGTGCCTGCCGCAATCCCGTGCAACAACGGGACGCTGATGGGTGCACCGTTCGGGCAACTCGACGCGCATGTCGTGGCAGACTTTATGCGCGCGGGCGAAGTGACCGCTTTGCGTATCCTGCCAAACCGTAAATTGCTGGCCCTGGGCCCGATGCTTGCAATTCCTCGCGGGTTCTGCGCCCCGGATGATCCACTTCTCAAGGTTCATGCCTGCACCGGTGCGCCGGGATGCCCCCAGGCCAATGGTCCAACCCGCGCAATTGCGCGCGCGCTGGCCCCGGGCTTGCCACCTGGCGAAACACTCCACGTGTCGGGCTGTATCAAAGGGTGTGCACATCCGCAGGCAGCGGACCGGACGCTGGTCACTACGAAAGATGGGTTCGACCTTGTCAGCAAAGGCGCGCCATGGGATGCGCCAAGCAAGCGCGGGTTGCCCGCAGACCTGATCCTCGCCGAGGTAACCCCCAAGGATTTCCAAGACTGAACATGCCTTATGAATATGAAAAGAACGGCGTCGCGATTTATCAGGAGAGTTTCGCGACAATTCGGGCCGAAGCCGATCTGACAGGTTTCGTACCGGATGAAGAGCAGGTCGTCGTGCGCATGATCCACGCCGCTGGTCTTGTGGGTTTGGAGGGCCATGTCCAAATTGCTCCGGGCATGGTATCCGTCGCGCGCGATGCGTTGGAAAATGGGGCAGCGATCTTTTGCGACGCTTATATGGTCAGCGAAGGCGTCACGCGCAAACGGTTGCCGGCGCAGAATGACGTGATCTGTACGCTACGTGACCCACGCGTGCCTGAGATGGCTGCGGCTTTGGGCACAACCCGGTCGGCCGCGGCATTGGAGCTGTGGCGCGATCGTCTGCAGGACGCAGTGGTGGCCATCGGAAACGCACCGACTGCTCTGTTCCATTTGCTGGAGATGCTGGAAGATCCCGCATGCCCGCGCCCTGCGGCGATCATCGGATGCCCGGTTGGCTTCGTCGGTGCGCGCGAAAGCAAGGAGGCGCTGTGGGCGGCAGCACCCGTGCCATCGCTGATTGTAGAGGGCCGGCTTGGTGGTTCGGCCATCACCGTTGCTGCCATCAACGCCATCGCGAGCCGCACGGAATGAGCGCCCGGGCCAAGGGGATCATCTATGGAGTGGGCCTTGGGCCGGGTGACCCGGACCTGATGAGCGTCCGGGCCGACCGTCTGGTCCGCAACTCCAGGCACATCGCCTTCTTTCGCAAGCTTGGGCGAAAAGGCCGCGCACGCTCGATTGTGGACGGGATGCTGCGCCCAGATGCCATTGAATTTGCGATGGAATATCCAGTCACAACAGAAATCCCGCTTAGCGATCCACGTTACAACGCGATCCTGTCGGAGTTCTATTCTGAGTGCACGCAGCGGTTGTGCGACCTGTCATCATCTGGAGAAGACGTGGTGGTTCTGTGCGAAGGTGACCCGTTCTTTTATGGCTCGTTTATGCACTTGTTCACGCGCTTGCAGACCACCTGCGACGTGGAAACTGTCCCGGCGATCACCGGAATGTCGGCGGCTTGGACAGCCTCTGGCGCGCCGATAACTTGGGGGGATGATATCCTCTCGACCGTGATGGGCACGCTGCACGAAACCGCCCTGACAGATGCGATGACCCGCGCTGATGCACTGGTCGTCATGAAGATCGGCCGCAACTTGCCGAAGGTACGGCGGGCCTTGGCGAAGGCCGGCAAAGCGAACCGTGCGATCTTGGTGGAATATGCCAGCATGGAGGGGCAGACCGTGCGCCCGTTGTCAGAGTTTGATGGTGAGACATTGCCCTATTTCTCGATCATCGTTGTGCACGGGCAAGGCCGCCGCCCATGACGGGATGGGTTGTCATAATCGGCCTTGGGCCGGGGGCGGACGGATTGATTACACCCGACGCGCAGGCCGCCATTGCGGCCGCGACCGATATCGTGGGTTACATTCCCTATGTTCGTCGCATCACGCCCCG
Organism: Rhodophyticola sp. CCM32; assembly: GCF_004751985.1. Classification (NCBI taxonomy): domain Bacteria; kingdom Pseudomonadati; phylum Pseudomonadota; class Alphaproteobacteria; order Rhodobacterales; family Roseobacteraceae; genus Rhodophyticola; species Rhodophyticola sp. CCM32. Next base: position 2,849,254 of record NZ_CP038492.1, read on the forward strand.
CGACGGGTTGGTACTGCACGAAAGTGACAACCGGGTTGAGATGGAGCGCGCGACCCATGCGTTGCAGATGGCAGATGACGGTCGCCGCATTGTGGTCGTCAGTTCGGGTGATCCCGGCGTCTTTGCGATGGCCTCGGCGGTGTTTGAAGCGGTCGAGGCCGGACCTGCGGATTGGTGCAATCTCGACATCCGCGTGATCCCGGGGATCACCGCGATGTTGGCGGCGGCGGCGGCGGCGGGCGCACCATTGGGCCATGACTTTTGCGCCATTAATCTGTCTGACAACCTGAAACCCTGGAGCTTGATCGAAACCCGTCTGCGTCTTGCCGCTGAGGCCGACTTCGCAATGGCGTTCTACAACCCGCGTTCCAGGTCTCGCCCGGATGGCTTTGGCCGGACATTGGCAATCCTGCGGGAATGTTGCGAACCGGGCCGTGTGATCATCTTCGCGCGCGCCGTCTCCACCCCCGATCAGACATTGCGGGTGACCACCTTGGATGACGCAACCCCTGAGATGGCGGATATGCGCACAATCGTTCTGGTCGGCTCCTCCTTGACCCGCGCCATCGCACGGGACGGTGCGCCGTTTGTCTATACGCCACGGTCGGTGGCGCAATGAGACACCCAGTTGAGAACCTGTGCCGGTGTGGTGACCTCTTGCCGAACGGGAATGAAAGGCCGGCCGATCATGATGACCGGAAGCCCAAGCGCGCGCGCTGCGGCGATCTTGGCATAAGCGCCCGTGCCGCCCGCGTTTTTCGACACGACAACATCAATGGAATGGGCCTGCATCAACGCCTCATCCTCGGCTTGCGTGAACGGCCCGCGGGACACCAGAACCTCGGTATGCGGCAGAGGCAACTCAAAGCCCGGTGCATCGACAAGGCGCAGAAGATAGACGTGCTGCGGGTTCGGCGCGAACTCGGCCAGATGCATACGTCCGACGGCCAGCATGACGCGTTTTCTGGGGTGATCAAGTGCCGCAACAGCGCCTGCAATATCGGCCACATGGGTCCACGCATCGCCTGGTCGAGGCAGCCAGGGCGCACGGGTCAGGGCCACAAGCGGCACACCTGTCTGAGCACATGCGGCGATAGCATTTCTGCTCATCTGCGCGGCGAACGGATGCGTCGCGTCGACCACATGTGTGATGTCTTGATCCTGCAAATAAGCGGCAAGGCCCGATACACCGCCAAATCCGCCGACCCGCTGGGGCAAGGGTTGGCGCACGGGCCGCGCAACGCGGCCAGCGAACGACACAATACCCGCGATCCCGGCCTCGGCCACAGCGCGGGCCAAGGCCGTCGCCTCGGTTGTGCCGCCAAGGATCAGGAGGTTCGGGATCATGGTTGAAACTCCGTGGATCACAATTGTCGGTCTGGGCGAAGATGGACCGGCGGGCCTTTCGCCCGCAAGCAGAGAAGCAGTTGAAGCCGCGGAAATCATCATGGGGCCACCGCGCCATCTGGGACTTTTGCCGGATACGGGTGTCGAGCGGATCGAATGGCCGGTACCATTTGTCGATGGGATTGAACTGTTACGCGGGTTGCGCGGCCGCAATGTTGTGGTCCTCGTGTCCGGGACCCGTTTTGGTTCGGTGCCGGACGCGCAATCTCAACTGCGTTTGAGCGCGGCGAGTGGCGGTCGTTCCCTGCGCCGTCCACCTTCGCACTGGCTGCATCGCATTTGGGGTGGCCCTTGGAGGATACACTGTGCCTCGGGCTCCATGCCGCCCCGTTAGCGCGACTTCGACCGTATCTGGCACCGGGATTGCGGGCAATTGTGCTGTTGCTCGACGGGAAGGCGGTGTCGGCCTTGGCGGCATACCTTGCGTCTGCTGGCTTCGGCGGCAGCACATTGACAATCTGTGAGGCGTTGGGCGGGCCACGCGAACAGATCAGCAGGGTCTCGGTCGCCGAGGCCTGCAAGGGCGGGTTTTCGCATCCGGTTTGTGTGGCGATTGAGGTCGCCGGGAACGGCATTGTGGTGCCGCTTACATCAGGGCGCCCGGATGACTTGTACGAAACCGACGGTGTGATGACCAAACGCCCTGTGCGGGCCCTGACGCTGTCGGCTCTGGCACCGCGCGCCGGAGAGCATTTATGGGACATCGGCGGTGGATCCGGCACCATCGCGGTGGAATGGGCCCTGGCGCACTCAACCTGCTCGGCCAGTGTAATTGAAATGCAGCCCGATCGTGTGGCGCTGATCCGTGCGAATGCCGACGCGTTTGGATTAGACCGTATTTCTGTAGTGACGGGCATAGCACCTGAAGCGCTGGACGCGTTGCCGGTGCCAGACGCCGTGTTCATTGGCGGCGGGCTCTGCGCTGACCTGGTGGCCCGGGTCGTTGCCTTGCCTGCTGGCACGCGGATTGTGACAAACGCAGTCACGCTGGAGGCTGAGGCTTTGCTGGCAACCGCACAGGCGGCGCATGGCGGCACTCTGATGCGGATCGAGATTGCGCATGCGATGCCGCTTGGGTCCAAACGCGGCTGGACATCAGCCTACCCCATTGTGCAATGGAGTGTAACGTTATGATTGTGGCCGGTTTTGGATTTCGCGCTGCCGCGACGCTTGCCAGTTTGGAAGACGCTCTGAACCGTGCAGGCGTCGGGGCACAGCTCTTTGCAACGGTGGCCGACAAGGCTGTTGCACCGGCGATGGTGACGTTAGCCGAGAGGCACGAGGTGCCCGTTGCAGGAATCCAGGCAGATGTGCTGGAGGCCCAGATCACGCTGACGCGGTCCCAGGCCTCGCAACACAATCGCAACAGTGGCTCAGTGGCAGAAGCGGCAGCTCTGGCGGCTGCGGGTCCGGGCGCACGATTATTGGCCGCGCGCGTGGTGTCCGCTGACCGAATGGCAACCTGCGCATTGGCCCAGGGAGACCAGACATGACAGTCCATTTCATCGGCGCAGGCCCCGGTGCGCCGGATCTTCTGACGTTGCGCGGACGGGACCTGATCGCCGCCTGCCCGGTGTGCCTTTACGCGGGGTCCTTGGTGCCGGAAGCGATTCTGGATCATTGTCCTGAAGGCGCGCAGATCGTGAACACCGCGCCTTTGTCGCTGGAGGATATCATCGGCTCCATCGCGGTGGCCCATGACGCGGGCAAAGACGTGGCGCGACTGCATTCGGGCGACCTGTCCGTGTGGTCCGCAATGGGGGAGCAGATCCGAAGGCTTGAAGCCTTGGGCATCCCGTATACCGTCACCCCCGGTGTGCCGTCCTTCGCCGCCGCCGCCGCAAGTTTGGGGCAAGAACTGACCTTGCCGGGTGTCGGGCAATCCTTGATCCTGACACGGATACCGGGCCGCGCGTCTTCAATGCCCGAGGGTGAAAGCCTTGCAAATTTTGGCGCAACCGGTGCAACACTTGCACTCCATCTGTCGATTGGAAATCTGGCACAGGTGGTAACCGAATTGGTGCCCCATTACGGGGCCGATTGCCCGGTGGCCGTGGTCTACCGCGCCTCTTGGCCGGATGAGAAAATCATCCGCGCCAAACTTGGCGGGTTGGAAAGCGCCATGGATCCCGGCATCGCGCGCACCGCGTTGATCCTTGTGGGCCCCGCGATCGGCGCCAGTGACTTCACCGAAAGCCGCCTTTACGCCGCTGATTACGATCGCCGTTACAGACCACAATCGGCTGATAGCCCGTGGTCGGAATGGCAACATGGGGATGACTGAAATGACTGCATTTCCTCCGGGGTTGTTGGTGTCAGCGCCATCGTCAGGCACCGGAAAAACGACCGTAATGCTGGGTCTGCTGCGGGCCCTGCGTGACGATGGGCTTGCGGTGCAACCCTATAAATCGGGACCGGATTACATTGATCCGGCATTTCATCACGCGGCCTCTGGTCGGATGTCGTTCAACATCGACACCTGGGCGATGGATGAAGGGCTTTTGCAGGCGATTGGCGGACAGGCTGCGGGCGCGGATATCTGCATCGCAGAAGGCTCCATGGGGCTTTACGACGGGGTCGCGACACGCGGGCAGACAGGGTTTGGATCATCGGCGGAAACCGCGCGACACATGGGCTGGCCCGTTGTGTTGGTGATCGACGCGGGCGGGCAGGCACAATCGGCCGCGGCCACGGCGCTGGGGTTCCAGGCCTATATGCCGGATTTGCCCATCGCGGGTGTGATCTTGAACCGCGTGGCGTCGCCCCGGCACGAGCGGTTGATCCGGCGCGGCATGGATCACGCGGGCCTTAACGTTTTCGGCGTTTTGCCACGTCGCGGTGATTTGGCGTTGCCAGAGCGGCATCTGGGGCTGATCCAAGCGATTGAACACCCCGATCTTGAGGCTGCAATTACAGGCTATGCTGCATTTCTGCGGGAGAATGTTGATCTTTCTGCTCTCCGTTCGGCGGCGCAGGCGGGGGGGTGACCGGACCGGGTGGCACATTGCCGAAACCGCCCGCTCAACGCATCGCGCTGGCCCGCGACGCGGCGTTTTCGTTCACCTATCCGCATTTGCTGAAAGGCTGGCGCGAGGCAGGGGCGGAGATCCTGCCATTCTCTCCTTTGGCCGATGAGGTCCCGGATCCGGACGCTGATCTCGTGTGGCTTCCGGGGGGCTACCCAGAGCTACACGCTGGTGCCCTAGCGGCGGCCTCACGGTTCCGCAATACCCTGCATACCCATGCCGAAACACGGCCGGTCCACGGCGAGTGCGGCGGCTACATGGCGCTGGGGCAGGCTTGATCGACAAGGACGGAACCCGACACCAGATGGCGGGTCTGCTGGGGCTTGAGACATCGTATGAGAAACGAAAATTCAACCTTGGGTATCGCCGTGCTGTGCTGTCGAAAGCCATGCCTGGATTTGCGGCAGGCACGGCCTTGCGCGGACATGAGTTTCACTATTCCAGCATCTTACACCAGCCGGATGCGCCCCTCGCAGATGTTGCAGATGCCGACGGACACCCGGTTGCGCAGTCTGGCTCCGTGCGTGGAAATGTCACCGGTACTTTCTTCCATATGATCTGCGAGGATCTGGGATGAGCGGTTTCGTCTCTTTCGTCGGCTCAGGCCCCGGAGATCCGGAGTTGTTGACATTGAAAGCCGTCGACCGCCTGAAACATGCGGATGCGGTCTTGTTTGATGACTTATCTTCAGGTCCGATCCTGTCCCATGCCCGCAGCGGCGCCGATCTGGTGGGCGTTGGCAAACGCGCCGGGCGGCGGTCACCGAAGCAGAACCATGTAAGCCGTCTGTTGGTCGATTATGCGAAGACAGGCCAGCGCATCGTCCGGCTGAAATCCGGTGACTGCGGCTTGTTCGGGCGGCTGGAGGAGGAGCTTGTTGCGCTGCGCGCGGCAGGAATTTCGTATGAAATCATTCCCGGCGTGCCCTCCGCGATTGCCGCCGCCGCCGCTGCTGGCATCCCGTTGACGCGCCGCCTGACCGCACGTCGGGTGCAGTTCGTGACCGGCCATGATGCCTCGGGCGCATTGCCGGACGATATCGACCTGAACGCTTTGGCGGATCCCACGGCAAGCACCGTTGTTTTCATGGGCAAACGGACATTCCCCAAACTCGCCGCCGCGTTGATGGAGCGTGGCCTGCCCGCCGCAACGCCTGCTCTTCTGGCGGAGGCCGTCAGCACGCCGGAGCAAGCACTGCACCGGATGACGTTGGCGGAATTGATGGACCGCCTGAACGCGGAGATCGGCACGACGCCTGCGCTTATTCTGTATGGTCCGCTGGCGGATGGGGCCTAGGCGATGGATCTGTGGCTTATCGGGATCGGGACCGGCAATCCAGAGCATGTGACACTGGAGGCGCAGCGTGCATTGCGCGACGCAGCGCTGATCCTTATTCCGCATAAAGGGCCCGATAAATCCGATCTGGCGGAGCTGAGGCACAGGATCATTGCCGATGCACGGACAACCGCCCCTGTTGTGGCATTCGACTATCCCACGCGCGACCCTTCCATCCCGTATAAGGACCGGGTTCGGGCCTGGCATGATGAAATCGCGCGGCGTTGGCAGGCAACGATCGCCGAAGCAAAGCCCGGTGGCCCGGTGGCCCTGTTGGTGTGGGGCGATCCCTCGCTTTACGATAGCACTTTGCGGATCGCATCGCGGCTTGCCCCCGCGCCGACATTGCGGATTCTGCCGGGGATCACCGCGCTCCAGGCGCTGACGGCGGCCCATGGCATCACATTCAACACGCTGGCAGGAGCAGTCACCGTGACAACCGGACGGCGCCTGCGGGACCACGGCTGGCCTGAAGGGGCAGAGACCGTGGCCGTCATGCTGGATGGCGAATGCAGCTTCCAAACCCTTGCCCACCGGGACCTGGTGATCTGGTGGGGGGCGTATTTGGGTATGGAGGAACAAATCCTCGATCACGGCCCCCTGGCGGAAGCAGGGCCTCGGATCATCGCGGCACGTGCCGCGGCGCGGGCGGATCACGGATGGATCATGGATACGTATATCCTCCGACCAAGGGGGCTTTCGTGATGGCGGAGGTGGGTTTACACCTTTGCGCGACCTGCAACCCAGAAGGGTTCTCGGATGCGTACGACAGCCTGCAAGCTGCGCTGGATGCCTGCGCTGAACCGATTGGCCTGGCCCTGAAATCGCAGGGGCGGGCGACGTATCTCTTCGCCGCGCGCAACCCGATGGCGGACCGTACGGACATTGTGGCGCCCTTGGTGGCCTATAGCGGTCATAGACGGTCAGACCATACCACCATTTGCCCGCAAAGTTTGCCCATTGGCGTAAACGCGCGTGATCGTCTCAAACTGCGTGTCGAGATTCGTTGAAATGCCAGATCATCAGACTCGTCTGACATCGCTCCTGTGCTCCGATCAAAAGAGACCTGCAAGTTCCCCGGCTGCGCCTGCGGGTCGCACCACCCCTGTTGAATTGCATTGCCCCCTCCCGCGTTCGCCACATGGCAGATTTGCAGAAACTGGCGCCTGCGGCGTCTGACCTTCAAATCGCCCCTGATTTCCCGGTTGGATGGTCAGGGCAAACGCAACAAACCGACAAGTCAGAATAACGCAATGGATAGGTAAAGAGGAAAGGTTTTGGCGCAAAAGGCAAAACCATATGTCGCCTCACACCTTATCATCTGGTCGGGCTGAGAGGATTCGAACCTCCGACCCCCTGCTCCCGAAGCAGGTGCGCTACCAGGCTGCGCCACAGCCCGACCGTGAGGCGCGGGATAGCCGGGGTGGCGGGGCAATGCAAGGGGGCTGGCACGAGCAGAGGGCGGTGAGAGTGGAGAAGGGTCGCCAGACCTATAGCTTTTCGGGTTTACCCTGAAACAGACGGTCTCGAAAACCGCGTTCGGGCCAAAGGCGAGAGGCCGCTTTTTTCGATCCAAGGCTTGCCCGAAACGCTTTACAGCATGCTGCCTTAAACCTGAGACATCGCGCATCACAAATGTCCCGGGAACGCGAAGCGTGGCAGGGTATTTGTGAGTCAAGTTTAAGGCAGGGTGCTTTAGCCTGTTGTGTTATCTTCCGGTGGCTGTGATCTTAGGCCGCGTTGTTCCTCACTCAGAAACTGCCCGACCCGGGGGGCGACCGGCGTGCCGCTGCGCGACCGGGTGCGCAGAACCGGGGTGGTGCGCGAGGTGCCGCCCTGACCTTCGCGCAGCACGATATAGAGACCCGAGGCGATGATGATGCCGGTGCCGATCAGCGTGGACCGGCTGAGCGTTTCGTCAAACAGCAAGATGCCATAAAGGCTTGCCCAGATGATCTGTGAATACTGCATCGGGGCGACGATCACGGCCTGGGCATGGCGATAGGCCAGGATCAGGCATGTGCTGGCAACCAGGGCCATTGTGGCAATGATGGCCGAGGCGCCGATATCTATAATCGGCATCGGTTCATAGACAAAAGGCAGGGCGGCGCCCATCAGCACGAAATTCGCCATCATCGGATAGAGGATCAGAACAACACTGCGTTCCTCGCGCCCGATCTTTCGCACGATGACCGAGGCAAAGGCCCCGGTTGCAGCGGCGGTGAGGGCCGCGAAATGGCCCAGTTGCAATTCAGTGCTGCCGGGTTGCAGCACAACCATCACACCGCCCAGCCCGACCAGAACCGCAATGCCCCGGCGCCAGCCCACCTTTTCCCCCAGCATCGGGATCGCAAGGACCGTGATCAGCAGGGGTGCGGCAAAGAGGATCGCATAGACCTGCGCCAGCGGCAGGGCCGAGAAGGCGAAGAACGCACCAACCCCGGTCAGAACAGAGGCGCATGTGCGCGCAGCGGTCCACCAGGGGTGGCGCGGGCGCAGATGCCCGCCGGATGCATCGCGCATCAGCAGGAAGGTGATGATGGGAAAGCCGAACAGAACGCTGAAAAACACGATCTGAAACGGCGAATAGGATGCGCCCAGATATTTGATGACCACGTCATGGGTCGCAAAGACCCCAAAGGCCACAAGCGCGAATAACGCGCCGCGAAGATTTGTGTTGGCGGTCTGCTCGGTCATCCTGCATGTACGGATACGCGATCAGACGCGTATCTCAAGGGCCGAGCGTGCCAAAGGGTCAACTATCTGCGTCGGGTCAGACAGATGATGCCAATTTCGTCACAATCGCATCGCCCATTTCACTGGTGCTGACCGGGGTCACACCCTCTTCGCCCAGCAAATCAGCCGTGCGCAACCCATCGGCCAGCACATCTTCGATGGCTTTTTCCAGCCGGTCGGCCTCCCCCCCCTGATCGAAGCTGTAGCGCAGGGCCATGGCAAAGCTGAGGATGCAGGCGATCGGATTGGCCTTGCCCTGACCCGCGATATCGGGGGCAGAGCCGTGAACCGGTTCATACATCGCCTTGGGCCGCCCGTTTTCCATCGGCGCGCCCAGCGAGGCCGAGGGCAACATGCCAAGCGAACCGGTCAGCATCGCGGCCAGATCAGACAGAAGATCACCGAACAGATTATCGGTCACGATCACGTCGAACTGTTTGGGCCAGCGGGTCAATTGCATCGCGCCCGCATCGGCATACATGTGGCTCAGCTCCACATCCGGGTAATCCTTGTCGCCCACCTCCTGCACGACCTCGCGCCAGAGGATACCGCTTTCCATCACATTGGCCTTCTCCATCGAGCACAGCTTGTTGCCCCGCTTCCGGGCCAGTTCAAACGCCGATCGCGCCACCCTTTCGATCTCGGATTCCGTGTAACGCTGGGTGTTGATCCCGACCCGTTCATTGCCTTCGGTGTGAATGCCGCGCGGTTCGCCGAAATAGACGCCCGAGGTCAGTTCGCGCACGATCATGATGTCGAGACCGGCAACCACATCTTTCTTGAGACTGCTGAAATCCGCCAGCGCGTCGAAACACTGCGCCGGGCGCAGGTTTGCGTAAAGGTCCATCTCCTTGCGCAGACGCAGAAGCCCGCGTTCCGGTTTCACGCTGAAATCAAGCGTATCGTATTTCGGCCCGCCAACGGCGCCCAGCAGAACCGCATCCACCTCTTGCGCGCGGGCCATGGTATCGTCGTGCAACGGGGTGCCATGGGCATCATAGGCGGCCCCGCCCACCAGATCCTCGGACACATCGAAGGCCAGACCGCGACTGCCGAACCAGTCGATGATTTTGCGCACCTCGGTCATCACTTCGGGGCCGATGCCGTCGCCGGGCAGGATCAGGAGAGAGTGGTTGGTCATTGCTGCGAAATCCTTCGAAAATATGTTGCCCCTGCGGTACAAGCTGCGCCTTCGGGGGTCAAGAAACCACGCGGGCCAGACCATGGGCCAGCGCATCCCAGGCCGCTGCAACCCTGGGCGTATGGCGCAGGCTTTCATGGCAGGTCAGCCAGACAGGCAGGGTCGGAACGGGCGTATCGGGCAGAACCTGCACCAGATCCGGGTCGGTGGCGGCCACGGCGGCCTGGCCCAGCCCGATGCCAAGACCCGCGCGCAGCAGCGCCCAGTTGGTGATCTGGTCATCGCAGCGCAGCGCAAAGAAAGACCGGTCGATATCAAGGCCCGCATCGCGGAAACCGCGCAGGATCCGGTCATCCCGATCATAGCCAAGCACATCATGGTCAAACAGGTCTTCGATGCGCTCCGGCATCGGGCGCTTGGCGAAATAGCGGCGATGGGCATAAAGACCGAGCGGCAGATCGCCCAGATGACGGGTGATCATGTCAAGCTGTTCCGGGCGATACATCCGCAGCGCGATATCGGCCTCGTGAAACAGCAGGTTTTCCGTCTGGTCCGACGCGGTGAGGTCAATGTCGATCTCGGGGTGTCTTTGGCGCAGATCGGCCAGTATCGGCGGCAACAGAAAGCAGGACACAAAGGTGGAGGCCGTGATCCGCACCGATCCGGCAAGCTGGCTGTCATGGCCAGCGGCGATCAGGCCGATCTGACCGGCAGCCTCGGCCATGGCGCGGGCGGCGGGGCGCAGGGCCTGACCGAATGCGGTCAGGTGCAGGCCTTTCGGGTGACGTTCAAACACCGCGCTGCCCAGGGCCTGATCCAGCGCGCGGATCTGGCGGCCAAGCGTGGGCTGGCTGAGCCCGAGCTGGCGCGCGGCAGCAGAAAGCGACCCGGTGTCCGCCACGCTGAGAAAGGCGCGGATCAGGGACCAGTCGAGCGAGGTGATCGGATTATCCATTCATATATGAATATCAGAAAGACGGTTTTTGGGAATATCGTAAAATTCATGAATGCATATATCCGGGTCAGGCATGGATAATCAGGGAGAGCCACCATGGCAAAGACAGTGTTGATACTGGGACCGACGGGCCGGTTCGGGCGCCATGCGATGGCGGCATTTCGGGCCGCAGGCTGGGATGTTACCGCCTATGACCGCAAGACCGGTGACCTTACGGGGGCCGCGCAGGGCATGGATGTCATCGTGAATGGCTGGAACCCGCCCTACAGCAAATGGGCGGCGCTGTTGCCCGGGCTGACCGCACAGGTGATCGCCGCGGCACGGGCCAGCGGGGCCACCGTGATGCAGGCGGGCAATATCTATACCTACGGGTTTGGTCAGACGATGCCCGCGATTGTCGGCCCCGATATGCCACAACGGGCCACAAACCCGCTTGGGAGGTTGCGGATCGAAATGGAGCAGAGCTATCACGATGCGGATATTCAGGTGATCCTGCTCAGGGGCGGGGATTTTCTGGATGACCGGGCCTCGGCCGGGTGGTTCGACAGGATCATCGCCAAACAGGCACATCGCGGAAAGCTCAGCTATCCCGGCGCGCTGGACCAGTCCCATGCCTGGGCCTATCTGCCCGATATGGCCGCCACCCTGCCACGGCTGGCCGAGATGCGCGGGGATTTGGGCGGGGTCACCGATCTTGCCTTTGGCGGCTATACGCTGAGCGCAAGGCAACTGGCCCGGGCCTGTGGCGCAGCCCTCGGACGCGACATGGCGGTTTCGCGGATGTCATGGTTTCCGATCCATCTTGCCCGGCCGGTCTGGGCCCAGGCGAAACACCTGCTTGAAATGCGCTATCTCTGGGATCAGCCGCATCAGGTGGATGGCAGCGCGCTGAACGCCCTGTTGCCCGATCTGGTGGACACCCCGGTGGAGGATGCCCTGCGGAGTGCCTTATAACGTCAGGTTGGATTTACAGCAAAATCCGGGCACCGGAATTCTCGAGAATTCCATATGGAAAACTGGAGTTTTCCACCTGCGGCTCTAGAATTCCAGATCGACCCAGACCAGCCGATGGTCTGAGGCGGCAGCCACAACAGACAGGGGCGGGGTTGCGGTGTCATCTTCCGGCCAGATCACCCCGCTTGCGCTGACCTGCAAACCTGCGGCGGGCAGGATGTAATCCACCCGCAGATCGCCGGGGCTTGGCTCGTCCCAATCGGCGGTAGCGGTGCCACCCATTGCACTGGTTGGCACCGGGTCTTGCAGGGCGGCATGGTTCAGCAGGGCGCGCAATGGCCCGGGGCGGCCTTCCCCCCTGTCCGGGTCGATATTCAATGTGCCCATCAGGGCGAAGCGGGGGGCGGTGAAACCGGCGCCCCCGGGAACCATCCGTCAAGATATAATTGCCAGAAGCGCAGCTCATCGGCGTTGCGCAGACCGTTGCGATCTTCCGGGCCGTCGAAGACCGGGGGCGTGGCATGGAGTGCGAGAATATGGAAAGCCGCGCCATCGGGCAGGCGCAGGGGCACATCCCAGGCCGCGACCGATGCCAGACGTTGCAGCGCCAGCGCCTCGGGTTGCAGAACCTGTGCCGAGGTACTGTCAGGCAGATCGGCCCAGAGAAAGTTTGAGAAATCACGCAGCGCGCCGGTATCAACTGGCCAGCGTGACAACAGCGCCATACCCCCCTGGCCGTTGAACCGGCCATAGCCCTGCGCATCGCGCGCGTCTCCCACCCTGCCATTGCCGTCGATATCCAGCCCGGTCGGCCGCCCCGTATTGGGCCGCAGCATCAGCCGGTAAGGATAGGGATGCCCATGCGTGCCAAGCGCCTCTGCCAGTGCTGTCAGCCCATGGCCGTTTGCATCGTAATCCACATCCTGAAGCAGCAGAATATCCGCATCGGCTGCCGCGATCACATCAAGCGTGGCCCGGATCCGGGGGTCAGGCTCGGGATCGGTCAGGTCTGACAACATCAGACCGGGGCCGTCGCGGGACAGGCGGGTGTGGAAATTGGCAAGGCGCAGACTGTCTGCCAGCGCGGGGAGGGACAGCACCAGGCCGAGGGCAAGGAACAGGCGCGGGATCAGGCTGGCATAAACCGGTCTTCGGGCTCGAAATAGGCGACCAGACGTTTGCGCCGGGCAATGATCATATCGGCGACGCGTGCCATCGCCATGCCGCGCATGAACAAGGTAAGCGGCAGAAACATCCATAACGCGACCACCCAGACCATGGTTTGCGGCGAGGTTACAATCGACACGTCCAGCTGCGCCGTGCCGATCCGCAGCAGAACCGGAATGAAGTAGGTCAGCAAGAACCCTAACAAAATGTTAATCCGGGAGTCCCGGATCAGACGTGTCACCACATCGCCGCCGGTGGTCGGGTCGAATGTGGGCAGGTTGACCCAGACATTGAAGGCCGATTGCCGGTTCGGCCATTGCTGCATCCGCACCAGAATGGCAAAGGCCGACAGGGTGACCAGACCGATCAGGGCGGCCAGCCCGGTCATGATCTGCAAATCTACGATCTGTCGCGCACCGGCATCTGCCGATATCTCAGCGATGAACAGGTTCAGCGGGCTGAACGGAAAGTCCAGCGCCTGACTGATCACCAGACCCGTGGCATTGATCACCAGCGACAGGGTGGAGACCTGGCTATCCGTATCGACAACGACGCTGAGCGCGAAAAGCGCGATGAACAAAGAGACCACGCGGACCCTGTTGAATGGCGGGGCGTCACGAAATTCAATCAGGCCCGGATAGGTGGAGGCATATTCAGAGAATACGAAAGCCCCGGCAAAGAGCCCGATCAGTGTGACGATCTGTGTCGTCTCCGGGCTGGTGCCCGGTATCAGCAAAGATGGCGTGGATATGACGATCAAAACGACAACCGCCCGAACCACAGCACCTGATAGCTGTGCGATCACTGACTTTCATCCTCAACCCGGACGGACCCGGTTCATGCCGGCCCCTTATTCCATATGTTCACCCCAACCTGCCCGTTGGAATGCCTCAACACCGATAATCTTGCCGATATTCATATCACGAGGCAAGGCTATGATTTCCTGCATGGAATCGAAACGGCGCTTTTGGTCTGCAAACTGTCCCCCGATTGCATCACCTGTGTGCCGGGTTAGGTGTTGCCAAAAGAGTATACGCTAAATGTGGTACCCGCGCGGGTCAGACCCACGGACGTTCCGCGCCTGCTTTGGCCTCAAAGCTGGCAATTGCCCCTGACTTTTCCATCGTCAGGCCGATATCGTCGAGCCCGTTCAGCAGACAATGTTTCTTATGGGCATCCACCTCGAACGCAAACACCTCCCCGTCGGACGAGGTGATGGTCTGGGCCTCCAGATCAACGGTCATCCGCGCGTTGGCACCTTTCTCGGCATCTTTCATCAACAGATCCACCTGCTCCTGCGGAAGGGTGATCGGCAGAATGCCGTTCTTGAAGCAGTTGTTGAAAAAGATATCGGCAAAACCGGGGGAAATGACGCAGCGGATACCGAAATCCTTGATCGCCCAGGGCGCATGCTCGCGAGAGGAGCCGCAGCCGAAATTGTCGCCGGCCACCAGAATTTCGGCGGTGCGATAGGCGGGCTGGTTCAGCACGAATCCGGGAATTTCCCTGCCGTCATCATCAAACCGCATCTCGTCAAAGAGATTTGCGCCAAGACCAGAGCGTTTGATGGTTTTCAGGAACTGTTTCGGGATGATCATATCGGTGTCGATATTGATCATCGGCATGGGGGCGGCGATGCCCGTCAGCGTGGTGAACTTGTCCATCTGGCGTCTCCTTCGGCTAGGGCCACGGGATAGCGCGTTGCCCGGGCGGGAGCAAGCGGCGCTCAACACCCAGATCAGGGCACCTGAAATGTCAAAGAGGCCCATCGGGTCAACCACACTGCATCATCGGGGCCAGATGGCTCAACCGGTTCCAGAACCACGGCATCCGCAAGATATGTATGGCCCCGGGTGACCGGCAGGGTGACGATGCCCGAATTGTCGGTGCGATGCAGGGTGTTCTCCACCGCGCCATCGGGCGCGCGGTCAAAAAGCTCCACCTGCGCATCGGCGCGCGGCGTGCCGTTCAGAAAGACCTGCACGGGCATCCCGGCGGCAAGATCCTCCATATAGGGATTGGCCAGCGCCACAATCTCGGTCGCCAAACCAACCTGCCGGTCCGCGCCAGCCCCGTCACCGATTGCCACAAGACTTTTGGCATAGCGGATATAGACCTCGCGGAACCCTTCCCGCGGCAGGGCGCGGGCGTCGTGCAGTGCGGCCACATCCCCGAAATCCTTATGCGCGGCGAAACGCAGAAACCTGTCCCAGTCCGTATAGGTCAGGTGGCTGGCGGTGGTTTCATGGGTGATGATGGCCAGCCCATCCCCCAAACCATCCATGACCAGGGCAGGATTATCGCCAAGGCGACCCTCAACCGCGGTCACGGTTTCCCGCTGAATGACATCAAACCGTTCAAAATTTTGCGGCAGATAGGACAGGCTGACACCCGAAAACGCCTGCCCGACGCGCAATTGCGCTGTTAAAGAGGCCATGGGCGCCATCCTGAACGCAGCAGGTTCGATCCAGAATTCATGGGCAAGGCCCTTGCCCGCGTTAAAATTCAGGACAAAGGTAAAGGTGAGGGCGAGAAGGAGAAATCGCATGATATCCGCCATTGTAAAGTCTGAGTATAGCTTGGTGCGTTGTCTGGTACTGTCAATGGCATGGCTTCTGACCTCAATCAGCGGCGGGGCCGCGCATGAGATTCGCGCCGCGGTGGCCGATGTGGAGGTCACGACAGAGGATGTGAGGATAAGCATCCGGTTGTCGCTGGAGCCATTGATCGCCGGGATCAACCTGGACGGGCTGGTGAATACCAACGAGTCGCCCGAGGCCGCGTTTCACGACCAGTTGCGCGCCGAGGAACCAGCCGAGCTTGAGGATGCCCTGCGGGAGAACTGGGACCGGATTTCTGACGGGATTGTGATTGAAACCGGCGGTGAACTGCTGCACCCCGAGATTGTTGGCGTGACTATTCACGAGGTGGGGAATGTCGAGCTGCCAAGGGATTCGGTGCTGGTCTTGCAGGCTCATCTGCCCAGGGGAATGGACCCGGTGCAGATCGGCTGGGATGCAAGTTACGGAGAACTGGTGCTGCGTCAGGTCGGTGGCGGCGATGCGGCCTATACCGGGTTTCTGATTGGCGGCGCCATGTCAGAGCCCCTGCCGCGTGCCGAGATTCTGACCGAAGATGCAGGCGCGGTTTTCCTGCGATACATCCTGGCCGGGTTCGAACACATCATCCCGCTTGGCCTTGATCATATTCTGTTTGTGCTGGGGCTGTTCTTCTTTTCCCTGCATATCCGTCCGTTGCTCTATCAGGTCACGGCCTTCACAATTGCCCATACGATCACCCTGGCCCTGGCCAGTCTTGGGATTGTCAGTATCCCGCCCGGCGTGGTGGAGCCCCTGATCGCGGCCTCGATTGTCTATGTCGGGGTCGAAAATGCCCTTGGCTGGGGCAATGTGGGGGGCAGAACCGCATTGGTCTTTGGCTTCGGCCTGCTGCACGGGCTGGGCTTTGCCAGCGTGCTGGGCGATTTCGGCATTGCCTCGGGCCGGTTTGGCGTGGCTTTGCTCGGCTTCAATGTCGGGGTCGAACTGGGGCAATTGGCGGTGATCGCGATCGCGTTCCTGATTGTCGGGCTGTGGTTCGGCAAAAAGGATTTCTATCGGCCTTTCATTGCCGTTCCTGCCTCTGTCGCGATTGCGGCCATCGGCGCCTATTGGGTGGTGGAACGCACATTGCTCTGACCGCGCGACAGGGATAAGGCCCCTCCATGGGCCGATTTTTCAGTGAAAACCGCCGCTGGCTGGTTACGGGTCTGCTGCTGACCTTCGGCTCTTCCTTCGGGCAGACCTGGTTCATCTCGCTGTTTGCAGGTGAGATCCGTGCGGAATACGGGTTGAGTGACGGGCAATGGGGCGCGCTTTATACATTTGCCACGCTCAGTTCGGCCCTGCTGCTGCTCAGCCGGGGATCGCTGGCCGACACAATGGCCTTTTCCCGGCTGGTGCCTCTGGTGGCGGGGATGTTCGCACTGGCGGCTGTGGCGATGGCCTTTGGCAATACGATCTGGGTTCTGGGGATCGCCGTGTTTCTGCTCAGGTTCTGTGGGCAGGGCATGTTCGGCCATATTGCGGCGACGGCCATGGGGCGCTGGTTTGTGGCCACACGCGGGCGCGCCGTTGCGATCACCAATCTGGGCTATCCCATGGGCGAGATGGTGTTGCCGCTGGCGGTGGTTCTGCTGATCGGCGGGATCGGCTGGCGCGAAACCTGGGCTGTGACCGCCGGGGGGATTGTGCTGGTGCTGTTGCCTGCGCTGATCCTGCTGCTGGCGGAGGATCGCACGCCTTCGGGCATGACGGTCACGACGGACGAGACCGCAGGGCTTGAGGGGCGCCACTGGACGCGGGGCCAGGTGTTGCGGCATGGGCTGTTTCTGGCGCTGATCCCGCTGATCCTGACGCCCGGTTTCATCGGCACGGTGGTGTTCTTCCATCAGGTTCATGTGGCCGGGATCAAAGGCTGGACCCTGACACAGATGGCCCCTGCCTATCCGGTCTTTGCAAGCGTGACCGTTGTGACATCGCTGGTGTCCGGGTGGGCGATGGACCGGTTCGGCGCCGACCGGTTCCTGCCCGTCACCCTGATCCCCATGGGGGTGGCGATGTTTCTGATCGGCCCGGCGGAAAGCCCGTGGCACTGGGTTTCCGCGCTTGGGATCATGGCGCTGACCCAGGGCATGACCGGCACGTTATGGGGTGCGTTCCTGCCGATGATCTACGGCACCGCCCATCTGGGGTCGGTGCGGGCGATTGTGACCGCGCTGATGGTGTTTGCCACCGCGATCGGGCCGGGGCTGACCGGGCTGCTGATCGACTGGGGCATCCCGTTCCCCGATCAGGGGATGGCGATGGGGCTGTGGTGTCTGGCGCTGGCCGCAGTGATGCTGCCTGTAAGCCTGCGCCTGCGATCTGCGCTGTAGCCGGAAAACGCGCGTTTTCCGGCCCGGATTGCACGTGCAATCCGGGCTGGTGCTCACATCATTTCACGCACATCTGTCAGCCGCCCGGTCACGGCCGCAGCCGCAGCCATCGCCGGTGACATCAGATGGGTGCGCCCGCCCCGGCCCTGCCGCCCCTCGAAATTCCGGTTCGAGGTCGCGGCGCAGCGTTCCCCCGGGGACAGTTGATCGGGGTTCATCGCCAGACACATGGAACAGCCCGCAAGCCGCCATTCAAACCCGGCCTCTTTAAAGATATCCGCCAGACCCTCTTCCTCGGCCTGGGCACGCACAAGGCCGGAGCCCGGGACAACCATCGCCCGCAACCCGTCTTTGATCTTCTTGCCTTTCAGGATCGCGGCCGCGGCCCGCAAATCCTCGATCCGGCCATTGGTGCAGGAGCCGATGAAAACCGTATCAACCTTGATCGCGGCCAAGGGGGTGCCCGGTGTCAGAGCCATGTAATCAAGGCTGCGCTGCGCGGCGTCCACTTTGCCGCCGTTGAAATCCTCTGCCGCGGGCACGGTGCTGGTGATTGGCAGCACGTCTTCGGGGGAGGTGCCCCAGGTCACCACCGGCGCGATGTCTTCGCCCCGGATTGTCACGATCTTGTCCCAATGGGCATCCTCGTCGGAATAGAGCGTTTTCCACCAGGCAAGCGCCGCTTCCCACTGGGCGCCTTTCGGCGCGTGGGGCCGACCTTTGACATAGTCGAATGTGGTTTCATCCGGCGCGATCAGACCCGCCCTTGCGCCGCCTTCAATCGCCATGTTGCAGACCGTCATCCGGCCTTCCATCGACAATGCGCGGATCGCCTCACCGCAATATTCGATCACATACCCGGTGCCGCCGGCGGTGCCGGTCTCGCCGATCACCGACAGGGTGATATCCTTGGCGGTGACGCCGGGGGCCAGTTTGCCGGTGATCTCCACCTTCATGTTCTTGCCCTTGCGCTGGATCAGCGTTTGCGTGGCCAGCACATGTTCCACCTCGGATGTGCCGATACCATGGGCCAGCGCGCCAAAAGCCCCGTGGGTGGCGGTGTGGCTGTCGCCGCAGACCACGGTCATACCCGGCAGGGTCCAGCCCTGTTCCGGCCCGACGATATGCACGATGCCCTGACGGATATCACTGACCGGGTAGTAATGGATGCCGAAATCGCGCGCGTTCCTGTCCAGCGCCTCGACCTGAATGCGGCTGTCTTCATTGTCGATATGGGTGTCGCGGCCATCGGTCGTGGGCACGTTATGGTCCGGCACGGCGATGGTCTTGTCCGGTGCATGCACATCCCGGCCTGCCATCCGCAGCCCTTCAAAGGCCTGTGGGCTGGTGACCTCATGCACCAGATGGCGGTCGATATACAGCAGGCAGGTGCCATCCTCGGCCTCATGGGCCAGATGGGCATCCCAGATTTTGTCATAGAGCGTTTTGGAGGCGGTCATGTTGCGCGGTCCTCGGGGCTGAGGGGTATCTGAAAAGGCGGAAACGGGATCAGACGGTGCGCCGTCGCCCCCGTATCGCGCCGAGCTGGCCAAAGAACCGCCAGGGCAGGCGGGCGCGGTCACCGATGTTGAAAACCCGTATCATGACAGGGCAGATACACCTGCATAGGGCCTCTCGCAAGGGCTGCGCCTGTCCGATACCGGCCGGGAGCCGGGCAGGCGTTGTCATTATGCGCTTATGCAATAAGCTGACCCGGGTGGGGAATCTTCGAAAAAGGGGCTGTGATGGCATCGGGGACATTATTGGGTATCTCGGGGTCGCTGCGCGCGGCCTCGTTCAATCGCAAACTGTTGCGGGAAGCGGCGCGTCTGTTCGAGCCGGAGCAGTTTATCGAGGCCGATCTGCGGCTGCCGCTTTATGATGGCGATCTTGAGGAGGCGACAGGCATCCCGGCAAAGGTTCAGGTGCTGGCCGACCAGATCGCGGCGTCGGATGCGGTTGTGATCTCGGGCCCGGAATATAACAGCGCCATTTCAGGGGTTCTGAAAAACGCGCTGGATTGGGTGAGCCGGACAAAAAACAAACCCTGGGCAGGCAAGCCGCTGGCGATCATGTCGGCGGCGGCTGGCCGTACCGGAGGCGCGCGGTCGCAGTTTGCACTGCGCCATTGTCTGGTGGCCTTTCGCCCCAATCTGATACCCGGGCCGGAACTGATGGTGGCCGATGCCAGCGGGCAGTTTCAGGAGGATCGGCTGATCAATGAGGCTAATCTCGGCGCGTTGACAGAACTGATGGCGGAATTGCGTGTGGCTGCCGATTTGCCGGAAATCTGAACCCCGGCTTTTGCGGGGCGGTCGGAAGCCTCCGGCGGGGATATTTACCAAGCAGAGAAACCGGGACACAGATATCCGGGGATCAGGGTTTTGGCAGGCTCGCCTCGGGGCGGAAGCTGTCGGGGATATGGTCGTGGGCGTCGAGGATCAGATCGGCCATAAGCTCGCCAATCACCGGGGCCATGCCAAAGCCGATCTTGAAGCCGCCATTGGCGATGAACTGCCCCGGTTTTGTCGGGTGAGGACCCAGCATTGGTGCACGTGATCGGGCCCGGGGGCGCAACCCGGCCCAACGGGTGAGGACGGGGGCCTTGGCCAGCGGCGGGCAAAGCTGGCGGGCCTTGGTGATCAGGGTTTCCAGCCTGGCATCGGTGCCGTCGGGGGTGTCATAGACCCGCTCAGACGTGGAGCCGATGGCGGTGGTGCCATCCGCATGGGGGATGATGTGCAGCCCATCCGCGAAAAGCTGCGGCAGGCTGCGCCCGTCGAAACCAAGCAGGGCGGCCTGGCCTTTGACGCCAGTGCCCACGGGAGTGTTGAGCGTTTCCGACAGTTCCAGCAGGCCCGCCGCACCGGTGGCCCAGACCTGATGACCAGTGGCAATCCCGTCTGTCGTGATTCTGGCGCCGTTCCTGTCGAGGGCTTTGGCCAGAGCCATGGTTGCCCGACGCGGGTGCAGCCGCGCGGAGAGCGTGTCATGGATCAGCAGCCCGGTTGCGGAGCAGGCATAGGGGGCATAGGCCTCCTGCGGCACGATCTGCCAGTCAAAGCGGCCCTGCCAGAGGGTCCGCGCGGTTGCGGCGCGGGCTTCGGCCAGACGCAGCGCGGCGTCATCGGCAATCGGCTGCACCCGGCCAAACCGCGCATAACCGGGGTTTTCGCCGGACAGGTCGGCCACGCTGGCCCACACGGTTTCCGCCATGACCAGACTGTCGAACTGCATCTGTTTCTTGTCATTCCAGTTTTCCGGCGTGTGGGGGGCCAATGCCCCGACCAGCCCGCCGCTGGCCCCGGCCCCCGGCCCGTTCGGGTCGATGATCTGTACCGAAGCCCCCCGGCGGGCGCAGGCCCAGGCGATGGACAGGCCGAAAATTCCGGCGCCATGTATCGTCACATCGGCCATTGCCAATCCCCTGTCGCTTGTCCAAAGTCGCGCGCGATTTCACTGTAGAGCAGAACTCGTTTAATCTGTATCAAAATTCTCTGCCTCCGGGTCAGCAAGCTGCTGATCTCGAACGCGAATTTTGATGATCGATGGTGCAGAATAAAGCGATTTCGTTCTCATTAAGGCAGGCTATGACAAAGGGCCAGACAGAGCGTATTGACTGGCGCCCGGGGGATGTTCCGGTCTCGACCCTGTTTGATGACCCGTATTATTCGCTGGATAATGGATTGGCCGAAACCCGGCATGTGTTTCTGGCGGGCAATGATCTGCCGGGTCGGTTTCGCCCGGGGTTTCAGATTGCCGAACTTGGCTTTGGCACCGGGCTGAATTTTCTGACCGCCTTGCAGGCGTTTCGGGATGCGGGTCTGGGCGGGGTGTTGCGGTTTACCAGTTTTGAGGCCTATCCGATGCCGGTTGCCGCGATGACCCGCGCGTTGGCCCGGTTCCCCGATCTGCCGGGCGAATGCCTGATGGCAGGAGATGCATCTGCCCTGCCCACCCGAATCACCGGCGCGGATTTTGAGTTGCATGTGATCAAAGGCGATGCACGGGAGACCCTGCCGCAGTGGCAGGGCTGCGCCGATGCCTGGTTTCTGGACGGGTTTTCACCGGCAAGGAACCCGGAATTATGGGGTGGCGCATTGATGGATGCCGTGGCGCGGCACACAGTGCCGGGGGGGACATTTGCGACCTATACGGCGGCGGGGGATGTGCGCCGGGCGCTGGACGCGGCGGGGTTTGATGTCAGCCGCGTGCCGGGTTTCGGGCGCAAGCGGCATATGTCTTTGGGGCGGCGCAGATGACCGAGCAGAATACCCGGCTTGGCATCTGGCTGATGATCGCCACGACCTTCGTGTTTTCCATACAGGACGGGATCAGCCGGCATCTGGCGGCGGATTACAACGTGCTGATGGTGGTCATGATCCGCTATTGGTTCTTTGCCCTGTTTGTCATCACCATGGCCGCGCGGCAGGCCGGTGGCCTGCGCCGGGCGGCGGCAACGCGGCAACCGGTGTTGCAGATATTTCGCGGCGCCCTTCTGTCGCTTGAGATCTGCGTGATGATTGCCGGTTTCGTGCTGCTTGGGCTGGTGGAAAGCCATGCGGTTTTCGCCTGTTACCCGCTTTTGATCGCCGGTTTGTCAGGCGTGGTGCTGGGCGAAAACGTGGGCTGGCGCCGATGGGTGGCAATCGGTGTGGGGTTCATCGGTGTGCTGATCATCCTGCAACCGGGCCTGCGGGTGTTCGAGGCGGCAGCGCTGGTGCCGCTTGCCGCCGCTGTCATGTTCGCGCTTTACGGGCTGCTGACACGCTATGCCGCGCGCAGGGATGATGCGGCCACCAGCTTTTTCTGGACCGGGACGGTGGGCGCGGTGACGATGACGGTGATCGGCCTGTGGTTCTGGGAACCGATGAGCCTGCCGGACTGGGGCTGGATGGGGGCGCTTTGTGTTGTTGGCGCGCTTGGTCACTGGCTTCTGATCAGGGTCTATGAGGTGGCCGAGGCAAGTGCGGTGCAGCCTTTTGCCTATCTGCATCTGGTTTTTGTCTCAGCCATCGGGTTGACCGTGTTCGGAGAGACATTGCAGGCAAATGTCGTGATCGGCGCGGGGCTTGTGGTTGCTGCCGGGTTGTTCACCCTGTGGCGGGCGCGGACCCGGGCCAGAAACCTGTAGAGGAGTGCCCCTACAGCATGCTGCCTTAAACCTGAGACATCTCGCATCACAAATGTCCCGAGAACGCGAAGCGTGGCAGGGTATTTGTGAGTCAAGTTTAAGGCAGGGGGCTTTAGGCCGCAACCCGGCGATGTTCGGCAATCAGGGACAGCAATGTCTGCGCCGCCGCCCGGTCCAGTGTCGGGTAATCGGGCAGCGCATCGGCTTTGGACAATTGCCCGGTATTGCGGCCATCGGCGGCAAGCATATCGCCCAGAAGCAATGTTTCCATCCGGCAGCGGCCAACCGTGACGCAATCATGATCATCCAGCAGGAAATGATGAAAGACCCGTGTGGGTTTTGTATAATCCCGTCTGGCGGAGATCCCGTTCACCAGATCACCGGCGCGGATATAAACCCGTTCCTCGCCAAACAGGTATTCCACATCCGTCCCGTCCATCAGTATCCGGTGCCGGGGGGAGACCCGGCAATCCTGGGTCAGGCCGAAATAGGGCGCGCGCAACAAAACCGGTGCCATGGAGCCGAGGCAAAGCAGTTCTCTCTGGCCTGTCCAGCGCACGGGTTGAGGGCCATTATTCAAGGTGTTCACCACCATGCCGGGGCGCAGGTCTTCCACCCGCACGGGACCTGACGGTGTGTTGATCGGCGTGCCGGTCTCGAAACAGGGGGCATGGCCAACCGGCAACTCATGGGTGGCCAGGGCCGCAAGGGTCAACTGCTCCATATAGCGTGGGGTTTTGGGCAGGAAATCGGTCAGTGCCGGGGCGGAAGGCACCCGGGGGCGCAACAACAGGCGCAGCCCGCGATCAATATTCTGGATATCAATCAGGGCATCGCGCCCGTTGGCATCGGCCCGGTAATGCAAAAGAAAGGTCTCGCCGGGGGAAAGCGTCCCCGGTTCCGTGGTCATTTCCACATCGCGGTGGCTGATGCGCATTGCCCCGTCGGGCATCCGGTAAAGCGTGAAATCACCCGACGCGTCGCCTATACCGGCCCAAAGCCGGACCGGGCGCGGCCCACCGCGTGACAGCCGCCCTTCAAGGATCAGCGTGACATGGTCGCTTTTCGGCATGGATACAGCACAAGACGCGTGCGTCTGCGGGCCCTTTACCTGCCCGCTTGTATCCCAGATTGCCGTCCAGCCCATATCACCTACCTGCAAAAACTTCGCGCAAACGCAGTCTTGCTGATGATTATGGGGCCATTGCACCGGAACTGAGGCAATTTCAGGGCTCATGCAAGAAGCGCCCGTGCTTCATAGGCTTTCAGACCCGGACGAGCCGACATGCCATACCCGTAACCGGTGTCCGGGTCGAGTTCAGGGAACAGTGCAAACAGTTCCTCGCGGACCCCGTCATCGAAGCCGCCAAGGGTTTGCGGTCCGGGCAGGAAGCTTTCACTCAACAACCCCTCGGACCAGATGATCTGATGGCTGTCGAAAAGCAGATGATAATATTCAACCTGCCCCCCGGTTTCGATCCGCACGCTGCAATCATTGACCAGATCACCGGCGGCAATCAGAACCTCATCTTCGCCGAACATCAATTCGGCCATGTAATGGGTCACCATCACCCGGTGCCGGGGTGACAGGCGCAGCGTGCCATGGCCGCCGAAAGTGCCGGCCTCGATCACCACCGGGGCAAATCTGCCCTCGGCGGCGACCCGGCGCGTGCCGACCCAGCGGATCGGCTGTGCCCCGTGGTCGCGGGTTTCCACAAGATCGCCGGTTTGCAGATCCTCGACCGGAACATCCCCGCGCGGGGTGCGTATTTTCGTGCCGCGCACGAAACAGGGAATGGTGGTGATGGTGACAAAGGCGCTGTCGGTGATCCCGTCTTCATCCGCAGCGGTATAGCTGAAATTCAGCGTCTCAGGCCCGGTCAGACCGACCAGATCGGCGGGGGGCTCCACCGACAGGTTGCCATCGGGCATCAGGGTGACCTTATGGCCCGAACCCAGCGTGATACTGTCTTCGACACCGACCTGCTGGCCATTGATATGGGTGACGATCATCACCCCGTTGCTCAGATCACCGTCATTGGCCAGCACATCAACAATCGCGGTCTGGCTTTCAAACACGGTTTCGGCGTCATCACTGGCGATAAAATCGCCCTGAATACTGTCGCCGGCGATCAGCAGTGCGGAATCATAGCTGCTGTCCTGCACATCGGCGATGCCGATCCTGATATTGTTCTCCTCCCCTTCATTGACGGGGATCAGCAGGCGCAGCGTCACCGTAAACCCGTCCATCTCGGTGTTGTACTCATCATCGGTATTGTCGATGAACAGCGTCTCGTTTTCCGTCTGGTTGACCGAGTTGATCTGCGTCACCTCGAACACCGGCGATGCCACAAGCTCACCATTGATCCAGACCGCCACCACATCGTTGAAAACCGACCCGGCATATTCCGGGTATTCTTCGGATGCGAAGGTGAATTGCATCGACAACAAATCGCTGTCGGGGATGAAATCCACGTCCAGAAACGATGCGTCATAAGTGTTGTTTCCGGCCACATCGTTGAAATCGGACCGGTTGTTGTCACCGCGTGTGTTGCTGCTGGTGTTGGTGCGCGTATTGGGGTCGCCGCCGCCATCCCGGGTGACATCCCGCACCCGGCCGGTGGACAGGATCACCCCGGTATCCGACGGGGTCAGACCCGGCGCGATGCTGTCGCCGTTTTCCCAGATGCCCGAGGAATTCCGGTCTCCGTCATAATCGGCGTCAATAATGGTGATGTTGTCGCCAAAAATCGCCTCGGCCATCTCTCTGTCAGAGGCCCGGGTGTCAATGTTCAGTTCGTCTGCTGCCGCTGGCATCTTGCCCCATCCACGTCTTGTTTGACGCCTGGGGCACACCTGAAAACACGCACCTCGATGACCCCACGCATGGATGCGCGGGGGTGGTCCATGTGATCAAAACGCGGTCGTTGCCGCTCGCCTGCTTCAGGCCTTCGTGAGAGCTTTAGACAAAAATTAGGCAAAAATTAGGCACAGCGGATTTTGCCCCATATGGACCGTGCCGCTTGTGCCTGCCTGCACCCCCCGGTATCGCTGGAATGCCCCCTGAAAATGCCGGAGCACCCGCGCCAATGACCCAGCCCGTTGATCCCGCCGAACTGACCGCCGATCTGGTCCGCTGCCCCACAGTCACCCCCGCCGAAGGCGGCGCGCTGGACCTGTTGCAGGCCGCGCTGGCCGATGCGGGTTTTCTGAGCATCCGGGTGGACCGGAACGGCACCCCCAACCTCTTTGCCCGCTGGGGCACCAAGGGTCATGCCAGGACCTTTGGGTTCAACGGCCATACGGATGTTGTGCCTGTGGGCGATGAAGCGGCCTGGACCCACCCGCCCTTTGGCGCCGATCTGGAAGAGGGCTGGCTTTATGGCCGGGGCGCCACCGATATGAAATCAGGCGTGGCCGCCTTTGTTGCCGCGGCGATTGATTTTACCCGCACCACACCGCCGGAAGGGTCGATTATTCTGGCCATCACCGGGGATGAGGAAGGCCCCTCGACCGATGGCACCACGGCGATCCTCGACTGGATGGCGGCAGAGGGCGAACAGATGGATATCTGCATCGTGGGCGAACCCACCTGCCCCGAGACGATCGGCGACATGATCAAGATCGGCCGCCGGGGGGCGATGACCGCCCATTTCACCGTCAAAGGCAAACAGGGCCATTCCGCCTATCTGCACAAGGCGCTGAACCCGATGCCCGCCGTGGCGCTTCTGGCCCATCGCCTGTCCACCCATGTGCTGGACACAGGCACCGATCATTTCGACCCGACCACCTGTTCGGTCACAACCATCGACACCGGCAATCCCGCCTCCAATGTCATCCCCGCGCAAACGAAAATGACCGTGAACCTGCGCTTCAACGACACCCATACCGGCGCATCCCTGATCGCCTGGCTACAGGACCAGGCCGATACGGTCGCGGATGAGACCGGCACAAGGATCACCATGGAAACCCGCATTTCGGGGGAACCGTTCCTGACCCCGCCCGGCGGTCTGTCAGATCTGGTGGCAAAGGCGATCCACAAGGAAACCAACCAGAACCCGGTGCTGTCAACCACCGGCGGCACCTCGGATGCGCGGTTCATGAAAACACATTGCCCGGTTGTGGAATTCGGGCTTGTCGGGCACCGCATGCACCAGGTGGATGAACGGGTCTGGGTGCAGGATATCCATGATCTCAAACGCATCTACAGCCGCATCCTGACGGATTATTTCAGCTGACCTGCCAACGACCGCGGCGTCTCGGCGGCAACATGTTGCGGCATGCCTGCCGCATCGTCATACTCGGATGATGGCACCGCTTCTCCTACCCCATGATCCGGCATGGAAACCGGCTTTTGACCGCGAAGCCAAAGCCATTCGTCTCGCCCTTGGCGAAGGCGCAATCATACTGCACCACATCGGAAGTACGGCTATTCCCGGCATCCTTGCCAAACCGATCATTGATATGCTCGGCATTGTGGACAGGCTGGTTGAGATGGACTGTCATAATCCGATCATGCAGGGGCTGGGATATGAGGTCATGGGGGAGTATGGCATCGAAACCCGGCGCTATTTCCGAAAATCCGATGAGGTGGGCCAAAGAACGCATCATCTGCATGTATTCGAGCAGGGATCACATCATACCGAACGGCATCTGGCTTTCCGTGACTATCTTCGGAACAACACCCGGGAAGCCGCAGAATATTCTGACCTGAAATCGCAGGTGGCCTCGGAATGCCCATCAGCGGAGGCATATGGGCATGCCAAGGCCCCTTTCATCGCACATACGGAGAAACGCGCACTGGAATGGTATCGCCGAAACCAAACAAGGGATCAGACACAGTAAGGGCACACTCCTGCCCGTGCTGTGCCGCCGCGCCTTCTCTGCTTCCCAAATATCATCGCCGTCACGCGCAAACTGCTCACCATCCTAAACGCAATGATCCGAGAAAACAGACCATATCAGCATACTTCATAAACACACTTGCCCGGGGGGGTCCGGGGGGCAGCGCCCCGGAAAGATCAGCCCTGACCCTGATGGATCTGTTCCACATAGGTCCGCAACTCCTCGGCCTCCTGCCGGGCCTCGCGCAGGCCTTCCATCGCCGCACGCAGTTCCGCTTCGGTCTGGTTCAGCTGATTGGTCAGTTCCGCCTCGCGCTGCTGCACATAGGTGATTGCCTGATCGCGGGTGTCCTCGGCATCATGCAGCGCCTTGGCCATGGCATCCATCTCGCTGAGATCCGAACTGGTCACCCGGCTGA
Organism: Rhodophyticola sp. CCM32; assembly: GCF_004751985.1. NCBI lineage: Bacteria > Pseudomonadati > Pseudomonadota > Alphaproteobacteria > Rhodobacterales > Roseobacteraceae > Rhodophyticola > Rhodophyticola sp. CCM32. The sequence continues at coordinate 2,877,308 of NZ_CP038492.1, forward strand.
AACGATGGACCAGCCAATTGGCGAACCAGCCAAAGACAAAGGCCACAAACAGGATGATGGCAATGGCTACAATAAACTCAGTTCTGTTCATCCGTGTCCTCTTGGGCGGGCGGGTCCTCCTCCGCCGGGGGCTCAGTTTCCTCGGCGGGGTCCCGTGCCACCTCCCTCTGGCTAGACGGCACGCCGCTTGCAAGCAACCGGAATTCGATGCGGCGATTGCGCTCACGCCCCTCTTCACTGTCATTATCGGCAATCGGCTGGGTCTCGCCATAGCCCTGCGCGGTCAGGTTTGAAACCAGAACACTGCGCGCCAGCAACCCGTTCAGCACCGCATCCGCCCGTGACTGGCTGAGATTGAGGTTCATCACCTCACGGCCCTGGCTGTCCGTATGCCCGCCGATTTCCATCCGGGCATGGCGGCAGTCCGGCAGGATTTCGGCGATCCGGTCCAGTATCTCCCCCGACTCCTCGTTGATCTCCACCGATCCGGGATCAAAGGTGATCTTGCGCTCTGACAGAAGCGCTGTGATCCGTGCCACGCATTCCTCGGGCGTGGGGATATTCGCGGTCGGGTCCAGCGCTTCCTGATAGGCAATGTCGATCTCGAAATTCTCGGCTTCGCCCAGTTTCTCCGACAATAGGCGCGAGATATCGGAAACCGCCCGCTGGCTGCCGGTATTCCCGCGGATTGTCACCAGCCCCGGTTCCACCGCGACGCTGCCGCTATGCAGAAGCGCCAAGGCCTCCAGCCCGGCCAGAACCCGGACCGGCCAGCCATCGGGCAGCGTGTCATCGGTGCGGGTGGCCAGATAGGTCTCGTCCCGGCCCAGCATGGCGCGGGCATAGGCATAGACCGCATGTTCCACCCGCGCATCCGGCAGCAGCCCGCGCAGTTGCACATATCCTTCGGGGCTGCGGGTGGCGATAAAGCTTGGCGGGCCGTCATCGGCACCGCCGGTGCTGGTTTCGGGCAATACACTGTGCAGCGAGAAGACATCGGGCAGATCGGCATTCAGTTCTCCCACCACCAGGTCGAACAGGCCCTGTGCTGTGCCTTCGGCGGCGATCAGGGTAACATCGGCATCCGAGAAGGTCAGTGTTCCGGCCCCCAGGGTGGTCAATGCCTGCATGCCGGTTTCCACCGCCTGCGCCCATTGCGGCGATGGCACGCCGATGCCGATCTCGCAGGTCTCGGGCCCGGTCAGACCTGCCGCGCGTGCGGCTTCAAAAATCAGATCCCGTGCGGCCAGCGTATCGGCCGAGCAGGCCTCGAACCGGGCTTCGTCCAGCGTGCGGACGAAACGCAGGGTGAACGGTGTGATCACCGGGCGCGGGGCCGAGATGTCCAAAATCACCTCAACGCCATCGGGTTGGCCGCGGTTCAGGGCGCGCAGAAACCCGGCGCGTTCCTCAATGCTTTCACTGACCGCCGTGACCTCAACCCGCCCGTCCGAGACCGAGATCTGCGACCGGGGCAGCAGGTTGAGCGCCCGCAGCCCGAAACGCATCGCCGCCTGCCAGTTTTCCGGGACCGGGAAGCGGGCGGTTTCGACCATATTGGCCACCTCCACACCCTGGCGGATATCGGCAATCTCTTCGGCCACGGCCTCGCGCCCGATTGCTTCGGGGATCAGACCGATCAGCGAAATGCCATCGCCGTTGCGCAGCATTTCCAGGGAAAAGCGCGGCGGGGTCTGGCTGTCGGCCTCGGTCACGACAAGCCTGTCGATGATCCGGTCGGCATCGACCACCGCGCCTGCCCGGCTGAGTGCGCGGAACCGCGCGGCCTCATCCGGGGCGGTGCCGGTCAGTTCCACCTGAAGCCCGTCGGCATTGACCGAAACCCAGTCCAGACTTTGTTCGCGCATGGCGAAGGCCACGGCTTCGATCGACCGGTCCTCTATCCGGACAGCCGCGATCACGGCCATCATAACGCAGAGAAACCCGGCAAGCAGAAAGGCCAGTGCCGCAACAAGGGTGGAGGTTTTGATCATCTCTCAGGGTCCAGCATGGCTTATGGGTGGGCTTGGCCATACCGCGTTGCCGGTTTGCGTTCAATCAAACCAGCGCGGCGAAGGCAAAAAACAGCGCAACGATCAGCCCGGTGTCGCGGTTGGTGCGGAACAGGCGCAGGCAGCAATCGGGGTCGCCCGTGTCCAGCCGGGTCAGTTGCCAGACCATATGCCAGCCAAAGCCCCATGCGCCCGCAAGCGCCAGGATCATCGCCAGCAGATTGCCCCCCGGCGCCAGCGCCAGGATGATGGTCACCGCCAGCAGCAGAACCGAGATTACCAGAAACCCGCGCAGCCAGATTTTGCTGTTTTCACCAAACAGACGCGCGGTGGATTTCACCCCGATCAGCGCGTCATCTTCCGTGTCCTGATGGGCATAGATCGTGTCGTAGAACAACGTCCAGGCAATGCCCGAAAGGTACAGCATGACAGGGGGCCAGCCCAGTTGCCCGGAATGGGCGGTCCAGGCCAGAAGCACACCCCAGTTGAAGGCGAGGCCCAGAAACACCTGCGGCCACCAGGTGAACCGTTTGGCAAACGGGTAGACCACCACAGGGACAAGGGCCAGAAGACCCAGCAGGATGGCGTTCAGATTGAAGGTCAGCAGAATAGCAAAGGCCAGCAGCGACTGGATCACCAGCCAGATGAGGGCTTGTGTCACGCTGACCTGGCCGGACGGGATCGGCCGCGATCTGGTGCGCGCCACGGCGGCATCGAAGTTGCGGTCGGTGATGTCGTTCCAGGTGCAGCCCGCGCCACGCATCAGAAAGGCGCCGATGCCACAGCCCAGCACGATCCACAGGTCGAAAAGGCGCAGGCCGTTCGGGTCTGCCGCGGCGGCCAGCAGCACGCCCCACCAGCAGGGCAGCATCAGCAGCCAGGTGCCAATGGGCCGGTCTGCCCGGCTCAACCGCAGATAAGGCCGCGACCATTCCGGCGCGGTCATGTCCACCCAATTGCCGGTGACCGCATCGGCCACCTGCCCCTCTGGCGTTTTGTCAATCTCAGCCATAGGTATTGCCCCATGTCGGTGCGTGCGAAAATCAGGCTCTATGTAGAGCAGTCTCTGGGGCCGGGGCAATCGGTTCCCCTGTCGCGGGAGCAGGCGCATTATCTGTTTGGCGTCATGCGGCAGGTGGTTGGCGGTGCGGTCTTGCTGTTCAACGGGCGCGACGGTGAATGGCAGGCGGGGATTGCCGAGGCTGGCAAACGCGGTGGGCTGTTGATCTGTGAGGCGCAGACCGCGCCGTTGCAGATGCCCCCGGATCTGTGGCTGCTCTTTGCGCCGATCAAAAAGACGCGGACGGATTTCATTGTTGAGAAGGCTGCTGAACTGGGCGCGGCGCGTATTTGCCCGGTACAGACCGCCTTTACCAATGCCGAACGGATTCGCCAGGACCGGTTGCAGGCCCATGCGGTGGAGGCGGCGGAGCAATGCGGCGGCACTTTCGTGCCCGAGGTGGCCGGGTTGCAGCGGCTGGACACGCTCTTGTCAGACTGGCCCGAGGACCGGCATCTGATCTTTGCCGATGAAGCGCTGGTGGGGGCGAAAGCCGCGTTGGAGGCCGCACCGAAGGCGGATGAATGGGCGATCCTGATCGGCCCGGAAGGCGGTTTTGACCCGTCTGAGCGCGCGCGGCTTCACGACCTGCCCTTCGTCACCCCGATCAGCCTTGGGCCGCGTATCCTGCGCGCCGATACCGCCGCCGTCGCCGCCCTGACACTGTTTCAGGCCACACGGGGGGATTGGGAATGACCGCTTTTGCCTGCCCGCTTGCGGGTCACCGGGGTGCAGTCGCCGGGCTCTGCTTTTGGCCGGGCCGGGCGGATGTCTGAGTTTCTGCGCCCTGAGGTGCGCCTTATGCTCTGGCGCTGGCGCGAGGTGCTGGCGGCCGCCGCGCTGGCCCTTCTGGGTCTGTGGATCGTGCTGGACCGGGGCCGTGTTCTGCCCGCCTTTGGCTGGGTCCTGATCGGGGTCGCGGTGCTGATGGCCGCCCTTGCCCTGCGCCGGATGCGCTTTGCGGGCACCGGAGACGGGCCGGGGGTGGTAGAACTGATCGAGGGGAAGATCACCTATCTGGGCCCCTATTACGGCGGTGCTGTGTCACTGGATGACCTTCGCAGCCTGTCACGCCGCTGCGCCGCCGATGGCAGGATGTACTGGGTTCTGGCCGAGATGGAACAGATCCTGGTGATCCCCACAGATGCCCATGGCGCCGATGTTCTGTTCGATGCGTTCACCCGGCTTGACGGTCTGTCGACCGCGCATCTGCTGAACAGTTTGCGCGACACTGCGCCGGGCACGATCACGCTTTGGCGAGGGACGCCCGGCCAGCCTTGACTTGACCTTGCGACCGGGTCAGTCGTAACCCCCCAACGATCAGCCACAAGACCGGAGCGAACGCAAATGTCCATTCCCCAATCCGGCGGCGGCCCGATCGAGCGGCACGAGCAACTGGCCGAATATCTTGCCGATGGCTGCAAGCCGAAAGATGCCTGGCGGATCGGCACCGAGCATGAGAAATTCGGCTATTGCCGCGATACGCTGAAACCGCTGCCTTATGAGGGCGACCGTTCGATCCGGGCGATGCTGGAAGGGATGCGCGACCGGTTTGGCTGGTCCCCGGTTCTGGAAGGCGGCCATCTGATCGGGCTGGAAAAGGACGGCGCGAATGTCAGCCTGGAACCGGGCGGTGCGCTGGAACTGTCCGGTGTCCCGCTGGAAACCATCCACCAGACCTGTGACGAGGTGAATGACCATCTGCGCGAGGTGCGCGAGGTCGCCCGCGAGATCGGGGTGCGGTTCATCGGTCTGGGCGCGGCGCCGATCTGGACCCATGAACAGATGCCCCTGATGCCCAAGGGCCGCTACAAGCTGATGGATGGCTATATGCAGCGTGTCGGCACCATGGGCACCACGATGATGCGCCGGACCTGCACGGTGCAGGTCAATCTCGATTTCGGGTCCGAGGCGGATATGGTGCAGAAACTGCGCGTGGCGCTGGCCCTGCAACCGGTGGCAACCGCGCTTTTTGCCAATTCCCCGTTTTTCGAGGGCAAGGTGAATGGCCATAAAAGCTGGCGCTCCCGTGTCTGGCGCGATCTGGATGCGGACCGCACGGGTACGTTGCCATTTGTCTTTGAAGACGGGTTCGGGTTCGAAGCCTATGCGGAACATGCGCTCGATGTGCCGATGTATTTTGTCTATCGCGACGGGGTTTATATTGATGCGCTGGGGCAATCCTTCCGCGACTTCATGAAGGGGGAATTGCCTGCCCTGCCGGGGGAAAAACCCACCCTGTCGGATTGGGCGGATCATCTGACCACATTGTTCCCCGAGGCGCGGTTGAAGAAATTCATCGAAATGCGCGGGGCCGATGGGGGGCCCTGGCGCCGGTTATGCGCCTTGCCGGCCTTCTGGGTCGGGCTGACCTATGATCAGGGCGCGCTGGATGCGGCCTGGGATCTGGCGAAAGACTGGGATGGGGAGACCCGGGATGCGATGCGGGTCGCGGCCTCGGTCGATGGGTTGCAGGCCGAGGTCAACGGCATTCAGATGCATGATCTGGCCCGGGAGGTGCTGAATATTGCCGAGGCCGGTCTGGCGGCCCGCGCCATGCCCGGCGCAGGCGGGTTGATCCCTGATGAGACGCATTTTCTGAATGCGCTGAAAGAAAGCGTTGAAAGCGGCCAGGTGCCCGCCGATGAGCTTTTGGCCCAGTATCACGGGGATTGGGGGGGTGACCTGACCCGGATTTACGAAAACTACAGTTACTGAAGCACGTCTCGAAAAACCGCTCTCCTCAATACCCTGCCCCGCCTTTGGCGTTCCGGGGGGCATTGGCGAAACGCCATAGGCCGGATGCAAATGCGCCGGGAGGGATGGAAAACTCCAGTTTTCCACAGGGAATTCTGGAGAATTCCGGCGCTCTGGCTTTATGCCGGGCTAGCCCGTTGTCATTGGGGGAGAGCCCAAAGTGTTCCTCTTCAGAGCAATTGCAAACAGTTTCGGGTGCCGGTGATCAACCCGTGGTCACTTGCCGATCCGGGGCTCGCTGCCATCAAGGATACGCTGAATATTCGTCTGATGCCGCAGGAATATCAGCGCTGCGAGCGCTACAGTCACCAGCCCGGCCCCCGGCATCCCCAGCACAGCAATCCACACGGGGCTGAGAAGGGCCGCAACCAGCGCCGAAAGCGATGAGATCCGGCTGAGCGCGGCGGTGACCAGCCAGGTCAGGCAGGCGGCAATGCCAGCGGGCCAGAACAGGACCAGAAGCGTGCCCAGAAAGGTGGCCATGCCCTTGCCGCCCCTGAAACCCAGAAAGACCGGGAAGCAATGGCCCAGAAAAGCCGCGAGGCCTGCGATCTGGGCGGCATCCTCTGCAAAAAGAAGTCGCGCCAGCAAGACCGCAAACCCGCCTTTGCCCGCATCCAGGATCAGGGTCAGTGCCGCCGCCGGTTTGCTGCCCGTGCGCAGCACATTCGTGGCCCCGATATTGCCCGAGCCGATCTGCCGGATATCGCCCAGCCCGAACAGCCGCGCCATGACCAGCCCGAAGGGGATCGAGCCCAGAAGATACCCCACAAGCCCGACCAGCCCCAGAAGCGTAAAAGGCGTCTCAAATTCCGGGATCATGACCGCCGCCTTTCATAAACCGGCACGCCGCCGACAATGGTGGTGTCAACGCGCCCCTGCATCCGCTGCCCGTCAAACGGCGTGTTCTTTGATTTCGAGTGCAGTTTGAACCGGTCGAGGACAAAAGGCGCATCCGGGTCGAACAGCACCAGATCCGCCGGGGCGCCCGGGGTCAGCCGCCCGCCGGGCAGGCCCAGCCGGCGCGCCGGGTTCAGCGACATCGCCCGAAACAGATCGGTCAGTTGCAATTGCCCCGCGTGATAAAGGCGAAGTGCTGCGGGCAGCAGGGTTTCAAGCCCCACCGCACCGCTGGCGGCGGCCTCAAACGGCAGGCGTTTGCTTTCCTCATCCTGCGGGGTGTGCATGGAACAGATCACGTCGATCACACCTGTGCGCACCGCCTCGACCATCGCCATCCGGTCCTCCTCCGCCCTGAGCGGTGGCTTGACCTTGAAGAAGGTCCGGTAATCGGCCACATCCAGTTCGTTCAGCGTCAGATGGTGGATCGAGACACCGGCGGTCACATCCAGACCGGCCTCTTTCGCCCGGATCAGGGCGGGCAGGGCGGCGGCGGTGCTGATCTGATCGGCGTGATAGCGGGCGCCGGTCATCTCCACCAGCGCCAGATCCCGTTCCAGCCCGATGCGTTCGGCCATGGGCGGCGCGGCGGGCAGGCCGCGCAGGGCGGCGAATTTCCCCGAGGTCACGGCAGCCCCGGCGCTGAGCACCGGTTCCTGCGGATGCGCCACGATCAGCGCGCCAAGAGACCGGGCATAGGTCATGCAGCGGCTGAGAACCTTGGTATCGTTCACCACATGATCGCCATCGGTGAAGGCCACGGCGCCCGCATCCAGCAGAAACCCAAGCTCGGTCATCTCGCGACCCGCGCGCGCCTTGGTCAGTGCGGCCATGGGGCGGAAATGCACCGGGGCGGCCTCCTGCCCCCGGCGGCGTACGAAATCCAGCACTTCCGGCGTGTCGATCGGTGTTGTTGTGTCGGGCCGGGTCACGATGGTTGTCACCCCGCCCGCGGCGGCGGCGGCACCTGCGGTGCGAAAGCTTTCCTTATGCCGTTCGCCCGGTTCCCCCACTTTCACGCCCAGATCAATGATCCCCGGCGCCAGACAGAGCCCCCGGCAGTCAACACCCCCGGCCCGCGCACCGGCGCCGATCTCGGCAATATGGTCGCCCTCAATCCGCAACCAGCCGGGGGTTTCGGTGCCTGCCTCGGGGTCAATCAGACGGGCGTTGTGCAAAAGCGCGTTGGTCATCGGGCCTCTTCCTGCCGCGCGGCGTCCATGCGGGTGATCACACCGGCCGGATCGGCCTGGTATTTCAGCAGATGCTTGTCGCCGGTCTTGCTTACGATCTGCACCGCGCCGAACAGGCTGCGGATCAGGGTGATCCGGTGCAGGGGGGTGGCAAGGGTGAACCGGGCCGTCACCTCTTTGCCCGGATCAAGGGGCGATGAGGGGGTCAGGGGCGTATGGGTCTGCATCGGGGTGCTCATGCAAGGGGCCGGAATACGGGGCATGGCCTGCCCGGGGGGGTGTCGTGACGGCTGCGGCTCATGCTATCACCCCATGCGGTTCCCGGCTGGCGCGCAGATTTCGGGCCAGAAGGTCCATTGCGGCCATCCGCACGGCGACGCCCATCTCGACCTGTTCCTGAATGACAGACCGGTTGATGTCATCGGCCAGGGTTCCGTCAATCTCCACCCCCCGGTTCATCGGGCCCGGATGCATGACGATGGCATCCTCCTTCGCCGCGCCCAGCTTGTCGGCATCCAGCCCGAACCGGTGGTAATATTCGCGTTCCGAGGGGATGAAGGCGCCATCCATCCGCTCTTTCTGCAAGCGCAGCATCATCACCACATCGCAGCCTGCCAGCCCCTTGGCCATATCGTCATACACCTCGACCCCCCAATCGGCGAGGCCCGAGGGCATCAGTGTCGGCGGCCCGATCAGGCGGATGCGGTTTTCCAGCTTTCCAAGCAGCAGGATATTGGACCGGGCCACCCGGCTATGGGCGATATCGCCGCAGATCGCGATGGTCAGCCGATGCAGCCGCCCCTTGGCCCGGCGGATTGTCAAGGCGTCCAGAAGCGCCTGCGTCGGGTGTTCGTGCCGCCCGTCGCCCGCATTCAGAACCGCACAATTCACCTTTTCGGCCAGCAGGTTCACCGCGCCCGAATGGGGGTGGCGCACAACCAGAAGGTCGGGATGCATCGCATTCAGCGTCAGGGCGGTGTCGATCAGCGTCTCGCCCTTTTTCAGGGAGGATGCGGCCATCGCCATATTCATCACATCCGCGCCAAGGCGTTTGCCCGCGATTTCAAAACTGGCCTGGGTGCGGGTCGAGGCCTCGAAAAACATGTTGACCTGGGTCAGTCCTTGCAGGGCATCGCCATGTTTCCGGGTGCCACGTTCCATCTCGGCATAGCGGTCGGCAAGGTCGAGAAGGGTGTGAATCTCATCGGGGGCCAGATGCTCGATGCCCAGAAGATGGCGTGCGCGGAAGGTCATGGTAGCTCCGGTTCCGTTTGGGGGGTTATAGAAACCGGGGGCCGTGCGGGCAACGGGGCATTTACCCCTGACGCTTCTGCGCCAAAAGCGTTTCGCCTTTGGCTCAAACGCGAAAGCCGTTCTACTACTTCAATGCAAAGTCGAAACGCTATAGGTTGACGGGTATGGAGCTGGATTTTCACACCGCCAGGGCGCTTCTGGACTGGCAGATCGAACTGGGCGCGGATGAGGCGATCGGGGATGTGTCCGTGAACCGCTATGATCTGCCGGAAAGCGCGCCGAAACCGGTGGCCAGACGCGCGGCTGCGGCAGCGCCCGCACCTGTGGCCGCCCCGCCTGTGGTGGAAGCGGTGGATGCGGTGGCCGAGGCCCGGCATATGGCCGGGGCCGCGACAGATCTGGCCGGGTTGCAGGAGGCCATGGCGGCATTCCCCCATTGCGACCTGAAACGCGGTGCGCGCCGTCTGGTCTTTTCCGATGGCGACCCGGCCGCGCGGGTGATGATCATCGGCGAGGCCCCGGGCCGGGACGAGGATATTCAGGGCAAGCCTTTCGTGGGCCGGGCCGGGCAGTTGCTGGACCGGATGTTCGATGCCATCGGGATGGGGCGGGACCGGGAGGGCGGTGCCGCGCTTTACATCACCAATATCCTGCCCTGGCGCCCGCCCCAGAACCGGGACCCGAACCCGAAGGAAATGGCGATGATGCTGCCCTTCGTGACCCGCCATGTGGCGCTTGCCGCCCCTGATATTCTGGTGCTGATGGGCAATATCTCGTGCCAGGGCATTCTGGGCCGCAAGGGCATCACCCGGATGCGCGGGCAATGGACGGAAGGATTGGACAAACCGGTTCTGCCGATGTTCCACCCGGCCTATCTGCTGCGCAACCCGGTCATGAAACGGGAGAGCTGGGCCGATCTGCTGACCCTCAAGGTACGGTTGGGTGAGAGGGAGCACATATGAGCCGGATTGACGACAGCAAGGCGTTTATCCCCGTCCGCATCGCGGTTCTGGCGGTGTCGGATACGCGGGGCCTGTCTGAGGATACATCCGGTGACCTGCTGGCGCAGCGCCTCACCGATGCGGGCCACAGGCTGGCCGCGCGCCATATCCTGCCCGATGAACGGGGGCAGATCGCGGATCAGCTGCGCCTCTGGTGCGCGGACCCGGATATTGACGTGATCCTGACCACGGGCGGCACGGGCCTGACCGGCCGTGATGTGACCGTGGAGGCCCATCGCGATGTCTATGAAAAAGAGATCGAGGCGTTCGGCACCGTCTTCACCATGATCTCGATGCAGAAGATCGGCACCTCAGCCGTGCAATCCCGCGCCACGGGGGGGGTGGCCAATGGCACCTATCTGTTTGCCCTGCCCGGCAGCCGGGGGCCTGCAAGGATGCCTGGGATGAGATTCTGCGCTGGCAGCTCGATTATCGCCATCGACCCTGCAATTTTGTCGAGATTTTCCCGCGTCTGGACGAACATCAGCGACGGAAATGACCGCTGGCCTCGTGAAACCCGTATCAGACCCCATATTAAACATAGACTTGGACTGTGCTGACCCGGACACTACCTTTCTGAAGATGAGGACCATCATAGGCATCTGAATGCGTTTTTTTCGCCGCTCCGTTGTGGGCTTGTTCCTGATTTCGCTGACCATCGGCCTGCTGACGCTGGCCGGAAACACGGTCTATTCCGCGTTGCAGACCCGCTGGGCGGATGAGGGGCGGCCGGGCACGGCGCGCGAGCGGGTGTTCACCGCTGAGGTCCGCACAGTTTTGCCGGAAACCGTCAGCCCGGTTCTGACCGCCTTTGGCGAGGTGCGCAGCCGCCGCACGCTGGAACTGCGCGCGCCGGCAGAGGGGCTGGTGATCGAACTGTCCGAGGGGTTTGAAGATGGCGGCGCGGTTGAGGCCGGGCAGCTTTTGCTGCGCATCGACCCGGCCGAGGCACAATCGGCCCGTGATACTGCCGCGGCCGATCTGCGCGAGGCCGAAGCCGAGTTGCGCGATGCCAGCCGCGCGCTGGCCCTGGCGGTCGAGGATGTTCTTGCGGCCCGGACCCAGGCCGATCTCAGGGCCCGGTCCCTGACCCGGCAGCAGGATCTGGCGGATCGCGGGGTCGGCAGTGCCGCCGCCGTGGAAACCGCCGAACTGGCCGCCGCCACGGCGGATCAGGCGGTGTTGTCCCGTCGTCAGGCCCTGGCCCAGGCCGAAGCGCGGGAGGATCAGGCGGGCAGTGCAATTGACCGCCGGCAGATCGCCCTGGCCGAGGCCGAGCGGGTTCTGGGACAGACCGAACTGACCGCAGGTTTCTCGGGTGTGCTGGCCGAGGTCAATGTGGTTGCGGGCCGTCTGGTCAACCGCAACGAACAGATTGCCCGGCTGATCGACCCGGACGCGCTTGAGGTCGCTTTCCGGGTATCCACCACGCAATATTCCCGTCTTCTGGACGAGGATGGCACCCTTCCGGGCCTGCCCGTGACCGTGGTGCTGGATGTGTTCGGCCTTGACGTGACCGCCCCGGCGGTCCTGACCCGGGAAAGCGGCGCGGTGGAAGAGGGGCAGTCGGGCCGTCTGCTTTTTGCGCAATTGCAGGGGGTGCGGGGCTTTCGTACCGGGGATTTTGTGACCGTGCGGCTGGAGGAAACCCCGCTGGACGATGTCGCGCTTCTGCCTGCCACGGCGGTGGATGCGGATAACCGGGTGCTGGTTCTGGGGGCGGAGGACCGGCTGGAAGAGGCCGGGGTGAGTCTTCTGCGCCGTCAGGGGGATAATATCATCATCCGCGCGCCACCGCTTTACGGGCGCGAGGTTGTGCTGGCCCGCACCCCGGTTCTGGGCGCGGGTATCCGTATCAATCCGCTGCGGCCCGCTGACGGGGACATGCCGGAGATTGCCGCCGACACCGTCGCGCTGGACCCGGATCGCCGCGCCCGGCTGATCGCCTTTGTCGAGGGCAATGCCTTCATCCCGGCGGATGTGAAGGACCGGATGCTGCGGCAGCTCAACCAGGATGAAGTGCCCGCGCGCATGGTTGCCCGGATCGAAGCGCGGATGGGAAGCTGATGGCGATGCGGCGGCTTCCCCTCCGGGCGGGCGGTGTTCTGTCTTATTTCACCCGGCATCGGACCGCTGCCAATCTGCTGCTGGTCATGCTGATCATTCTGGGCCTTGCGGCATTTCCGAATATGCGGGCGCAGTTCTTTCCCGATGTGGTGGTTGATGAGGTTTCGGTCACCGTCACCTGGGAGGGCGCCGGGGCCGAAGATGTGGATGAGGTGATCATCGCGGTGATGGAGCCGCGGCTTCTGGTGGTCGAAGGGGTGACGGAATCAAGCTCGACAGCGCGCGAGGGCCGCGCCTTGATCGAACTGGAGTTTGAACCGGGCTGGGATATGGGCCGCGCCGCCGATGATGTGCAGGCCACCGTCGACACGATTTCCGACCTGCCGGAAGATGCCGATGACCCAAGCGTGCGGCGCGGGGCCTGGCGCGACCGGGTCACGGATGTGGTGATCAGCGGCCCGGTCAGTGTCGATCAGATCGGGCGGTTTGCGGATGAATTCGTGGCGCGCCTGTTTGTCAGCGGCGTCACACGCGCCACGATCCGGGGTGTTGCCGCGCCCGAGACGATTGTCGAGGTGCCCTCGGCCGCGCTGATCCGCCATGACATCTCCATGTCCGAGATTGCCGAGGCCATTGCCGCAGAGGCCGATACCGCCCCGGCGGGCGATGTGGACAGTGCCAATGCCCGTGTGCGCACCGGCACCGCCCGGCGGAGTGCCGAGCAGATCGCGGGGATTGTGCTGCGCAACGATGCGGATGGCTCCACCCTGACCATCGGGCAGATCGCCACGATCACCAGCGAAGGGGTGGACCGTGAGCGGGCCTATTTCGTGGGCGATAACCCGGCGATTTCGATCCGCGTGGACCGGACCGATCAGGGCGATGCCATCGGCATTCAGGAAACCGTGCAATCGGTCGCTGACGAAATGCAGCTGACCCTGCCCCGGGGGGTTTCGATTGATCTGATCCGCACCCGGGCGGAAGCGATCTCTGCGCGCCTGAACATCCTGCTTGATAACGGGTTGCTGGGGCTTGGTCTGGTGGTTCTGCTGCTGTTTCTGTTTCTGAATGCGCGCACCGCCTTCTGGGTCGCGGCGGGGATTCCCGTGGCCATGCTGGCGGCGATTGCGCTGATGTATGTGGCGGGCCTGACCTTCAACATGATCTCGCTTTTCGCGTTGATCATCACGCTTGGGATCGTTGTGGATGACGCGATTGTCGTGGGCGAGCATGCGGATTTCCGGGCGCGCACCCTGGGGGAGGACCCGGTGGTTGCCGCGGAAACCGCCGCCAACCGGATGGCGGCCCCGGTCTTCTCGGCGACGCTGACCACCATTCTGGCATTCGCCGGGCTGGTGGCGGTTGGCGGGCGGTTCGGAGAACTGATTGCCGATATCCCGTTCACGGTGATCGTGGTGCTGACCGCAAGTCTGGTGGAATGTTTCATCATCCTGCCCAATCACATGGCCCATGCCCTGGCCCATTCGGCCCGGGATCATTGGTATGACTGGCCCTCGCGGCAGGTGAATAAAGGGTTTGAATGGGTGCGCGAACATCTGTTCCGGCCCCTGATGCGGCTTGTGATCCGGGCGCGATATCCGGTTCTGGCGGCGGTGATCCTGCTGCTGGCGACACAGATTGCGGTGTTTGTGCGGGGCGATGTGACCTGGCGGTTTTTCAACGCGCCGGAACTGTCCAGCGTTTCGGGCAATTTCGCGATGCTGGACGGGGCCACACGCGATGACAGCCGGGCGATGATGCGCGAGATGCAGCGCGCCACCGATACGGTCGCGGCCCGCTACGAGGCGGAATACGGCACCAACCCGCTGCACTATGTGCTGGCCGAGGTCGGGGGCAGCACGGGCCGGGGGCTGACCGCAGCGGATAACAAGGAGGCGGATCTTCTGGGCTCCATCGCGATTGAGCTGATCGACGCCGATCTGCGCCCCTATTCCTCGTTCCAGTTTGTGGCGGATTTGCAGGATGAGGTCCGGCAATTGCCCCTGACCGAGGCGGTCAGTTTTCGTGGCTGGCGCGGCGGGCCCGGTGGTGACGCGCTGGATGTGCAGTTGTTCGGCGCGGAAACCGATGTTCTGAAAGCCGCCGCCGAGGCGGTCAAAACCGCGCTGATCGGGTTCCCCGAGATTTCCGCGCTGGAAGACAGTCTGGCCTATGACCGGGAGGAGTTGAGCCTTGAGCTGACCCCGCAGGGCCGGGCGCTTGGGTTCGAAATCGGCGATCTGGGCCGGGTGTTGCGCCATCGGCTTGGCGGGATCGAGGCGGCGACCTACCCTTCGGGCATCCGCACCGGTGCCATTCGGGTCGAACTGCCCCGGGGGGAACTGACCGCCGATTTCCTCGACCGGACATTGTTGAGGGCGCAAAGCGGGGAATATGTGCCCCTGGCCGATATTGTCACTGTGTCGGCCCGCACCGGATTTTCCACCATCAACCGGGAAAACGGCCTGCGCATCGTGTCGGTGACCGGGGATGTCTCTGAAGATGACCCGACCCGCGCCGAGGCGATCATGACAGACCTGCGCGAACGCATCCTGCCGGGGGTCGAGGCCGATTACGGGGTTTCCTCGACCCTTGCCGGTCTGGCGGAACAGGAACGGGCTTTCCTGGATGATGCCGCGGTTGGGTTCGCCTTGTGTCTGATCGGGATTTATCTGGTTCTGGCCTGGATTTTCGCCAGCTGGACCCGGCCCGTGGTGGTGATGGCGGTCATCCCTTTCGGCCTGATCGGCACGATTTACGGCCATGCGGTCTGGGACGTGCCGTTGAGCATGTTCACGGTGGTGGGGCTGATCGGGATGACCGGTATCATCATCAATGATTCCATCGTGCTGGTGACGACAGTGGATGAATATGCGGAAGACCGGGGGCTGATCCCGGCAATTCTGGATGGCACGGCGGATCGGTTGAGACCGGTCTTGCTGACCACGCTGACCACGGTTCTGGGTCTTGCCCCGCTGTTGTTCGAAGGGTCGCAACAGGCGCAGTTCCTGAAACCCACGGTGATCACGCTGGTCTATGGTCTGGGCTTCGGGCTGGGTGTGGTGCTGCTGGTTGTGCCGGCGATCCTGGCGATGCAGCAGGATGTGGGCAAACAGATCCGCGCGTTTTACCGGGCGGTCACGATCACGGTCACGGGCCGGGCCCGGGCGCCGGGTCTGGGCGCTGCGATTGCCGGACTCAGCCTTGCGGTTGCGGCGCTGTTCGCGGCAACTCTGGGGGCGGTTCTGGTGAACGGAGAGATTGCGGCGCCCCTGGCCGGGCTGATGCCGTTTGCGGCAAGCTCTGCCACCGGCGCGCTGGTCGGGTTTGTGACCGGAACGGCGGGTTTGTGCGGTCTTGCATGGCTGACCGGGGCGCTGGCCCATGGGCTGGCACAGCGCAGACACCGGCACGCCTGAGCCTCAGCCGTGGCAGCCTTGCAGTTCGATTGCCATATGACTGCCCAGAACCGTAATCTTCAGGTCGGACCGGTTCATCGCAAAGGGCCCTGCATCCGCAGGCACAACATCTGCGGCGGCGGTAATGATATCCCCGTCGCGCTCTGCGGTTGTCTCGGAAATCCAGATGCCGGGGTCAGGCAATTCGAAAACCACGGTTTCATTCTCGCCCACCGATGGCGCGCGCACCCGGACTTCAACCCTCAACCCGTCTGAAATGGGTGTCACTGCGCAGGTGGCATGACCTGCCCCGGATTCTGCCCCGCTGAGAGGCCGGTCGGACAGCGCGGCGGCAATCAGAGGATCCCGGCGCCCACCCGGTGACAAAACCCCCTCCAGATCGACGGTGACCGGCATGCAGACATCCTGACACACGCCCAGATCAATCTGGCCTTCAATCAGGAAGGTTCCATTTTCCGAAACCATGAATTCGAGCGGCAGGATCACATCTCCGTGATATCCGATGCTGCGCATGCCGTTGTTGAAGAACACCTCCGGTCTTGGCCAGTGGATCGACATGCCATCGACCCCCTCGACCGGGTCCAGCCGAAGCCGCGGGGGGATGCCCCCCTGACCCGGCGCGCGCCAATAGGTTTTCCAGCCCGGGGCCATGGTTATATGTATCGCGGCCATATGATGATTGGCTTCACTGCGCCAGCCTTCCAGCAGGCGCACCTGAACCACTTCATCCAGTGATTGCCCGGCAAACTGGGCAGAGACCGGCGCTATGGCCGACAGAGCCAGCAGAATTGCGGCGGCACAGGCGGGGAGAGAGACATATTTCAACATGGCGATTTCTCTAGAGGCCTGTGGGCGAAAAGGAAAATCACGTTTTCGGCGGAACATCGCTGTTCTCAGCGAAACCCGGCCTTGTACCGCAGCGATATCGGTCACATGCTTGGGTCATGAGCCCCGAAACCGTCCCCAGTGATCTGACCGGCCAGTTGTTGATTGCGATGCCCGGCATGGGCGATCCGCGATTTCACGGCAGCGTGGTGTTCCTGTGCGCCCATTCCGAAGATGGCGCCATGGGGCTGATCGTGAACAAGGCGATCACCGAACTGACCTTTGCCGAGATACTGGAGCAACTGGATATTCCCGCCCGGTCCGCGCCGATGCTTCCGATCTGCTTTGGTGGCCCGGTCGAGACCGGGCGTGGCTTTGTTCTGCATTCCGCGGAATATGCCCCGCGCACCCGCGATGCGGCCGAAGACGGAACCCTGCGGGTCGATACCCGGTTCTCGATGACCGCCACGCTGGATATCCTGCGCTATCTGGCCGATGGAACCGGCCCGGAACAGGCATTGCTGACGCTTGGCTATGCCGGATGGGGGCCGGGGCAGCTGGAACGTGAAATCCGCGACAATGGCTGGCTGACCTGCGCGGCCTCCCCCACGCTGGTCTTCGGCCATCGGATGCAAGGCAAATGGGAGGCCGCCCTGGCCAGCCTTGGCGTGGACCCGCTGATGCTGTCGCCGGTGGCCGGGCATGCCTGAGCGGTCTGGCTGATTGCGTGCGGCAGAGGCGGCTTAGACGCGCAGCGGCTCGATATGGCTGACATCCACCTGCGTATGCGTGATGTCATGATTGATCTGCATATTCATCCAGAATTGCGGTGTGGTTCCGAAGAAACGCGCCAGCCGAAAGGCGGTGTCCGGGGTCATTGA
The DNA here is from genome assembly GCF_004751985.1 of Rhodophyticola sp. CCM32. NCBI lineage: Bacteria > Pseudomonadati > Pseudomonadota > Alphaproteobacteria > Rhodobacterales > Roseobacteraceae > Rhodophyticola > Rhodophyticola sp. CCM32. Next base: position 2,894,677 of record NZ_CP038492.1, read on the forward strand.
GGTGGTGCCCTTCGTCAACCGTTCGATACGGGTGCGTGGTACGCCGAGGCGTTTGGCAAGCTGACCCTCGCTCAGGCAGAGCGGCAGCAGGAATTCATGTTTGAGAATTGCACCGGGATGCACCGGATTTTTCAATGTCGCATGCAAGGATCAATCCCCAATCTCTACCATCAATGGTAGTCTGTCAGTTCAACATCAGCAGGACCGGCCCGGGTCCAGATAAAGCAGATCCGCCACTGGTCATTGATGCGGATCGAATGCTGCCCCGCGCGATTGCCTTTTAACGCTTCAAGCCGGTTGGCGGGCGGGACGCGCAAGTCGTTCAGGGTGTCCGCAGCATCAAGCATTGTTATTTTCCGCGTTGCGGCTTCGAAAATTTCCGCCGGGAAGCCTTTCGTGGACGTCCGTCAAGAACGGACAGGATCAGCTTGCCTTTGGTGCTTTGGATCATGGCGGAATGTATCTCGGCGTGATACTTTTATCAAGCTGGGATACGCAGGCTAGCTGTGAGCGAAATCGTTTTAATCTGCACCATCACTCATCGAAATTCGCATTCTATAGCGTGTCGACTTACTGTTGAAACGCCTTTCGCTGCCTTTCGCCTTCGGCTCAAACGCGAAAATATTCACCGCACAAATTTCTTATACTTCACGCGTTTCGGTTCCAGCGCATCCGGCCCCAACCGCCGTTTCTTGTCTTCTTCATAAGCCGAGAAATCGCCCTCGAACCATTCCACATGGGCTTCGCCCTCAAAGGCCAGGATATGGGTGCAGATCCGGTCAAGGAAAAACCGGTCATGCGAGATGACCACGGCGCAGCCCGCGAAATCACTCAGGGCGTCTTCCAGTGCGCGCAGGGTTTCCACATCCAGATCATTGGTGGGTTCGTCCAGCAGCAGGACATTCCCGCCCGAGCGGAGCAGTTTCGCCATATGCACCCGGTTGCGTTCCCCGCCCGACAGCTGGCCGACCTTTTTCTGCTGGTCGCCGCCCTTGAAGTTGAAGGCCGAGCAATAGGCGCGGGAGTTCATCTGGGCGTCGCCCAGTTCGATGATCTCGGCCCCGCCCGAGATTTCCTCCCACACGGTGGATTCACCTGTCAGCGCGTCGCGGGACTGGTCCACATAGGCCAGATCCACCGTATCGCCATATTCCAGCGTACCGGCATCGGGGTCTTCCTGCCCGGTCAGCATGCGGAAAAGCGTCGATTTTCCGGCGCCGTTGGGGCCGATCACGCCGACAATGCCACCCGGGGGCAGGGCAAAGCTCAACCCCTCGATCAGCTGCTTTTCACCGTAATGCTTGGCCAGCCCCTCCACCTCGATCACCTTGCCCCCAAGGCGCGGGCCGTTCGGGATGATGATCTGCGCCCGCGAAAGCTTCTCGCGTTCCGACTGGCCGGCGAGGTCTTCATAGGCGTTGATCCGGGCTTTCTGCTTGGCCTGGCGGGCCTTGGCGCCCTGCCTGATCCAGTCCAGCTCACGTTCCAGCGTTTTCTGGCGCGATTTGTCTTCGCGGGCTTCCTGGGCCAGGCGTTTGGCCTTCTGTTCCAGCCAGGCAGAGTAATTGCCCTCATAAGGGATGCCCCGGCCCCGATCCAGTTCAAGGATCCAGCCGGTGATATCGTCCAGGAAATACCGGTCATGGGTGACGATCAGGATCGTGCCCTTATAGTCGATCAGATGCTGTTGCAGCCAGGCAATGGTTTCCGCGTCCAGATGGTTGGTGGGCTCATCCAGCAGCAGCATGTCAGGCGCTTCCAGCAGCAGCTTGCACAGCGCCACGCGGCGACGTTCCCCGCCGGACAGATGTTCGGGCATCGCCTCATCGGGGGGGCAGCGCAGGGCCTCCATCGCGACGTCGATCTGGCTGTCGAGATCCCACAGGTTGTTGCTGTCGATCTCATCCTGCAATTCCGCCATTTCATCGGCGGTCTCATCGGAATAATTCATCGCCAGCTCATTGAACCGGTCCAGCTTGGCCTTTTTTTCGGCCACACCCAGCATGACATTGTCACGGACCGACAGGGTTTCATCCAGGGCCGGTTCCTGCGGCAGATAGCCGACCCGCGCCCCTTCTGCCGCCCAGGCCTCGCCCGAGAAATCCTTGTCGAGACCGGCCATGATTTTCATCAGCGTGGATTTCCCCGCGCCATTCACACCGACAACGCCGATCTTCACACCGGGCAGAAAGCTCAACCGGACATTTTCAAAACATTTCTTGCCACCCGGATAGGTCTTCGAGACGCCGTCCATGTGATACACATATTGATAGCTGGCCATGGGGGATGCTCCACTCGGGGGTCAGGGTTCCGGCTGTCTTACTGGGGTGTCGCGCGATGGGCAATCGGGTGCAGGGGATTTCGGCTGATTTGGAATGTCGCACAGGTTTGGCACAATGCGGGCGATTTTCTGTGTCAGATCAAAGAGCCACGCCATGCAATTCCGACCCGGACCGGACTTTTGTTATGCGTGGTACGGGGTGCGCTGTGGGGGACTTTGCGATCGTTGCACGGAAACGTGGTTGTAGCTATTCGGGGCCACATAAGCATTGGTTCGTCCGGGGTATTTGTCATGTCTGAGAAATTTGAGATGCCAGACTTCCAACCTAACGAACTTGATAGAACCGTTATCATTGGCAACACCGCATCAGGCAAAAGCTGGCTTTCAAAACGTCTGGGCGAAAAGCTGTCATTGAGTGTTGTCGACCTTGACCAAATACGTTGGGTTGATGGAGATTACAGCCGCAAAGAATCCGTCTCTGTCGCTATCGCGAAGACATCAGAAAAGGCGCAACAGGAACAATGGATTATCGAAGGTGTCTATGGATGGTTAGTCAGCCCAATCATTGATCGCGTTACGTGTCTAATCTGGACTGACATTCCTTGGTCCGAAAGCCGGAGGAACCTGTTCGCGAGGGAGACGGCGCGCGGATCAATCGGTAACTTCAAAGAACTAGAGGCGTGGTCAGGGGATTACTGGAACAGGAAGTCAGCTTCATCCTACCATGCTCATCTTGCTATTTATGAGGGTTTCAAAGGCTCTAAATATCGTTTGAATAACATGAACGAAACTTCAGGTTTTGTCGACCGCATAGAGCAAAGCTGAAGAACATCGGTTGGTAGGTCTGGCCTCTCCTGAGACATTCGCCGCATCTCCGCCCCGAGCTCCGTTTCCCGATTTTGCTTCAGTTGATGACCTGAAGGTCAAAACCATCTGACGCTTAACAGATGGTGAAAAAGCAACGGTTTTCCGCCGATCCCGGCGGCGGGCGCTATTCTGTGTTGCGCAGGTTCGGGGCCTGCGGGTATCCAGCGCGCACTGAAACCCCTCAATGAGGAAAACCCATGGAATTCATCATCGCCCCCCGTGTGGCCCTTGGCGGCCTGACACCGTAGACGCGGCGCGATCAGTATTCCTGTTCGAAGGCCGCCCATGACGCGGCCTTTTTTTATGTTCCGACCTCATGCGGCGGCTTTCCATCATGATTGGAGAGCACGACATGTCACCCCTACAGATCAAGACCCGGATTTTGCCTTTTGGCCGTTTGCTGAGACTGCTGGCCAAACCGTTCACCCGATCCAAAACCAGCAGGCGGCGCTTGCCGCCACCGGTCGATATCCCGGATTATTTGCGCAGCGATGTGGGCCTGCTGCCGCGGACCCGGCGCCCGCGGGTTGCTGATCCGCCCCGGATCAATCCGCTGAACCTGCGGTAAGCTTTGCGTCCGGTCCGGCACATGTCGGGCCGGAACACGCAGTTTTGCTTTGCGTTCAAGGGTTTGGCCTGCTACCAGAACGGCCTGTTTCATTCGGTTGCAAGGTCACCCCTGATGGTCGCTGGCTTTCCGACAGCTTTGCCCGGCCTGCGCGTGGGTCTGTTTGGCGGGTCTTTTGACCCGCCCCATGCGGGGCATGTGCATATCAGCCGCGAAGCGTTGAAGCGTTTCGGGCTGGATCGGGTCTGGTGGCTTGTCTCCCCCGGCAATCCGCTGAAACCGGAAGGCCCGGCGCGGCTGGACCGGCGGATGGAGGCCGCGCGCGCCCTGGTGCGCCACCCCCGTGTTGTGGTGACGGATATCGAGGCGCAGCTTGGCACCCGGTACACGGCCGAGACATTGGCGCGGCTTTTCGCGCTTTATCCCGGTGTGCGCTTTGTCTGGCTGATGGGCGCCGACAATCTGGCCGAATTCCACCATTGGCAGCGGTGGGAATGGATCATGCGACATGTGCCGGTTGGCGTGATGGCCCGGCCCGGACAGCGGATTTCGGCCCGGACCTCAAAGGCGGCGCAGATGTTTCGCCACTATAAACTGCCCGCCGCCGCAGCCCCGCGGCTGGCGCTGTCCGCGCCGCCTGCCTGGTGCTTTCTGAATGTGCCGATGGTGGATGTCTCCTCCAGCGAGATCCGGGCGCGGGGGGATTGGGTGCGCTGACGGTATGGATTTAAAGGGGGCCTGACCCTAGGATCATTGCGGTCTGGATATGGGCAATGCCAGCGAGGCGAAGCCCGAGATCAGCAGCAGCGCAAGGCCGGTCAGTGCCAGCGCATCGGGGAAATCACCGAAGATCAGCCAGCCAAGCGCCGTTGCGGCCAGCAACTGGGTATAGACAAAGGGCGCAAGAGTTGAGGCCGGGGCCATGCGCAGCGCAAGGATCAAAAGCAGGTTGCCCAGCATCGACCCAAGCGCCGAAAGGCCGGTCAGCCCTGCGACAGGGAGGGTCACGGGCGGCAGGTTGGTCAGGCCGAACGGGGCCAGAACCAGCGCCCCGATCACCAGTTGCGAGAACAGGAGCGCACGGGGCCGGGCCACGCCCGATAACCAGCGCGAGGCTGTCATGTAAGCGCCATAGAACAGCCCGGCCAGAACCGCAAACCCGATACCGGGTGTCATGCCGGGCCCGGGTTTCACCACCAGAAGAACACCTGCAAAGCCGATGAAAAGCAAAAGCGTGCGGGCCAGGGTAATGGGTTCTCGCAGCAGCCAGGCCGACAAGAGATACCCAAGGATCGGGCCGATAAAAAACGCGCCGAAAACATTGGCAATCGGTTCCGTCTTCAGCGCGGTCAGGATCGAGGTGATGCCAAGCGCAATCAACAGGGCCCGAAGCCAGATGCGCCAGTCAAGAAACAGGCGCCGCGGCGTCAGGTGCAGCACGAAAGGCGCCAGCAGCAGCGCGCCAAGGGCAAAGCGGCTCCACGCCACAAAAAACGGCGCGGTGTCGTGACCGGCAGTGAGAAGTTTCCCGGCACTGTCGCCGATCGGGATCAGGGTCATTGCCAGAAGTATCAGGGGCAGCGCGCGCAGCGTGTCGGATTGCATACCCCCGCATATGAGGTTTTTGTGAAGGCCGAAAGGCTTGAGCCTTGCCGCGTGCTGCGGTTTAGTTGCGGGGAACGACAAGGTCATTTGTTAAAATGCTTTCACGGCGTGTATTTTTAGTGGGTGGGGCTTTTGCGGGATTATCGCAACCGGGATGGGCGCAGCCACCGGAGGTCTCCCTGCGGCCCTGGGTCCGGCCTGAAGGTCTGTGGCGCCGGTCGATCCCGTCGCCTGCCGCGCTGATTGCCGAGGCCGGTCTGGGCGGGCGTGTGGGGTTTGCCGTTGCCGATGCCCGAAGCGGCGAGATGCTGGAAACGGAAAGCCCGCTTTACGGCATGCCGCCTGCCAGCGTTGCCAAGGCGATCACATGCGCCTACGGGCTGGACCGGCTGGGCCCGGGCTATCGGTTCCGAACGCGGCTGATGGCGGCCGGCCCGGTGACAAACGGGCGGCTTGACGGTGATCTCTGGCTGGTGGGCGGCGGTGACCCCTTGCTTGACACGGATCAGTTGAACGCAATGGCGCGCAGATTGCGGGAAACCGGTCTGCGCGAGGTGACCGGGCGCCTGATGCTGGCCGCCGATGCGCTGCCCTATATTCGCCAGATCGACGCGGAACAGCCGGATCATGTGGGCTACAACCCGGCAATCTCCGGGCTGAACCTGAATTTCAACCGGGTGCATTTCGAATGGGCGCGCGCGGGCAACGGTTATAGCGTGCAGCTGGATGCCCGGTCGGAAACCCTGCGCCCGCCGGTGGCGCGGATGCGGATGCGCGTGGCGGATCGTAACATCCCGGTTTACACCTATGAGGAACGTGACGGGCGCGAGAACTGGACCGTGGCGCGGGGTGCGCTGGGCAATGGCGGCAGCCGCTGGTTGCCGGTGCGCCGCCCGCCTCTGTATGCCGCCGAGGTGTTTCAGGTTCTGGCGCGGTCGAACGGGATTGTGCTGGAGGGACCGGGGCAGGGTGCGTTGCCCGCAGGCGCCAGCGTTCTGGTGGAGAATGTCAGCGATCCGCTGGAGGATATCCTGCGCGGCATGATGCGCTGGTCCACCAATATCACGGCCGAGACGGTCGGGTTGAGCGCCAGTATCGCAGGCGGGGCAGCGCCGGGCTCGCTGAGCGCCTCGGCGGCAGAGATGAACGGCTGGATGCAGACCCGGCTTGGCGCGCGGCACACGGCCTTTGTGGACCATTCCGGTCTGGGAGAGGCCAGCCGGGTCCGCCCGCAGGACATGACCCATGCGCTGGTGGCCGCCGGGGCCGATGGCATGCTGCGCCGGTTGATGAAACACATTGCAATGCGTGACGCCGATGGCAATCTGATGCCCGATCATCCGGTTGCTGTGGTGGCCAAGACCGGCACGCTGAATTTCGTAAGCTCGCTGGCGGGTTATGCCCGGGCGCCCACGGGGCGGGATTTCGCCTTTACGATTTTCTGCGCCGATCTGGACCGGCGCGGGGCGCTTGGCCCGGCAGAGGTGGAACGCCCCGATGGCGGGCGCAGCTATACCCGCCGGGCCAAGCGGTTGCAGCAGCAGCTGATTGAACGCTGGGCGGCGATCTATGGGTAAGGCGATGGAAGACGGTAGCTGTCAGAGCACCATGTGCCGGGCCCGCGCACCGCGTTCGATGGCGGCTGCATGCAACCGGTCAATATCGAACTGATAGCGAATCTCCATCAGGAATTCCAACTCGGTCTGGCGCAGTTTCCCGTCAGCGGCAGCCACATCACAGGCCAGCGCATAGGCGGTTTCATAAAGACGTTCGGGCAGGGCGTTCTTGATCAGGCCGAACAGGGCATCAAGCCCGTCTTCCTCTTCAAACAGGTCAAACACGGTTTGTGAGACCTGTTTCATCCGATCCGCGTCATATTTGGCGAATACCGGCAAATGGTTGACCAGTTCCTGGATCGTCACAAGCTCGGCCGTGCGGATGTTTTCGTCGGACACAGAGACCGCAACCATGACGGCAACCAATGCATCCTGGGCGGAAAGGGCGGTATCATCGGTCATCTTTGGTCTCTCCTGTCGGCGATATGCATCACTGGAATTTATTGACCCGCGCGGCCCGGGGCAATAGGTGCAGGCGACGCGCGGCAAGGTGGCGCGGCAGTGAACAGGAAAACCCCGATATGACCGATTTGCGTGATGCAGCCCTCAATTCCAGGGCCTGGCCCTTTGAAGAGGCGCGGCGCCTGGTCAAACGGTACGAAAAAGCGCCGCCCGAAAAGGGGTATGTGCTGTTTGAAACCGGCTATGGGCCGTCGGGCCTGCCGCATATCGGCACGTTCGGTGAAGTGCTGCGCACAACCATGGTGCGCCGCGCCTTTGAAAACCTGTCGGACATCCCCACCAAGCTGATCTGCTTTTCCGATGATATGGACGGAATGCGGAAAGTGCCGGACAATGTGCCGAACCCCGGGATGCTGGCCGAGTATCTGCAAATGCCGCTGACCTCGGTCCCCGATCCGTTTGATGAATATGAAAGTTTTGGCCATCACAACAACGCCATGCTGCGGCGGTTTCTGGACACGTTCGGGTTTCAGTACGAGTTTTATTCCGCGCGTGAGTTTTATCGCTCGGGCCAGTTTGATGCGACGCTGCTGCGCGCGGCTGAGCGTTATGACGATCTGATGGCGGTGATGCTGAAATCGCTGCGTGAGGAACGGCAGCAGACCTATTCGATCTTTCTGCCGATCCATCCCGAAACCGGCCGGGTGCTGTATGTGCCGATCAAACATGTGGATGCGGCGGAGGGCACGGTGACGTTCGATGATGACACCGGACGGGAATGGACGCTGCCGGTCACCGGCGGGCATGTGAAGCTGCAATGGAAGCCGGATTTCGGGGCGCGCTGGGCCGCGCTGGGCGTGGATTGGGAAAGCTATGGCAAGGAACATGCCCCCAATACGGCGATCTATTCGGCGATCTGTTCCAGACTGGGCGGCACCCCGCCGCAGGTTTTCACCTATGAGCTGTTTCTGGACGAGAACGGGCAGAAAATCTCGAAATCCACGGGCAACGGGATCAGCATTGATGAATGGCTCAGCTATGCCTCGACCGAAAGCCTCAGCTATTTCATGTATCAAAAACCCAAAACCGCGAAACGGATGCATTTCGATGTGATCCCCAGGGCGGTGGATGAATACCACCAGCAGTTGCGCGCCTATGCGGGGCAGGACACAGCCGCCCGACTGAACAACCCTGTGTTCCATATCCATGGGCATAATGTGCCGGCCTCGAATATGGTGGTCAGCTTTTCGATGCTGCTTAATCTGGCCTCTGTGGCGCATGCCAAGGATAAAGAGGCGCTTTGGGGGTTCATCCGGCGCTATGCGCCCGATGCCAGCCCCGAAACCCATCCCGATCTGGATCAGGCGGCGGGGTTTGCGCTGCGCTATTACGATGATTTCGTGAAGCCGCATAAGGCGTTCCGTCTGGCCGATGAGAAAGAGGCCGCGGCAATGCGCGATCTGACCGACCGGCTTGGCGCCTATGACGGGCCGCTGGAGGATGAGGCATTGCAGACCATCGTTTTCGCCGTCGGTAAGGCGCATGGGTTCGAACCGCTGCGCGACTGGTTCAAGGCGCTTTACGAGGTGTTGCTGGGGGCCAGCCAGGGCCCGCGCTTTGGCGGGTTCGTGGCGCTTTATGGCGTGTCCGAAACCGTGCAGCTGATCGAGGATGGTCTGGCAGGCAAACTGGTGGGGCTGAACACCTGAAGCCTTTTCCGATGTGGTCTGTTCCGGGTTTCAGGCGAAACGCCGTGGTGCCAGATGCACCGGGAGGCTTGGAAAACTCCAGTTTTCCACGCGGAATTCTGGAGAATTCCGCGTGAGAGCGGTTTGCGATCAGGCAGCCTCATATACAGGGCAAGCCGCTTATTTTATAATTTTTCCGGTTTGCTCCGGCGGTGGTCGGATCGTCATAGGCTTGGTCACGAGGACCGCTTTATAGTGGGGTTATGGCATGTCGTTCATGGCGTGAGGTTCAATCGCGCGAATTGTTCCAACGGCGCATCTACGGCGTGCATCAACTCAACCATTTTCAGTTTTAGCCCGCGTTCGATATCCGCGTCATCAAGCATAATCTCCTGATTTGGATCGGCCTGCGTATCCCAGAGCATTGTGTCAAATTGCCCATCACGAGCGACCCAGGTTATGTTCTCGATCTTCATCGTGCACGCCCCTTTTTGAAATGAGAACGGCTCTGCAATCTGAAGATCGGCAAAATCCTCAACAGCAAATGAGGCGCGCATATGCGTGGGCATCAGTGTATATTGATAGAGCGGTTTGTTGTCCGGGTTTTGCGGCGCGCGCATATAGACATAGTGCCCATCCGTGATGTTCACATGGGCTCCGTGCATACCAAAGATTGCGGCATCGCGAACGGGCGTGTCATCAGCAATCACCCCCGACAGGTCATGACCTGTCATATCCTTGGTTGGTGTAACTCCAAAGAAGGTCAGCAGGGTTGGCGCCAGGTCAATCGACGGTTGAACAAGAGATTTGCGGCGTTCGCCCTTGTTCCCAACGCGCGGATCCCAGATGAAAAAGGGCGTGTTGGCGATTTCCTGATACATCGGCATCGACATCTTGCCCCACCAGTCGTGTTCGCCCAGCAGAAAACCATGATCCGTCCAGACGATCAGCATTGTGTCGTCCCAAAGCCCCTTGTCGTCCATCATGTCCATGACCTTGCCAAGGTATTCGTCACACATGCTGACAAGGGCCGCGTATTCGACGCGCAGGTGTTTGCTTTCCTCAGGATGCTCATTTGTCCGCGCATACATGGGCCAGTCGAACATCGGGCCATCGTAGTTTTTATGATGTTCTGCGTAGAGCTCTTTATAGCGGTCCAGCGTGTAGAAGGGTTCATGCGGATCGAAGGTCTCGATATGCAGCATCCAGTTGTCGTGACCCGCATTTTTCTCGATGAAATCAAGACCGGCCTTGAATGTGCGCGCCTGGGGCTGGTTTTCCTCGATATTCATAAAGCCGCGGTTGACCCAATCCTGCCGCGTCAGATACCGAAGCCGCTCCATCGAGGCATCGCTTTCTTCTGGGAAGGCCTTTCGGTAATCGTCAAAGACTTTGCTTTCAGTGTAGATTCCGTTCTTGCCAAAGGCACCCTTGGGGATGTCCGGCTCGTTGAGGTCTCCGATCCACGGGTCGCCCTCCTGTCCGCGCCAGTACTGCCATGTTGTGTAATGCGTATGATAATTCAGTCCACCATCTTCGAAATAGTGGTTGTGATCGGTTGTCAGATGCGTGTGGATGCCAGCATCGCTTAGCATCTTTGGCATGCTGTCATCGAAAGGTTCCAGCGGCCCCCAACTGCGGTGAAGGAAATTCGGTCGGCCCGTGTGCAAGTCGCGCCGTGCCGGCATACAGGGCATGGAACAGACATAAGAGGTGTCAAACGTCACCGCCCTGTCGGACAGGCGTTTGAAATTGGGCGCGTGGACCCAGTCATTGCCATAGCTCGGCAGGAAGTGTCGGCTCAGCGTATCAAACATCACGACGATGGCTTTCATTGGGTCGTTTCCTTCGGGTCATATGCCACGCGAAAGCCGATATGGCCGCATCCCAAGCTTGTAGCATTGCCCGGAGATGTCATCTATCTGACAAATAATTGGGGATTGCCCTCACTTGAGGTTATTAAGCCTAGCCTGTGCCAACAGGAACTCTGCCAAATTCCAGACATTGTCACTCACTGGAATATTTCTGGGAAATCCCACATAATAGCTGAATCCCCGGTTCAGAACTGTCGAACCCAGCTCGACCAGTTGCTTGCGTTTCAAATACCCGGAGATCATGTTTCTGCACCCCAGCACAACACCATCGCCCCGAGCCGCAGAGGCGACGGCCAATGCATAATTTGTGTAGACAAACTTTGGTCTGACAATCAGATCTTTCCTGCCGATCTGCTGAAACCACTCCTTGAGCGAAATCGAGTTTATGTTGCTTCTCTCGTAGTCAAAGAGATCAAGCTGCACCACGTCATCCGGGCCGAGTTGATCCCAGTTGCTGCGCAGACCAGCTTTTTCCAGATAGCCTGGTGCCGCAACCGGGATCAGTTCTTCCGTGAACAAGATAGACATGTTCCAGTCAGGCAACAGATCAGGGGCGAACAGGATGGAAATTCCATTCTCCGAGTTCGACAGCTCTTTGGCCTTCCTTGATGTTAAGAGCCGAACGGATGCGTCCGCGTGTGAACAGCAATAATCCTTGAGCTTTTCACTTAACCAAAGGTCAGAAATCGCCGGAGCTGCGGAGACCTGAATGGGTTTTTCGTAAGTGTTGCCGTCATGGCTGAGCTCCTCAATCTCATGGGACAGGTAGTCCAAGGCCACTTGCACATGACGGAACAGCCTGTTTCCACTTGGCGTCAGCTTCAGTTTCTTTCCGTGGCGCTGAAACAACTCGATTCCCAGAAGGTTTTCCAGGTTCTTGATGCGCCGGCTCACAGCCGCTTGCGTGACGGATAATTCATTTGCCGCCGCCGTGAAACTCATCTGCCGCGCGCAGGCTTCAAAGACACGCAATGCGTCAAGCGGTATGATATCAATGAGACGCCGTGCCATTGGTTGAATCCCTTCATGCCTGCTGCATGACTTTTATTGATCCAAGAGCGCTTTTAAAGCCCCGTTGAGTTTTCGGTGCTTGTCAAACTTCTCGCGAGTTTCAGGCGGTGGAACAGCAGGCCGGATTGGTTGGTACACTTCTGAATTCTTCCAGGCCCATGCGCGGTGTCCGATCTGTCCCAGGGCATGATAGATAACATTAGATCATGCATTTGCCAGATTTTTTTGTAGGTGGTGCGCGATGGAGCCCCCGATATCATGAAGGTCACAATTTTCGGAGGGTAAGAGAGCCTCTTGCGAGGGTAAGGGCCTCTGGCGTTTTCAGGCGAAAAGCATGCTTGCGGGCAGCCTGAATAACCACCTCGTCCAAGCAGTCTGATTTTGATTGCCTGATCAATGTGACAAAACAGGGAGAGACAGATGATCAAAATGAAAAAACCCGCAGACCCTAACCTAGCGGATTATCTGCGCGAAAATGCAGATTATGCAAAAAATGGAACAGACGTTGACCGCCGCGAATTTTTGGCGCTGGCGACTGCGTTCGGCGCAACGACTGCCGCAGCTTACGGAATGCTCGGGCTTGCTTCACCGGCCATAGCTCAGGGTGAACCGCAACAGGGCGGCACACTGAAGTTGGCCATGCTTGTTCGTGAACAGAAAGATCCACGCACATATGACTGGGGCCAACAGGCCGGGGTTGCCCGGCAGGTCAACGAATACCTCGTGCGCTACACCAAGGATTTCACCTTCGAGGGCCAGTTGCTTGAAAGCTGGACGGTCAATGATGCTGCAACCGAATACACGCTGAACGTTCGCAGAGGTGTGTTGTGGAACAACGGTGACACATTCAATGCCGATGATGTGGTGTTCAACCTGACGCGCTGGTGTGAAAAAGACGTCGAAGGCAATACAATGGCCAACCGCATGAAACCGCTGGTTGATCCTGAGACCAACAGGGCCGCTGACGGCGCGATTGTTAAGGTTGACGACTACACAGTTGTCCTGAATTTGCGCGACCCGGACATTACCATCATCCCGGCGATGGCTGATTACCCGGCAATGATCGTGCACCGTGATTTCGAAGAAATGGGGTCCGACTGGCTGGCCAATCCGATTGGGACCGGAGCCTTTGAACTCGTATCCTACGAGGTTGGGAACCGCGTTGTGCTTCGGCGGCGTGAAACAGGCTGGTGGAAAGGTGCGGCACATCTGGATGGCGTCGAATTCATTGATTACGGCACCAGAACCGACGCGCTCATTTCCGCGTTCGAATCCGGTGAAATTGATGCCAACCATGAAAGCAACGGGCAGGTAAACCTGATCCTCGACTCGTTGGGTCTGGAGAAAAGCGAAGTTGTCACCGCTGCCACAGTGGTGGCTCGTATGAATGCGGACAATCCGCCCTATGATGACCAACGGGTGCGCAATGCAATTCAGTTGTCGGTAGACAACAACGCGCCACTTCAACTGGGCATCGACGGGCTGGGCACCATAGCCGAGAACCACCATGTCTGCCCGATCCACCCCGAATATGTCGAATTGCCGCCGATTGCGCGGGATCTCGAACGTGCCGCAGAATTGATGGCTGAGGCGGGACAGACCGATTTTGAACACGAGCTGATCTCGGTCGATGATGACTATCGCCGTCTTACGGCGGACGCGATCGCCGCGCAGATGCGGGATGCCGGGTTCAACGTCACGCGGACAGTGATCCCCGGGTCGACATTTTGGACAGACTGGACAAAATACCCCTTCTCGATCACCAACTGGAACATGAGACCGCTTGGTGTTCAGGTTTATGCTTTGACCTATCGCACGGGCGTAAACTGGAACGAATCCGCCTTTTCTGATGCTGAATTCGATATGCTGATCGATGAGGCTATCGCGACACCGGGCATTGAGCGACGTAAAGAATTGATGGGCCGCGCCGAAGCGATCTTGCAAGATAGTGGGGCCATTGTTCAGCCCTACTGGCGCTCGCTGTTCTGTCATTATTCACCCAGGGTGCACGGCTACTACAAACACCAGACCGGTGAAGTGCATCTGGATGATGTCTGGATGTCAGCCTGAGCCAGAAATTTGCTTCCGCGGCGTTCGTTTTGTCTCTCTGCGGGAGCAACCAGATCACCGACGAGCTGCGTTTATTGATCAAAGCAGGCCTCAAGTGGCAAGAGCGGCATAAATGATACGATTCATCATCAGGCGGCTGTGCGTAATGGCGCTATCAGCATTTTGCCTGTCGTTGATTATTTTCCTGATCACCAATCTGGAGCCAAACCTGCGCAATCTGGCAATTACTCAGACCAACATGCGCGCAGATGAAGCCGCCCTGGAAAGTTGGCTGGAAAAAAACGGGTATCGGGAAAATACTTTCATCCGCTACGGTATGTGGCTGGGGATCGTTGCAAAACAACCGATAATTGACGAGGAGGCGGGCCTGCCCATATCCCGCTTCGGGTATTGCGACGAAGTTACCGAGCCACGGTTTTCTGGTGTGCTGCAGGGCGACTGGGGTTGTTCAACAAAATTCAACCAGAATGTCAGCGAAAGACTTGGGCCAGCGCTGATTTCCACCGGTATTCTGATGTTCTGGGTGATGATTGTCATGGTGCCGTTGGCGCTCACCATGGGGGTGCTGTCTGGGATGCGTGAAGGCTCCCGTCTGGATCGGGTCTTGTCGGTTATTTCCATTATCGGCACTGCCACACCCGAATATGTTTCCGGCGTGGTCTTTACGGTTGTGTTTGCATCCTGGCTTGGGGTGTTGAACGGGTCGGCTGCCACAGCGACATCCAGTGGCGTAACGTTTCACAATTTCACCTTGCCGGTGATGACGATGGTGTTTTTCGGGATGGGTTATATTGCCCGTATGACACGTGCGTCGATGGCAGAGGTGATGACCCAGCAATATATTCGCACAGCAAGACTGAAGGGCGTCAGTTTTACCTCCATTGTCCTGAAGCATGCGCTGCGCAATGCCTTGGTCACACCGTTTACCATCGTCATGTTACAATTTCCGTGGCTGTTGAATGGCGTCGTCATCGTTGAAGTCATTTTCCGGTATCAAGGTTTCGGATATGTTTTGGTCGAAGGCGCTACCAATAATGACATTGACCTGCTCCTGGCCTGTGGAACGATCTCGGTTGTCCTGGTTCTGACCACGCAACTCATCTCGGACATTGGGTATGTGTTCCTGAACCCACGTATCAGGGTGAGTTAGACACATGAACACCGCTCTGGTCTTTGAAATCCTCTTTGGCATCACCGCCAGACTTTGGCCTGCGCTGATTGCTTTGCTGGGCATTGCGGTTGTCAGCGTTACCCTGCGAGACCGGCTTGGAGCATATGGCCGTCTTTGGACGCATGGTTCAGGCACGGTTGGGCTTGTCCTGGTCCTTATATGGGTGCTGATCGCGGTTTTTGCGTCCCAAATCGCCGCGTTTGACCCCCTTCAACAGTATCTCGTGATGCAAAATCGACCGCCAGGGGCGATTGAGCCAGAGACAGGTGAGATGTTTCTGCTTGGCGCTGACCGTTTGGCGCGGGATGTCTTCAGCAGGATTGTCTATGGCAGCCAATTTGTTCTTTCTATTGCGCCGACAGCAAGCGCTCTGGCGCTTGTCACCGGTTTGCTTCTCGGTTTGCCTGCCGGATATCATGGCGGAAAGATCGACACAGCGCTGTCGTTTCTTGCCAATCTGATTTTGGCGTTTCCGGTCATTCTGATTTTCTATCTTCTGGTCTCTCCAGGCGTCAGCGCTTCAAACCTGCCAAGAGCTCTGGGAGGGATTATTCTGTTTTTCCCTCTGGTTTTTATCGTGATACTGCTTTTCACCAGATTTTCGACACGTCCTTTGGTTGCATTGGGCTATGTGGGTTTATCCATTGTGATTGGTCTCTGGCTGTTTGTCGGATTTGTCTTTGATGTGGATCCGACCGGTCTGATATCGATTTCTCCCGGCGTCCTGAATATTTTCGTTGCCGTCGTTCTGGTCGCCTGTCCGGGATTGTTCCGGGTTGTGCGTGGTTTGACGCTGGATGTGTGCTCAAGGGATTATGTCGCTGCGGCCCAGACACGCGGAGAGTCATCCTGGTACATCATGTTGTGGGAGATACTGCCGAACGTACGCGGCCCGCTGATCGTCGACTTTTGTCTGCGCATTGGCTTCACAACGATCCTTCTCGGCACGCTGGGGTTCTTTGGACTGGGCCTGGAGCCGGAAAGCCCTGACTGGGGGACCTCGATCAAGGACGGAAGTGCATTATTGCGCCTTTTTGTCTGGCCCGCGCTGTTTCCTGCGCTGGCGCTCATGTCCCTTGTCCTGGGATTGAACCTGCTGGCGGACGCAATCCGAGAGATATCGCTTGAAGACTAGGGGCACCAAATTTGATCAATCAAAAATGAACGGAAAGCCGGTCACGATGGATAATGCAGCGCAATCTACAGATAACCCCAACATCTTTCTGATCCTTGTCGATGATATGGGGTATTCAGACATCGGATGCTATGGCGGTGAGATCAAGACACCCAATCTGGACCGGCTGGCGCGCGAAGGAATGCGATTTTCCAGCATGTATAATGCCGCACGATGCTGCCCGACACGTGCGTCACTGTTGACCGGTTGCTATCCACACCGGGCCGGTATCGGACATATGATCGGTGACCTTGGGCCAAAATCCTATCGCGGCAGATTGCTTGATGAATCCGTCACAATTGCCGAAGCGCTGAAGCAGGCTGGCTACAATACGATGATGTCTGGCAAATGGCATGTGGGCGGTGATTATGACAGCCGCGACGCGGACCACTGGTCGCCCGGTGATCCCTCACACCCCACGCCACTTCAGCGCGGATTTGACAGATTCTATGGTACACTCGACGGTGCATCGAGTTTCTTCAATCCGCACTACCTTATGGAAGACACAAAGAGGGTCTTTCCCGACTGCGATGATTATTACATCACCGATGCGTTTTCGCGAAAAGCGATCTCTATGATCCAGGATCAGCAAAGCAGCGAAAACCCGTTCTTCCTCTACCTCGCCTATACCGCCCCCATTGGCCACTCCACGCGCCCGAAGAGGCCATTTCCAAATATGAAGGGATGTTTCAACGGGGCTGGGATTACTACCGGGGCGCACGGTTTGAAGAACTCAAAGCCACCGGCATTTTGAAAGACGGTTGGAACATCTCACCACGGGACCCTCACGTCGAGGCGTGGGATATAGTATCGGACAAAAGCTGGGAAGATCGCCGCATGGCTGTCTATGCGGCTCAGGTTGAACTGTTGGATAAGGGCGTGGGCGACGTGCTGGATGAGCTGGACCGCCTTGAGATTGCGGACAACACCATCGTCATGTTCCTGTCAGACAATGGAGGCTGCGCCGAATACCTGGCCGAGGATGGCTGGGCCCGGTTCTACGGCGGCACCTCCCTTGACGGTCGTGAGGTCGTGCTGGGAAACCGCAAGGATATGATACCGGGCGACGCCACGACCTTCATGAGCTACGAACGCGGATGGAGCAATCTTTCGAACGCGCCATTTAGGATGCACAAACGCTATGTTCATGAAGGGGGCATTTCGACCCCGTTCATTGTCCGGTGGCCGGGGGTCGTGCAACCTAATTCCATCACACATTCCGAGTGCCACGTTATGGATGTCATGCCGACCTGCCTCGACCTGGCCGCCGCGAAGGCTCCAAAGGAGCGCGCTGAAATGGGCGCGCCTGTCATGGATGGCGAGAGTTTTCTGGATTGTCTGCGCGGTGCCGGGAAATCGCGCGAGACCCCCATATGCTGGGAACATCAGGGCAATGCTGCCATTCGTCTGGGTAAATGGAAACTCGTCAAGCAGTTCGGGGCTGATTGGGAACTGTACAATATGGACGATGACAGGCCCGAATTGAACAACCTCATGTCCGGTAATGAAGTCATCCGCGACAGACTCCTCAATGAATACAATGGTTGGGCGACCTATTGTGATGTGCGCGATTGGAGCGAAATGGCGAAGAAGTTTCAGAAGCTCTATGCAGGTGGCAAGCTAACGTGATCTGTTCTCAATATGATCTGGCACCGCCCCATTTTACAGCAACAGGTCAGGATTACCGACTTACTGATATGAAATGGACTCCGAGCCCCTGAAATCAGGGTGCTGACCCTAAGCCGGGTTTTGAGAGCCAGGGACGCCTCCGGCGGGCGTATTTGAAACAAGAAGAAGGCGCGGATAATTTAAATCAAATTGTCGGCTTCTTCATCTCATAAATACTTCCGCCGGAGGCGTCCCTGACTGTCAGGCAGGCGGACAGGCGCGATTATTCCCCATAGGGTATCCAGATGGTTTTCACTTCGGTGGCGGCCTGCAGGAAATGTTTGCCGACCCCCGCGCTGCTCATCCAGTCGATGCCCTGACCGTCATGGACCCAACTGCGTTTGAGGTTGGAGGCCGAGGCGGCTTCCACCAGTTCCGAAGGCGCGCGGGGTGTGAAGGCCCAGATTGCATCAACATCCATATGACCGGCCAGCGGTTTGGCCAGTTCCGCCGGATTGCCGGTGACGATATTGACCACTCCGGCCGGCACATCCGAGGTGTCGAGTATCTGATAGAGATCGGTTGCGGCAAGGGGGGCAGGGTAGCTGGGCACCAGCACGATCCGGTTGCCCATGGCGATGGCGGGCGCAATCAGAGAGACGGCGCCCAGAAGCGGTGCCTCATCCGGGGCCAGCGCACCGATCACACCCATCGGTTCGGTCATCGCCAGCGCCACACCCCGGATCGGGACGGATTTCGCGCTGCCATCGAATTTATCGGCCCAGGCGGCATAGGTGAACAGCCGGTCAATGGCGGTCTCCACCTCGGCCATCGCGGCTTTGGCATTGGTGCCGGTCAGATCGTGAAGGCGCTGGCTGAATTCCCCGGCCCGGGCCGAGAGGTTTTCACCGATATAATAGAGGATCTGCGCCCTGAGATGGCCGGTGGTTCTGGACCAGCCCCCGGCATTGCGGGCCGCTTCAACCGCATTGCGGATGTCCTTGCGATTGCCAAGGCCCATATGGCCCAGAAGCCTGCCTTTGGGCGACCAGACGGGTGTTGAATAGCCCCCATCCGGGCGGGCCTGTTTGCCGCCGATATACATTTTCGCGGTCCGGTCGAGGCCCGGGGCCTCGGCTGTGTCGGGGGCGGGCACGGGCGCAACCGGCTTCAGCGGTTTGGTTTTGACGACGGGTTTGAGATAAGCCTGCAACCCCTCCCACCCGCCTTCCCGGCCAAAGCCGCTTTCGCGCAGGCCCCCGAACGGGGCGGCGGCATCAAACAGGTTGGTGGCGTTGACCCAGACCACACCGGCGGCAAGTTTCGGGCCGATATCAAGGGCAAGGTTCAGGTTTTCCGTCCAGAGGCTGGCGGCCAGCCCGTAACGGGTGTTGTTGGCGATCTCGACCGCTTCGGCAGGGGTGCGGAAGGTGGTGGAGACCAGGACGGGGCCAAAGATCTCCTCCTGCATAAGGGGCGCGGCAGGGGAGAGGCCGGTGATCAGGGTCGGCGGGTAGAAGCAGCCGGTCTCCGGCAGGGGGATGGCGGCGCGATAGGTGTCGCCTTCTGTATTGTTCCCCACCAGTCGGGTGATCGTGGCATGCTGGACCGGGTCCACCACCGCGCCCAGATCAATGCATTTGTCGAGCGGGTCGCCGATGCGCAGCTTGTCCATCCGGGCCTTCAGGCGGGTATGGAAATCTTCGGCAATCCCCTCCTGCACCAGAAGCCGCGATCCGGCGCAGCAGACCTGCCCCTGATTGAACCAGATGGCATCGACCAGCCCCTCGATGGCTGAATCGATATCGGCATCGTCGAACACGATATAGGGGGATTTCCCGCCCAGCTCCAGCGTCAGGGATTTCCCGCTGCCCGCGGTCGCTTGCCGGATATGGCGACCCACCTCGGTAGAGCCGGTGAAGGCGACCTTGTTGACATCTATGTGGGTAGTCAGCGCCTCACCCGTGCGGCCATCGCCGGTGACGATATTGACCACGCCCTTGGGCAGGCCCGCCTCGCGGCAGATATCGGCAAACAGCAACGCGGTGAGGGACGTGTATTCCGCAGGTTTCAGGACAAGTGTGTTCCCGGCAGCCAGTGCGGGTGCGATTTTCCAGGCCAGCATCAGCAGCGGGAAGTTCCAGGGGATCACCTGACCGCAGACGCCAAGCGGTGCGTGACCCGGCAGTTCCTCTTCCAGCAATTGGGCCAGCCCGGCATGGTAATAGAAATGCCGCTGTGCCAGCGGGATGTCGATATCGCGGGCCTCACGGATCGGTTTGCCATTGTCGAGGGTTTCCAGCACCGCGAAAAGGCGGCTGTGTTTCTGCAACAGCCGGGCCAGGGCATAGAGATGCCGCGCCCGCTGATGTCCGGTGAGCTTGGCCCATTTCGGGAAGGCGCGGCGGGCGGCGGCCACGGCCCTGTCCACATCCCCTGCGGTGCTTTGGGTGATCTGCGCCAGCTCTTCCCCGGTCGCGGGGTTGTTGCTGGCGAAAGTTTCCCCCGGTTCGGTGAAGGCACCGTCGATAAAGGTGCCGAATGCCGGGCCGTTCCGGGTGATCCAGTCGCGGGCCTCGGCATCGCTTTCGGGGGCGGGGCCATATTCCATCGTGCCGAAGATTTCGCGGGTGGTCATTTCTTATCCATCCTTAGTTGCAGGGAAATGCTGCGCCGATAATCGCGCTCGCTACTTCCAAGCCCGCAGCATCTCCCAGCTCAGACTGAGATACCAAGAGGCGGGCGGCTGAATATTCAAAGATTTCAACGAGGTGTGTGCGTGTCGTTCCCGCCGGGGTACAAGCCATGCCTAAACGCACAGCATGGTCATTAGATGCTTGGATGAAACCGTTGCAGAAACTGATCCAATCCATATCCGCTCGGGTGCATGCGTCAAAAAGATCCCGTGCTGACAGCACGGTCTCTGCGCGGGATTGAAACGGAATAGAGACGTTGATGAGCGACGCAACTATTGCCACAAGCCCGATCATCTTCATGGTTCTCAGCTCCACCGGACTCATGCCATCGCATGCCGATAGCTGGCGGAATAGTCGCCGGTGACGTGATGTTCCAACTGCCGCTCGATATCCCCCAGAAGCGAGGAGGCGCCGAAGCGGAACAGATCGGGTTGAAGCCAGCGGTTGCCCAATTCCTCTTTGAGGAGGCTGAGATAGACCAGCGCGTCTTTCGCCTTGGAAATCCCGCCCGCCGGTTTATAGCCGATCTTGATGCCGGTTTCGGCCTCATAGGCGCGAATGGCGCGGATCATGGTGAGTGAGACCGGCAGCGTGGCGTTGACGCTTTCCTTGCCGGTGGAGGTTTTGATGAAATCGGCCCCGGCCATCATGCAGACGAGGCTGGCGCGCGCGACATTGCGGAGCGTTCCAAGCTCCCCCGTGGCCAGGATCGCCTTTACATGGGCCTCGCCACAGGCGGCGCGGAACATTTTCATCTCGTCATAAAGCGCCTGCCAGTTGCCGGTCAGCACATGGCGGCGGGAAATCACGATGTCGATCTCGGCAGCGCCCGCTTTCACACTTTCCTCGATCTCGGCCACCCGCAGGTGGAAAGGCGACAGACCGGCGGGAAAACCGGTGGAAACAGCCGCAACCGGAATGCCCGAGCCTTCCAGCGCCTGAACGGCGGTGGCGATCATGTCATGATAGACGCAGACCGCCCCGGTGGTCAGCGGCGGCAGGCCAAGCGCGTCGAGGATATCGGCGCGGACCGGTTGCCGGGCCTTGGCGCACAGGCGTCTGACACGGGCTTCGGTATCGTCCCCGGCCAGGGTGGTGAGGTCGATCAATGTGATCGCGTGGGCCAGCCAGGCGGCCTGATGGGTTTTCTTGACACTGCGCCGCCCGGGCAGGCTGCTGGCGCGGCGTTCAATGGCCGAGGTATTGGCCTGCACCCGGGCCACCCAGTCAAGATCGAGCGGCATCCCGGGGTTTCGCGCTTCATGGACCTGGGGCAAGTGTTGTGCCTGGGTCAGGGGTGTTTTTGCGGGGGCATGGGCGTGGGGCAAATCTGGTAGCCATTCATCGTGGACAGGGGTGAAAACGCTGGGCACAGGGTCTCATGTCCTCAGCTTCAAGGCAAGCTTGACCATCTGGTCAAATTCCGGCGGTTCTTAAAGACGCGACAGGATCAGCCCGACACCCACAAAGCCGACGGCTGCAAGCCGGGTCCAGCTGATCTCGCGCATGGTCATGCCAAAGGCGCCCACCGCATCAAGGATCAGCGCCGCGGTCAACTGCCCGAAGATCAGCGCCGCAACCAATGTCACCACCCCCAGGGTGGACACCGACCAGATCGAGGCCCAGACATAGACTGCGCCAAGTGCACCGCCGGTCCAGGCCCACCAGGGCACATCGGCCGCCGCTGTGATTGCTGCGGGCAGGGCACCGCGCAGCACCGCCAGCACCAGCAGAACCAGAAACCCCACCCCGAAAGAGATTGCAGCGGCCATGACCGGGTCGCCCATATGGTTTCCCAGACGGCTGTTGATCGGGGCTTGGGTTGCGATCGCGGCCCCGCCGATTGCGATGGCGCCAAGCGCAAGCCAGGTGGTTGAGGTCATGATCTGTCCTTTTCGGGGAACGTGCGACTGGTTCGGGCAACTTGCCGCGTCGGCCCGAGCGCGGCAAGGGGCGTGACAGCCAAAGATGTGCAGGCTAACAGGAAGGTGCCGCCAGAGATAAGGACGACACCGCCATGCCTTTCGACCGTTCGATCAAGATCGCCCCGTCGATCCTGTCTGCCGATTTCGCGAATCTGGGCGCGGAAATCCGCGCGGTGGAGCGTGAAGGGGCCGACTGGATTCATGTGGACCCGATGGACGGGCATTTTGTGCCGAACCTGACAATCGGGCCCAATGTGGTGGCCGCGATCCGGCCCCATGTGACAACCTTCATGGATGTGCATCTGATGATCGCGCCGGCGGACCCGTATATCGGGGCTTTCGCCAAGGCGGGCGCGGATATGATCACTGTGCATGCAGAGGCGGGGGCGCATCTGCACCGAAGCTTGCAGATGATCCGCGATTGTGGCGCCAGGGCCGGTGTGGCGCTGAACATGACCACGCCGCTGGACCATATCGCCCATATTCTGGATGCCATCGACCTGATTCTGGTGATGACGATCAACCCCGGTTTCGGGGGGCAGAAATTCACCCATTCCATGGTTGAGAAGGTCGCGATGGCCCGCGCCATGGTGGGGGACCGGCCCATTCATATCGAGGTCGATGGCGGGATTGACCCGACCACCGCGCCATTGGTCGCCAAAGCCGGGGCGAATGTTCTGGTCGCCGGGTCTGCGGTGTTCAAAGGCGGCTCGGTGGATACACCTGAAATCTATGGCGAGAATATGCGCGCGATCCGGGCGGCGGCGTCCTGAGCCTATCGCGCCCCGGAGGTGAAAGCAGAGGCAAGGGAAAACGCCCGTTTTCCCGGTGGATTTCTCGAGAAATCCGGCGCATGCTCAGTCGGAAAACTCCAGTTTTCCAAAAGGATTTCCCGGGAAATCCGCTATAGCGTTTCGAGTTGAACATGTATCACTTATTCGCTGCCTCTCCCTTCGGTCGAACGCGAAAAGTGATGACATATGTCTCAGGTTAAACTCGAAAAGCTTTAACGCGCCCCGCCTCCGATCTTGTGCAAAGATCTTGCCAGGTGCTTACCCTCCGGTCGGCCCCGCCTCCAGCACGTCTTCCAGCGTTCTGAGCCCGGTGCGCGGGGTCTGGACCAGCACCGACATATTGCCGGGCTTATGTTCATTCCGCAGCATTTTCATATGCGCATCGGGCAGTTCGGCCCAGGGGAAAACCTCGGACATGCAAGGGTCAAGCCGTCGTTCCAGCATCAGACGGTTTGCGGCGGCGGCCTGTTTCAGATGGGCGAAATGGCTGCCCTGAAGGCGTTTCTGATGCATCCACATATAACGCACATCGAAGGTCAGGTTGAACCCTGTTGTGCCCGCACAGATCACCACCATGCCACCCTTTTTGCACACGAAGGTGGAAACGGGAAAAGTTGCCTCGCCCGGGTGTTCAAACACCATATCCACATTCACGCCCTTGCCGGTAATGTCCCAGATCGCCTTGCCAAAGCGCCGCGCCTCTTTGAACCATGCGCCGTATTCCGGGGTGTTGACCGTCGGCATCTGGCCCCAGCAGTCAAAATCCTTGCGGTTGATCACGCCTTTCGCGCCGAGGTCGAGCACGAACTGGCGTTTGTCTTCATCCGAGATCACGCCGATGGCATTGGCGCCCGCAGTGTTGATCAACTGGATCGCATAAGAACCAAGCCCCCCGGATGCGCCCCAGACCAGCACATTCTGGCCCGGTTTCAGATCATGGGGTTCATGGCCGAACAGCATCCTGTAGGCGGTGGCCAGTGTCAGCGTATAGCAGGCAGCTTCTTCCCATGTCAGATGTTTGGGGCGCGGCATCAATTGCTGCGCCTGCACCCGGGTGAACTGGCTGAAACTGCCATCGGGGGTTTCATAGCCCCAGATCCGCTGGCTTGGGGAATACATCGGGTCGCCGCCATTGCATTCCTCGTCATCGCCATCATCCTGATTGCAATGGATCACAACCTCGTCGCCAACCTTCCAGCGGGTGACCTTTTCACCCACGGCCCAGACAATGCCCGAGGCATCGGACCCGGCGATGTGATAGGGCTGCCCATGACCGTCAAACGGGCTGATCGGAACACCAAGACCGGCCCAGACCCCGTTGTAATTCACGCCTGCGGCCATAACCAGAACCAGCACTTCATTGCTGTCGATGGCGGGGGTGTCGATCACTTCGACCTGAAAGGCCTTGTCCGGCTCGCCGTGGCGTTCACGGCGGATCGCCCAGGCATACATGTGCGTGGGTACATGCCCCATCGGGGGCATCTCGCCCATTTCATAGAGGTCTTTCTTCGGCGCATCATAGGCGGCGATTGCGGGGGTATTGTCCAAAGCCATTGGGCCTCCTCATGCCGGTGATTGCTGCGGCGCGGAATGATTCCGTGCCAGTGCAGCGAGACATAGAATCCGCCGCGCAATAATGCAAACATATAAATGTATATTTGTGAAATAATCTGTCGCGAAGGCATTTCGCGGTTGAGGTTACATGTCAGTGCTGTCGGGCGGCTCATCCAGCAGATGGGCAACAGAGGCCGCATAGAACGCCACCAGGGAGGTGCCTTCAGGGTTGAGTATAAAACCCTCCGGCCCATCCTCCAGCATGCCCCGTTCCACCAGCGCGTGCAGGCCTGCCTCAACCGTGTAATCCAGATCGTCACGGGGGATATGCACCGCCGCACCCCGGCCCTGTGCCCGGGTAACCCGGTGTTCGATCAGGGCCCTGAGTTCCGCGCGGTTGCGGGCCCCGTCCCGCAGGCCATGGGCGACCAGCGGCACCGGCACCACGGGCATCACGGCCCCGATCCGGTCCATCAGTTCTGTGCCAAGCGCGGCGGACGGGTCGCTATCGGCCCGGGCCATGAAACCGGTCAGGCTCAGCGGTGCGCCAAAGCTGACAGCGGCATAGCCATAGCGATGGAACCGCCGGGTGAGCCGGTGCCAGGTCTGCCGCCAGACATAACGCCAGATCGGGCGCAGGCTGAACCGGAAGCGGCGGGCGCCTCTGGCATGGGCCTCGATCAGGGTGCGGTCCTCCATCACCCGGTCATAATTCAACGCCACAGGCACAAAAACCACATCGCGCGACGTGCCGGGCACAAACCCGTCGACGATATAGGAGATCAGGCCAAGCTTGGCGGGCATCAACGCGCCGGTTTGCGACAGGCCGCCTTCGGGAAAGATGGCTTGGGTCACGCCGGCCTCGGTCGCCATCTGCACATAGCGCGCCAGAACCTTGCGGTAGAGCGGGTTGTTATTGCGCCGCCGGATGAAATAGCCGCCCATGGCGCGCACCAGTGGCCGCAGGGGCCAGACCCGCGCCCATTCGCCCACGGCATAGGCAAGCGCCGAACGTTCCGCCGCAAGCCAGGTGACCAGCACGTAATCCATGTTGGACCGATGGTTCATCACGAAG
Source organism: Rhodophyticola sp. CCM32 (assembly GCF_004751985.1). NCBI lineage: Bacteria > Pseudomonadati > Pseudomonadota > Alphaproteobacteria > Rhodobacterales > Roseobacteraceae > Rhodophyticola > Rhodophyticola sp. CCM32. The sequence goes on from NZ_CP038492.1 coordinate 2,920,656, forward strand.
ATCACCGTCGCCTCGGGGTCGATCGCCTCAAGTGCAGCGTTATTGGTCTGGGCCAGACGGACGCGGTAGAGTGACTGGCTGAGGAGTTTTGCAAGGCGGATGGCAAAGCCGAAATAGGCGATGGCCGAAAACCCCGGAACGATCTCGCGTGCGTAGCGTTCGGCGATCTGCGCGGCGACGTCCTCGCGGATGTTCCTGGATCTGGCATGTTCGACAATGGCGCCCGCAATCTCGGGGTCATAGATCAGCCGTAGAACGGTGTCATTGCGCCGGGCCAGCTTGAAGGGTTGAATCGGGCGGCTGAGCCGCGTGTTCAACCGTTCCACCGCACGTTCCAGCCGGCGACGCAGGAACCAGCGTACAGAGGGCACCAGAACATTGTTCAGGGCCGCGACCGCTGCAAAAGCCAGGATCAGGATCAGCGCCCAGACGGGCAGTTCTATGGTGGACATCATCATCGGTGAACCTGTCAGGAAACCGGCGGTGGTACAATCTTTCCTTATCGGAAGACGGGGCTATTCATTCCGCAGCAATGATTTGCCCGGGGTGCCCTATCTGGACGTGAGATGGATCGCGCCTGAATGGCGGGAGCACCACTCATCCCCTGAAAAACCAAAAATATCCATGTCTCGGACCTCTGGCCTCTGGCGCTGCCGCCAAGGATGCCTAACTTGATGCCAAAGGAGATATCGCCATGACCAACCCGCTGCTGCAAAGCTGGACCGGTGCGTTTGCCCTGCCACCATTTGCCGAGATTACGGATGAGGATTTCGCCCCGGCGCTGGATGCGGCACTGGAAGCGGGGCGCGCGGCCCATCAGGCGATTGCGGATAACCCCGAGCCACCCACATTTGCCAATACAATCGAGGCGATGGAACAGGCCGACACGCTGCTGGATCAGGTGGCAGGTGTGTTTTTCAATCTCGCCGGGTCCGATGCCACGCCCGCCCGCGAGGCATTGCAGCGGACATATGCCCCGAAATTTTCGGCCTATGCCTCCGAGATCACCAATAACCGGGCGCTCTGGCAGCGGATCAGCACGTTGTGGGACGCCCGCGAGACGCTGGATCTGTCACCGGAACAAGCCCGGGTTCTGATGCTGACCCATCGCAGTTTCACCCGCGCGGGTGCCGCACTGGACGGGGCCGAGGCCGCGCGCCTGACCGAGGTGAAAAGCCGCCTGGCGGTTCTGGGCACGGAGTTCATGCAGAATCTGCTGGCGGATGAACGGGACTGGTCGATGCCGCTGGAAGAGGCGGATCTTGAAGGTCTGCCCGCCTTTGCCGTGGACGCGATGCGGGCCGCAGGAGAGGAACAAGGCGCCGACGGGCCGGTTTTGACGCTGGCCCGTTCGATCATCGTGCCGTTCCTGCAATTCTCGCCGCGCCGGGATCTGCGTGAGATGGCCTATAAAGCCTGGGCCGCGCGCGGGGCCAATGGCGGTGAGACCGATAATCTGGGGATCGCGGCGGAAACGCTGAGTTTGCGGGAAGACCGCGCCGCGCTGCTGGGCTATGACAGTTTCGCGGCGTTCAAACTGGAAACCGAGATGGCGAAAACGCCGGATGCGGTGCGCGATCTTCTGATGCAGGTCTGGGCCCCGGCAAAGGCGCAGGCCGATGCGGATGCCGGGAAACTGATCGCGATGATGCGCGCGGACGGGGTGAACGGTGATCTGGAACCCTGGGACTGGCGGTACTACGCGGAAAAACGGCGCAAGGCTGAACATGATCTGGATGAGGCGGTGTTGAAGCCGTATCTGCAACTCGACGCGATGATTGCCGCCGCGTTTGATTGTGCGACGCGGCTTTTCGGGCTGGAGTTTTCCTCTCTGGATGTCCCGCTTTATCACCCCGATGCGCGGGCCTGGGAGGTGACGCGCGACGGGCGGCATATGGCCGTGTTCATCGGCGATTATTTCGCCCGCAGCTCGAAACGCTCAGGGGCCTGGTGTTCGGCCATGCGCAGCCAGAAGAAACTGGGCGGCGATGTGCGGCCGATCGTGGTGAATGTGTGCAATTTCGCCAAGGGCGACCCGGCGCTGTTGTCCTATGATGATGCGCGGACGCTGTTCCATGAATTCGGCCACGCGCTGCACCAGATGTTGAGCGATGTGACCTATGGCTCGATCTCGGGCACCTCGGTGGCGCGGGATTTCGTGGAACTGCCCAGCCAGCTTTATGAACACTGGCTGGAAGTGCCGGAAGTGTTGCAGACCCATGCCCGCCATGCGGAAACCGGGGAACCGATGCCGCAGGATCTGCTGGATCGGCTGCTGGCGGCGCAGACCTATGATATGGGGTTTCAGACCGTGGAATATATCGCCTCGGCCCTGGTCGATCTGGATTTCCACGATGGCCCCGCCCCGGCGGACCCGATGGTGGCACAGGCCGAAACACTGGCGCGGATCGGCATGCCGGCCGCCATTGGCATGCGCCATGCGACACCGCAATTCGCCCATGTCTTCGCAGGCGACGGATATTCGAGCGGCTATTACAGCTATATGTGGTCCGAGGTGATGGATGCGGACGCGTTCGAGGCGTTTGAAGAGGCGGGCGGCGCGTTTGATGCAGCCACCGCCCGGTTGTTGGAGAAACATATCCTGTCAGCGGGTGGCAGCCAGGAAGCGGATGCGCTTTACACCGCGTTCCGGGGCCGGATGCCCGGGGTTGAGGCGCTGTTGAAAGGGCGTGGGCTGGATAAGGTGGCCTGACGCTTTGGCAAAGCCCAGTTGGTGCGGGAAGCTGCGGGCGCATACCGGCAGCAAACCTGTTCATTTGCGTTGGCGATCCGATATTCAACCGGGTCGGCAAGATCGGTGCCCAAAGGGTAGCTTGACGCTGCGTCGCGGACGCGTGTTCAGAATCGGTAGATTGCGGTCAGGGCGACGCTCACATTGTCGAAATGGATATGGTCGTCGTTCAGTTGGATCACGGAGTCTGTGGTCGATCGTCTTTGCAGTGCACGCAGGCGCGCGGTGCTGGATGTATCAAGGTAAATGCGTTCCGCCATCACTTCCCCGCGGAGCGAAAACGCATCCGTAATCCGGTGCTCCACCCCCACACCGAGCGACACGCCCAATGCGTAGCTGTAAATCGGGTTGGCAAGGAACCTCTGCCGTTCGGTGGACGCGCCGGAGCCATTTGTTCCGATGACGCCAAGCCCCTGCAGTGACAGTTGCGAGACGGAGGCACCAAAAGTTGCAAATAGCAGGAAATTATCCCCGACAGGCTGGCCCGCGATGCCGCGAATGCGCAGGGTGTTTTCCCGTTTGGCCAGAAGAAACGCATCGGCACAGGGGTAGGGAAGCGCCGCGGTACAGGCCGTTTCGCCGAAATTGACATCCGTGGCGGCATACTGCGCTTCGATCCCGACGATCCAATCACCGCGAGACGCCGTATAGCCAAATAGGATCGAGAGCGCGTTGTCATCATGGGGGACAAGAACATTACCCAAACCATCCACGCTGGCAGAGAACATGTTCAGCCCACCTTCTGAATGGGAGCCGTGTTCGATGCCGATGCCGCCGTAATAGCCGACAAATGGCTCTTCTGCCTCTGCCTTTTGCGAGCTGACTGCGCACAGAAATGCAGCGATTATCCAGTCTTTCAGATACATCAAGCACCGTTGCGATGGTCGTAAAAGTCGCTGCGGATGTTCAAATCGACGCCCAAAATCAAAAAACTGTGTCTGATCTAAATTGCAGTGTAGGATTCTGCGGGCAATTCATTTGTCGATATGCGTGACAAATAGGCGGCAACTCGCCGTTCGTGAAAAGCTAGGATCAGGCCCCCTTAAATCCATGCCGTCAGTTTGGCAGATTTTTTCGCGTGACGAGGCACAGGCCTGCAACGATGCTCACGCGGGACATCCGCCAAACCCGAAGGGCGCCGATTTCACATCATCTCAGCGGCGTGCGCCGCTTGACCGTAGAACACCTATGGCCGGCGCGCCGCAAACCACTGATATGATGTGAAATCGGCGCTGACGGTATGGATTTAAGGGGGCCTGACCCTAGGGCCTCACTCGAATACTTCGCCCGGCTCCACACCCCAAAGTGCTGTCACCGGAACCCAGCCCCAATGACCGCCGGTGGTGATCTTGCACCATGCGCCGTCACATTCCTCAAGCCGCCCGATAACGCCCAGTTCAGCCTGCGCGCGCACCGGTGATGCAAGGTCCGGGCGCTGGTGCATTTCCAGCATATCCTGTTCGACAATGGTGGTGCGCACGCCCGACAGCAGCGAATAATGCATCCAGCCGCCGGCGCCGTCGCGGTCCACCACCCGGCGCCAATGGCCATGTTCGGCCACCACCATCATCGGCATGTTGCGGCGCTGGAACACCCAGTCGATCCGGTGGCTGCGGGAGGGCCCACGGCGGGCATTGGCCTCACTTGCCTTCAGCGAGACAAAGCGCGGGATCGGAAAGCCGGTCACCGGGCCGGTCCGCAGGGTCGCAGTGGCGATCACCGGGGTAATCTGCGCCTCGGGGCGTGGTGTGGGTGCGATCTCTTGCGCGCTGCCGGGCACCGCCAGCCCGAAGGCCAGCGCGAAAAGGGCAATACGGGCGATGATCCGCATCGGTTGGGTGCCTGTCATGTTGTCCCGACCGCTGTCGCCGCGGCCTTTTCTGCTGTTTTGTCGCGGTTTTCAGGCGACATCTTGCGCCCCCGCTTTGGATCAGAGAGTGTCATGTCAGGCGCAGAAATGCCAGCGAAGGGATTGCCGGGATGCCAGGTCAGAAGCCGAGTGTTGTTGTTACGCGACGGTTGCCCGAGGTGGTTGAGACACGCATGCGGGAGTTGTTCGACGCGGAATTGCGCGAGGATGACACCAAAATGGACAAGGCCGAACTGGTTGCGGCCATGGGCCGGGCCGATATTCTGGTGCCCTGCGTGACCGACCAGATTGACGCGGGTATGCTGGCCCAGGCGGGTAATCGCCTGAAACTGATTGCAAATTACGGTGCGGGTGTGGACCATATTGATGTCTCCACAGCGCGGCAGCGCGGCATTCTGGTGTCAAACACACCCGGTGTGATGACCGATGACACGGCGGATATGACATTTGCGCTGATGCTCGCGGTGACCCGGCGGATCCCCGAGGGCCTGTCGGTCATGCAGGCGGGCGAATGGGATGGCTGGGCACCCACCGCCTATATGGGCAGCCGGATCGGCGGCAAACGGCTGGGCATTCTGGGCATGGGGCGGATCGGCCAGGCCGTGGCCAGACGGGCGGCGGCCTTTGGGATGCAGGTGCATTATCACAATCGCCGCAGGTTGCATAAGGACATAGAGACCGAGCTTGAGGTGACCTATTGGGAAAGTCTTGATCAGATGCTGAGCCGGATTGATGTGTTGTCGATCAATTGCCCGCATACCCCATCCACCTTTCATCTGCTGAATGCGCGGCGGCTGAAACTGATGAAGCCCGAGGCGGTGATCGTGAACACCTCACGCGGGGAGGTGATTGACGAAAACGCCCTGACCCGGATGCTGCGCGCAGGGGAGATCGGCGGCGCTGGCCTTGATGTGTTTGAACGCGGTCACGAGGTGAACCCGCGCCTGCGTGAGCTGGAGAATGTGGTGCTGCTGCCGCATATGGGATCGGCCACGCTGGAAGGCCGCATCGAAATGGGAGAGAAAGTGTTGATCAATATCAAGACTTTCGATGACGGACACCGACCGCCGGATCTGGTTGTGCCGTCGATGTTGTGAGACTGTAGCCGTTGACTGCAATGTAGTTATCTGCTACATATCCTCATGAAGCAGATCACCTACCGCCCATCGGCGCGGAAAACACTCCGGCGTATGCCCCGGAATACCGCGCGGCGCATTCTTGCCAAGATAGAGGAATATGCGCATGCGCCGGGTTCCCAGGCCAATAATGTGACCGCGCTGCGCGGGCGGGACGGGATACGCCTCAGGGTCGGTGACTGGCGTGTGATCATGCAGGATGGTGAGGTGCTGGAGGTTTTGAAGATTGGCCCGCGTGGCGGGGTTTATGACTAAGGAGGTCTTATGGCGCAAACCGTAACAATCCCGCGTATCGAATATGATGCGCTGCTTTCCGCACGGGAGGATTTGACAGATATCCGTGCCTATGATGCCGCCATGGCCGCGCCCGAGGAAAGCCTGCCGCATGCCTTCATGCTCCGGCTGATTGAAGGGGTGCCGCCGGTTCTGGTGTTTCGGGAATGGCGCGGGCTCAGCCAGGCGGCGCTGGCCAGGGTTTCGGGTGTGAACCGGGTGCAGATCAGCGATATCGAACAGCGCGGCAAGACCGGCTCGGTCAAAACGCTGAGAAAGCTTGCCGATGCGTTGCAGGTCCCGCTGGACGATCTGGTGCCCTGACCTCTTGCCACCCGCCGCCGCCCGGGTAGGGTGCGCGAAACGGAGGGGGTCTTATGGGCACATTGAGCGCGGATGATCTGATCATCGGGCAGGACGGCTTGGCGCGGGCGCTTTACGATACACTCAAGGCCCTCCCGATCCTCAGCCCCCATGGCCATTGCGACCCGGAATGGTTTGCCGGTGATGCGCCCTTTTCCGACCCCGCCAATCTGCTGATCGTCCCCGACCATTACGTGTTGCGCATGCTGGTCAGCCAGGGGGTGCGGCTGGAGGATATGGGCGTGGCACGGCAGGATGGCACAGAGGTCGAGACCGATCCGCGCGTGATCTGGGACCGGTTCGCGGCGCAGTATTATCTGTTTGCCGGTACGCCGACACGGGTCTGGCTGGATTATACGTTTGAAACGCTGTTCGGGCTGCATGATCCGCTTTGCCCGGCGACGGCCACCGCCTATTACGACCGAATCTCGGATTGCCTGTCGCAGGAGGCGTTTCGCCCCCGCGCCCTGTTCGAGCGGTTTCAGATCGAGGTTCTGGCCACAACAGAGGGCGCGCTGGACCCGCTGACCCATCACCGGGCGATTGCCGAAAGCGGCTGGCAGGGGCGGGTGATCACCACCTACCGGCCCGATCAGGTGACCGACCCGGACCATGAAGGTTTTGCCGCCGGGTTGGACCGGCTGGCTGACCTCACGGGGGGCGAAACCGATACATGGGCGGGATATCTTGAGGCGCATCGTGCCCGCCGCGCGGTTTTCCGCGACCACGGGGCGACCGCCACCGATCACGGCCATCCGACGGCTGAAACGGCGGATCTGGCCCGGGATCAGGCGGTCGCGCTTTATGACCGTATCCGAAAGGCCCGGGCCGAACCCGGGGATGCGGCGCTGTTCCGGGCGCAGATGCTGACCGAAATGGCCCGGATGAGCGCGGATGACGGCATGGTGATGCAGATCCATGCCGGGTCCTATCGCAACCACAATCGCGCGGTGTTCGAGATGTTCGGCCGCGACAAGGGGTTCGATATTCCCACCCGCACGGATTATGTCCATGCCCTGCGCCCGCTGCTGAATGCGGTGGGAATGGCCCCCGGTTTCAGGCTGATACTCTTCACCCTGGATGAAACCGCCTATAGCCGCGAACTGGCACCGCTTGCCGGGGCCTATCCCTGCCTGCGCCTTGGCCCGGCCTGGTGGTTCCATGACAGCCCCGAAGGCATGCGCCGGTTCCGTGAGATGACGACGGAAACAGCCGGGTTCTACAACACGGTGGGTTTCAATGATGACACAAGGGCCTTCCCCTCGATCCCCGCACGCCATGATATGGCCCGGCGGGTCGATTGCGCCTTTCTGGCGCGGCTGGTGGGGGATGGGCGGTTGCGGGAGGCGGAGGCGTTTGATCTGGCCCGGGTGCTGACCATCGACCTGCCGAAACAGGCCTATCGGCTATGAGATTGTCACCCGATACCCTGTCTTCGGTTCGCAATGTGCAGCGCCCGACCTATGAGCGCGCTGATGTCACGCCGGGCATCGTCCATCTGGGGCTTGGCAATTTCCACCGGGCGCATCAGGCGGTCTATGTGGAGGACTGCCTGGCCATGACGCCCGATTGGGGCATTCGGGGGGTTTCGCTGCGGCGCCCGGATATGCGCGATGCGCTGGCGCCCCAGGGCGGGCTTTACACGCTGGCGGTGCGCGACGGGGCGGGCACGCGGGCGCGGATCATCGGCTCTGTGCTGGAGGTGCTGGTGGCGCGCGAGGGCGTGGCCCCGGTTCTGGCGGCGCTGTGCGACCCGGCGACGCGGATTGTCAGTCTGACGGTGACCGAAAAGGGCTATTGCCGCGACGGGGCCGGGGATCTGGATACAAGCCACCCGGGTATCGCCGCCGATCTGGCCCGACCGGAGGCACCGGTTTCCGTGCCCGGCCTGCTGGTGGAGGCGCTGCGCCTGCGCCGCGAGGCGGGGCTTCAGCCGTTCACTGTTCTGAGTTGTGACAACCTGCCCGCCAATGGGGCGACACTGGCCCGGGTCGTGGGCCAGTTCGCCCGGCTGCGCGATCCGGCGCTGGCCGGTTGGATCGGGGCGGAGGTTGCCTTCCCGTCTTCCATGGTGGACCGGATCGTGCCCGCCACAACCGCAGAGGACCGCGCCGGGATCGCCGCGTTGAGCGGGCTGGAAGATGCCTGGCCCGTGGTCACGGAACCTTTCTGCCAATGGGTTGTGGAAGATCACTTTCCCGCAGGCCGCCCGGATCTGGCCGCCGCAGGCGTACAGTTTGTGGGCGACGTGGCGCCTTACGAGCATATGAAGCTGAGAATGCTGAACGGCGCCCATTCGACGCTGGCCTATCTGGGCCAGATCAAAGGGTATGAGACTGTGGCCGATGTGATGCAGGATGCGCTTTTGGCCGATCTGGTCGCGGCGGTTATGGCGGAGGCGGCGGGCACATTGCCCCTGCCGCGCGCAGAGCTGGAGCTTTATGCAAGCTCTCTGCAAACCCGGTTTCGGAACCCCGCGCTGCATCACAAAACCGCACAGATCGCCATGGATGGCAGCCAGAAACTGCCGCAGCGCCTGCTGGCGCCCCTGACCGAGGCCCATGAGACCGGTCGCCCCTGGGGGGCGCTTGCAACAGGGGTGGCGGGCTGGGTGGCCTATCTTCTGGCCGCGGATTGCCCTGTGGAAGACCCGATGGGTCAGGTTCTGTCCGGTGCCGCAGCACAGGGGGTGGAGGCGGTGCTGGACCTGCGCGCCGTGTTCGGTGATCTGTCAGATGCCAGCTGGTTTCGGGAGGCGGTTCTGGCCGAGGTGGCGCATCTGCGCCACTGAAAAGCTATGCGGTCTGCGGTTTCATTGACACCGCCTGTATTGGAATTCGCATTCGATTTCTGTTGTAGGGGGTGGAAAACGCGCGTTTTCCACAAGGATTTCTCGAGAAATCCTGCCCTTGCGCCTTTGCAGTCCCCCGCGTTTCATTTGGGCCATGGAGTATCGCCAATATCCCGAGACTGCCAAAGGTGTGGCAGGGTATAGGCGAGGCGATCAAACCTCGCAAAGCGCGCCGCGTCGGCCGATCACCTTGCCTGCCAAATCATGGGCGGCGCGGGCGGCCTCTGCTTCACCGGTCCCTGTCAGCCGGGCGGCAAGATAGGCGGCATTGAAACTGTCCCCGGCGCCGGTGGTGTCGACCGGGCTGACCGGGGCTTCGGGGGCCACTTGCCACTGGCCCGCATCACTGGCGATAAGGGCCGGGCCGGGGCCGGTCTTGACCACCACTTCTGACACGCCTGCGGCGCGGTAGCGATCCGTTACGGCCTGCGGATCGGGATCATCGCAAAGCACAGCCTCATCCGGCCAGGTGGGCAGCGCGATGGTGGCGGTCTTTGCGGCCTCCATCAATGTGTCGCGCATGATATCTGGGGTTTCCCAAAGCCCGGGGCGGATATTGCTGTCAAAGGCGACGCGCTGCCCCGCCGCTTTCGCCTGCGCCAGAGCTGCCAGCAGGGTTTTGCGGGCGGTCTTTTGCAGAATCGCGAATGTGATGCCGGAGACATAGATCAGATCAGCCCCGGCCATGGCGCGGGCCAGATGATCTGCATCATCGGCCAGATGCCGCGCGGCAGAGCTTTCGCGCCAGTAGGAAAAGCTGCGTTCCCCCTCTGCATCGGTGTCGATCATATAGAGACCGGGCGTTGCCTCCGGCAGGCGCAGGATTGCGTCGGTGGCAATGCCGCTTTCGGCCATGAAGCGTTGCATCCGGTCTGACATCGGGTCGGTGCCAAGGGTGGTCAGATAGGCGACCTTCCAGTCAGGGGGGAGTTGCCGGCGCATATGCCAGGCGGTGTTGAACGTATCGCCCGCATAGCCCTGACTGTAGGTGCCGGGGCCGGTTGCGGCAAGTTCGACCATGCATTCGCCGATGGAAAGGATGCGCTGTGTCATGGGCCGCAATGAACATCCAAAGACCGGAATTGGCCAGCGGTTTTCTGTAAACCCTGCCGTGATGCCCTGTGGTGAGGGCGGATTTTGCGTATTTTTGACAAGAAGAAGGCCGTTTGAGTCACGGCTTGCCGGTCCCGGCCCGTGATCCGGGCGCGCAATGTCGTTTTTTCGCGGCAGAGGGTCGGGCGGGCGAAGCGGGCCGGGCGGGGCTCTGGCATGGAGGATAGAAAGATATTTCCCCGGTGGAGCCGATGCCGATGAAAACCCAGGTCAAAGCCCTTGTGATCGGCGGCGGTGCCGTTGGCACCTCGATTGCCTATCACCTGGCCCGCGCGGGGTGGGATGATGTGATGCTGCTGGAACGTGACGAACTGACCAGCGGATCGACCTGGCATGCGGCGGGGCTGCTGCCGCTGTTCAACATGAGCTATGCGACCACCCATATCCATGACTACTCGGTCAAATTCTACAAGACGCTGGAGGAGGAAACCGGGCTGAATGCCGGGTTCGCCGTGGTCGGCAATCTGCGGATGGCGCAGAGTGATGCGCGGATGGATGAATACATGCTTTATGCCGCCACCGCGGAGACCGTGGGCATCCCTTATGAATGGCTGACACCCGATGAGATCAAGGCGCGCTGGCCGCTGATCGAGACCTCGGACCTGAAAGGCGCGCTTTACCACAGCACGGACGGCTATATTAACCCCGCCGATGTGACCCAGGCGATGGCCAAGGGCGCGCGCCAGCGCGGGGTGATGATCGAACGGAAATGGCAGGCGGACGGGTTCCACTGGACCGGGGAGGTCTGGGAGGTGACCGCCACAAAGATGGTGGAGCAGGGCGGCAATCTGGTTGCCTCGGACGAGCAGATTGTGATCACGGCAGAGCATGTGGTGACCGCCTCGGGCAATCATGCGCAGCGCACGGCAGGCATGCTGGGCATCAAGATCCCCGCGATCCCGGTGGAGCATCAGTTCATCGTGATGGACCAGGACCCGGCGTTGATGGAATGGCGCAGGGACAATCCCGAACATCCGGTGATCCGCGATGCGGATGCGCAAAGCTATGTGCGTGAGGAACGGGGCGGCTGGATACTGGGCGTCTATGAAAAAAACGCCCCCGCGCGGTTTGAATATAGCGTGCCCGACAGTTTCCGCGCCGATCTTTTCCCCCTCGATCTGGAGCGGATCGAGGATCAGTATATGGCGATGATCCACCGGATTCCGTCTTGTGAGGACAGCGGTCTGAAAGACGATTTCAACGGTCCGATCTGTTATACGCCCGATGGCAACCCATTACTTGGCCCAGCTTACGGGTTGCGCAATATGTGGCTGGCCGAAGGGTTCAGCTTTGGCATCACTGCCGCTGGCGGCGCGGGGTATTACCTTGCCCAGATGATGGTTGAGGGCGAAGCCGGGATCGACATGGCCTCGCTGGACCCGAAGCGGTTCGGCAACTGGATGACGACGGAATATGCCGCGCGGAAGAACGAGGAATGTTATGACCATGTCTATATCCTCCACCATCCTGATGAGGAACGCCCGGCCTGTCGCCCGCTGCGCACGGCCCCGGCCTATGACCGGCAGAAGGCATTGGGGGCGCAATTCGGCTGTGTGAACGGGTTTGAGCGGCCGAATTACTACGGGCCGCTTGATGCGCCGGACATATTTGACCAAGACAGCCGCTCGTTCCGCCGTGGCGCCTGGTGGGACTATGCGAAGGCCGAGGCACAGGCGATCCGGCAGGGTGTCGGCCTGATCGACGCAACGGCCTTCACCAAACATCTGTTGCGCGGCCCCGGCGCGACGGCGTTTCTGGACCATTTCACCTGCAACAGGCTGCCGAAGGTCGGCCGGATCAACCTGACCTATGCGCTGACAAGTCATGGCACAACGCGCACGGAATATACCATTCTGCGGCTGGGCGAGGATGCATATTATCTGGTCTCCGCCGGGGCCTGGACCGCCTATGACGCGGATTTCCTGATGAAATCGGCGGAGGATTTCATGAGCGCGGGTGGTGGCTATGTGGATATTCATGATGTGACGACGCAATGGGGTGTCTTTGCCATCGCGGGGCCGAAATCCCGCGAGGTTCTGGGGGCGATCGTGAAAGATGCGGACCCGGCGAGCGTGCTGGGCAACAGGCGGTTTCCCTGGCTGTCGATGCGCAATATCGAGCTGGGCATGTGCCCGGTGCGGGCGATCCGCGTGGCCTATACCGGTGAGCTGGGCTGGGAGCTGCATCATCCGATGGAGATGCAGAATTACCTGTTCGATCAATTGATGGCGGCAGGAGAGCCGCATGGGATGAAACTGGTCGGTGCGCGGGCGCAGAACTGGCTGCGGCAGGAGAAATCCTATCGCGCCTTTGGCACCGAACTGGGCCGGGACGCGACGCCGCTGGAGGCCGGGCTGGACCGGTTTGTGGACCTGTCCAAGAATTTTCACGGCAAGGCGGAGATGGAAGCGCTTGGCATCCGCTCAACCTGCGTGACGCTGTTGATCGACGGGCCTGCGGATGCGGACCCCTGGGGGCGCGAGGCGCTTTATGACGGGGACAGGCGGGTTGGGCGGCTGACCTCTGGCGGTTATTCCGTTGCCTTCGGGAGATCCATCGGCATGGGCTATGTGCAGCCCGATCTGGCCACACCCGGGCAGAAGTTGCAGGTGAAAATGCTGAACCGGTTATGGCCGGCGGAGGTGGCGGAAGACAGCCCCTATGACCCGACCAATGCGGCTATTCGCAAGGATGGCTGAGAGCGGGGCTGGAAAACCCGGGTTTTCCCTGTGGAATTCTCAAGAACTCCACAGGGAGCCAATGCAACGTCTCAAATTCTACGACAGGGCGAACTCCTGATATAGCAGGCCAGCGGAGTAATCCCGCTGATCCAGCAGGCGTAGATTTGCTGCACAGCTGTGAGGGGCAAACAAGGGGGTGCCGCCGCCAAGCAGGATCGGTGCGCGTTTCAGGCGCAGGATGTCGATCTGGCCCAAGTCCAGCAGATATCCGGCCAGAATACCGCCACCGCACAGATAGATCGGCCCGGCACTGTCGCGGCGCAGAGCGGTCAGCCGGTCGAGGGGCAGATCGGGCCAAAGCTCTACATCTGCCCTGTCTCCGGGCAGGGACAGACCGGAGGAGACCACAATGCTGCGGGCCCATGGATAGGGGTTTGCCCCGGGGTCGAGGCCAAAGCGATAGCCGAATTCATAGGTTGCGCGGCCCATCAGGACCGTTTTGTAGTTTTGCAGGCGGGTAAGGTAATCGGCAACGATATCGCCCTCATGCGGGAAAGCCGAAATCTCGGCCCCCGGTCCTGCAATGAAACCATCGGCGGAGACCGCCACGTCATAGATAATGGGATGCATCTTTATGCTCCGTCTGATCGGGAAAACCTGTTGTCCGGGTCGGGACCGGGTAGCGGGGATCAGGCTGTCTGGATCATTGGCGGGGCGCTCCTGTTGCCGCGTTGATAGCAGGGCTGGGCGGTTCCTGGCAAGTTTTCAGGATATTCTACGGGTCTGGACGGGCTGCCCCCCATCTGCATGGCGACACAGAGGACATCGGCAGTTTCTTCCCGCCGGGATCAGGGTTTCCACATATATGCCGATACAAGCCTCACATTTATCCGCCCAGATCCGCGCTATCTTCTTTCCTGTGGATAGCTTCGGGCCGAAGCTTGCAGGACATCGGATGCGGTCGCCCTGACCCGGGTCAAGCGGGACGTTCGGCGCAGAGCATCAGGTTGTTGGCGGGCAGTTCGACCGTTTCGAAAAGATGCAGCCCGTGACGGGTCAGCTTGGCGGCAATGTCGATCACATCCTTATAGCCGATGGCCGGGTTTTCGGCGCGCAGGCTGTCATGGAAATCCGCATCCCCTTGCGAGGTGGCCACGCCATCGCGCAGAAACGGGCCGTAAAGCGCGGCGATGCCGCCGGGCGCAAGGGCACCAGCTATTTCTGACATAAGAACGCCTGTATCCGCGTCCGGGATCAGATGGATCAGATTGACCAGAACGATCAGCTCCACCGGGCCATGGGTTTTCGACCAGCCCGGCGTGCAGGCATCAAGCGCCAGAGGCGGCAGAAGATTGGGTGCAGGGGCCTCAGCCGACCAGGCCGCGATCGAGGCGCGCCGGTCCGGGTCCGGGTCGGTGGGTTGCCAGACCAGCCCGGACATGGCCGGGGCGAAGGCAATGACATGTTCGCCGCTGCCCGAGGCGATTTCCAGCGCCCGGCCTTGCGCCGGGGCGATCCGGGTCAGGACCGACAGGATGGCCGCGCGGTTGCGCAGGGCGGCGGGGGCCGATATCGCGCCTTCGGGCAGGGCTGGGGCGTCATCGGTCATGAAAAGCGCGCGGGGACAAGACCGGCCACCGTGTCTGCGGGCAGTTCCGGTGCCCGCCCCGCAACCAGATCGGCCACCAGACGGGAGGCCGCGGGCGCGGTCTGAAACCCGTACCCGCCCTGACCCGCGACCCAGAAGAAATCGGGCTTGTCGGGCGCAGGACCCAGAGCCAGACACCGATCAGGCGCGAAGGTGCGCAACCCTGCCCAGGTCGCGGTGATGCGTGTCACCTCTTCGGTCACGAAAGGCTGGTAGCGGGCAATGCCCTCGGCCAGCACCATGTCATCGGCCCAGGCATCATGGGGCTCTGCCGGGTCTTCCTCGGCCGGGGAGACGATCCATCCGCCCGCATCGGGTTTGGCATACCAGGTTTCGCCAGCGCCGATCAGCATCGGCCAGGCCGACACATCATGCCCGCCCGGGGCCGGCATCCGCGCCATGGACCGGCGCAGCGGTTTCAGCCCCAAGGGATGGACCCCGGCCAGCACGGCGACATGGTCAGCCCAGGCCCCGGCGGCATTGACCAGCAGACGGGCCTCATATGCTCCGGTGCCTGTAGACACATGCCAGAGGCCCGGATTATGGGTGATCCCGGTCACTTTCTCACCGGTCTGGACCTGTCCGCCATTCCCGCGCAGCTCGCGCAGGTAATTCTGTATCAGACGATCCGTGTCGATATCCCAGGCGCCATCGTGATGGGCGGCCATGGCCAGATGATAGGGGTCGAGGATCGGGATCAGGCGGCGGGCTTCCTCCGGGGTGATCTCAGTCAGGTGCAGCCGGGCCACATCCCGGGCAAATATCTCCGCCTCGGTGGCGCTGGCCACAAACATCAGGCCACGGGGGGACAGCACGCCGCCATTGGCATGCATGTGATGGTCCTGCGAGGCGATGTTCAGCGCAACCGTGACCGGATGGCCATATTGGGCCTCGAACAGCGCGGCAGACCGGCCCGAGGCGTGATAGGCTAGCGCATCTTCGGCCTCCAGCAACAGGACCGAGCCAAGTTTGCCAAGCTCTGCGGCGGTGGAAATGCCCGCGATGCCGCCGCCGACAATCAGGAAATCGTACACCATGGATGGGTGGTGACATGGGGCCCGGTCATGCGCAAGGGGGCCTCCTTCAGGTAAGGGTCATGGTGGCTGGTGGATTGCGCTACTTGCCAAGGGGTATTGCGGGATGATGCGGGATGAGACGCCAGGGGTGCAGGTGATTTGACGGTCAGAAAACTGCCGAAGACGCAGGAACGCGACAGAAAACATCCAAAGTTCTGACCTGCGGCAGCGATGGTGCGGCCCGTTTCATGGCCCCTTGCACAAACGCAGCAGCGCCGCCCGGGATAGTCCCGCGCAGCGCTGGTGGTCAATTTTCGCAGGTGACGCAGGCACGGCCCGCGAAAATCACTCAATGCCGTAGATTTCGGCAATATCCTCAAGCATCAGGCGGGCCGCAATAACCCCGCCGGCGGTGTTCCAGATCGCATCATCAACACCATGAACCCGGCCTGCCTGTACCGCCGACAGGCCCTGCCAGAGCGGATCGGACAGCGCCTCGGCAGCGGCGGCATCGCCTTCGCCGTTTCCATTGTCATAGGTGAAATGGACAATCCGGTCGCCATCCATGTCGGGGATGCTTTCGCGGCCCACGCGCAGGGCGAATTCAGGTACATTCTGATTTGCCGGGCGGGCAAAACCAAGATCGCTGAGGATCACGCCTGAGAAACTGTCTAGCTGATAGATGCGGATATTGCCGGCAAGAAACCGGATGACCGACACTTCCTCCTGAAGGGACCCGCCAAGCGCATCCGAGAGTGCCGCGACCTCTGCATCATACTCTGCCAGCAGCGCAGCACCCTCGTCCTGCCGGTCAAGCGCAGCGGCATAAATCTCAAGATTGACCCGCCAGTCGCCGCGCAGCCGTTCTGAAAGAACCGTAGGGGCAATGGCGGTCAGCTGTTCGTAAATCTCTTCATGGCGCTGCTTGTTGCCCAGGATCAGATCCGGCTCAAGCGCAGCCAGAAGCTCAAGATTGATTGCGCTTTCACGGCCCAGCGGTTCCACGCCGTCCATGGTCCCGGTGATATGCGGATACCAGGGATCGCCAAGCCAGGAATTGGCGGCGCCCACCGGCGTGACACCCATTGCCAGGACGGCCTCGGTTCCCTCATTGGTCAGTACCACAACCCGTTGTGGAGTGTCAGGAACCTCGGTTTCTCCCATCGCATGGGTGACCGTGTCGGCCCAGGCCATCGGGACCAGACCGATCAACAGGGTTAAACTTGTCAAAATCGCACGCATATCGGTTGTCCTTATTGGTCGTGGAAGTCGAAAGAATCTGACAGTTTTTGTCAGAAAACAGATTTACTAATTTCGCCGGATTTGCAAGGTGGACCCATGCGTGTCGCGTTTCCTGCCGTTCTTGTCACCTGTTTTGGTCTTGCCGTTCTTGGGTTGCATCTGGGCGTTCGGGCCTATGCGCCTGTGCAGGTCTGGACCGCATTGACCGCAGGCGGGGACAGCGCAACCGATGTGATCATCCGCGACCTGCGGGTGCCGCGTATGGCGCTGGCGATCATTGTGGGCGCGGCCCTTGGACTGGCCGGGCTTCTTATGCAAAGTGTCACACGCAATCCGATTGCCGAGCCCGGGCTTCTGGGTGTGAATGCCGGTGCCGCCTTTGCGGTGGTCATGCTGATCACCCTGTCCCCCGGGGCCGGTTTTGGCAGTATCGCGCTCTGTGCCGGTCTGGGCGCGCTGCTGGCCGCGGCGCTGGTTTTTGGGCTGGCCTTTTCCGCCGGTGGCGGGCTGTCCCCGATCCAGTTGCTTCTGGCGGGTGTCACGGTGGCGGCGCTGCTGATCTCTGCAATGCAGGTGTTGATCCTGATGAATGAATCCGTGCTGGAGGAATTGCTGTTCTGGCTTTCCGGGTCTTTTGCGGATCGCCCACTGACCGGGCTTTGGGTGGTGCTGGCCGGGCTTGCTGCGGGCACCCTGATTGCCCTGGCCCTTTCGGCGGCGCTGGATGTGTTGCGGACCGATGATGCCACCGCGCAAAGCCTTGGCGTGCCTGTGTTCAGGCTGCGGTTCGGGGTTCTGGCGATTGCCGCGCTTCTGTCGGGGCTGTCGGTGGCTCTGGCCGGGCCGGTTGCCTTTGTGGGGCTGGTGGCGCCACATCTGGCGCGGCTTGCAGGGGCCGAAACCCATCGGCATCTCATCCCGCTCAGCCTGATCTTCGGGGTGATGCTGGGCCTGTCCGCCGATCTGATGGCCCGGTTCATCCTCTACCCGACCGAGGCCCCGGTCAGCGCGGTGACGGCGCTGGTCGGGGTGCCGCTTTTGCTGGTCTTGCTGCGGCGAAACCGTATTCGGGTATCATGATCCGCGCCGCATCTATATCGCTGCCGCTGGCCGTGGGGGCCATCGCCATTCTGGCCGTGGCCATCGGCAGTTCCTTCATGCCGCCGGATCGGGTTTTTGCCGCGCTTTTTGGCGCGGGCAGCCGGGCAGACGGGATCATCCTTTGGAATATCCGCTTGCCGCGTGTTCTGCTGGCGGCCCTGGCGGGGGGGGCCTTCGCAATCGCCGGGCTGCTTTTGCAACGGGCCACCCGCAACCCGTTGGCCGCACCTTCGGTTCTGGGGGTCGTGGATGGTGCGGCGGTTGGTGTGCTGGTGTTCTTTCTTGCCTTCTCGGATGAGGCAAACGCGCTTGTCGTATCCGTACATTGGCAACCTTTGGCGGCCGTGACGGGTGCCACGGTTTTTGCGCTGATGGTCGGGATATTGGCGTATCGGGATGCCGTCTCGCCCATGCGATTGCTGCTTTATGGCGTCGCGCTGGCCGCATTGGCCAATGCCATCGTCGTGCTGATGATCATCGCCGGGCCTGTGTATCGCGCCTCGCAGGCGCTGATCTGGCTTGCCGGGTCGGTTCATACGGCCGATTGGTGGGATGTGACCCTGCTGAGCCTGGCCTGGGCTGCTGTATTGCCCGTGCTGCTTTGGCTGATACGCCCGCTTGATCAGTTGCGCCTTGACGATCAAAGCGCGCAATCAACCGGTCTGCGGGTGACCGGAACCCGGGTCACGGCCCTGATCCTGTCGGTTCTGATGACCGCCGCCGCGGTCAGTGTGGTGGGCGGTATCGGGTTTGTGGGCCTGATCGCGCCCCATGCCGCGCGGCTGCTTTTCGGCACCAATGCCCTGCCGCAGATGGCGGGTGCGGCGCTGATCGGGGCGGGCATGCTGATTGCGGCCGATCTGATTGTACGTGCGGCCTTTCAGCCTGTCGAAGTTCCTGCCGGGGCGGTGACCGCACTGATCGGCGCGCCCTATTTCCTGTTTCTCCTGATCCGACAAGGCCGTATCCATGTTTGAAGACCCGTCTGAACCGATACCCGCGCCTTTGATCACCGTTGCCGGGGCCGCAATCGGTTATGGC
Organism: Rhodophyticola sp. CCM32; assembly: GCF_004751985.1. Lineage (NCBI taxonomy): Bacteria > Pseudomonadati > Pseudomonadota > Alphaproteobacteria > Rhodobacterales > Roseobacteraceae > Rhodophyticola > Rhodophyticola sp. CCM32. The sequence goes on from NZ_CP038492.1 coordinate 2,939,743, forward strand.
GATGCGCTGGTGTTCCGCGATTTGTCGCTGAGCATTCCGAAAGGCCGGGTGACGGCGCTTTGCGGCCCGAATGGTTGTGGCAAATCCACGGTTTTGAAGGCGATGCGCGGGATGCTGCCCCTGAGTAGGGGGCAGGTTCTGCTGGATCAGGCGCCGCTGCCCGGATGGGATGCAAAGGCGCTGGCGCGGGAGATTGCCATTCTCGGTCAGGCCCCCTCGGCCCCTGAGGAGATGCGGGTATCTGATCTGGTGGCGCTTGGCCGGTACAGCCATCGCAGGGCCTTTTCGCCGCTGTCGCCTGCGGATCAGGCCGCCATTGCCGGGGCGATCCATGCGACCGATCTGACAGATCTGGCCGACCGGCCCATCGGGTCGCTTTCCGGTGGTCAGTTGCAACGCGCCTGGCTGGCCATGGTGGTCGCGCAGGAGGCCCCGGCGATCTTTCTGGATGAGCCGACGAACCATCTTGATATCGCCCATGCCCTCAGCGTGCTGGCCCTGGTCCGGCGCCTGACGCAAGAGGCGGGCAAGACGGTGGTCATCGTACTTCATGATCTCAACATGGCTGCAAGCGTGGCTGACCGGATCGTTCTGTTCCGCGACGGCGTGATCAAGGCCGAAGGGACAGTGGCCGAGGTGTTGACCGAATCAATGATCCGCGCGGTGTTCGACATAGACTGCCAGGTCCTGGACCGACCGGGCACCGACCTGCCGCTTGTGGTGCCCCTTCGCGATCTGGGCAGGGCGTCAGAAGACAACTGAGAACAACAAGGGCAGGGCGCTGTCGCTCAGCTATAAAATCTTTCAGAAAACGCGTTACCCGCCCGTATGGCTCATATGGCGGGAGACCTGGCCATCCACTTTCTGGCGGGAATAGTCGAAATCATGACCTTTGGGTTTGCGGGCAATCGCGGTGCGGATCGCGGTTTGCAGGAGGATGTCGTCTTTTGAGGCGCGCAAGGGGCTGCGCAGATCGGCCATATCCTCCTGCCCGAGGCACATATAGAGATCCCCCGTGCAGGTCAGCCGCACCCGGTTGCAGCTTTCGCAGAAATTATGGGTCAGCGGTGTGATGAAGCCGATTTTCTGCCCGGTTTCCTGCAATTGCACATAGCGTGCGGGGCCGCCTGTACGCTCGGTCAGGTCGATCAGGGTGAAGCGTTCCGCAAGCCGGGCACGCAGATCGCTGAGCGACCAGTATTGGCCAAGGCGATCCTCATTGCCCAGATCCCCCATCGGCATCACCTCGATAAAGGTGAGGTCCATATCGCGGGTGGCGCACCAGTCCTGCAGGGTGAACAACTCATCCTCGTTGAAGCCTTGCAGGGCCACCGCGTTGATCTTTACCCGCAGGCCGGCTTTTTGTGCCGCGTCGATGCCGCCCAGAACCTGTTGCAGGCGGCCCCAGCGGGTGATCGCGGCGAATTTGGTTTCGTCCAGCGTATCAAGCGAGACGTTGATCCGCCGCATCCCGGCGGCATAGAGGTCACCGGCAAAGCGCGCCAGTTGGCTGCCATTGGTGGTCAGGGTCAGTTCCGACAGGGCGCCGCTGTCCAGATGCCGGGTCATGGCGCGGAAGAAGGTCATGATATCCCGGCGGACCAGCGGCTCCCCCCCGGTGATGCGCAGTTTCTTTACGCCAAGATGGATGAAGCTGGTGCAGATCCGGTCAAGTTCCTCAAGCGTCAGCAGTTCTTTCTTCGGCAGGAAGGTCATGTTTTCCGACATGCAATAGACGCAGCGGAAATCGCAGCGATCGGTGACCGAGACACGCAGATAGTCAATGGCGCGGGCGAAAGGGTCGATCAGGGGGGCGGGTTTGTCCATGGGTCAGAAGCTATGCTCGGCAAAGGACCGCCGCAAGTCGTGATCGGGGTATTGAAGCGCGGGTGCAATGTCGTAATCTGAACTTCATGACCCATGCCGCCCATATCATCCTGTCCGCCATGCTTGTTTTGGGCCTGTCGGCATGTGCTGACGGGCTGTTTCAGGGGGGCGTTTCGGGGCCTTCAATCGAATCCGGTGCAGACCCTGTGCCGGATATCCCTGTGGCAGAGACATCCGCAGTGCCAGACCCGGGCCGTGACCGTGCAGGTGAGACGATTGCCAGTCTGGGCGACCCGGGCGACCCGGGCCTCTGGCTGCGCACGCCGTTGGTGAGCAGTGAACAGCAGGGCCTGGTGACCGCGCAAAACGGGGCTTCGGTGCAACTGACTCTGATCCCGATTGCGGGAGATCCCGGCGCAGGCAGCCAGATATCGCTGGCGGCGATGCAGGCATTGAATGTGCCATTGACCGATCTGGTGACGCTGACCGTGACGCCCGGGTGACGCAGATGCGCAGATCCATCCGTTTATGGCGTGTGGAGAGCAGCCAATGATGTGTTTGAGGGGTGGCGGGCCGCGTCATGCCCCCTGCGGGAGCCCTCCGCATCCCGCATTGCCATGGGAGCGTGGCGGGCGTGCGGTATTTGGGGCGGCGGTCAGGGTCGTGGTGGGGGTAGGTGCCTCCGGCGGGCGTATTTGCGACAAGAAGAAGCCATGCGGGTCAGGCGACCTGACCACCTGCGATCTGGATGGTCTGGCCATTGACGCTGCGCGCGGAGTCCGAGCAGAGCCAGATTGCCGCGCCGGTGATCTCATCGGTGTCCAGGAGGGTTTTGTGGCGGTTGCCCCCGGCCAGATAGGCGCGGGCTTCGGCCTCGGTCATGCCGAGGCGGGTGGCGATGTCATGGGCGTTCCGGGCGACAATCGGCGTATCCACATAACCGGGGCAGAGCGCGTTGAAGGTGATGTTGGAGGGTCTGTATTCCTCGGACAGGCCGCGCATGATACCGATCAGGGCGTGTTTCGACGCGGTATAGGCGATGGCGTTTTCAAGCCCGCGCACCCCTGCGATTGAGCTGACGCCGATCATCCGGCCCCAATCTTCGGGTCCAAGCGTGGCCAGCGCTGCCTGAAGGGTCAGGAAGGCCCCGTCAAGATTGGTTGTCATGGTTTTCCGCCAGTGATCCAGTGTGATCCGGGCGAAGGGCATGGGCTCGGCAATACCTGCATTGGCCACGCAGATGGCGACCGGGCCATGGGCCCTGGCCGCGCTGGCGATGCCCTGCCGGACAGAGGGTTCATCACTCACGTCCATCTGCAGCGGATGCAGGCGCGGGTGGGCCTCTGCGACCTCTTCCAATCTGGAAATATTGCGACCGGTGATGGTGACCTCGGCCCCTGCCTCGGCCAGGGCCCGGGCGATGCCCAGCCCGATGCCGGTGCCGCCGCCGGTGACCAGCGCGTGGCGTCCCTGATGTTCCGTCATGTTGCCGTCCTTCATGGCCATCTGGTGATGCTACCCGACCGGGTCCGGCGTGCAAGACCCCCTGATATTGCCTTCGCCTTTTGACGCAATGACTGTCATGGCGCTGGACTTTTCCGGGGGCTTGCCCTGTTTATGCGCAAGGGAAAACCTGACCTGCGGGGCGGGTGCGGTTTTGAGACATTATCTGTCGCGTGGGCAGCCCGTTGTGCAAGATTTGACAAGTTGGTAAACCGGGGTTCGGCAATCTGCGGCGAGAAGAGGGGATGGACGTGAAAATAGGCGCTCCGAAAGAGGTTGAAGCGGGGGAATCGCGGGTTGCGATGACACCGGACTCTGCCGTTCAGCTGCAAAAGCTGGGCTATGAGTGCGCGATTGAAAGCGGTGCCGGTCTGGCGGCCGGCTTTTCCGATGCGGCATATAAGGCCGCCGGGGTCGAGATCATCAAAACGCCGGCAGGTCTTTGGAAAGCCGTTGATATCATTGCCAAGGTGCGCCCCCCGACCGAGACCGAAGCCAAACGGCTGACCAAGGGAAAATTGCTGATCTCGTTCTTCTATCCCGGGCAGAATGACGCGCTGATGGACCTGACCAGATCCAAAGGCGCCCATGTCATCGCGATGGATATGGTGCCGCGGATCAGCCGGGCGCAGAAGATGGATGCGCTGAGCTCGATGGCGAATATCACGGGCTATCGCGCGGTGATCGAGGCGGGCAATCATTTCGGTCGTTTCTTCACCGGGCAGATCACCGCTGCGGGCAAGGTGCCGCCGGCCAAGGTGCTGGTCATTGGCGCGGGCGTGGCGGGGCTGGCCGCGGTGGGCACCTCCACCTCTCTGGGGGCGATCACCTATGCGTTTGATGTGCGCCCCGAGACAGCGGAACAGATTGAATCAATGGGGGCGGAGTTTGTGTTCCTCGATTTTGACGAGCAGCAGGACGGGGCCGCCACCGGCGGCTATGCCGCGCCGTCAAGCCCGGAATTCCGTGAGGCGCAACTGGCCAGGTTCCGCGAACTGGCCCCGGATATGGATATTGTGATCACCACCGCCCTGATCCCGGGCCGGGATGCGCCCGTGCTCTGGACCCGCGATATGGTCGAGATGATGAAACCCGGATCGGTGATTGTCGATCTGGCGGCAGAGCGTGGCGGCAATTGCGAATTGACGGTGACCGATGAGAAGATCACCAGCGATAATGGCGTCACGATTGTGGGCTATACGGATTTCCCAAGCCGGATGGCGGCGCAATCCTCGACGCTTTATGCCACCAATATCCGTCATATGATGACCGATCTGACGCCGGAGAAAGACGGTGTGGTCCATCATGATATGGAAGATGATGTGATCCGTGGCGCGACCGTCGTGTATGACAGCGAGGTCACCTTCCCGCCGCCGCCGCCGAAAGTGGCCGCCATCGCGGCACAGCCGAAAGCAGAGGCCGCGCGCGAATTGACGGCCGAGGAAAGACGCGCCGCCGAGATGGAGGCCTTCCAGTCCCAGACAAGGTTTCAGGTCGGGCTGTTGGCAGGCGGTGCGCTTTTGATGCTGGTGATCGGGGCCTATGCGCCGGCCAGTTTCATGCAGCATTTCATCGTTTTCGCCCTGGCCTGTTTCATCGGTTTCCAGGTGATCTGGAATGTCAGCCACGCGCTGCACACGCCGCTGATGGCGATCACCAATGCCATTTCCGGCATCGTGATTGTGGGCGCGCTGTTGCAGATCGGATCGGTCAGCTGGCTGGTGGGCCTGTTGTCTTTTGTCTCGGTGCTGATTGCATCCATCAATATTGTGGGGGGCTTTCTGGTGACACGCCGGATGCTCGCCATGTTCCAGAAATCCTGAGGGGGACGGGGTCATGAGCATTGGTATCGTCTCGGCCGCTTATATCGCGGCATCTGTTCTCTTCATTCTGGCGCTTGGCGGGTTGTCGAACCAGGAAAGCGCCAAGCGCGCCATCTGGTACGGGATCGTCGGCATGGCGCTGGCGGTGATCGCCACGATTTTCGGGCCCGGGGTGTCGAATATCTTTCTGATCCTGATCGCGGTCGCGGGCGGATCCGTGGCGGGGTATTACGTGGCAGGCAAGGTCCAGATGACCGAGATGCCGCAACTGGTGGCAGCCCTGCACAGTTTTGTGGGGCTGGCAGCGGTTTTCATCGGTCTGAATGCGGATGTGATGCTGGGCGCTGTGACCGCGCTGCGTGAAAGCGGGGTCAGTCTGAGCGATGCGGATCTGACCGGGTTCGGAACCAAGCTTTGGTATAAGGATGCTGTCGAGATCTCCATTCTGAGGGTTGAGGTTTTTCTGGGCATCTTTATCGGCGCTGTGACCTTCACCGGGTCGGTGGTGGCCTTTGGCAAACTGGCGGGCCGTGTCGATGGCAAGCCGACAAAACTGCCGGGTGGTCACATGCTGAATGCCGCCGCGCTGGCGCTTTGTCTGGTGCTTGGGCTTATGTATCTGGGCGGTTCCGGCGTGTGGACGATGGTTCTGGTCACCGCGATTGCGGGGTTCATCGGCTGGCATCTGATCATGGGGATCGGGGGCGCGGATATGCCGGTGGTTGTGTCGATGCTGAACAGCTATTCGGGCTGGGCGGCGGCGGCGATCGGCTTTACGCTTGGCAATGACCTGCTGATCGTCACCGGTGCGCTGGTCGGGTCATCGGGGGCCATTCTCAGCTATATCATGTGCAAGGCGATGAACCGGAATTTTGTCTCGGTCATCCTTGGGGGGTTTGGTGGCACAACCGGCCCCGCGCAGGAGATCGAGGGGGAGCAGGTTGCCATTGACGCCGATGGTGTGGCCACCGCCCTGAACGAGGCGGACAGCATCATCATCATTCCGGGCTATGGCATGGCGGTGGCGCAGGCGCAGCAATCGGTCAGCGAGTTGACCCGCAAGCTGCGCGCATCGGGCAAGACCGTGCGCTTTGCGATCCATCCGGTTGCGGGCCGGTTGCCGGGGCATATGAATGTGCTGCTGGCCGAGGCCAAGGTGCCCTATGACATCGTGATGGAAATGGATGAGATCAACGAGGATTTCCCGGATACGGATGTGGCGATTGTCATCGGGTCCAATGACATTGTGAACCCGGCGGCACAGGATGACCCGAACAGCCCCATCGCGGGCATGCCGGTTCTGGAATGCTGGAAGGCAAAACAGGTGTTTGTGTCGAAACGCGGTCAGGGCACCGGCTATTCCGGGATCGAAAATCCGCTGTTCTTCAAGGAGAATACGCGGATGTTCTATGGCGATGCGAAGGCCTCGCTTGACAGTCTGCTGCCGAAAATCGGCTAGGGCCATGCGCCCGGCAGATGACCCGGACAGGGCCTGAAGATGAACACGCCTGCGCATCTTCTGCTTGGCGCGGCTGTCTTTGGTGACCCTGAGCGGCGCCATACCACCACCGCCGCGCTGATCGGGGGGCTGTTGCCCGATCTGTCGCTGTATCTGATGGCCGGGGTTTCGCTGATCCTGCTGGAAATCCCGCCACAGGTGGTGTTCGGGGAGCTGTATTACTCCGAGGCGTGGCAGCATGTCTTTGCCATCGACAATTCAATGCTGGTCTGGGGCCTCGTCTTCGGGCTTGGTCTTTGGCTGAAACGGGCCTGGGTTGTGGCGCTGGCAGGGGCCGCGTTGCTGCATCTGGTGACTGATTTTGCGCTCCATCATGATGATGGGCGGTCGCATTTCTGGCCGCTGACCTCCTGGGTTTTTGAAAGCCCGATCAGTTATTGGGACAGTCATCACGGCGCGCGATATGTGGCGCCGCTGGAAGGTCTGCTCTCGGCGATATGCGCTGCGGTGCTGTGGCGACGGTATGTCCAGTGGGGGGCACGGTTTGGCTTTATCGCAATCCTCGGGCTGGAGGGGTTTGTGATCCGGCAATGGCTGGTGTTTTTCTGACCCAAGCCGGGAGGCGCAGCGCTGCCGGGGCAAAGCTGCGGGGCATCAAGCCGGTTCACCATGGTTTGAACGTGAGACGCCACTGCGACAGGCTTGCGTCTTGCCGGAGATATATTATCTGATAATAATAGTCAGATATAGTCCGGAAGATCGTGATGCTTGCTCATTTGACCCCTGCCGCCGACCTGACGGCCCCCTGTCCGAAGACCCGCAATGCCGAGGTGGATCGTGCGGAGCTTGCCTGGCTGCGCGTTGCCGGTGCCCGTTGCCGGGTGATGCGGCGAAGCGATCTGTTCCAGGCCTGTGCCGTTCTCAGCCTGTCCGGTGAACAGGCCGCTTTGGCCTATGCGCAGGCCCTGTTTCGCGCCTTGCCGGATCTGCTGCCAAGGGGGCTTACGCTTTATGCCCCCGGCGATTCGCAGATTTCGTTTGATGAAGCCTGGCTGCTGCAGCTTCTGACCCGGGCGCGCGCGGGGGACCATGACAGTCTGACGTTTCTGATTGGTCGCCGCATTCCCCGATATGCAAGGCGACAGGTGGCGTTTTTGGCCCATGGTTTGGCAACAGCCCGTGAAGACGGGACGGGGGATGGCGAAAAAAACTGCGTCTGAAAGCAGTTTTTTTGACATTTCCTCTCGACAGTTTTTAGAATGGCTCTAAATAGGGTGCATCGCCAGCCAGCCATGCGCCAGCCCGCCCTGATCTGATGAGAGGATAGAAAAGATGACCCAACCCGCAGCCCAGATGAGCCCCACCGCACAAGAGGCCATTGTCGAGGCGCTTACCCAGGGCCTGTCTGAGACAGCGGTGACCACGATGCTGGCACAGAATTTTCATTGGAACGTGACCGGCATGGGGTTTGGCCCGCTGCATGCGCTGTTTCAGGAAATCTATGAAGACCATTTCGTTGCGCAGGATGATCTGGCCGAGCGAATCAAGGCGCTGGACGGGCATGCCCTGGGGCAGCTTTCGGCGATGATCGGCCGCTCGAAAGTGGATGAACATGATGGCCATGCAGATGCTGCCGCAATGGTCGGCGCGTTGCAGGCGGCGCAGGAAACCTTGGCGGCGACATTGGCCGAAGCGGGCCAGTTGGCCGCTGATCATGGCGATACGCTGACCGAAGATCTGTGCATTGCACGCGGGCAGGTGCATGAGAAATTTGCCTGGATTCTGCGCGCCCATCTGAAGTGATTGCAGGCCGGGCGCCCGCCGACACCGGTTTGCGTGCGCGCTGTATCGAAAAAGCGCCTCGCCCGCCCAGCACCGAAAAAGCCCCGGACATATATGGTTCGGGGGTTTTGCGTTCAGGCCGGTTCAGGCCACCTTCTTGACGGCTTTGCCAAGGCCAAGGGGCGGTTTCACGCCCTTTTTCATGCACTTACCTATATAGGCAGGGCGCCAGGCAGAAAACTTTCCCATCACCTCCTGCTGGGCGATCAACATCTCTATAAAGGCTGTCCGGTGGCCGTCCTTGTCCAGAGATTTATACATCGCCTTCTGGTCTTTGGTCATGGAACACCCGATGCAATGCCCGCCACGGCGGAATTTGCAGACATCAATGCAGGGGCTGGGGGTTTTGGACATGCCTGGACTTTCGATCTGGGTATGCAGGTATCAATCGCGGGTCACTTGGTCAGGATCAGCTTGCCTGCCCGTGTGATACGCAAAGTGTAGGTTTTGTCATCCAGCACGATCAGTGCTGTGGTTCCATCGTCGCCGGTCAGCTTGCGCGCGTCATGCACAGGCATGTCAGGATTGGGGAGGCGCGTAGCAGGCTCGTCGGTATTGACCGAGGAATGAAAGGTCATGGGTATCTCCCGTTGGCTCATGGCGCAATCCTGAGCAAAAGACTAGGACATGTCAATCCTGAGTTTTTACCTCGGAATTTGCCCGCGCGCCGCCGGTCGATGCAGAAGATGCTCCACCCGGGTTTTGATCTCGGGGCGAAGCGCGCCGGGCCGTGAGTGGTCGCGCAGCGTGGTGAACCAGTGGGCGGGGGGTGTTTTCCCGGCTCTTGCCTTGTCCCATGTCAGCGCGCGCAGCACCGTCTCGGCCTCTGGTGTCACCCGTTCGGGGATCTCAACCCCGTTCAGTGTCGCCCAGACCCCGGTCCAAAGCCGCCCCACCGACCATGGGTTGTAGCCGCCACCACCAAGCACCAGAAGGCGCGGGGCATTCAGGGCCATAAGCCCGGACAGCATTTGCCAATGGGCGTTGTTTGACAGGGTCAGACGCGACAGCGGGTCTTCGGTCACCGCATCTGCCCCGCATTGCAGGACCAGCGCATCGGGGCGGAACGCGGCCAGTGCCGGCAGGATCAGCGCATCGCGGATAAACGCCATCTCGGTATCGTTGAAGCCTTTTGGGACAGGCAGGTTCAGGCAATTGCCGCCGCCATCCTGATCCAGCGTCCCGGTGAAGGGCCACCTGCGTTCCTCGTGAACCGAAATCAGCAACGTGTCGGGATCACCCGCAAAGCCCGCCTCCACCCCGTCGGCGTGATGGGCGTCGATATCCACATAGGCGATGCGTCTTGCCCCGGCCCGCCGCACGGACAGCATCGCCAGAACCGGATCATTCAGGTAACAAAACCCGTTTGCCCGGTCGGGCATCCCGTGATGGGTGCCGCCGCCCGGGTGGTAGATCACACCACCCTTGGCCAGCAATTCGCCTGCCAGAAGGGATGCGCCCGCCCCGGTGCAGGGGCGGCGAAACATCTCGGCATAGACCGGGTTCGAGACCGTCCCAAGCCCGTGACGGGTGCGCATCACCTCGGTGACATTCTGGTCCCGCTCGGCCTGTTCCAGGGCGGCGATGTATTCGGGCGTGTGCCAGACATGCAGGGCTTTCGGTTTGGCACGGGGGGAGGTGCGGTACTGCGCATCCGGCAGCCACCCCATGGCACGGCTCAGATCCATGACAGTTGACACACGCGGCACCCGCAGCGGATGCCACTGCCCATAGCTGGAACTGCGATAAATCTCGGACCCGAGGAACAACGGCGCAGAGTGTGGCGGTCTCTTCTCAAGCTCGGCTGCAACGGGGGCATTGATCATGGTTCGAAAGGAAGCCTGCGTAAGTGTGGATGTCACAATAGCTTGATAAACTGGCCTTTTGAGGAAAATCACATATGCTGTGTGTCAGAAGGAATGGTAAACCGATATATGGGCAGTCAAAGAACATTACAGGCCCCCTTGCAGATGGTGGGGGTTCGCAAACGCGATACACGTACCCAATTCGCGGCGCTTTGCTATCGCAAACGCAAAAAAGGTGTCGAGCTTCTTTTGCTGACTTCGCGCGATACCAAACGCTGGATCATCCCCAAAGGCTGGCCGATGGACGGGCTGACCCCTGCGGATGCCGCCGCCCTTGAGGCCTGGGAAGAGGGGGGGGTCAAAGGCAATGTCCATGACCATTGTATCGGCATCTATTCCTACACCAAACATATGGCAGATCAGCCTGACCTGTCCTGCATCGTTGCCGTGTTTCCGGTTGAGGTGAAACGCCTAGATTCGGATTACCCCGAGGCGGGGCTGCGCAACCGCAAATGGTTCTCGCCCAAAAAGGCAGCGGCGCGTGTGAAAGAGCTGGAACTCAAGCAAATTTTGCGAGAGTTCGACCCAACCTTGCTGCGCTGATGTCAGGGGTTTGATTGCAGATGGAATTTGCATAGGTTGACGCGATCATGATCCGATATTCGCTGAAATGTGCCGATGGGCATGCGTTTGACAGCTGGTTCCAGTCGGCTGAGGCATTTGATGCCTTGGCGGGGCGGGGCCTTGTGGCCTGTGTGATCTGTGGCAGTGAAGATGTGAAAAAGGCGGTGATGGCGCCACGGGTGACAAAAAAGGGCGGCGGGATGGTCGCGCCGGAACCTGACCTGCCCGCCACGCCTGCACCGGTCTCGCTCAGCACGCCCGAGACACCGATGGAACATGCGATGAAATCCATACGTACCCATCTTGAGAAACACTCCACCTATGTCGGCGGCACATTCGCCGATGAGGCCCGTGCGATCCATCTGGGTGATGCACCTGCGCGGATGATCCACGGGGAAGCCAAGCCCGAAGACGCCCGCGCATTGATCGAGGATGGTGTGCCCATCGCCCCGGTTCCGGGCGTGCCCAAAGCGAAAAGCAACTGAGATGCGGGTGCTGGTCACCGGGGCCAATCGGGGTGTGGGTCTGGCGCTGGTCGCGCAGATGGCAGCGCGCGGGGATCAGGTGATTGCCACGACCCGCAGCGACACACCGCTGGACAATGTGCAGTGGGAACAGGCTGATATCTCTGACCCGGCTTCGATCATTGCGCTGGCAGGGCGGGTTCAAGGGGCTCTGGATTTGCTGGTCTGCAATGCCGGTGTCCTGCATGACCGGCGCGAGGGTCTGGAAACCGGCTATGCGCCCAAGATCTGGGCCGATACGCTGGCGGTGAATGTCACCGGCGTATTCCTGACAATTCAGGCGTTTCTGCCGCATCTGCGGGCCGGTGAGGCCGGAAAAATCGCGATCATTTCATCCCAGATGGGCAGTTCCACCCGGAGCACGGGCGGGACATACGCCTATCGTGCCTCCAAGGCGGCAGCGCTGAATATTGGCCGTAATCTGGCCCATGATCTGGCGCCGGAGGGGATGTCCGTGGGCATTTATCACCCCGGTTGGGTGCAGACAGATATGGGCGGCGGCGGGGCGGATATCACCGCGGATCAGTCCGCGAGCGGACTGATTGAAAGATTTGATACGCTGAGCGTTGCAACCACAGGTGTCTTTGAAACCTGGGATGGACAGGCCCACGCGTTTTAGGTGCTTTTGAAGAGAAATCGTTTATTCTGCACCATCCCGCATCAACCTTCCCGCCCGGCGGCACCGCCGGGCAGCGCCCGAACCGCCCCCACGGGGCGGGCGCTTCGCTTCCTGCCCCTCGGTTCGGGCTCTGCCCTCCGCGCAATGCATATGTGTTGGGGAATTTTGGGCTGACGCCTTAAACCTGCATCACCCATACCCTGTCACGCCTTCGGCGTTCTGAGGATATTGGCGATACATCATGTCTCAAGGTAAAGGCGGGGTGCTGTAGAAAGTAGTTTCCTGGCAGGGATTTTGTGATGCAGATTCTACTCTGCGGCGTCCTTGGTCATGTGCATTTTTCCGTCAACAAATGCCCGCTGCTCTTCTTCCTGCATCTGATCGTCAATCCTTCTTAGCGATACATCCAGGCTGGCCTCGTGCAGCACGCGCAATTCTGTATCGGACAGCAGATTGTCGATCCGGCCCTGCAAGTCACCTGATCGGATGCTTGTATCCTCGAAAGTGTTCAGGTCGAACTTGTCCCAATAGCTCAGGTCGATCCGGCCCTTGTCTTTGGAATTTGCCGTACCGCGCAGCTTTTTCAGCATGAATTCCTCACGCGATTTCACGGCGTAATGGTTGACCTGACCAAACTCATAGCTGACCACACGCGCATTCGACCGCCAGCCGGATCTGAGATATTTATCGCCAATCGGCGTGCCGCTGGCGGTGACCCATGTGACCTCATCCGGTTTGACCTCGCGGGTTTTGTGAAACCTCGGGCGGTGGACACCAAAATAGTCAAAGCTGGCGGGTCGGAACAATGTCTTGAAGCCCCAGACCAGCCCGGTTTCGGGCTCTTCCACATTGCAGGCGCGTGTGAACCGTTGGGTGACAGGGGCCGGATCCATATGTTTGGCCCCGGCTGAGCCAAAAAGCCGCCAGTTGAGGGATACCGCATCGGTATTGTCGGGCAGGGCCTCCAGCAGCGCATCAAGACTGCCATCGCCGGTATGGATGTTCAGAAATTCATCTGCATCAGCAATCAGAACCCAATCGGCCTGCCGCACAATCTCCAGCTTGTTGGCGCGGGAATAGGCGCGGCGTTGCGGGTCCATGCGCGGCCCAAGCGGGTTGTCGAAATGTTTGACGACCCCTATCGCATCCAGACGATTCAGGATCAGATTGGTGCCGTCTGAACAATCGTTGGAGTAAAGCACAAACCCGTCAAACCCAAGATTGAGGTAATGGGCGATCCATTCAACGATATAAGGCCCTTCGTTTTTCATCGTCGAGACGACAAGGCGTTTGAACCCCGGTGCAGTGGCGGGGCGGGGGCGGATTGACAGGGCATTGCCTGCGGCGGCCTGCGCGTGTTGGGCCCGGGTCACCACTGGCTGGTCAGGGGCTTTCAGCGTCATAATGGGTGCGCCCGGTTTCACCGTCTTGGCGGCTGCTTTGGCCTCGGCATCGGCCTTTTTCTGGGCCATGCGGGCCTCGCGGCGGGGGTTCGGCGCCGTCAGCTTGGCCATGATCTCGTCGGTGATTTCCTCGGCGGTCTTGCCGCTTTTGTCCGGGTCTTCGCGGACAGGCGTGTCATCCGCCATATCCCCGACCGTGTTTTCACCATCCGCAGCAACATCCTGCATTTCACGCCGGGCTGCGGATTTGCGGCCGGTCTGGGCGGCATTGATCATCTTGGCGATGGCTTTGTCAGGCACGCCGCGTTCGCGCAGCTGCGCCACGACCTGTTGGTATTTCAACGGCAGGTGGAGGGTGAACAGCACCTCGTCCAGACCTTCGATCGTCAGCTTGCCGGCCTCTTTCAACGAGGCCAGCCATGTGTCGTATTCGCCGGTCTTGCGCAGTTTGGTTACCTGTGCCTCATGGAAGGCCATGGCGTCTTTTTGCAGCTTGGCGAGTGTTTTGTCTTTCAGCCATTCATCCATTTTCGCGCGCACCGCAGGCGCGCGATCGGCGGCGCCTCTGACCTCAATCTCGTTACGGTCGAAAATGGCGAAGTAATTGGCGTTATATTTGTCTTCCTTGTTGTTCACATTGCCGCGCATCCGGCGCAACAGATAGGCCTCATAGCTTTTGACCGCATAATGGTTCATTTCGACCAGATTATAGCCCAGGGTCGGCTTGGTAGAGCGCCAGCCGGACAGCTTGAAATCATTGGCCATTTCCTTGCCCGACCCGTTGACCCATCTCTGTGCCATCATCGCGCGGGGGCGATCAGGGTAAAGTTTGGCCTTTTTGATATGCGGGCGGTGGATGCCCATTTTCATCTCATCATAAGGGCGGAACATGGTCTTCACGCCCCAGCCTTTCTTGAACGCATCGGGCGCGGCGCGGGTCAGGCTTTCGGTGACCAGCCCCGGGTTCCAGGGTGTCAGATCATTTGACCCGAAGAACCGCCAGGTGATGTTGATCGCGTCAATATCATCGGGCATCGCCGCCATCAGCGCATCCACACTGCCATCGCCGGTTTTGATATTCACAAACTCGTCTGCATCCATGGTCAGGATCCAGTCACTGTCGCAAATCTCAGGGTTTGATTGCGCCAGATTAAGCGCATTGGGCTGGGGTTTCTTGCCCTCCGGCACCTCATTGGGGAAATGCTGGGTGATCCCCATTTCCTGCAATCGGATCAGCATCTTATCGGTGCCGTCGGTGCAGTTATTGGTATAGACACAGATATTGTCGAAGCCCATCAGGTGATGATAGGCAACCCATTCCAGAAGGCAGTGGCCTTCATTTTTCATCATCGACAGAATCGTATAGCGGTGCTTGGCCATATCGCCCCTTGGCGGTTATCTCTGCTCGGGCCGGGGCAAATTGCGCGGCTTTGGCCGCTTTTTCTGAACATCACCCCCGGGTTCGCCCCCAGTTAAACAGCAAATGGGGCAAAAAAACGAGAGGATGGCGAAGATTTCCGGTATTTTCTGCCATATCCCAGCCGTATAGCGGTTTGTCAGGTCGGTTCGGGCCTGCTTGTCGAGGCCGCGCAACCGGACGAGTTGAGAGAGATATTCCGGGCCATCACACTGGCCCCGCCAGCTCCCGAACCCGGCCCGGCCCTTGGCGCGTATTTTACAAACGCCCCCCTGAAACGCGAAAAGCGTGCCCCCAAGGACACGCTTTTCACTCAGCTTCGTCAGTCTGGTCTCAGGCGGCTTCCGCCTGGTTCCGGCGTTCACTTTCTTCACGGCTGAGCGCAACAGAGGTCCGCACACCGTTTCCGACAAAGGCCATCAGGCCCGACACAACCCGTTCATTGGGGTCAATGCCCGCACAGGACAGTACTTCGCGCCCATCGCGTGAGCGGGCCCAACGGGCAATCTGCTCCGGGCCGTTTCCATATTTCTTGTCATCGGCAATCGCGTCATCCAACGCGGCCAGCACAACAGCGGCAAACAGCTTTCGCGACCGTTGGCCCTGTTCAAAGTTGAAGGCAGTGCCATCAACGAAATCTCGCATTTCGTCGTCCTTTATTGCTCTTGCATTTTCGGCGTGACGTCTCTTATGCCCGTTTGTTGGGCGATTCTGTGTTGCAAATTGCGCATATGTGTTATTCGGTAGGCGCATGGCTTGATAAAGGGCCGTACTGAACCCGGTGTATTGCCACCCCTTAACCCGCCAGATATAGGACGAATCCAGAAATTCTCAAGCTTTTGCCTCGGTTTTGACAAGGTTTCGAACAATGCCAAAGATCAACGGAAACGAGATTCGCCCCGGTAATGTGCTGGAGCATAATGACGGTCTGTGGGCGGCTGTGAAGGTCGATCATGTGAAACCGGGCAAGGGCGGTGCATTTGCCCAGGTGGAGCTGAAAAACCTGCGCAATGGCTCCAAGCTGAATGAACGCTTCCGGTCAGCGGACAAGGTTGAACGGGTGCGGCTGGAACAAAAAGACCAGCAATTCCTGTATGAATCCGATGGCATGCTGGTGTTCATGGATACGCAATCCTACGAGCAGATTGAACTGCCTGCGGATCTGCTGGGCGACCGCCGCCCGTTCCTGCAGGATGGCATGACCATTGTTGTGGAGTTTTACGAGGAAGAGGCGCTGAACGCGACCGTTCCCCAGAAAGTCACCTGCAGGATTGTCGAGACCGAGCCGGTGGTGAAAGGCCAGACCGCCGCCAACAGTTTCAAACCCGCGATCCTCGACAATGGGGTGAAAATCATGGTGCCGCCCTTTGTCGGTCAGGATGAAGATATCATCGTGAACACCGAAACCATGGAATATTCCGAACGCGCCTGACCTGTCTGGTCACCGGCCTGCACGGATTGGCGGCGCATATATCTGTCGCGGGCGGGTTGGAATTCTGATCCCGTTCTGTGGGTGATCTGCCCGCTGCCCGGCGCCCATATGGACAAAATGCACAGCCTGTGAAACAGCATCGGCCCAGTTCTGGAGGCTTCAATGACCGTCACCCGTTTTGCGCCCTCGCCCACCGGCTATCTGCATGTGGGCAATCTGCGCACTGCCCTGTTCAACTACCTGATTGCGCGGAAGGCGAGCGGGCAGTTCATTCTGCGTCTTGATGATACGGATCCGGAGCGGTCAAAGCCCGAATATGCCGATGCGATTCAGGAAGATCTGGAATGGCTGGGCCTGACATGGGACCGGGTTGAGCGGCAGTCGGACCGGTTGGATCGGTATGCGGCAGCGGCAGATGATCTGCGCGCCAAGGGCCGGTTTTACGAGGCGTTCGAGACGCCGGTGGAACTGGACCTGAAGCGCAAGAAGCAACTGAATATGGGGCAGCCGCCGGTCTATGACCGCGCCGCGCTGGGCCTGTCGGAGGAAGAGAAAGCCGCGCTCCGGGCCGAGCGGGGGCAGGGCGTCTGGCGCTTTCTGCTGGACCGGGGTCGGATCGAATGGGCCGATGGTATTCTGGGCGATCTCAGCATTGATGCAGCCAGCGTCAGTGACCCGGTGCTGATCCGGGGCGACGGGCAGGTGCTGTATACGCTGGCCTCGGTCGTGGATGACACCGAAATGGGCATCACCCATGTGGTGCGCGGCTCGGACCATGTGACCAATACCGCGACGCAGATTCAGATCATCGCGGCACTGGGCGGCAGGCTGCCCGCCTTTGCCCATCATTCTCTCCTGACCGGGCCGCAGGGCGAAGCGCTGTCGAAACGCCTCGGCACGCTGGCGTTGCGCGATCTGCGCGAAAACGGTGTGGAGCCGATGGCGCTTCTGTCCCATATGGCGCGGATCGGATCGTCGCAGCCGGTCGAACTGGCAGGCTCGCTGGAGGAACTGGCCGAAGGCTTCGATCCGGGTCATTTCGGTTCGGCCCCGACGAAATTCGATGTGGAAGACCTGTACCCCCTGACCGGGCGCTATCTGCATACGCTGCCGCTGAGTGCTGTGGCGGCGGATGTGGCGGCCCTTGGCGTGCCCGATGATCTGGCAGACCCGTTCTGGACCGTCGCACGCGCCAATATCACCACCCGCGCCGATCTGGCGGGCTGGTGGGCGTTGTTTCGTGACGGGGCCACACCTCTGGTGGCCGATGAAGACCGCGCCTTCGTGGCCGAGGCCTTCGCGATGCTGCCGGACCTGCCCTATACGGCAGACACATGGGCCGACTGGACCGGGGCGGTGAAACAGGCCACAGGCCGCAAGGGCAAACCCCTGTTCATGCCACTTCGCAAGGCGGTGACCGGTCTGGAACGGGGCCCTGAAATGGCGGATGTGATGCCGCTTCTGCAGAAGAAACCGGCGCTTTGAGCGTCAGGCAAAGCCTTCCGGCTTGAAACGCACTTTCGCGTCCGGGCCACGGGCATCCAGATCATATAATTCGGTGCGGTTGCTCAGATAGTTGCGCCAGTTGCGCTCGGGATATGTGCTTATCCGAATACCCTGTTTGGAATGCATGATCCCGCCAAGATACCCGATCGGTATGCCCTGCCCATTGCTGTTGTTTGCTTCGATGACCTCACGGATTTTATGGTCAAGTGCTGTGGTATGCCTTGCGCTCTGCGCCAATTCCTCGAAAGCCGTACAGGCAGCACGAAACACTTCCGGCGCTTTTGCCTCCCCGATCCCGATCACCGTCAGACCGCGTTCGCGCAGGCGCTGGGCCAGATGGGTGAAATCACGGTCGGAACTGGCAATGACCACGCAATCGCAGGGGCGGGTCAGGGCGTGTTCCATGGCCTCAATGGCCAGCAGCAGATCGGTTGCATTCTTGCCCGTACCGGAATGGACAAAGCGATAGCCCGGCTGATCCTGCCATTTAGGATACTTGCATGCATTGCCGTAAACCCGCAACACATCCAGCCCGCCTACGCTTTGCGCGTGGTTGCGAATGAATGCTGCATGGCTGGCTGAAATATTCTCTCCATCCACAAAAACGGCGACATGCCGGACCATCCGAATCCTCATCATGACAAATCTGCATTGCACGGCAGGCTTCCATCGCAATTTGACCAAAGTACGACAGAACAGCGATCTTCCATCGCGCCCCCGCTTCTCTGCTTCCCAAATATCCAGATTCTCTGAGGGATCAGAGGCATCGTCTCCGGGTCTGAGCCCCGCCCGCAATGGTTTGTCCTGCACACTTGATTGGAGCAGTTGGCGCTGACTCCGTTCGACTGGAACAGGGGTATCATGATGGAAAATGTATTTGGTGTCGATGTGGCAAAGAACTGGATTGATGTTGCGGGGCCTGGTGGCCATGAACGGGTTGGCAACAGGGATCTGGAGGCCTTCGCGCGGCGCGTTGCCGCCCAGGGCGGGCGCGTGGCATTTGAGGCCTCGGGGGGATATGAAACGCCGTTGCGCGCCGCGCTGGCCCGGGCAGGTGTCCGTGCGATCCGCATCAATCCACGGCGGGCGCGGGCCTTTGCCACCAGCCTGGGTCGTCTGGCCAAGACCGACCGGGTGGACGCAGGCGTGTTGCGCCAGATGGCAACACGGCTGGACCTGCCGGACTGCCCTCCCGAGAGGGAAGAGGTGATCCGGCTCAAGGCCTTGCAGCTTCGTCGCCGCCAGTTGGTGGAGGATGCAAAACGCGAGAAGACCCGCCTGACCCAGACGTCCCATGCTGCGATGCGCGCCTCTGCCCAGCGGGTTCTGCGTCTGTTGCGGCGAGAAATTCTGCAGATCGAAGCCGCCATTGCCAAGCTTATTGCGGCATCTGCGGATTTGCGCGGGAAGGCTGAGCTGTTGCGGACGGCACCGGGGGTGGGGCCGGTCTCGGCCACCGCCCTTCTGGCAGACATGCCCGAACTTGGCGGGCTGACACCGCGCCAGGCTGCGGCGCTGGCGGGCCTGGCTCCGATATCGCGCGATAGCGGGCTGCGCTGCGGAAAACGACGCATCGGTGGCGGCCGAAAAGCGCTGCGCGACGTGCTATACATGGCCGGCCTGAGTGCTGCACGCCACGATCCAAACCTGCGCGCCTTTGCCCAGCGGCTCAAAGCCAAAGGAAAAGCACCAAAACAGGCAATCATCGCCGTCACGCGCAAATTGCTCACCATCCTAAACGCAATGATCCGAGAAAACAGACCATATCAGCATACTTCATAAACACACTTGCCCGGGGGAGACTGCGGACCCACAAAACCACGCCATCCGTCCGGCTTAGAGAGAAAACGTTCCATTCTGCACCATCGCTTATCAGCCATCACTTCCCGCATGACGCGCGCCGCCGCCCGTGCTACCTCCCCTTTATGAGCCGCCTCCCCACAAAATCAGACATCCTCGCCTGGATTGCCGAGCATCCCAGCCAGACCTCCAAACGCGATATCGCCAAGGCCTTTCACATCAAGGGCGCGGCACGGATCGACCTGAAACGTCTCCTGCGTGAGCTGGAGCAGGAGGGGCATCTGGAAAAGCGCCGCAAAACCTATCGCGACCCGGATAAACTGCCGCCGGTCTCGGTGCTGCAAATGCTGCCCCCCGATGATCTGGGCGATCTGTTCGCCAGACCGCTGGAATGGCATGGGGAGGGGCCGGAACCGCGCATCCTGTTCTCGGCCCGCGCAACCGATCCGGCGCTGGGGGCGGGGGACCGTATTCTCGCCCGTCTGCAAGAGACCCGTGGTGAAGACCACCAGTATATCGCCCGTCTGATCCGCCGGATCGGCACCAACCCCCGAAAGCTTCTGGGCATTTTCCGCAGCTCTGCCGAGGGCGGGCGCATCGTGCCGATCGCCAAGGGCAGCGACAGGGAATGGGTGGTCGCCGCGGATGCCACCCATGGCGCCAAAGACGGGGAGTTGGTGGAGGCGGAACAGGCGGGTCCGAAAACCCGCATGGGCCTGCCGCGCGCGCGTGTCACCGACCGGCTGGGCGACCCCGGTGCGCCGAAAGCCGTCAGCCTGATCGCGATCCATGAACATGGCATCCCAGACGCTTTCCCCGATCCGGTGATCGCAGAGGCAGACGCCGCCAAACCCGCAGACCTGTCGTCGGGTCGTGAGGATCTGCGCGACATGCCGCTGGTCACCATCGACCCAGGCGATGCCCGCGACCATGATGATGCCTGCTATGCCCATGCGGATGACGACCCGAAAAACAAGGGCGGTTTTGTCATCTGGGTCGCCATTGCCGATGTGGCCCAATATGTTCGCCCCGGCTCTGCCCTCGACCGGGAGGCCCGGAAACGCGGCAATTCCACCTATTTCCCCGACCGGGTTGTGCCGATGCTGCCCGACCGGCTGTCAGGTGATCTCTGCTCGCTTCATGAAGGGGTGCCGCGCGCCTGTATCGCCGCCCGCATGGTGATCGACGCCGAGGGCAACAAGCTTGGCCACAGCTTTCATCGCGGGCTGATGCGCTCTGCCGCCTCGCTGACTTATGAAGAGGTGCAACAGGCACAGGATGGCGCGCCCAATGACAGATGTCAGCCGCTGCTGGAGCCGGTCATCGCGCCGCTTTATGCCGCTTACGGTGCCCTGAAACGCGCCCGGGCCACCCGGCAACCGCTGGAACTGGACCTGCCCGAACGCCGGATCATGCTCAGCGATGCGGGTCAGGTGACGTCCGTTGCGTTCAAAGACCGGCTGGACGCCCATAAGCTGATCGAGGAATTCATGGTGCTGGCCAATGTCGCCGCAGCCGAAACCCTGATCGCCAAACGCACGCCGCTTCTGTTTCGCGTCCATGAAGAGCCGGACCCGCAGAGGCTGGAAAGCCTGCGCGAAACCGCCCAAAGCTCGGGCTTCAACCTTGCCAAGGGGCAGGTTCTGCAAACCCGCCATCTGAATGCGTTGCTAAGCGTCGCCGATGACACAGAGTTCAGCGAGCTGATCAACATCTCTACCCTGCGCTCCATGCAGCAGGCCTATTACAATGCAGAGAATTTCGGCCATTTCGGCCTGGCGTTGAAATCCTATGCTCATTTCACCTCGCCGATCCGGCGCTATGCGGATCTGATCGTGCATCGGGCGCTGGTCAGCGCCCATGGCTGGGGCCGTGACGGGTTGAGCTCGGAAGAGATTGACCGGTTTGACGACACGGCCAAACATATCTCGGATACCGAGCGCCGGTCGATGGTGGCGGAACGCGACACCAATGACCGCTATCTTGCGGCCTATCTGTCAGATCGCGTGGGGGCAGAGTTTACCGGGCGCATCTCTGGCATTGCCCGTTTCGGGGCGTTTGTGAAACTGGCGGAAACCGGGGCTGACGGGCTGTTGCCCATGCGCGCCCTGGGGCGGGAATATTTCCACCATGATGCCGAGGCGCAAACCCTGATGGGGGCCGATACCGGGCTGATCATCGGCATCGGTCAGGAGGTAACCGTGAAACTGGCCGAGGCTGTGCCCGTCACCGGCGGGCTGACGCTGGACCTGGTTTCCATAGATGGAGAGACCGTGCGCCACGGCCCTGCCAATGCGCGACGCGGCAAACCCCCACGGCGCAAAGCCGGCCAGTCCCGCGCCAAAGCGGCAAAAGGCAAAAAGAAAACCCTGCGCAAACGCCGCTGATCAGGTTCGCGTTGGTGGCAATGGCGCAGGTATTTTCAGCGACGCCGGGCGGACCAATCGCAGAGGTTACTCCGCCATTTGCAGATCGACTTCCTGCTCTTCATTGATCATGGCCTGCAGCTTACGGCGAAACCGGAGTTGCCCGCCATCAATCGGCAAATCAATATGGGGTGAGCGTTTTTCGCGCATTCCGATCTGCACCTCATTGAGAACAGCCCGATCTTCTTCGAATGCGTGCTGGACATCTTCACTCATCATCTTTGACAGGGCTTCATCGTCCGGCCGGATATTGCGCAGCTGGAACCAGTAATAGCGCGTCTTGCCGTCTGTCGTCGGCGTCATGAAATTGTAGCTGTCCATCACGAAAGTCTTTTCGTGCAGCGGGCCGTCCGGCCCGCCTGTTCCGGCGGGTGTGAAAACAGCCTTTATCAACGCATGAGAAGGGTAGCGCACCTCGTAATGCTGAAGCCGGTCACAATTGCCCGAAAACTCGACGACTTTCTTGTAGAACGGGGCGGGCTCATGATCCATCATCCAGCGGTGAACAATGATGCCATCATCGGTCTTGGTGATCCGAAGTGGCGTGTCCTTGGTCGCATCTGCGGCAAAACTGCTTTCATGCACCCATGCGACATGGGTCGGATCAAGCAGATTGTCGCACATCAAAAGGTAATTGCAGTCCAGTTCCATGGCCGCGCCCCGATTGATCCCCCAGTTGGGATCATCGTAATTTTCGATCTCAAAAATGTCGTTCGGGTCAGCCAGTGCCGGATTGCCCATCCAAATCCAGACCAGCCCGTATTTTTCATGTAACGGAAAGGCATGAACCTTGGCATTGGAAGGGATGCGGCCCATGCCCGGGGCCCAGACACATTTTCCTGCGCAGTCAAATGTGAGCCCATGATAGCCGCATTCCAGCTGGTCATCCTTCAGACGGCCCTTGGACAGTGGCAACTTGCGATGGGGACACGCGTCTTCAAGGGCAACCAATTCCCCATCCCGGGTACGAAACACGCAGATTTTTTCACCCAGGACGAGGATTTGTTGCAGTTCTCTGGTGATTTCATGATCCCAGGCCGCGACGTACCAGGCATTTTTCAGAAACATGGGTGATATCCTCTGCTCCAGTTTCCCAAGGGTTTAGCGCAGTCTGCATTTTGGCGGGTGAGAAGAAAAATATATAAACATTATTTTTTCTAAACTATGTCTGACTCAGCCCGGCAGCCAGACCCTCCAGCCAGACAAGGAATTCTCTTGCGGCGGGTTGTTCAAGCGTATGCTCCCCCCAGCACACATAGTAAGGCTCAGGCATGGGGAGAGATTTCTCTGACAACCGGACCAGCCTTCCATGCATCAGGTCAAGCCTGGCGAATGAATGCTGGGCCAGCACAACGCCCTGACCTGCCGCCGCCGCTTCCAATGCAGAGCCGGAAAGCGAGTGAACCGAAACCGGGCGGTTGTCAGGCGGGTCTGTCTGATGATGCAAGAACCAATCGCGCCAACGCGGCACGTTTGGATAGTTTGGGCCCCAGTCAATCTCGAAATACGGCAGATCCCTTAACCCGTGCAAGGTCATTGCATGCGGATGCCTGTCTGCGAATTCAGGTGAACAGACGGGAAAACATATATCCGTAAACAACTCCCGGAAATATGGGTATTGTCTGGCGACTGCGCCATATGTCAGGCGAAACATCTCCCCGATCATCAGACGGTCAGGCTCCGCATATGTTGACACAAGCCTGACAGGAACCTCTTTGGCGGATGTCTGAAATGTCTGAAGATGCGGGTTGAGCCATTTCAGAAGCAATGTTGGAAGCCCGGAAACCCTCAAATCCTTCCCGGTCTTCGCCTCTTCAATCAAGGTTTGGGCTTTTGCGAACCGATCAAATCCGGAAGCAAGCAATTCGAAATAGGATCGCCCGACACTGGTCAGAACCGATTTGCGGCCATCTTTGAGAATGATCTGAACACCAACGTGATTTTCCAGTGCCTTAAGGTGTTGGCTGATGGCGCCCGGGGTCACATTCAATTCCTGCGCTGCACCCGCGATCGAACCCAAACGGCCAAACGCTTCAAATGCCTGTAACGAGCGGAGAGGGGGCAAGTGCGACTTCATGGGCGTCCTTATGGGTCTGGCCAGCAACACCTTACCAAGGGCGGGCCTTGGAACAACAGAGGCCAATAGCAGCCTGTGATCCGCAAGATGAATGGCAATCTTCGGACAAACCCCGCAGGTCAGAACCGGCCCCTTTCCCATCACCTCAAGACCTGAACCACGGGACTGAACTTCTGCACCACCCCGCATCACCCTCCTGCCCGGCGGCACCGCCGGGCCGCGCCCGAACCGCCCCCAAGGGGCGCGGGCGCTTCGCTTCCTGCCCCTCGGTTCGGGCGCGGCCCTCTGTGTAATGCATATGTGGTGCAGAATTTCAGTCCCGTGGTTTAAAACCTATCCCACACCCGGCAACTGCCCGCCCATGCCTCTGCATTCCGCTTCTTGCCCCGGGCCAATCGCGTTATACTGCACCCGAGCAGAGCAATAATATGACAGGGGCAGCTATGCGTGGGGCATGGGCCGGATTCGGTATTCTTTTCAGCATGTGGTCAGCCGCGTCTCTGGCACTGCCCCCGGATGTCTCGCAACGCCCGGCTCAGCGCCCGGCGTCTTTGCCGGTCACCGTTTCCACACAGCAGGCGGATCTGGCCAGCCGTGCATCCCTGCGCCCGGTTGCGCGCAGCCTTACCTCGCCTGTACAGCAGATATCTCTGGCTCAGGACACCGCTGATGATGCCGGGTTTCGGCAGTGGATTCAGGCGTTTCAGCCCCGCGCCCGTGCGGCTGGCATCACGCAAGCCACCCTGGATCGCGCCTTTCGCGATGTTCACCTGAACAGCACTGTTATCGAGCGGGACCGAAACCAGTCAGAATTCTCCCGCGCCCTTTGGGACTATCTGGATACCGCCGTTTCCGACACACGGGTGCGCAACGGGCGCAACGCATTGACGCAATACCAGCAGATACTGCAACAGGTGGAACGCAGATATCAGGTGGAGGCCGAGGTGGTCGCCGCGATCTGGGGGCTGGAAAGCGCCTATGGGAATATCCGCGGCGATACCAACATCATAGAGGCCATGGCCACCCTGGCCTATGAAGGCCGCAGGCAGGCGTTTTTCGAGGCGCAATTGCTGGATGCATTACAAATTCTGCAATCCGGCGATGTGCAGCCGGAACAGATGACCGGGTCCTGGGCGGGTGCGATGGGCCATACGCAATTCATGCCCAACAGCTATCTGGAATATGCGGTGGATCTGACCGGCGATGGTCGGCGCGACATCTGGTCGGACAACCCGGCGGATGCTCTGGCCTCGACCGCGAATTATCTGCGCAGCTTCGGCTGGACCCAAGGCCAGCCCTGGGGGATGGAGGTGACCCTGCCGCGCGGCTTCGACTATGCCCAAAGCGGGGAGCGGATCAAACGCAATGCGCGCCACTGGAATGACATGGGCGTGCGCCTGAGCGATGGCCGCCCGCTGCCCGATCATGGCCCCTCTTCGATCCTGCTGCCTGCGGGGGCCGAGGGGGTGGCCCTGGTCATCTTCAACAATTTCCACGTGATCGAACGCTATAACACCGCTGATGCCTATGTGATTGCCGTGGGCCATTTGTCAGACCGGATCACCGGCGGCCCCGGCTTTCGCGCCAATTGGCCCCGGGACGACCGGGCGCTTAGTTTCGGGGAACGCGAAGAGCTTCAGCGCCGTCTGACGCGGGCCGGTTTTACGACCAACGGGATCGACGGCATTGTCGGCCCCGAAACGATTGAGGCGGTGCGCCGCTATCAGGCCTCGATCGGCGCAATACCCGATGGCTACGCCTCGCTGCGGATATTGCAGCAATTGCGGTGAATGGCGGGAAAGGAACAGCCGGATGACACGCGGGTTTCAGGTGCGTGGCCTGGGGGAAATTGCCATTCGCTGCAACGATCTGGCCCCGATGGTCGCGTTCTACGAAGAGATTCTGGGGCTGGAAAGAATGACCGGCGGCACCCGCGACAGGATTGTCTTTTTCCGCATTGCCGAGGGGTTTGGCGGCCACACCGCCGTGCTGGCCCTGTTCGACAAGGCCCTGAGCCGGAATCCCGGGCCTCACCCGACGGAACCGGACAGGCCGGAAACCGGCGCAAAATCCTCGCTGCACCATATCGCACTCTCCCTGCCCTTTGCCGAGCAGGAGGCGGTGATGGCCTGGTATGAGGCCAAAGGCCTGAATTACCGGGTGGAGCTGTTTGACTGGACCGGCTGGCGCGGGGTGTTCACCGAAGACCCCGAAGGCAATACGGTCGAACTGGTGGCAAAAGACCCGGATTGGTCGGGCCCGTCGTAACACCAGTCCTGACCCGCGGATATCAGATGGCGGTTTTGCGGCTTTCCTCCAGATAGATCTCCCGCAGGCGGGCTGCCACCGGGCCGGGGGTGCCGGTGCCGATTGGCGCGTCATCCATTTCGACCACGGGCATCACAAAACTGCTGGCCGAGGTGACAAATGCCTCATCCGCCGCTTTCGCCTCCTCCACCGTGAAGGCGCGTTCTTCCACCTTCATCTGCGCCTCGCGGGCAAAGCGCAACACGGCGGCGCGGGTGATCCCGTGCAGGATATCATGGCTCAACTGCCGGGTGATGATGGTGTTGCCCTTGACGATATAGGCATTGTTCGAGGTGCCCTCGGTCACCGCGCCATCTTCGACCATCCAGGCATCATCGGCGCCTGCCGCCTTGGCCATCATCTTGCCCATCGAGGGGTAGAGAAGCTGCACCGTCTTGATGTCGCGCCGGCCCCAGCGCTGATCTTCGATCGAGATCACCTTGATCCCGGTTTTCGCAGCCGGGCTGTCGGCCAGGCCGGGTTTGTTCTGGGTGAACAGCACGATGGTCGGCGGCGTGTCCGGATCGGGAAAGGCGAAATCCCTGTCGGCGGCGGCACCCCGGGTGATCTGCAGATAGACCAGCCCATCGGTGATGTCATTGCGGGCCACCAACTCGCGGTTGATCTCCAGCAATGTCTCCATCGTGACCGGCGTGTTCATGTCCAGCTCGCTCAACGAGCGTTGCAGCCGTGTCGCGTGCCCGTCAAAGTCGATCAGCTTGCCATCCAGCACGCTGGTCACTTCATAGACGCCATCTGCAAACAGAAACCCCCGGTCAAAGATGGATATGGTGGCCTGTTCGTCGGGCAGGTATGTGCCGTTCACATAGACAATACGGGACATGTGCAATCTTCCTTTTCCTGTCCCGCACAGCTGCGCTGGCAGGGGTGTTTCTGTCAAGCCAATGTCAGAGGTCAAGCACCCGGTGAATGCCATAATTCAGGCGTGTGGCGGAAAAGCTGTGACCGCCGGGGAAAGTGCAGAAATCAAGCAGCTGACCGGCGGGGTTTTGTGACTGGCGGCAGGTCATGTTGCCCGGCGCGGTGACGGTTCCCGTCTCGGTAAACCGCCCATGATCCGCGTAAAGCGCAAGCGCGGTCAGCACATCGCCCTGTCTGGTCTGCGCGATCGGGCGGCCGCCAAGCGGCACCACCCCGTCCTCGGTGCCATGGATATGCACCAGACTGGCGGGCGGTGTGGGGCAGTTGTCAGGAACAGGTGCCCAGAATGTGCCTGACATCGGCACAAAACCCGCAAAGCTTTCGGACATGCCGCAGGCCAGGGTCCAGGTCATCATCCCCCTGCGGAAAAGCCGGTGGAGACCAGGCGGTCGCGATCAAGCGGGATTTGCCGGGCCACATCCTCCAGCACGGCGGCAACATAGCTGTATTCCGCCGCTTCGCTCTGGCCCGGATTGGCCGGGCGATGGGCCAGGTTCCAGTCATCACCGGCGGATTTCAGGGCGATGATGGCCATTCCCAGATCATCGGCCAGCGCCCTGAGCGAGGGGTTGCGCATCGCGTTTGCGGCACTGCCGCGATAGCCATGGGCATAGACAATTGCGCCCATCGGCGTGGCCCCCAGCCCATCGGGCACATAAAGCCGATAGCTACGGTCCCCGATCACGCAATCAGTGTCGGATCCACAGGCCAGGGCGGGGCTGGCGGCAAGAAAGGTCAGAAGCAAAGCA
This sequence comes from Rhodophyticola sp. CCM32, assembly GCF_004751985.1. Lineage (NCBI taxonomy): Bacteria > Pseudomonadati > Pseudomonadota > Alphaproteobacteria > Rhodobacterales > Roseobacteraceae > Rhodophyticola > Rhodophyticola sp. CCM32. The sequence goes on from NZ_CP038492.1 coordinate 2,967,828, forward strand.
AGAAAGCGCATGGCAAGAATATCCTTTGGGTGTTCCGGCGCAATCCTGATGCGCTGGCTCTCGGATTGCACCGCACAGTCGCGTGAGGTCATCCGCGCGCGTGAGGTCATCCGCGTGAGGTCATCACCCCCAAAGCTCGGGCCGGGCCGGGGCAATCGTGCTGCCGGTGAAGACCAGCGGCGTGTCACGGTCTTCGGCCAGCAAAAGCGGCCCGTCCAGATCGACCAGATCGACGCCCTGTGCCACCAGCATCGCCGGGGCCATCGCAAGGGATGATCCGACCATGCAGCCCACCATGATCCTGTAGCCCTTGGCCTCGGCCGCCTGTCGCAGGGCCAGCGCCTCGGTCAGGCCGCCGGTCTTGTCCAGCTTGATATTGGCCATATCGTATTTGCCCGCCAGACCCGGCAGGCTGGCCCGGTCATGGCAGGCTTCATCGGCGCAGACGGGCAGCGGCCGCTCAATCTCCTGTAGAAGATCATCCGCCCCGGCGGGCAGGGGTTGTTCCACCATCTCGACCCCCAGCCGCAACAGATGCGGGGCCAGATCGGTATAGACCTCTGCGCTCCACCCCTCATTGGCGTCGACGATGATGCGCGATTTGGGGGCACCCCGGCGCACGGCCTCCAGCCGGGGCATGTCTTCCGGAGTGCCGAGTTTGATTTTCAGCAGGGGCCGGGCGCTGTGTTTCGCCGCAGCGGCTTCCATGTTTTCGGCTGTGTCGAGCGACAGGGTAAAGGCCGTGGTCTGGGCCTTTGGCCGGGGCTGGCCGGCAAGCTGCCAGACCGGCACACCGGTCTGTTTCGCCTGCCAGTCCCACAAGGCGCAGTCAACGGCATTCCGTGCGGCCCCCGCAGGCAGGGCATCCTGCAAATCCTGGCGCGAGATATCCGGCGGCAGGTCTTCGATCTGGGCCGTCACAGTTTCCGGCGTTTCGCCATAACGCGCATACGGCAAACATTCCCCCTGACCGATGATCCCGTCGCGGATCACCCGCGCGGTCAGCACCTGCGCCTCGCTTCGCGACCCGCGCGCGATGGTGAAAACCTCGGCCAGGCGTAACCTGTCGGGCGTAACCGAAATCACAGGACTGTCAGGGCATCAACCAGCCGCCCGGCCCCCTGACGGAACGGATCAACCGTGGGCAAGCCCATGCGGGTTTCCACCTCGGCCAGATAGGTCAGCGCCTCGTCCTCTGCCATTGCGGCGGTGTTGACGGAAATGCCCGCCACCGCGCAGGCCGGGTTGGCGATCTGTGCCAGTGGCAGGGCCATATCCCGCAGCGCCTCAAGCCCGGGCAGATCATAACCCGGCAAACCCCGCATATGGCTGCGCGTCGGTTCATGGCTGAGGATCAGCGCATCGGGCTGCCCGCCATGGATCAGCGCCATGGTGACCCCGGAATAGGAGACATGGAACAGGCTGCCCTGCCCCTCGATATGATCCCAGTGATCATCGTCATTATCGGGGGTCAGCCATTCAACGGCACCGGCCATGAAATCGGCAACCACCGCATCCAGCGGCACGCCATTGCCGGTGATCAGAATGCCGGTCTGCCCGGTGGCCCGAAAGCTTGATTTCAGGCCCCGCGCCATCATCTCCTGATCCATGGCAAGCCCGGTATACATCTTGCCGACCGAACAATCGGTGCCGACAGCCAGACAGCGCTTGCCGGTACGTTTGATGCCATTGGCAATCGGATAGGCAGTGTCGGGCACCCTGACATCATGCAGGGCCCGGCCCGTCGCCTTGGCCACGGCGGCCAGATCGGTTTCATCGCGCAACAGATTATGCAGGCCCGAGGCAAGGTCGAACCCTTCCTCCAGCGCCATCACCAGCACCTTTTTCCACGCCGCCGAGATTACCCCGCCGCGGTTGGCCACCCCCACGACAACGGTTTTCGCACCCGCCGCTTTCGCCTCGGCCAGGGTCATATCGGGCAGACCCACATCTGCCTGACACCCTGCCATTCTGATCTGACCCACGCAATTATCCGGTCGCCAGTCCCGGATACCGCGCGCCACCTTTGCTGCCAGATCATCAGGCGCGTCGCCCAGAAACAGAAGATAGGGGGTCTTGATCATGTTGCACTCTCCGAAACGGGTGTAAGGCGTCGCGCAAGATTAGAGGACGGTTCCCGAAAAGACTTCGCAGTTTTGTCATCATACAGCGGGTTTGATCGGAGTTTATCGGGTAGCCCGATCATTTCGCGCAATAATTGTGCAAGTTCCGCCGCCCTGACAGGCGGCCGGACGAATCGCCTATGTCTTTCCGGACCGGTCAGACAAGAGGGCGATGGCACTGAGATCGGGATGTTCGAAATCCACCGGGGGGTGATCGGCGGCGGGGGTGTTGCGTTTGTATTCATAGCGCATCAAATCGCCTTCATGCGCCGAGGCCATGATCAGCGCCTGATACAGATGCCTTGGCCCGTCATATATATCGACCAGCCCCCGCAAACGCGGGGCGGTTTCGGCATCCACGGCAAACCCATCCTCGCCATAGTCAAGGATCGGATAGACCTCATCACCGACATGAACGCGGCGATGGGCCCGGCGTTTCAGGTCACGCTTGCGGGCGGCTTTCAGCCCTTCCAGCACGTCTTTCGGCAGGAAATCAGTCATGGCAGCATCCTATCCCAGATAAGGTTAACATGCCGCAACCACCTTTACCGTCAACATGTCTCTGCCAAACGGGGGCAATCGTCGCAGCCGTGCCACAGTGGGATGTGCAGCCATGCAGATATGCCTCTGCGCGGATTCCGGTTTCCCTCGGGCGGCGGGTGACACTACCTGAAAGCTGTGACCACAGGATGTAAGGACGGCCGATATGGGATTGCTTGTTGACGGAACCTGGCAGGACAACTGGTATAACACCAAATCCTCTGGCGGTGCGTTCAAACGCCAGGAGGCGCAGTTTCGCAACTGGATCACCGTAGATGGCAGCCCGGGGCCAACCGGTGATGGCGGGTTCAGGGCGGAAAGCGGGCGGTACCATCTTTATGTCGCCCATGCCTGCCCCTGGGCCAACCGCACGCTGATCTTCCGTACCCTGAAGGGGCTGGAGCCGCATATAGATATCTCGGTCATGCATCCCGATATGCTGTCGGATGGCTGGACCTTCGAGACCGGTTTTGACGGTGCCACAGGCGACCGGCAATTCGGTCTGCCTTTCGCCCGCGACATCTATCTGAAAGCCAGGCCGGATATGACGGGCCGCGTGACCGTGCCGATCCTCTGGGACAAGACGCAGGGCACCATCGTTTCAAACGAATCCTCTGAAATCATCCGGATGTTCAACTCCGCCTTCAATGAGATCACCGGCGATACGCAGGATTTCTACCCGCAAGCGCTGCGCGACCGGATCGACCCGATCAATGCCCGCATCTATTCCGACATCAATAACGGGGTCTACAAATCCGGGTTCGCGACCACGCAGGAGGCTTATGACACCGCCGTTCACGCGCTTTTCGATACGCTGGGCTGGGTGGAGGGGATTTTGTCTGAAAACCGCTATCTGGCGGGCGGTCAGGTGACAGAGGCCGATTGGCGGCTGCTGACAACGCTGGTCCGGTTCGATCTGGTGTATCACCTGCATTTCAAATGCAACCGGCACCGGTTGATCGACTATCCGAACCTCTGGGCCTATACGCGGGAGCTTTATCAATGGCCCGGTGTCGCCGACACAATCAATTTCGATCATATCGTGCGCCATTACCATTACAGCCATGAAAGCGTTAATCCGCATCGGATCGTGCCGATCAATCCGGTGATCGACTGGATGGCCCCCCATGGCCGAGAAGCATTGCAGGCCGCCTGAAAATCGGGTTCAAGCCGAAGGGTCATGCGTGATGCGACCCAACCCCTTGATCATGGTGGCGGCCTTGATGCCGCCATTGCCCGCTATGGCGGCAGCCGCGCTGACTGGCTGGACCTGTCGACCGGGATCAACCCGGTGCCCTACCCGGTGAACGGGATTTCAGCCGGGGCGTGGACGGCTCTGCCGGATCAGGCGGCGATGGACCGTCTGCTTGCCGCCGCGCGCGCGTTCTGGAACGTACCCGATGGTGCCATGATCATCGCCGCACCCGGTGCGTCATCGTTGATCCGCCGGTTGCACCCTGTGCTATGCACAGCGGGTGCCAGCCCGATGGCGGCCTATATTCCCGAACCCACTTATAATGAATGGCGCGCGGCTTTCCCGGTTTCACCCGATGCCGATGCGCCGGGCCCCGAGGCTGATATCCATATCTATGTGCATCCCAACAATCCGGATGGTCGCCTGACACAAGCCACCGCGATCGGGGGTCGGGCAATCACCATTGTCGATGAAAGCTTTTGCGATACGGCGCCGGAGTTGAGCCACATGGCCCGGACCGCCGAGGATGGTGTTATCGTCATCAAAAGCTTCGGGAAATTCTGGGGGCTAGCGGGCCTGCGTCTGGGCTTCGCAATCGGGCGCCCGGATATGCTGCGCCCCCATCATGGCGCATCAGGGGTCAACGCCGATGATCTCAAAGCCGCGCTTGGCCCCTGGCCGGTCTCTGGCCCCGCATTGGAGATTGGCGCGCGGGCTTTGGAAGACATGGGCTGGGCAGAGGATACACGCAGCCGCTTGAAGGAAGAGACCGACCGGCTGGACCGGATGCTCACAGAGACGGGCGCGCGCCTTGTGGGCGGGACAAGCCTGTTCCGCACTTATGAGGTGACAAATGCGCAAAGCTGGCAAACCCGGCTTGCACAACATCATATCTGGACCCGTATTTTCCCGTATAACAGGACCTGGCTGCGCCTTGGTCTGCCCCATCCCGACCACTGGCCCCGGCTTGAAAAGGCCGTTGCGGCAAGTGCGGTGATGGCGCGGCCCGGCGGCAGTTGACACTCCATGGCCCTGTTTGTCGCCCTTCTTCTTGACGCCGCTTTTGGTGAGCCCCGCTGGCTCTGGTCCCGCCTTCCGCATCCGGCGGTACTGATGGGGCGTGCCGTGGGTTGGGCCGATGCAACGGTCAACCAGGGGGCCGGGCGACAGCTTAAAGGGGTGATCTTGCTTCTGGCGCTTGTCGGCCTTGCCGGCGGGGTTGGCTTTGGGCTGATGGCGCTGCCCGGGCAGATTGTCGATACTCTGCTTGCCGCGATCCTTCTGGCGCAGCGCAGCCTTGTGCAGCATGTCCAGGCGGTGGCCGATGCCCTTCGCTATGGGCCTGTGCCTGCGCGCCGGGCTGTTGCCATGATTGTCGGCCGGGATACTGCCGATATGTCAGAGGCCGAGATCAGCCGCGCCGCGATTGAAAGCGCCGCCGAAAACCTCTCTGACGGGGTGATTGCGCCTGCGTTCTGGTTTCTTGCCCTCGGCCTGCCGGGCATTCTGATCTACAAGATCGTGAACACGGCTGACAGCATGATCGGCCACCGCACCCCGCAATATGAACAATTCGGCAAGGCCGCCGCGCGGCTGGACGATGTGCTGAACTGGCTGCCCGCCCGGCTGACCGCCTGTCTGGTTGCACTGGCCTGTGCCAATCCGCGGGCCTGGCATCTGGCCCGGCGGGAGGCGTATCTGCATCGCTCCCCCAATGCGGGCTGGCCCGAGGCGGCGATGGCTGCTGTTCTCAACATCGCGCTGTCCGGGCCGCGCAGTTATCACGGCGAACGCAAGGATTTCCCCTTCGTGAATGCGCAAGGGGCCCGCAACCCCGGCGCCCGCGACATTGACGCCGCCACAGGCGTTCTCTGGCGGGTATGGGCGCTGATGACCGCACTGGTTTTCAGTCTGGCGCTTTTCTGACGGTTTGCGCCGCCCGGCATCCTTGCGAATGCGTTTCGCAGGTTACATGGATGCGGATGCCACCGCTTTCGTGTTTGAGCCGAAGGCGAAAGACATTTCAAAATCAAATCGAAACGCGATAGGCTGTGGCAGATTTTAAAACAGGATTGTCCCATGCGATTTCTAACCACGGCCTTTTTTGCCCTCAGCCTTACGCTCACCACCGCCCCGGGATTTGCCCAGCAATGCGGCGGCTCATTCAGCAGCTTTGTCGATGCCCTTCGTGCAGAGGCGGTTGGCCGGGGCCATTCCCAGGCAAATGTCGATGCGTTTTTCCGTTCTGCCCGGTTTGACCAGTCGGTGATCAATGCCGACCGGCGTCAGGGCGTCTTTCAATTGCCCTTCACCGAGTTTTCCCGCCGGGTGATCAGCCAGAACCGGATCACCAATGGTGCCCGCAACGATCAGCGCTATGACAGCGTCTTTGACGTGGCCGAACGGCAATATGGCGTCTCGCGCGGTGTGCTGCTGGCCTTCTGGGCGCTGGAAACCGATTACGGTGCGGTTCAGGGCGATTTCAACACATTGAACGCGCTTGTCACCTTGTCCCATGATTGCCGCCGGCCGCAGCTTTTCCGCCCGCAGGTCTTTGCAGCCCTTGAACTGTTCGAAAACGGCGATTTCAATCCGGCCACCACAACCGGGGCCTGGGCGGGCGAAATCGGCATGGTGCAGATGCTGCCCGAAGACATCCTGACCCGGGGGTCGATGGCGATGGCGACGGGCATGTGACGCTGAAAACCTCACCCGCCGATGCGTTGCTGTCTGGCGCCAATATGCTGCGCAGTCTGGGCTGGCGGGCCAATGAACCCTGGCTGGTCGAGGTCACCGTGCCCGGCAATCTGGACTGGGCGGCAACCGGTCTCGACACCACGCGCCGCGTATCCGAGTGGGAGGCCGCAGGCATTCGCGCGCGTTCCGGCAGCCTGCCGGGCGGAAATTTACCTGCCTCGGTGCTACTGCCACAGGGGCGCAACGGCCCGGCTTTTCTGGCCTATCCGAATTTCAACGTCTTCTTTGAATGGAACCAAAGCTTTGTCTATGTCACCACCGCGGCCTATTTCGCCACGAGGCTGGAAGGCGCCCCGGTCTATAATGCGGGCGGTGCCACAAACGGGTTAAGCCCGGATCAGATGCGCCAGTTGCAGGAACGTCTGGTGGCGCGTGGCCATGATGTGGGCGGGGTTGATGGCATTCTGGGCCGGATGACCCGCGCCGCCGTGCAGGCCGAACAGCGGCGTCTGGGGTTGCCTGCGGATGCCTGGCCGACACCCGAACTGCTGAGGCAGCTATAATCCGCCCGCAATATCACTTTCGCCGGGTCGGCGAAGACATCCATATCTGGGATGTGCGCAAACTGCTTGAACGGGCCGGGGAGTTACCGGTGACCCCGGTGCCCCTGTCCGGGATCGGTGAGATTGATGAACCCTATTGGTTCAGCGAAGCGGACAGGCCCGCCACCTGCCGCGCAATCATGGCCCATGCGACACAGGTGGCCGGGGTTGATATCACCTACCCGATCCTCCTGTGTGCCGAGGGCCGGGTGATGGACGGGATGCACCGGGTGATGAAAGCGCTGGGTGATGGGCATGATACCATCCCGGCGCGACAGCTGATCACCACACCGCCGCCTGATTATTTGAACATGGCTCCGAGCGACCTGCCATATTGAGCCGTTTTTGCGGTTTCAGAGCATATTTACGAGCATGAGGCCGGTAACGGGGGGCAGTTAGGCCTATGGGCCTGACTTTACTTTTGGGCAGGGAATAACCATTATATAGACTATTGGAACGTGGTTCCTCTCAGCTTACTTACCTCCTTCCGCCGCATCGCCATGCGCGGCGACAAGACCGATACCAGATTCTCAGCAATGATCTGCCCATGCGCAGCCTCATCAATTCGTGATGAAGCTCAACAGAGCCTGTCCGTGCTATAGTGTCTGAACATAAACACGAGATCCTTTGTAAGGTCTTTGCCTTCAGGCAGAGACGAATACGATTCTCATTCACGATATAAGCAACTCCCGTTCGGGTGCCCGAACAGATTTCAGATAAACACAAGGGCCGGAGCAGTATAAATGAGCATATTAGCGGGAACGAACCGTTACAAAACGACCCATTCAGGAACGGGTACACATCGCCTGGTATTCCCCATCCTGATAGAATTTTTGGTGCTTTTGGTCCTGTTGATAGCAGTCGTCCTTGCGATCAACATCGACGTTGTAATTCTTGAAAACAACCTGTCCGAAGTTTCTGTGACGGAGATTCTGCAAAGCGTATTCATATTGGTCTCTGCTATGATATTCGCATGGCGGGCATGGCGGCACATCAGATCACGGGGATATTTTATCGCAGTCGCAACCTTGTTCGCCTGCATGTTTGTCCGGGAGAATGACGCGTTACTGGATCACATCCGCCACGGATTCTGGATTGTTCCGGTGGGGATGATCGCATGCTTTGGCATCATAAGTGTGTGTCGCTACAGGGATAGCCTTGCAGGGCCGCTTGCCCGTCATTTTCAGGAGCGTCACACCACATTCATTTTCATTGGCCTTCTGCTGCTGCTGGTATTCAGCCGCCTCTTCGGGACGGGTTCGCTGTGGCAAGCGGTTATGGGTGCCGGATATGACCCGTCTGTAAAAACCGTTGTGCAGGAAGGATTGGAATTGCTCGGCTACGCCCTGATCACTTACGGGACAGTTCTGTCTTTCGCCAACCGGGAAACGGCGCCTGATACGCATAGGTAGAACGAAGCGCCCGGCTCAACGTCTAGGCGGCACACCTGTAGAAAATCTGTAACGTGGAACCTGATTGACGCGCGGCTATAGCATCGTCCATGTAATCTGTAACGCACATGCATTTCGTGGAGGGCATCGCCCGAACCGAGGGGCAGGAAGCGAAGCGCCCGCCCCGTGGGGGCGGCTCAGACGCTGCCCGGCGGTGCCGCCGGGCGGGAGCATGGTGCGGGGTGATTCAGGATTTCAGGCCGAAGCTATAGAACATATGACCGCGTGTCGCCAGACCCGCCAACAGCACCTGCAGGCCCTGTGCCTGATTTACGGCTTCAAGATGTTCTCGGGCCAAGGCGCGGGATCTCAAGACACGGCTTTGACCGTGAAACCAAGACGGCACGTGACGCCCGCGATGCTGGCGCTGGGGGCATGGATTTAAGGGGGCCTGACCCTAAAGCACCCTGCCTGAAACTTGAATCACAAATGCCCTGCCACGCTTCGCGTTCTCGGGACATTTGTGATGCGCGATGTCTCAGGTTTAAGGCAGCATGCTGTAGGTTCCAGACCCATTAGAGCGTTTTGCGTTTAATCGGTTCTGTAGCCTGCTGCTTTGAAGAAATTGAAGCCTGCTTCGTCGGTGAAGAGATCGCAGACGTGGCCAACCGCATTCCACAGCGTATCGTATGTTCTGGCTGCGGCTCTTCGGATCAACGTCTTGAGCTTTGAGTGAGCTACCCCCCGAAATTTGGACACTGACGTAAGCTATGATTTGCTGTCTGCTGATCTCCGACGAAGAGGAGATCAGAGATGTCGAAACGGAAGAACCACAGCGCTGAGTTCAAGGCGAAAGTTGCGCTTGAAGCTTTGAAGGGGGAACGCACTGTTGCTGAGCTGTCGAGCCAGTTTGGCGTCCATCCCACGATGATCCACAGTTGGAAGCGGGCGCTGTTGGAAGGCGCGTCAGGCGTGTTTGAGCGGGGTGGAAAGAAAGCCCCAGAGATCGACGAAGAACAGGTCAAAGAGCTGCACGCAAAGATTGGGGAGCGGGCGGTGGCCAACGATTTTTTGTCACGAAAGCTCAAGCCCTGGGGCCTGAAGTGAGGCGCGGCATGGTCGAGAAGGACAATCCCAATTTGTCGATTGGCAAGCAGTGCAATCTGCTGTCGATCTCGCGGTCGTCGTTTTACTACCAGCCCAAAGGCGAGACGGCGATGAACCTGATGTTGATGCGCCAGATCGACGAGCAGTTCCTGGAAACGCCGTTCTTTGGTGTTCGCCAAATGACCTGGCATCTGCGCAACGACGGTCATTTGGTCAATGAAAAGCGGATCGGGCGTCTGATGCGGCTCATGGGCTTGCCGTACTTCACAACGGTGGCGGATTTCTCACCCTTGCGAACATGGCCCCCAAGCTGCTTTGCCTGATTGAACGTCATCCAACGGGCTGAGTTGTAGTCCCTGGCCATCGCCGTGGCCCAAAGCATCAGGATGTTGATGCCCCGATAGGCTTCGCCGTTGAACCGTTCCGGCAAGCTGACCGATACCCCGCCACCGGTCCACGGCTTGCGCCAGGGCGGTGTTCCCGCCTCGATCTGTGCAACAATCTGATTGGTAACATGGGTGTAAACGTCAAACTTCTCTGCGGTCATTTGTGACCCTCCTTGCGTGACGCGGGCCGGGTCTCTTCCCCCTTTCCGCCAATGGGCGGGCCTTCCTGCTTCTGTTGTTTGGAATGCCCATGCATTCCGAAGGGCAGAGCAGGTAAGGGCAAAGCCCGTCCTGCGGCCTGGCAGAGCCGTGACAACCGGATGGAGGGCGTGAATTTGGGAGGGAACCGCGCGCATCGCGTGTGGGAGGAACCGGCATTCTCGACCGGAACCGACGCCAACGGCGGCGCTTGCCGGTTTTCTCGGACCTGCCGGGGTGGCAGGCGGATCAATAGAATTTGGAAAACGTCAGGGCCGGGGTGAGCGGGCGTCAGCCCGTCGATCCCCTGCCCTGTCTATCGCTCAAAGCGAGACCGGCACACAGCCGGGATCACAGGATCATGTTTCACCGAAGCATGGAAACCGGTCCTTCAGGTTAGGCGCGGCGAAAGAGGAAAAAGAGCCCTTGCAGATTTTCTGCCATGCGTCGAATGTCGGCTATGATTCAAGAATTATGACAACCCCAAACGTCTTGTGTCCGATTTCGAATTTGATCCACGCAGCGGCATAAGATTCTCCGCATTGCCAAGTGCTCTTCAGTACAGTAACATAACCATATGGTTATTGATTCGCATCGACTCAACAGGGTGTTCGGAGCGTTGTCTGATGAGACGCGACGAGGCATACTTGCCCAGCTTGCGGAAGGCGAGGCTAACGTCGTCCAACTGGCGAAGCCCTATGACATGTCGCAGCCCGCTATCACCAAACACCTAAAGGTATTGGAGGCCGCCGGGCTGGTTCAACGCTGGAGGGTTGGTCGGGAAACCCGTGTGCGGGCCCGAGCAGATACTGCTCAAGAAGCAGTCTCATGGATCACCCACTATTCGAAATTTTGGCAGCAGCATTTTGATGCGGTTGATCAAATCCTACAACAAAATGGGAGCAAGCAAGATGAGCGTTGATACTTCATTTGAAAAAGGAATCCTGACGATTTCGCGGCAATATGACCACCCACTAGACGAAGTCTTTTCCGCTTGGGTGGACGCCGGCAAAACGCGAGAATGGTGGGGCTGCGAGAACACAACCCATGTAACTTCAGAGATCGAAACTGAAGTTGGTGGAAAATACGAACATGCGATGACGATCACCGGAGTGGGCGTACATCCTATCAAGGGCAAGCTGACCGCGTATGAACCGCCAGTACGCTTGGCCTACGAGATGCCAGGTATGAGCGAGGGCGAGATCATGCAAGTGAATGTCTCGTTCAAAGATAGAGATGGCCAAACGGAAGTCACGCTGACGCAATCCATGGTGCCCGCAGAGCTTCGAGGCGTAATTAAAGCTGGTTGGACTGCATCGTTCGAACGTTTGGCCCGCTTCTTCAATGGCGAACGTCGCGCTGCGTGAAGCTGCGCGTCATTTAGGCAGCGGACTCATAAAACTGGCACCATAGCCTGACGGATGCGAGTTTGATCATCGCCAAGAAGTTGGCAGATGTCTTTTCGTATCGGGTGGCTATACGGCGGAAGGAAGCTTTGAGGCGGCCAAAGAACCGCTCGATCTTGTTGCGCTCGCGATAGATATCGACGTCGAACTCGGCGGGCAGTTTGCGGTTGGATTTGGACGGGATGACGTCGATGGCGCCCTGTTCCCAGATCATCTTGCGGATCCAATCCGCGTCATATGCCTTGTCAGCCAGAACGTATTGGCCAGGTTGCAGCCCGTCCAAAAGCTGTTCGCATGGGGGTGCATCGTGGGCTTGGCCCGGCGTCAGTTCATAGCGGATCGGCAACCCGTCCTGATTGGTAAGTGCATGTATTTTCGTGGTTAACCCACCCCGCGACCGGCCCATGCAACGACGCGGGTCGTTTTTTTGAGCGTCGCTGCAGAATGGTGAACCCGAACCGATGTGCCATCCACCATCACGGTGTCGATATTGTGCGCATCGGCGACCGCCTCCATTACCCGATCCCAAATGCCCGCATAAGTCCATCGGTTGAAACGGTTGTAGATCGTTGTGTAGGGGCCGTATTGATCGGGCAAATCGCGCCACGGGATGCCTGTGCGCAAGACATAGAAGATGCCATTGATCACACGCCGATCATCGACACGCTTAACCCCTCGGCTGTTATTTGGGAGCACTGCTTTGATGAACTCCCACTCCAAATCGCTCAAATCTGACCGCGCCATTCCACTGCTCCGCATATTGTCTTGCGGGAAATGAATCATAACAGGCTGGAAACGTGAAGCTCTTTGTAAGTACGCTGCCTAGTTGATCCTGCGTGCGGTGCGGAGAAGGTCCGGATCGAGCCCACCTTTCCAGAACTCCGCAACGCAGCGAATGTCGGCATTTGGGAAATTCGGCGAACTCGGTCCCTTTGAAATTTCATTCGACGTGTGTCTTCAGCCGCTCCAGAGCGCGGTCCCATTTCGTACCTATCTGCACAAGAAATTCGTTCGCCTCGTTCACGCGTGGCAACTCCAGGCTGTATCGCGTTTCCCTCCCGGATTTTACCGCAGAAACGAGTTGAGCTTCTGTCAGGGTTTTGAGGTGCTTACTGACAGCTTGACGAGACACATTCATGCCTTCGCATAGAGACGAAACCGACAGCGAGTCCTCCTGTTGTAGTCGAGCGATCAAGGCAAGACGGCGAGGGTCACCAAGTGAAGCGAATGTAGTCGCAAGCCCCGGTTGTTGGAGGTCGTCATCAACTATCATTCCAAGAAATCCCTAATGTTCTTGGTCTGTGCATCCCAGCCGCCCTCGTTGTCGCGAAATGCTTGCACCGACTTGTTTTTAGGTAATTTTTCAAAGCCGCTCTCTCGTATGGTAAGTTTCGAACCGTTGCCTGATGGTTCAAGAATGAACTCGACCAATGTCGACTTTTGGTCGAGGCGTTGATCATCCGGTTGGACCGTTTCGTCCACTGGCCAAACAAAGCTGAAGCGATGCGGTTCAGCCATTGCTTCCACACGCGCCCAGAATGGTAAGCCTTCGTGCCCAGGGTATGTGACTTCGCCATGCGTCACTTCGCCGACTTTAAATGGGCTATGCAACGACAAGCGGAACCAGGACCCGAATTCGTTGTGATCTGTTAAGGCAATCCAAACCCGTTCAACGGATGCGTTCAGATTTACTACTCTCTCAATATGGTTTTTCATGCGCAACTCCTTGGTTGCATATTGACATGAATCCCTATTTTATGCAACCTGTGAGTTGCCTTTTGGCCGCGATAACTACCTTCATTCAGTTGCTGCGTGTAGACAATCTTCGGACTTTGCTGCAGTTCGCAAAGTCACGCAGAGCAGCTACGAACGGCGAAAAATACAGGATAGAAAGCATCGGATGATACGTCCCAAATTGGAGCATGGCAGCGGATGTCAGCTACCAAGTCGCCCGTAGAGATTAGATGTTCTATGATCGACATGTGATCCAAATCAAAGGGCGATCCCAATGGCCAAAATTACTCTTTATGCATCTAAGGCGTCACGTTCACTGGCCGGGTATTGGGTGCTGGAAGAGCTGGGCATTCCCTACACCGTCGTCGATGTTGATCTCCGAGCGCGCAAGCACCTGGAACCCGAATTCCTTAAGATCAATCCCTCAGGTCGGGTGCCAGTGGTCTCCGTTGATGGAATGATCGTTAGCGAACGCCCAGCGATCTGCGCTCTTCTCGCTGATCGATTTGGGTATGGCTCTCTAGCACCCAAAATCGACTGCCAAGATCGTGGCCCCTATCTCAAATGGTTGGTCTACGCGACTACTGTTGTTGATCCAGCAATTGCGGTTCGCGCTTCGGATCTTGATGCACCACTCCAACATACGACCTGGGACACTGCACAAGGCGCGGTCGAAATTCTTGAACATGCGCTTGACGGTCAAACTTGGTTGCTGGGTGACTGGTTCACAGCTGCAGATGTCGCTATCGGGTCGATCATTGCAATGGCTCGATTCAATAACCTACTTCCTGAAAGCCAGATCTTGAATGACTACGTTGAAAGATTGAAGGAACGCCCGGCCTTTCAGCGGTCTGAAAAACTCACGTGGCCTCCAGAGGTGTTTTCATCCTAAGCAGACGTCTGATTTAAAGGGACCAATGGCTGATTTGTCCGCATCTGTTGAGTTCAGGCCCAATGCGGTGAGGGTCCGGTGTGCGGACGCAGCCGATCTTCGCTGCGGCTGCACCAATGGCTGCTTTCGGGATCGGGTTCGCATCCAAATTGACAAGGTCACGAGGATCACAGACCCTGCTTGTATGAGCGATCAAGAAATATGTTCACACTGGCTTTCTACGTCAGGTCGTGAAGGCGGGAACGGCAATGACGGCGCGCTTTTCCCATACTGGAGCTTTTCAAAAACCGCGATTGCGATCTGTGCACTCAAGTTGGTCGAAGCGCAGGTTTTGGCTTTGGATGCGTTACTCGAAGACCACCCATTCACGCTTCGCCAGTTACTCGGCCATACCTCTGGCCTCCCTGACTATGGGTCACTACCAGAGTACCATGCGGCAGTTGCGCGAGCAGATGAACCGTGGTCGCGCGAACAGTTGCTTGATGCGACGCTGGCGCAGGGCATGCTGTTCGCGCCGGGTGAGGGATGGTCATACTCCAATATCGGTTATCTGCTTACACGGGGTTTGATCGAACAGAAAACTGGAAAGTCGCTTGGAGACGCCATTTCCGATATGATTTGCAAGCCGTTGGGTTTGGAAAATGTGACGTTTTGGGAAAATCTTGAACAATCTGCTGCACTGCATTGGGATGCTGCGACTGGCTATGATCCGGGGTGGGTATACCACGGCTGTCTCATTGGATCGGCTTCGGACGCATCACACTTGCTACATGCTCTCTTCTCAAATGATTTGCTCAGATCAGACACGCTGGCGGAGATGCTGAACCGACGCTCGCTTGGCGGTGCCATTCCCGGTCGTCCATGGACGGAGTGCGGGTATGCCTTGGGTCTGATGTCCGGTGGGATTAGCGGCGCAGGACGAGGTGTCGGACATTCTGGCGGAGGACCTTTCAGCGTAAACGCTGTCTATCACTACCCTGACCTAGCCGACCCGATGACGATTGCCTGTTTCACAGACGGGACAGATGAAGGGGTGGCGGAGTTTGCCGCCGCAGAGTTGGCAAATCGACAATGATGGGTTCGCCCCACACAACGGACATAGGCCCCTTGTCACTTCTTGAAAACCGGACGCTCATGCTGTGCGCAGCATCAGTCAAGATGAGCTCAAAGCAGACCTTTGGACCAAAAGAGCTTTGGGTTACGATGAGGTGCCACACAAAGGGGGCAACATGACGTCCAAAACTTCTGTAATCTTGTATCGCACTTTTCTCTTCATCATGATGGTATCGGGCAGTTTTCTGATCCGACAGTCATATGATGAACATGCCAAATGGACAGAATATGTAGGTTTGGGTGACCTTTCAGGCGCTGAGGCCTACGAGGTAGGGTTTTGGCTTTCCGCAATACCAGGATTTTCGTCGCTGATAATAGGCGCATTTTTTATTGGTGTTCATGCATCAAAAGTCAGGGCTTGATGCGCCAGCTAAAGTTACTTTGACGTCTGAGTTGCGGACTTTGCTGCCAATGGGCCAATGTCTCCTATCGGTAAATTCTCTGGTTTCAGCGACTTCTTGAGCGATGGGCTGCGCTCAACTTTCTGAGGCAATTGTTGAGCATTGCGCACTCTTCGTCGCTCAGCCCGTTCATCAAGGTCATCAGAATTTGTGTCCGTTCTTCGCAGCTTTCTACAAGGATGGTCTGACCCGTTTCGGTCACGGATAGTCTAGGTGTCCGACGATCCCCTTTATCACTGTGTTTTTCGACCCAGCCACGCGCTTCGAGTGTGTTGACCAGACGGCTCATGGTCGGGCGACTGACGCCTTCATGGCTGGCAAGCAGATGGAGACGGTCCTTTCCAAACTCCGAGATGGCAGCGATTGCGGAAAGCTGTTGGCCTGTGGCCCCCGCACGTTGTTCGATCTGTCGCATCGTACGGTCCAGCATTGGCAAAACCTGATGCAACGCTTGCGCGGCGAAAAATTTACTGGGGTTCATGTCAGTCATTAGCTATACTAACGACAATCGCTGCAGGAGAGCAAGTCATGGAAATTCATAAGGGCCGATTGGTCGATCATATCCACCTTAGAGCGTTTTGCGTTTAATTGGTTCCATATCCTGCGGCTTTGAAGAAGTTGAAGCCTTCTTCGTCCGTGAAGAGATCGCACACTTGACCGACCGCGTTCCATAACGCGTCATATGTTCTTGCTGCGGCTTTTCGGATCAGCGTTTTGAGCTTTGAGAAAGCCATCTCTATGGGGTTGAGATCGGGCGAGTATGGCGGCAAGAACAAGAACCACGCACCGACATCGCGCAACATTTCGGCGGCCCGCGCACTTTTGTGGCTGGAAAGGTTGTCCAGGATGATCACGTCCCCCTTGCTCAGGGTCGGTGCGAGTTGGGTTTCGACGTAGGTATCGAATGTCACGCGGTTCATGGCACCGTCGATGACCCATGGCGCGTCCAGCCTGTTATGTCGCAACGCCGCGACAAAGGTTTGCGTGCGCCAGTGCCCGAAAGGCGCGTGATCGACCAGCCGCTGACCGCGCGGTGCCCAGCCGGTCGTCTTGGCCATGTTGGTTTTCAGCCAGGTTTCGTCAATGAAGCCAATACGTTCCAGCATATGTGCCATGAACGGCTGGCTGTGTGTGATCCAGATATGCCTTTGCCGGGCAACCTTGGCACGCTTCTGCTCAAGAGCTTGCAGGTCTTTTTTTATGCGTCAGCCCGAGCCGCTGAAAAAGTCGCCAGACCGAGCTAAAGCACCCTGCCTTAAACTTGACTCACAAATACCCTGCCACGCTTCGCGTTCCCGGGACATTTGTGATGTGCGATGTCTCAGGTTTAAGGCAGCATGCTGTAGGAGCGACAGACACGCCGCGCTCTGCCTGTAAACGCGCCGCCATTTCGTCAAGCGTGATCTCGCCTTTGGCGTCCACCTGCGCGCGCACCCAATCTTTGTGAGGCGTCAGCTTGCCGATACCGCGATGACCCTGGCGTGTCGGCGCAAGCGATCCCGTCCCGCGCTTCAGCTTGACCATGTCATTGACGAATTTGACGGAAACGTCGAACCGCGTCGCCGCTGAGTGATGCGTGTTACCTGCCTCGACATGCGCAACAACACGTTGCCGAAGCTCCATCGGATGAGGTTTCCCCATAAAGACCGCCCTTGTTGTTTGAAAACAAGGAATCACGGTTCAAACCATTTGGGAATCCCGAATCCGGTCAGCCGAAAAACGCTCTAATTTACAGCCAGAATAGGACTGTAGCAGCGAGAGTGATAGCCGAGAGGAATACCTTTGGGCATCTGTCATATCGTGTTGCGACGCGGCGCCAGTCCTTTATAGCGTTTCGACTTTACATTGAAGCAGTGCAACGGCTTTAGCGTTTGAGCCAAAGGCGAAAGACAGCGAAAGGCGTTTCAACATAAAGTCGAAACGCTTTAGGCGTCCGAACATTATCTCGATGCGGTTTCTGCGTTTGTAGCGCCGCTTGTCGTATCGAACAGGCTTGTCGCGTGATTTTCGACCTGGGATGCAGGGCCTAATTCCCCTGTCATTAAGGGCTTCGCGGAACCAGTCTGCGTCATAGCCTCGATCTCCCAGTAGCCAGTCAGCCGATGCGCGACGAGCCGCTGCCTCTCTTCGCAACCGCGACGGAGCGTGAGGAGCGGTTCGTCCCGGAGATAATCGAGCCCACAATCCTGCTCCGTCCTATGGCAGCGGGCCGCGAGGTGATCGAGGATTATGGCCGTGTGGGCCTGTCGCTTCGCGCGCATCCACTCTCCTTCCTGCGGGAGGACCTGCAGCGGCGCCGGATCACAACTTGTGCGGCGGCCATGGCAGCCCCGAACGGTCATTGGCACGAGGCTGCTGGCATCGTCCTCGTCCGTCAGCGTCCTGGTAGTGCTAAGGCGTTATGTTCATCACATTGGAAGATGAGATCGGGACCGCGAACCTCGTCGTCTGGCCGAAGGTCTTCAAGGCGAACCGGCGCACAGCCCTGTCGGCCCGCATGATGGCCGTGCGTGATCGCATTCAGCGAGAGGGAGACGTGGTCCATCTGGTGGCTTACCGGATTACCAATCTGTCAGCCGAGTTGACCAGCGTCGGACAGCGGGACGAAGCTGACCTGCTCCCCTGTGAGTCCGCGTTTTTCAGTTAGCTCTGTTCAGGTTTTGGTCCTCGCTTGACCGTTGGTGATACTCCCACGGGGTGAGCCCGTCGAGGCTCGAATGTGGGCGGTTGTGATTGTAGTCGTTTCGCCATGCCGCAATTAAGTGGCAGGCATTCCCGGCTGAAGTCGTCGATGACGTTCAGTACCCGGAACCTGCGCCCGTCTTCGAGAGCATCCGACATGAAGTCGAGCGACCATCTCTGGTTCGGCCCTTGCGGGATCACCATGGGCGTTCTGGTTCCCACGGCACGCTTGCGACCACCTCGTTTACGGACGGTTAACCCTTCTTCACGGTAGAGCCGGTACAGCTTCTTCCAGTTCAGGTCCCAGCCTTCGCGCCTCAGTAAGATATGCAGCCGCCGATAGCCGAAGCGCCGCCGTTCAGACGCCAGTTCTTTCATTCTCGCTCGTAGCGCAGTGTCCAGCGGCCGCTTCGACGTCCGTCGATACACACGCGGATCGATCCCGGCCAACGCGCAGGCGCGTCGTTGATTATAGCCCTTGGTCTTCATCGCCCAATCCACAGCATTCCTCCTCGAATTGGGCTTCAGAAGTTTTTTCCGGGCATCTCTTTCAGTGTCGCCACGTCCATCATCTGCTCGGCCAACATCTTCTTCAGCTTGGCGTTCTCAGTTTCCAGCGTCTTCAATCGCCGGGCGTCAGACACTTCCATGCCGCCGTACTTGGAGCGCCACTTGTAGAAGGTCGCATCGCTGATCCCATGCTTGCGGCACAATTCCTTTGCGCCAAGCCCGGCTTGATGTTCCTTCAAGATACCAATGATCTGTTCTTCGCTGAAACGGCTTCTCTTCATCGTCTGTCTCCTCAGGTGGAGAACAGGCTAACCTCAAACCGAGGACATTTCAGGGGAGCAGGTCACGTTTGATTTAAATCATTTTTGATTATCTACAGTGAGCTCTCCATTTTCAATCTTCATTAACTGGAGGCGTATATCCATCATCAAAATGTCTGACTGTGTCGTGAACATGCTGATTGCAAGAGATAATCCAGTCTGTTAACGTTTTGTTAACACTTCCTAATACTCTTTAACGTAAATAAGATTGGGGCAGCCCAGCTTACAACAGGCCAGCGACACGCTTCTCACTATGTGTATGTTAGGATCGCAATGACGCTTTTTAAGGCAATCGTCCCTTATACGCGATATCTCGCAGTCCTGGTGATCGCGATCGGGTTCGGTGCGATTCTCGACCGGGAAAACTCTGAACATTTCCGGGTCAATCAAAGGCTGGCTCTGATCGAGGCGAATAACGAGTTTCAGTCGGCGCTTGAGCGCGAGATCAACGAGAAAATCCTTATTACCGAAGGGGTTATGGCTGCGTTTGCAGCGCAACCCGATATGTCTTCCCCTGATTTTGTGCGCGTGGCCAGCCAGTTGGTCAGAAATGCCGATGACGTGATCAACGTGGCGGCTGCCCCCGATCTTGTTATCGAATACGTCTACCCCTACGCACCGAATGCAGCAGCGGTTGGGCTTGATATTCGTCAGCGGCCCGACCTGATGACTGCCGTGCACAGGGCCATTCAGACCGGTGAAACAACCATTGATGGTCCATTTGATCTGGTTCAGGGCGGTCGTGGTTTTATAACCCGCTCTGCCGTCATGGAATATTATACCGGCGGTTTCGAGAACCGGTTCTGGGGTGTGGTGTCACTTGTCATAGATGCGGATGGGTTGTTCAGAACCGCGGGCCTTGGTGCAGATGATGCCGAGGTGGCACATGTTGTACAGAATGCACAGGGTCAAATCCTGTCGGGGTCAAGCAATGTTCTGTTCATGGATCCGGTGTCGACCTCGGTAGTGTCCCCTGGCATTTCCTGGACCCTGTCGATGGTGCCGGCAGATGGATGGGTGATTACCCCGCCGAACCGGACAAGTCTTTGGGCCACTGTATTGGGCCTGCTCGCAGCGGTCATGCTGCTGATGAGAGTCTTTCAATGGATTGTTGACCGGAAGGATGCCGCCGAAACGCAGCTTCACGAGGCGATTGAGGCGATTGATGACGGGTTTGCGCTCTATGATTCCTCAAGCCGTCTGGTCATGTGCAATCAGAAGTACAAAAAACTTTACCCCACTACCGCAGACCTTATGGAGCCTGGGGCCAGGTTTGAAGATATCCTGCGGCGGGGTGTGGAAACCGGGCAGTATCTGGAAGCCATGGGGCGTGAAGAGGACTGGATCAGGGAACGGGTTCTGGCACAGCAATCCCCCGGGCAGATGATAGAAACGCAATTGTCCGATGGTCGCTGGCTGCGCATGGTGGAACGGCGCACGGCCTCGGGCAGTGTGGCGGGCTTCAGGGTGGATATCACCGAGCTGAAAGAAGCCCTCGCCAAATCGGAGGCTGCAAATGCCGCCAAAAGCGAGTTTCTGAACACTGTAAGCCACGAGTTGCGGACACCATTGACCGTTGTCCTGGGGTACAACGCCTTTCTGAGACATCCTGACTCGCTGCCGAGTTTCAAGAAAACACTGAACAGTTTGAAAACCAACGATACCAAAGGCGCCCTTGAGGATATCGAGAGGTTCAAGGCCGATCTGGAGAAATTCTCGAAACAGATCGAGGTTTCGGGCCAGCAGCTGATGGCGCTGATCTCAAGCATTCTGGATCTGTCCGCGATCGAGGAAGGGACGCTTAATCTTGACCCGGATTGTCTGGAGCTGGAACCGATCATCCTGGAGGTGGTGGAACAATTCCAACTGGAAGCTGACAAGAAAGGAGTGGAAATAGAGGTCGACAATCAGGCGGCAGAGATACTTGCCGACCCGCAGCGCTTGCGCCAGGTGCTTCTGAACCTGATCGGCAATGCAGTGAAGTTCACCGATGAAGGCAAGGTGACGGTGCGCACGAATTCGGAGCTGGGACGCACCTGGATCGAGGTTGAAGACACCGGCTGTGGCATTCCGCCTGAGCATCTGGAGATGATTTTTGAGCGTTTTGGACAGGTTGACGCCTCAAGCAGTCGCAAGCATGGTGGCATCGGACTTGGCCTGCCGATCGCAAAGCATTTGGCTGAGCTGCACGGCGGAGCGATCAGTGTAACGAGTACCGAGGGTCAGGGGAGTATCTTCCGGGTAGAGTTCAATGCACCTGTGCCAGCCCAGGGCGCTGTTGCAGGGTGACACAAATTGCCTGACAATCGCCTTCTCGCTTTACGATTGTGTCTTATTTCGGCCTGATTTTCGCGCGAGCTTTCGTCTGTATATAAATGATAGACGCAAGACATGTCGCACGAGTAACGCTAGTACTGAGGCAGACGTATGAAACGGATACGAAAGATATCGCTTTTTGCTCTGGTGTTGAGCAACACGGCCATCTCTCTTGGCCTGACCATGCTTTTTCATACCTGGCTGCCAGCCCTTACAGAAGCCGGACCTGAACGCTTCATTCTGCTTTTTCTGCTCACATCGGCACTGGTTGCCCTGATCACCACAGTCAGTATCGCCTACGCAAAATCCGTTGAGATGACGGAAACTTCAGACCCGAACCTCTACGGGGCTTTCGAAGAAGCCATTGATCTGAGGGAAAATGCGCTGAACGAGCATACTATTGTCAGCATGTCCCATGCCGACGGCCGGTTCAAAGAAGTGAATGAGAATTTCATCAACGCCTTTGGCTATGAACCCGATGAAATTCTGGGACAACAGCCCTCGATCCTCTACTCTGACGATGCGGATGATCATAACAGCTTTGACGATGTCTGGGAGGTTGTCTCACAGGCCAAGACCTGGAACGGAGAGCAGCGCCTGATCGCCAAGGATGGCCGGATCATCACTGTTCAAACCACGATCATTCCCCGCTTTGATACCGCAGGTGTCTATATCGGCAGCATTGCGATCCGTACCGATCAGACCCGGGCCCGCGCCGAAGCTGCCGTTGAAGGGCGCAATGCGGTGATCGAAGGGTTGCCCGATGGTGTGATCGTTTATGACCCGCATACATTTAAAATCATCTATGTGAACAGGAACGGTCGGACCCGCCTTGGCTGGTCATCAGAAGATGTTGAAGGCCGGACGATGGCTGAAACCTTTGACAAGTTCGATAACAGCCTTTTCCAACGCTATCTTGCACCGCTTCTGAATGGTGAAGCCAAAGAGGTGAAGATAGAAGTGATGCATGACGCGGGCCCGGTGGAGATTCTCACCCATTTCGACACCGGTCCCGAAGGCAAACCCACCCTTATCTCGGTTGTCCGCGATATCGCCGAGCGCAAACAGGCCGACCAACTGAAACTGAACTCCGTGTCCATGGTCAGCCATGAGTTGCGCACGCCTCTCACCTCGATCAAAGGGGCGTTGCGCCTGATTGAATCCGGCGCATTGGGAGAACTTCGCCCTGACATTCTGCGTATGATTTCGGTTGCACATCGCAACAGTGACCGTCTTTTGGCGATTGTGAATGACATTCTGGCACTGGAGAAAATCGACTCCGGCGAAATGGATTTCGAGCGCGAGACGTTGGATTTGCGCGATCTGTTGCACGAAGCCGCTGAATCCAATGCGGGCTATGGCGAGGAATGTGGTGTGCAATTTGTTGTCGGCCAGATGGAAACCCCCGCCCTGGTCGCGGCCGACATGCCACGCCTGATGCAGGTGATGTCAAATCTGATGTCAAATGCGGCCAAATTCTCGCCCGCGGGCGCGGATGTGCGGCTTGATATCGAAGACCGCGCCGAGGCGTGGCGTGTCTGCGTGGCCGACCAGGGCCCGGGCATTCCCGAAGCGGCCCATAAAACCCTGTTTGACAGCTTCTTTCAGGTTGAAAACACCGAAGAGCACTCACGCCCGGGTACGGGCCTGGGCCTGACGATCAGCAAAAAGATCATCCAGCGTCACGGCGGAACCATTGCCTTCGAAACTGAACTGGGAGTGGGCACGGTGTTCTATTTTGAACTTGCCAAGGAGCGCGCAGACGCGGCAGAGGCTGAAGGGCCGGCACAATCTGCAGTTGCCTAAGGTCAGCAGATAAAGACCAAAACGCACCCGGTACAAATTGGAGATGACCCGAAAGTGTCTGATTTAAATAAAATTTTACACGTCGACGATGATGATGACATTCTCGAGATTGCCCGGATGGCCCTTGAAATGGTCGACAGTTTCACGGTGCATCAATGCAATAACGGCCCCGCAGCGTTAAATGAGATTGCGGAGGCCGCGCCGCAACTGCTGCTTCTGGATGTGATGATGCCCGGAATGACCGGCCCTGACCTGTGGGAACAGATCAAGGCGATGCCTGACTATGCCAGTGTTCCGACAATTTTCATGACAGCAAAGGCCGAAGATTCCCTGTCGCAGGATCTGCTGAAAATGGGGGCTTTGGCGGTGATTACAAAACCGTTTGACCCGATGGCCCTGGGCGCACAAATTCGCGACGCCTGGGCAACGTTATAATGGGTGCAGGCAGGGTTTGGCCCTGCCAATCGGCCCAATTTTAGACCATTATTACCTAAAATAACGAACAATCGCGCCAAAATTATGCCATTGTCTCTGGCTAGTTTGACAGAGGAGATTGACCCACGCGCAACAATGCCGCCCGGCATTCTGCGTCTAAATAATTGAGGCAAGAATGAAAATCCTGGCTGTTGACGATGATCCTGAGTTCCTGGCGCTGTTCGAGAACACGCTGTCCCAGTTGGGTTATTCCAATGTGACCTTTGTCGAATCCGGTGCTGCGGCATTGAATATGATCGCTCAGGCGCAGATTCCATTTGACTGTTTCATCCTGGATATCCAGATGCCGGAAATGGACGGGATCGAGCTGTGCGAAGCCATCAGGGCGATGCCGGAATATGACAAGGCGCCGATCGTGATGAATACGATCATGGCCGACCGGGGCCATATTGACCGGGCCTTCGCGGCAGGTGCAACCGATTATCTGACCAAACCGATTGACGAGATCGAGATCAACACACGCCTGGGTGTGTTGCACAGCCTGGTGCGCGAACGGCTGCGCACGCAACATGCGATCAGCCATGGCGGTGCAGATGCTTTTGCCGGGCCGTCTTATCGCTTTGCCGACCACATTCCGATGCAACGGGTGGCCGGAACGATCGAATATATCGCGCTGGAAAACTATCTGAAAACCCTTGGCGTGTTCCGGGCCTTGTCGACCAAGGCGGTCGGGTTTCACGTGCTGAACGGGCAGCAGCTTTTCGACGAAGCCGGGTCTTCGATTTTCAGTGAAGTGATGATCGACGTGGCCACCTGCATCTCGGATTGCCTGAAAACCAACAGCCGGATGATCAGCTATGCTGGCAAGGGTGACTTTGTCTGCCTTCTGTCCCGTGTCGAGACGGTCGATCCCTTCGAGCTTGGCGGTGAATTGCGGATGAACATTGCAGAGTTCGGCCATATCTATGATGAGTTGAACATTCACCTTCCCATGGTGGCCGTTGGCCCCTCTGTTGGCTGCAAGGCTTTGCATATGGCATCCCCGACCCGCATCCTGGACGAAGCAATCCTGAATGCACGCTCTGCGGCGCGGCACTTCACGGGATTTGCGGAAAGCATGGCGAAGTAATGCCCTCTGAACCGGTTCTGGAACATCGCGGATGACGGCCCTGACCAAACATGTGGATATAGCGATCAGAGGTGTTCGGGACCGGTTTCTTGACCGGCTGGGGGAACGGTGCCTCGAAATCGAGACGCTGATGCTGGCAGTTGACGACCGGAGGCCTGAGCAAAGGCTGATCAAGGAAATCGCCATGCGCGCCCATAAAACGGCTGGCATTTCCCCGACCCTCGGCTTCAAGGACCTTGGCGAGATTGCGCTGCGGGTCGAAAGCCGTTTGTCAGACTATGTCAGTGCGGGCGATTGGCCAGCCTGCCGTCAGATGATCGAAGAGCTTCTGGACCAGATGGAAGCGGCGCTGGATCAGACACTGTAACCAAACATGTATCGCCCTTCGGACCGGTTGATCCGAAGGGCGAGAAACCACATGCCACGATAGAATTGGAAACCGGCTTCAGCCCGCTTTTGTCTGGGTGTGCTGCAGGCTGTTCTGATCGATATAATCCTCAAGAAACGTTCCGAATTCCGCACCCAGATCCGCGCGTTCCAGAGCAACGGCAACCGTCGCCTTCAGGAACCCGATTTTCGAACCGCAATCGAAGCGCTGCCCACGGAAGCGGAAGCCGTAAACCGGGCGGCCATCCTCCATCTCTTTCGCAATCGCATCGGTCAGCTGAATTTCACCACCGACACCACGCTGGGTCTGGCCAAGATTGCGCATCACATCCGGTGACAGGATATAACGGCCGATCACCGCAAGATTGGAAGGCGCATCTTCCGCAGCAGGTTTTTCGACCATGCCCTTGATCGACACGACCGAGCCCATATCGTCCTCGACATCCAGAATGCCATAGGAAGAGGTCTGGGGCGTCGGAACCTCCATCGCGGCCACGACAGACCCGCCGGTCTCTGCATAAGCCTCGACCATCTGCTGCAGGCAGGGTTTGTCATTCATGATGACATCATCGGGCAGGATCACCGCGAAAGGCTCATCCGCCAGCAGACGCCGCGCGCACCAGACCGCATGCCCAAGGCCAAGCGCCTTGTGCTGCCGGATATAGGCGATGGCGCCGCTATCCATATTGGTGTCTTCCAGAAGGTCCAGCAAATCTGTCTTGCCCTTCTTGCGCAACGCTTGGGCAAGTTCGGGCGAGTGGTCGAAATAATCCTCAAGCGCGCTTTTCCCGCGCGAGGTGACGAAGATGAACTCTTTGATACCGGCGGCCCGTGCCTCGTCGATCGCATATTGGATCAACGGGCGATCAACGAGCGTCATGATTTCCTTGGGAATGGATTTGGTGGCGGGCAGGAACCGGGTTCCAAGACCCGCCACCGGAAAAATTGCTTTTGTTACTTTTCGGGACATAAAAAAACCTCTGTTAATATCTGTTAATGCTTACACGATTCGATACGAAATAAATATGCAGACCCGCAGGCTCGCTTGCGTTGAAACAGCCGCCGATTTGTAAATACAGGTTGGATCTCTCGAAAATTCTCATGATCCGGGTGGATGGGTCTGGCACTATAATGTTATGTTATTTCAATATCTTGAGGGAGTTTTTTTGGCCGTTCAGGCGCTTTCCATCTGCTCATTTCTGACTGGAAAATCCTCCCGATGCCGGAATGTTTCCCAATCGCCGGTCATTTTTTCCGAAACCGAAACAGCCTGCTGCTTAATTTCACGGCGTTCTTCGGTAAGACCTGCCCCGCCAGAGTAGAGCCAGCGCTTGATCGGCAGATGTTTGAGCGTGTTCACCACCTTATGTGCCCCATGACGGCGCAGCCCTGACGACACGGCCTGAACCATCCGGGCGGCAACAAGATTGCGTGGAACTTTGGCGGCATTGACCTGTTTACCGCTCAGGCCCGGGTCGGGCGCGACATAGTCGATCTCCAGTATCTCGCAAAGCTGGCGACAGAAGGCCTCGGGGTCTTCGCGCAAAAGCTGGTAAGACATCAGATAGACCTGATCGCTGCCAAAAGCCTCCTCCCACTGGACGGCGTGGCGAGCATAAAGCCCGGCCTCGATCACATCGGGATAGGTTTCGGCCATCTCACGCAAGCTCATCTGTGGGGCGCCGCGCTTTCGATAGTGGAAATAATGCGACACGGCCCGGTCAAACGGGTCCCGCACGGTGCAGATGATCTTGGCATAGGGCACATGTTCCTGTGCCCGTTCGCAGGCAACGGGTTTGTGAAACAATGAGGGCGCAACCTCGACCCTCAGACGGGTATCTTCCGCACCCGGGAAAAGCCCCTGATACCAGGTCACACCCCGTTCATAGACCTTGTCGAAAAAGAAAGTCTCTTTCATGCCCGAGGGCAGCGCAATGTCACCCCGCGCTTCCAGATAGGCGTGAATCCATGTCGTGCCCGATTTCGTCGGACCCACGAACAACGCGAAAGGTGGACTGATCGCCATAGAATAAAACCCTTGTCTAAAATCGAAATGCTCAGGCAGCGGTGGCGTATTTCTCCAACTGCTTGGTCGACACGCCGTTCAGCAGCGTGCCCAGCAGTTTGGGCGGATAGATGGAGGCGCGTCGCAACTCTGCCGCAAGCGATGAAGATTTGGTTTCCCCCCATTCCGCGACAGCCACAAAGCCCGAGACAATCTCGGCCATCGCGGCGGCATCTGAGGAGGCTGAAAGCGGGGACAGATCAAACACGACATTGTCGAATTTACCCGCGAGCGCCAGGACCAACGCCTTAAGCCGGGTCTGGTCAAACACGCCCGGGTCAAGGGCTGCATCCTTGGCCAGCGACCGGTTGGGAAGGAAGTAAAGCGATGTCCGCTCATCATACCAGAAAGCCTGTTCTGATTTCGAATCCGCGTTTGGCATCGCCAGATCCGCCAGCCCGAACTGCGCTGCGGGGGTGATTTTCTCGGTCAGGAACAGGCCGGTCCAGTCAAAGTCGATCAGAAGTGTCTGACTGCCGCCAACGGCCAGCATTTCGGCATAGTTCACCGCGGCAATGCTGCGGCCGCGGCTTTCCTGATCGGAAATGAAGCCGATGATCCTGGTGTTGCGGTGGTCTTCTTCCAGAAGGGCCTGAACATTGTCAGCCTCAACCTTCACCCGGCGAATCGATTCTGAATAATGCGACAGCGGATTGCTGATCGCCGCATACATCTGCGGTGCATCCTTGGTCAGGGACACCCGGTTTTCGGGGAGCGCAATGATCTCCTGCCCGGTTTTGCGGGTCCGGTGGGGTTGCCGGATCGCGGGCAGTTTCAGTTGCGGGCTGCGCCCGGGAACATGGGGGCGGTCATTGCCCCGGCTGGGCAGAATACCCAGCACCGGGGCACCGGCGGCGCGCGAAAGCTGTGACATGGTGCGCACCCGGCCATCGGCGGCCTCAACCAGAAATGCACCACCGGCACCAAGCGTCAGGCCAACCAGAACAGCCAGCAGACCAAGCCGGGACAGACCCGGATTGTCAGAGAATTCCGGTATCCGGGCAACCTCGATGATGGTGGCCTCGGTCGAGGGGAAGCTTTGTTGCTGGATCGTCCGCAGATAGCTTTCCAGATAGCTGTCATGCAGTTCCCGGTAAATGCGCGCTTCTCCCTCAAGGGTGCGCAATTCCACCTCGATCGAGTTGGTGACACTGCCACCCCCGGCAACGCGCGCGGCTTCAAATGCGGCCTGCGCGGCGGTTTCGGCCTCTTCGGCCTCGGCCGCGCGGGTTTCCGCATCCTGCAGAAGCGATGACAAAAGCGAAGTGCCCGCCGCATCAAGCGAGTCAAGCCGCGCCTGAAGGGTTTCGATATGGGCGGCATCCGCCGGTTCCGCCAGCAGCGCCTCGGCCAGTTCACTGCGGGCAATGGCGGCTTCATCCATCAGGGTGCGGATCGCACCGGTGGCAAGGCTTGAAGGAACACCGCGCAGCCCCCGGCCACTGTCGAGGATGGTCTGAAGGCGCAAAGCTTCGGTCCGGGCACGGGCGCGTTGCGCCATGCTGTCCTGCAATTGCTGGCGCGCGGCCTGCAGCGTCGCGGCTGATTGCGACGCATCAAGCGCTTCGGTGCCGCCACCGCTTAACCGTTCGATCCGTTGCTCCGCCTCAAGCGCGCGGGCGTTGAGTTCGGCCATGCGGTCATCAAACCACTCACCGGCGCGTTCGGCTGTGTTCTGTCTGAGGTCAAGGCGGTTGTCGATATAACTCTCGGCGACGGCATTCACGACATTCGCGGCCAGTTCAGGAGAGGCCGATGTAAATTCGATGCGGATCACCAGGGTCTGCGCATTCCGGCTGACACGCAGGTTGTCGCGCAGCCGATCAACAGCGGCCTGAAACTGTTCGGCCTCGGACACCGGCGCCGGCGCCTCATCATTGCCTGACAGGATCGCGCCGCGCAGGGCTGACAGCCGTTCGCGCATCGGCGTGGTCGGCTCTGCCATAAAATCGGCATTCTCGCTGAGGTTCAGACGATCCACGACCTGCGACAGCAGATAGGGGGCCCGCATCACCTGCATCTGGCTTTCCACCACGGGGTTGGTCAGCCGCAGATCGGCAAAGATCTCGTCATTTCCGAACGGATTGACGTTCTGTTCATCAAGAAGAACGCGGGTATGCGCGGAATACACTTTGGGGGAGAGAGAATGCAGGAACACAGTAATCGCGATGCAGACCATCGTGAAAACAACAATCATCCCGATCCGGCGCCGCAACAAGCGCCAGACAGCCGCAAAATCAAACAGCGGTGCCTGCTGCTGCCCGGTGGTTCCACCCGAATGGCCATCGCCGGGCGTGAGGAGAAGCGTCGGCGGCCGAAACCGTGGACTGCGCCTCCCAGCGCGGTTGAACTCATCCATCAAATTTCTCCTTCAAACCGGGGCGTGACATTCTTCAGCCTCCGGTGTTCAAAATGCCCGCCCCCGGTTTTCTGCGTTGCCCCCCGGGCAATCGCATAACCAGCCTGACAGGCCATTATATGTTCGTCAGCGGGCGGTCCCGCATGGTTCAACTTGCGAAACTGACATTCAACACATCACCCGGTAAGAGTAGCGTTTCCGGTGCAGCCTCGATCTCTTGTGCCTGGCCGCCAGTCTGGCGGAAAATAACGATACGCGGCGCACGGCTGCTGGTCTGGTCAAGATCAAGCGTCATCGGCCCGGTCGAGCTGAGCCCGATCCTGACCCGCAATTGCGACGCCTGCTGCGACAATTCCTGAAGCCGGGCCTGGGTCTGAAGCGCGCGTTCCCGCAGGGCCTGGTTGCGTTCAAGCACCAGCTCCCGGCGATCCGCCTCGGCTGCCAGCCGGTCGGCCTGCACATTGCCCAGCCGTTCCACGGCCTGCAAATACAGACGACGTGTCTGGGTCAGAAGCTCGCTGGAGACAACCCGGCGCGCGACAAGGTTTTCGACCCGCTCAACCTCGGTCTCCTCGGTCTCGGCAATAGCTGTCATCACTTCTTCATGACGAAGCGAGGCGATCACCCGGGCCTCGGCCTCGGTCACGCTGGTTTCCAGAAAGGCGAGTTCCTCGCTCAATATTTCGGTCGATGTGGCGACCTGACTGCGGGCCAGACTGATCGCATTCTCGATCAGTGATGGCGGGGCATTCAGTCCCTCAAACCCTGCCGCATCAATCGTATCCGACCCGCTGAGGATGGCTTCATGCACGGCCATCTCTGCCAGAACACCCACAAGTTCGGCCATCAGCACACGCGGGTGGTTGCGCACCGCGACGCCCGCGCCATCAATCAGCCCGTCATCCGACAGACCATCGGCGCCGGCAATCGCCTGACGTGCGGTCATTCCGATTTCAAAAGGCTGGCGACCTGCCGAGATAACGGACCCATCCACA
Source organism: Rhodophyticola sp. CCM32 (assembly GCF_004751985.1). Lineage (NCBI taxonomy): Bacteria > Pseudomonadati > Pseudomonadota > Alphaproteobacteria > Rhodobacterales > Roseobacteraceae > Rhodophyticola > Rhodophyticola sp. CCM32. The sequence goes on from NZ_CP038492.1 coordinate 2,998,617, forward strand.
TAGATGGGGCGATATTCGTCGATCTCGATCATCACCTCTTCCGGCTCAACCGTGACAAGCAGGTATTCGCCGTTGATCCGCTCGCGGAACACGGCGCCGGTCATCAGAAGCGGGATCTGCTCGCGCAGGGCATTGATTGACTGCCCCTGAACATTCACCTCGCCGATCAGCGGGATGAAAACACTGCCGTCGATCCCAACCGTCAAAGTCCGGTTGAAATCCGGGTTCGACAGGAAGGACACATTCAGTATGTCGCCGGGGCCAATCGGATAGCTGTCTTGCGCGGCAGCCGCTGATGTCATTGACGAAATCACGCCAAACCAGACAAGCAGGGCATATGCCAGTTTTATACCAAACCGCATCTGTACCATTCCCTTAATCAATGCTGTGGAGTTTTGCACGATTCGCTCAATATTGTCATGATAATCCGCGTTTTCCCTCTGGGATGAACACTGTGTTTCTGCCGTGACGCAACAGTGCAAGATATGCCTCGACAACGGTCGAAACGCCATAGAATGCGGCCCGCTTTGCGGCGCGTTCTGCGTAATCGGCCCGGGCCGTATCGTCACAGATCAGCTCAATCGCCGCAGCCATCGCCAGATCATCCTCCATCGGGATCAGAATGCCATGGGCTGTGTCCGGCCAGGGCGGGCGTGTCACCGGGGCAGAGGCCAGAACATCGGCCGGGCCCGACGGGCAATCGGTTGCGATAACCGGGCAGCCAAGGCTCATCGCCTCGATCAGCGTGTTGGGGAAGCCTTCGGCCCGCGATGCAGAGATCAGGGCGCGGGCGCGCTGCACAACAGGGTAGGGATTTTCCAGAAAGCCCGCGAATTGCACCCTGTCGCCAAGGCCAAGCTGGCCTGCCTGGCGGCGCAACGCCTCTTCCTCCGGCCCCTGCCCCAAAATCACCAGCGGCGGGGCCTGCGGCACCTGTGCATAGGCTTTCAGCAGAAGGGCGAAATTCTTGTTCGGCACCAGACGGCCAAGACCGACCAGAAAATCCTCGGGCAGGTCGATGGCAGGCGCCTCATCGGCCATCTTCATCAGACGCGCGCCGTCAATGGCATTGCCGATCACCGACATCCGCGCCCGGGGGACCGCAAACCGTGTGGCCAGATCATCGGCCACACCGGGGCTGACCGCGATCACATGATCGGCGCGCGGATAGCTTACCCTGGTGATCGCCGCCAGAAGCGGCGCGGCGCGGGATGCCGCGATATGGCTTGAGGTCTGAACCCGTTCGCTGATGATCGCCCGGTGGCCAAAGCGCCGCGCCAGCCAGACATTCAGCACATTGGCCCGCGCCAGAAAGCTGACGCAGATATCCGGCCGGTGGTCGGGATGTTTCCAGTGGCGCGCCAGTTCGGCATAGCTGCGCAGCATCTTGCCGCGCCCGTCAAGCGTGTGAACCGCAAGCCCGCCCGGCAGGGTCTGTTTCCGGGGCAGATCATCCAGCAGCAAAAGGTCAACCTGATAGCCCGCCAGATGCGGTTGAAGATGCCCCAGAAGATTGGCCATCGCCCGCTCCGCCCCGCCGCCTTCCATCGAGTTGATCAGAAAACTGATGCGCCCGCCTGCGGGCAGGGCGGTATCGGGTGATGTGATCCGGGTTTCGGGGCGTGTCATCATGGGTATCCCGGCTCTGCCGCAGAGGGATCGGCCTGATGCGTTTCACCCGCGTCGCGCGCAATCCCTGTCTGATAGCTGGCATAGGGCACATCGCGCAGTTTCGCGAAGGTGACGACCGGCAACACCCAGTACAGGCTGTTATGGAGCAGCAGGAAAGACCCTGCCACATTGCCGATAAGCGCAAACAGGATGACCGAGAGCGCGAGCACGGATATCTCGGGCTCGACCCCCTGCATCAGGCTACGGAACGCCAGCGTGCCAAGCCACAGCATGAACACAAGGGTCAGACCCAGACCCACCGCGCCGATATCGACGGCGAGATCAAGAAAGCCGTTATGGGCATGGCCCACTTCGATGCCCGTCAGACCGGCAAGACGGGGGCCGACAATCTGCCATCCCGCACCATAGCCGCCGCCAAGCACCCCGTGGCCGCCAAGGGACAGGATCACACCTTCCCAAATCTCGGTCCGCCCGGTCAGGGTGGCGTCGCGGCCCAGCAGGCCCAGAACATATTCAAAGACCAGTTGCGCCGAAAGCGCTGCAATGATGGCGAAGGGCAGGGCAACCACCAGCATGATGGACCGCCCGGCAGGAGATATGCGCCGCATCAGCAAAAGTGCTGCCACCGAGGTCGGCACGGTTGAGGCCAGAAGCGTGGCCTGGGAGGAACTGGATTGCGTGATCATCACAATCGCGATGCCGATCAGCGGGATCATCCCCCAGCGCAGATATCGTCCGCCGACGCCAAAGACGAACCCCATGACAAGGATCGCCGTGCTGAGTGCGGTCAGCCGGCCAAAATCGTTCTTGTGGCCGAACAGGCCGCGCCAGCTGCCCGCGTGATGGGCGTTGATGATATCATAGGATTGGTGAATGCCGCGCGTCGGCTGAATCTGGATGATCGCGAAATTCACCGCGATGATAGAGACGGCCATCGTCACCACAAGCTGGAAAATCTGGATCGGCGTGAAGCGGAAGACCAGCCAGAAGGCAAAGGCGGTGGTCAGTCCCAGACTGCCCGCGCGACGCAGGGTGAGGGAGGTATCTTCGGTCCATCCCAGGGACATCACAGCCAGAAGAACCGGCAAGAGGGCGGGCCAGTACAGGCCAAGGACACGGGGGATGGAATTGGGTGTGAACAACAGTGCCACGACCGAATACAGCCCCAGCGCCGCGCCGATGGCCTGTACCAGTGGCGCGGTTGCAGAGCCTTGCGGCGTCAGAAAAGAGGTCAGCGTGCCGGACATGAAAAACAGACCGAACAGCGCAATACCGTATTCCACCAGCCTTGAAAGAGATGTCATATGGCAGCCCTCGCAAGAAAGGCATCCGCGATCTGGCTGATCTCATAGCGCCGGGCGATATGGGCGATGCGCTGTCGGTCAAGATCGGCCTTTGCGCCATCGCGGGAGGCAAGGACATCGCCGATCACCCGGGCCATCGCCTCGGCATCGGCGACAGGCACGATCCGGTCCGGGAAATCCGCGCCCATGATCTCGCGCGCGCCACCGCCCGCGCAATCGGTGGAAATGGCGGGAACACCTGCCGCGACAGCCTCGATCAGCGCGTTCGGGAAGCCTTCGGTCAGGGAACTGATCAGGAAGAGATCGGCGCGCACCAGATAGGCAAACCGGTTCATCCGAAAGCCCAGAAAATCGACCCGGTCGCTGATGCCATATTCCCGGGCCAGCGCCTCAAGCGCGGCACGGTCTGGCCCGTCACCCAGCACCAGAAGTCTCAGATCGGGGGCGGATGCGGCCAGCGCGGCCAGCATGGTGCGATAGTCTTTCTGCGGCATAAGCCGGCCGATCGCGACGGCAACCGGCCTGTCTTCGTCAAGCCAGGGATGATCGGCAGGTTCGTCGCGGGCGGCCTCGATCTGTGCCAGATCGGGGGCCGGGTTGTGGATGACACCGGTTTTGTCTGCCTCAAGCCCCGCCACAAGGGCAATATCATGTGTCACCCCGGCGGTGTTGCCGATGACCGCATAGGCTTTGGGATAGAGCCAGCGCACAAGTCTGGTGATCAGCACACGGCGCATCGGGCCAAGACCACGGCTGAAAACGCTGTACTGGTTCCTCTCACACACGATCATCCGTGTGCCTGTTCTTGCAAACCGTGCGGCCAGAAGCGCGGCGAGATTGGTGCGCGTCAGGGCCGAGATCAGAACCGAAGGCCGCGCCGATTTCAGATAGGCCACAAGCCGTGGCACCGCCTGCACCGCGCGCCGGGTGCCAAGCGAATGCAGCGTCACATCACCCGATAACAGATCGCGCAGCGGGCCAGCCTCATGATTGACGATGAAATGAACATCCCGCCCGCGAGACGCGATATGGTTGGCCAGGCGGATGAAAATACGCTCGGCGCCACCGCCGGCAAAAGACGGCAGATAGAAATGTACAGCATCGTGCTGTGCCAAAGGCACCATTCCAAGACCCAATCAATTTTGTTGCCCGGCCACCACACCAGTGAGCAGGCTATAAATCCGTTAAGAAATCACATCAATAGCCCAGTGTTGACTCCTCACAGGCGGTAAGGCAAGTCTGCTGCGCAATAGATTGCTGCGAGGCAGCATTTTGTTCAGATATTATGAAACCAGCACAGTCGCCACCCTGTTACGGGCGCGCAAGCGCGAGGCACGCCGATGACCGGGCTTGAGGGCACAGCGCCCGGCGGCGAAGACCCGCCGAACCGCAAAGACCGCAACCTGACCCGCAAGACCCTGGGGAATTTTCTCTGGATGTTCGGGGGCGGCGGGGTTGAGGCCGTACTCAAGATTGTTGTGCTGATTGTCCTTGCCCGCTTGCTTCTGCCTGCGGAATTCGGCCTTGTCAGCGCGGCCCTGACCGTGGTGGCCCTGGCCGAGGTGACCGGGCGGATCGGTGTCGCCCCGTCCATCGTGCAGATCAAAACCCTGACCCGCGATCATGTGGCAACCGGCATGGTGGCCACGCTTGTGATGGGTCTTCTGATGGCCGGGATTGTCTATTTCCTGGCCGGTCCCATCGCGGTTCTGTACCGGATGCCCGAGCTGAAACCCTTTGTTGAGGTCTTTGCGCTGCTGTTCCTGATCAAGGGGGCGGGGCTTGTCAGTGATGCACTTTTGCAACGCAATATGCGGTTCCGGGAACTCGCACTGATCCGGCTGGCCAGCTATCTGTTTGGATATGCCGCTGTTGCGATTGTGCTGGCGGTGCTGGATTTCGGGGCCTGGGCGCTTGTTCTGGGCCAGCTGGCGCAGGCCGGGTTGCAGACCCTGCTCTATTTCCTGTTTGCCCGCGACGGGCTGGCCTTCGGGTTCAGATGGGCCACTTTCACCACGATGTTCCGCTTTGGTTTCGGCGTCACCCTGACCCAGATCGGCAATTACATCTCGCAGAACGCGGATTACTTCGTTGTCGGCAGATGGCTGGGGGCGGATGCGCTTGGCTATTACTCGCGGGCCTATCTGCTGTTGAAGCAACCGGCGCAACTGGTGGGCCGGATGGGCGATCAGGTTCTGTTTCCGGCACTTGCCACGATTCAGGATGACAGGCCGCGCATGGAACGGGCGCTGAACCGGGCCCTGTCGCTGGTGGCGATGACGCAGGTGCCGCTGAGCGTGCTTCTGGTTGTCACCGCGCCCGAGATCATTCTGACGCTGATGGGTCCGCAATGGGGGCCGGCGGTTCTGCCCTTTCAGATACTGGTGGGGGTTCTGTTCTTCCGCACCGCCTATAAATTCGTGGGCGCGATCCTGCGGGCGGCAGGCAAGGTTTATGTGGCCGCGCTTTGGCAATGGAGCCATGCAGCGGCGGTTCTGGCGGGCGCGATCTTTGGTCAGGCTTTCGGGCTTTGGGGGGTGTCCCTGGGCGTGTCGGGCGCGGTGATCTTCTGCCATCTCTTCGGGTTGTTCCTTGTCCACAGGGTGATCGGTGTGGGCAGCCGGGACTGCATGATCCGGCTGGTGGTGTATGCCGGTCTGGGCGCGGTTTTCGCGCTGGCGCTGATCCCGGCGAAAGCGGCACTGATGACCCTGGGAGGAGAAGGCATTTGGCTGCTTGTCATCCTCTGCGGCGGGTTCGGTCTGGCCTATCTGGGCCTGTTCGCCGCAATGCCGAAACTCTTCGGCCCCGAAGGCGAAATTCTCAGAGAGCAATTGACTAGGGTTCTGCGCCGCAAACGCGGCAAGCAGAGCTAGAGCAGGCAGGAGAGCGCGATGCCGGCATTCCGTTTTGATGGCAAACTGATCCTTTTTCTTCACATCCCCAAGGCGGGAGGGACGTCGATCGAGGCCTGGCTTTCGGAACAGGCCCCCGAAAGCCTGTACCAGAAACACCGGCCCAAGGTCTTTCCCTGCGTGCCGCAGCATTTTCACGGCGCCCTGATCGACACGCTGTTTGCGCCGGGGTTTTTCGATTATTCCTTCTGCGTCACCCGCAACCCCTATGCGCGTATTCTCAGCGAATATAATTACCGCATCACCCGCCCGCGCCTGAAAAACAAGATCCTGCCGAAACCGTCTTTTGAACGCTGGCTGAACCGGGCGTTTTCAGGGTTCGGGCGCAACCCCTATGTTCATTCCAACCACATCCGGCCCCAGCATGAGTACATGATCAGGGATACGGAGTTTTTCAGGCTGGAAGACGGGCTTGACCCCCTGCGCGACCGTCTTGCCACGCTGACCGGTGTCATATTGCAGGCCGATGTGCCGCGCAAAAACCCCTCGATCAAGACCGCAACCGCCATCCCCGAAGCGGCGGCGGCCCGAATCCACAGCTTTTACGCAAAGGATTTTGACCTGTTCGGCTATGACCCGGACAGTTGGCGCGATCTCTAAAACACCGGCCCAAAATTCTGCAACATATATGCACTGCGCAGAGGGCAGCGCCCGACCCGTGGGGTCGGGTCAGGCGCTGCCCGGCGGTGCCGCCGGGCGAAAAGGTGATAAGGCGTGGCACAGAATTTGAGTCTGGCCCTCAAAGTGATCACCACCGGCGCCGCCGCAACCGCCGCCCGTTCCAGTAGAACCGGCCGCTGGTTTCGGTGTCGTTGATCCTGACATTCACCAGTTCAATCTCACCCGGTGTTCCGGTCGCCAGGGACACGCCTTCGGTATGGGTGATCACGCCCCCCTCGATTTTCAGCGTCGCGTCCCGGTCGCGGTCGGTTCCGCCGCCAAAGCGGATCGGCGACATATCCCCGGTCGAATGCAGGGTACAGTCCCGCGCGGTCAGATTGCCCGCCACCCAAAGGCAGGAGCCTTCGTTGAAGGGCCGCGACACCGGCTCGGTCAGGGTGCAGTTCTCGATCAGATTACCGGCATTATGGCTCCAGATGCGGATGCCAAGCTTGCAACGGGTGGCGGTGCAGTTGGTCATGTGGACGCCGTCGGATTTCAGGTCAAACCCCCCGTCGCCCATATCTTCCGCATGGCAATCCGCGATCCGCACATCACGGGTGTCTTCCTCAAGCACGATGCCATCGCCCTGAATATAGGACGACCCGCGTTCTTCCGCGGCAAGCGTGTTTACTGCTTTGGCCAACCGGATATTGCGAAACCCGAGGTCATGGCCCCGGGTCACACTGATGATCTGGCAGACCGCGCCGCCGCCGCCGTCAAGAAAATCGGCGTCGAGATCCAGATCGCAAAACGCGGCCTCTGACAGGTCAAAGAACCGCGCGAACCCCCGGATCAGGCCAAGGGCGGTGCAGCGTTCGACAACAAGCCCTTCGATACATGTCCCCCGCTCTGTTTCGATCACCCGCCCGGCACGGCGCGCATGAATGTCGGAAAAGCTGAGGTTTTGCACCATATCCCCGGCATCAATCTTGAAAAACCCGTCGCCGCCGGAGCGGTCAAAAACCGGGCCCGAGATACGCAGATGCGCACTGTCCGACCCGAAAACCAGAAACGGCGCACCGCCCAGATTGGGCCTTTCCCCGGGCCGGATGTCATGGCCGGTCATCTCAAACAGCGGCGGATCGGTATAGGTCTGCGGCTGATGAACCGCCCCGTCCCCATCGCGTGCCCCGAATGCAAGGCAAAGCGGGTCTGTCTCTGTCCCCGCCTGACCCCACAGCATTTGCTGACCTGTCCAGAGATGGGGCAGATCAGGCTCAGCGACCCCGAAAAGACAGGATTGCGCATGCTCTGCCTGTGCCGCAATGGCGCTTGCCCGGCGAAACCCGGCGGCATCGGCCCAGGTCGCCCCGGTTCCAGCACCCTGACTGCGGGGCAGAAAATGCAATGCGTCAGGATTGGTGGGCGTTGCCTTCCCCCTGACGGGACCCAGTATGCCCGCTGTCGAGGACAGAAGACCGGCGATAAACAACCGCCGCCCGATGCGTCGGGGCGCGATCATTCGGGGGTCACCCCCCTGCGGCTTCGGCAGGCTGCGGATCATGGAGAAGATCATAGATATCTGCAGTGTGACGCGCAATTGACGTCCAGTTGAACGCAGCCAGAAGCTCAATCGCGGGCAGGCCAAGCGCATCTGTGCGCAACCGCTCTGCCAGCGCGTCCACATCGCGGACGGGAAAGTAATGGTCCTGCGGCAATCCCAGGTCGCGATTGGGCACGATATCGCTCAGCAAAAGCGGGGCGCCCATCGCCCAGGCTTCCAGCGCCGCAATCGGCAGGCCTTCGTGATGGGAGGCAAGAATGAAAAGCCGAGTCTTTACCAGAAGCTGCGCCACCTCTGCCTGTGGCAGGGTGCCGGTCATCAGCAGGTTGTCGTGATCCAGCGCGGCCAGTTCCTGATCATGGTCCGAATTGCTTTGCCCGCCCACGATCACCAGCGGCAGATCGGTGCCCGACGCTTTATGCGCGCGGATCAGATCAGCAAACCCCTTTTCAGGCACAAGCCGCCCGACGGAGATGATGTATTTGCCTTCGGACAGGTCGAATTTCTGCAGAACCGCATCACCATCGGCGGCAAGCCCGCGCGCCACGATATGATCTGCCCCATTGGGGATATAGTGGATGCGATCCGCGCGACCGGGATAATCCTGTTTCAGCCGCTCTGCCAGCGAGGGGGAAACCGCGATGACCCGTTTGGCGCTTGCAACACCGATCCGTTCCCCAAAGCGGAGGATCGTGCGAGCAAAGGAATTCCACTTGTCGCGGAGAAAATCATCCCCGTGATGGGTGAGGATCACCGGCATGCCCAAAAGCCGCGCGAACGGGGCCAGCAGGCCGGGCCCGATGGCATGAATATGGACGCAATCGGCGCGTTCCCCGAACCGCGCGCGGATGATCGCAACAAATGTATTGGTGATCGTTTCCAGATATTTGTTGCGCAGGGCAAAGGCCGGAACCACACGTATGCCCGCACTGGTTTCATAGGGTTTTTTGCCGATATAGGGCGTGCGGCCATAGACGACGATATCAAGATCGGGCCGCGCGCGGGCCAGCCTTTCATACAGGTTCTCACAATGTGTCTCGATCCCGCCCGATACATCCGGCAGGCCGCGTAGACCGATAACACAAACCTTCATCCAAATTGCCTTTTCAAACAGCGCGGGCGCGACAGACTCGCGCCTTATAAAATCATCTGGAAAGTCGCGCATTCCGCAACGGCATGCAAGGCAGACTGGCCGGATCAGAAGAAATCATCAGAGATGGACGAGGCGCCTGAATCGCTGCCGTCATCAGAACCCAAAAGCCATGGGGTGAGACCCGCACCGTCGCCATCTGAGGCAGCCGCTGGTGCAGCAAGCGGGATATCGGCCATAAGCGCCATTTCGGCAGATGCGGGGCCATCCTGGAAAACAAAGGTATCACCCGCTTCCGCGCCGCTCACGCCTGCCGGCCCGTAAGAGATATCGGCCCCGGCAGAGCGATCCAGCAGCCAATCCCCCCCTTCGAACGTGTTGCCTGCAAAATAGATGTCATCCGCATACCAGGTCTCGTGAAATTTGGAGGAGTCATCAATCGTGACAACCTTATCCGCATTTGTGACGCTGTTGTTCAGGACCGCGACATTCTGGGCCCCGATCACGCGGATCGCCGTGTTGTCGGCCCCGTCGATCATATTGCCCGAGAAGGTGACATTGCGCGCCTCATAGGCGTTTCCCGATTCGACAAAATCAGGCGGGTAGAATTTCAGCGGGCTGTAGCCGCCGATCTCGACCGCGTTTTTGCCGATGTCGGAAAACGCGTTGCCGGTGATCTCGATATCGCTCGACCCGCCCTTGATCATCAGGGCAATATTGGGGATGTCGCGCATCTCGTTCTGCGCAATATAGGCGCCGCTGACCCCCACAAAATCAATCGCCGCTTCGCCGTTGCCGCCGCCAGTGATCAGATTGTCGGTGATGGTGATATCAACGGATTTGCTGGCCTTGATGCCATCGCCTTCGCCGCGATGAATGACGTTATTGGCAATGACGATGTTGCTGGCCGGATCGGTGTTGGAGCTTTGGGCATGTATCTGCACCACCTGACGGCTCGGGTTGTCGGAGCCATAAAGTGTGAAGCCTTCAATGATGATGTTATCGGCCCCGGACACCCGAATCGTGTCTTTGGAGTCGTTATCGGGGTGAATCTCGACCGAGCCGGGGCCGTTTGCCGAGATCAGGCGGACCGGGTTGTCTTCCGTACCGCCCTGACGGAAGACAACATTCTCATGATATGTGCCCTCCCCCACCAGAATCGTATCGCCGGGCTCGGCCTCCTTGATGGCGTCATTGATCCGACCGAACGGGGAATCAACTGAACCATCCCCGCGCTTTGCGCCCTCGGCCACGTAGATAATGCGCCCTGCCGGCTCATTTTCCGGCGGTGTCGTCGGGGTGTCACCGGGTTCATCCGTTCCGCCCTGATCTTCCCCGGCATCTTCGTCGGTCTCTTCGGGTTGGTCATCCTCGGGCTCGGGTTCGTCCTCACCGCTTCCCGGCTCCGGGCTATCCTCCCCCGTCATCATATTGTCGCGGATCGTGACATCGGCGGATTTGCCCTGTTTAATCCCCTCACCATCCTCCCCGGGATGGATGATATTGTTGGCAATCACGATATTGTCGGCAAGGTCGGTGTCGGAATTCTTGTCTTCAATATGCACCGCGTAACGATCCGCCTTTTCGGGCGCGTGGAGCGTAAACCCTTCGATAATGATATTATCAGCCCCGGAAATCCGGATCGTGTCCTGCGAGGTTTTATCCGGGTAAATCTCAACCGCGTCAGCGCCGTTTGCTGAAACCAGGCGGATCGGAGCATCCTCGGTGCCGCTGCGGCGGAAAACCAGATTCTCGTGATAGATGCCGTCAGCGACAACAACTGTATCCCCGGGCTTGGCGGCTTTGATCGCATTTTTGATTCTGCCGTAAGGGGAGTCTTCGGAGCCGTCACCGCGCTTTGCGCCCTGTAAAACATAGAGTATCCGGCCTGTCGGGTCGTTTGCGTTTGCCAAAGTGATCCCCGTCAATTTTTATGTCATAAAATATGGTGTGAACGGGCCTGCAGATGTGACGCCCATCAGGAAATTAAGATTTATGCCAGAATATGACAGTCACTATGTCATATATATGTCAAATGTGGACATTGCCAGTTTTGCTCATTTCTGCGCCACTACGCGCACCATAAACGGCGGAATTCCTCGCATTCAGAAGTTTCAGTAAACAGGCCTTTGTATCGCCACAATGTTGGTGTCATGATTCAAAAACGGCGCTTTAACGTTTTCAGTCTTGTTAACCTTTGGTGAACGAAAATCTGCCATAGGTGATTCTGTAACGTTAATGAGTGCTGAGGTAACCAATGGGATTGGTGAGGAAAGTGTACGAGAATCGAAGCCTAGCAGGCGCACACTCACAAGCAGATATCGTTGCGCGCCCCGATGCGCATGGCCTGCATGAAAGCAGGCAAACGGATTGGGTGGCTATGGTGCTTCGGAACATCATGTTCTGGGGGTCCGCGCTGGTAAGCTGTTCTCTGATCTATCTTCTGATCCATTTTCTCATATAAGACCGACGTCGCGAGACGTCGGTCTTAGGTCTTGCTGCAAGTGAATATCAGTTGCATATTCCTGCGGGTATATGTGATTTGAGGATTCAGAGGCTGCCCATCACAGGTCTGAATGTGTCAGTAGTCTTGCGTATAAGCCCTAATCCTGAAGGGTCTTAAAGCACCCTGCCTTAAACTTGAATCACAAATACCCTGCCACGCTTCGCGTTCTCGGGACATTTGTGATGAGCGATGTCTCAGGTTTAAGGCAGGGTACTCTAATACCCGGACCCTCTGAAGAACTCTCTCCAGAACGTCTGGAACGTGATCTTGATGTCAAGCAGGATCGACTGCTGCCGGATATACTCAAGATCGTATTCCAGACGCATGCGCGCAGAATATTCCGTTGCCGTCTCGCCGCGAAACCCGTTCACCTGGGCCAGACCGGTAAGACCGGGGCGCACCACATGCCGCTCCATGTAGCGCAAATCGAACTCTTCATAGGCGGTGCCGTTTGCCAGCATCCCGGGCACATGTGGCCGGGGCCCGACAACAGACATATCACCCCGCAGAATGTTCAGGATCTGGGGCAGCTCATCAAAGCTGGTTTTTCTCAGCAGCCGGCCGATGGGTGTTACGCGCGGGTCGTTTTTGACGGTTTGTGCAACACCGGTCACATCCGCACTTTCCGTGCGCATCGTGCGAAACTTGTAGATGCGAAACAGATTACCGTTCAAACCGTGGCGGTCTTGCCGGAAAAACACAGGTCCGCGGCTGCCCAGCTTGATCGCGATTGCAGCAAACAGAAAGAACGGCGCCAGCAGAATAAGCGCGACTGACGCAACAATCAGGTCATATGACCGGTTCAGAACGCGGTACGTCCTGTCGCGCCGGGGGGCCGGGGCAGGCATGCCCGAGATCGGTCGTTCCAAACGACGCGCGGCCCGGCTTGCTGTGATACGCGCGTCACCCCGCGACGTAAGCTGACCCTGTGGATCAACCAAATAGGAGTGATCCCTCCCAACTTCCTTCAATATCGTCATGGCAGCCTCATAGAAATGTGCCTGGAAAGGGGCAAAGTGCTGACCCGTCCGGCTCAAAATCGAAATCGTTTAATCAGGTACTCATCCACTATGTCATAAACATCACGCCGCAATATATCCTAAAATTTAACACAGTTTGTTGTGTTTTTGACGTAAATCGGCCCTAAATATGCCCGTTCTAAAACACTTTTCTGCCACGTTTGTCAACTTCTTGTGCAGCCAGAGAACGTTTGTTGCGCGAATCGCCGCCGTTGGTCGCATTGCAGGCAAATGGTTGTGGACAGGCCGGTAAGTGCTTCAAATCTCCTGCGCTTCATGTCACGTTCATGCCAATTTGATGTTGTTCATTCTGGGCCAGTGCGGCAAAGGCGAGGCCTGAAACTGATTTTGAACGGAGGCGTTTGGAGATGAGACTGTCCAGGACCGCTGTGGTGTGTGCGCTCTTCATGATCTGGGGCGCGGCCCCGCTTGCTGCGGATGAACCGCCCCCCGATTGCAGTGCCGAAACGGTTGGCGTTCATTGCGTGGAAATGCGCGATGTCATCGGCCCATGGGCAATAGAAGAAGTTGTACCGCCCGTCGGAAGCCAGAACGCGCTTCAGATGTCTTCAACCTCTTTCCAGCCGCTGCCAGGCATCTTCGGGCGCGAGGAAGAGGCGACACTGATCTTGTCCTGCGTCGAAAACACCACCCGGTTCGAGGTGCGCTTTGGTGAGAACTTCATGTCCGATATCGGGGATTTTGCCACCCTGATCTATAAGGTGGATGACCAGGCGCCGGTGGCGCTTGCAACACAGGCATCTGAGGACAACACCGCGCTTGGGCTTTACGTGGGCACCCAGGCGATTCCTTTCATCGTGAGCCTTTTTGGAGCAGAGCGCCTGTTTATCAGTGCGACAGCCTTCACCGGGCGCACATTGACCGCAAGTTTTTCCATCGAGGGTCTTGAGGCGGCTGTGAGCCCCCTCAGAACACTTTGCAACTGGTAGTCTGGTTCGCCGTCTTTGCAAAAAGGCGAAGGGTCAGGCCGGATTGAAGGTGCCGCATGTCTGACGCGGGCCGTTATTGACTAAGGAGTTTTCAGATGCGTATCGCGATGATCGGCACAGGCTATGTTGGTCTTGTATCGGGTGTGTGTTTTTCGGATTTCGGCCATGATGTGATCTGTGTCGACAAGGCGCCGCAGAAGATCGAGATGCTGACCGCCGGCGAGGTGCCGATTTACGAACCGGGGCTTGATGCGCTGATGGCCCGGAATGTGGAGGCAGGGCGCCTGTCCTTCACCACGGATCTGGCGGCAGCGGTGGCGGGCGCCGATGCGGTGTTCATCGCGGTGGGCACGCCGACGCGGCGTGGTGATGGCCATGCGGATCTGACCTATGTGATGGCCGCCGCCGAAGAGGTGGCGCAGGCCCTGACCGGCTATGCGGTGATCGTGACCAAATCCACGGTTCCCGTGGGCACGAATCGCCAGGTGAAAGAGGTGATGGCCCAAGCCAACCCGGCGGCAGATTTCGACGTGGCCTCAAACCCCGAATTCCTGCGTGAAGGGGCGGCCATTGATGATTTCATGCGTCCTGACCGGGTGGTTGTCGGGGTTCAGACCGAACGGGCCGGTGATGTGATGGCCGAGATTTACCGCCCGCTTTTCCTGCGCGATTTCCCGATTCTGACCACGGATCTGGAAAGTGCCGAGATGATCAAATATGCCGCAAACGCGTTTCTGGCGACCAAGATCACCTTCATCAACGAGATTGCGGCCCTGTGCGAGAAAGTCGGCGCCGATGTGAAGGAAGTGTCGCGTGGCATGGGGCTGGATGGCCGGATCGGCAATAAATTCCTGCATGCGGGCCCCGGCTATGGCGGCTCCTGTTTCCCCAAGGATACCTCGGCGTTGGCCCGGATCGGGCAGGAACATGCGGTGCCGCAGAACATCACCGAAACGGTGATCCGTGTGAATGAAGATGTGAAACACCGGATGATCGGGAAGCTGCGCGATCTGTGTGATGACAGTTTCAACGGCAAGACCATCGCGGTGCTTGGGGTGACGTTCAAGCCGAACACCGATGACATGCGCGATGCCCCGGCGTTGAGCATTGTGCCTGCTCTGGTGGGCGGCGGTGCCAAGGTGCGCGTGGTCGATCCCCAGGGGCAGCGCGAGGGCGAGGCTTTGCTGCCCGGTGTCAGCTGGATGGATGACCCCTATGCGGCCGCGCGTGACGCTGATCTGGTGGTGATCCTGACCGAATGGAACGAGTTCCGGGCGCTGGACCTGTCGCGGATGGCCGGGAAGATGGCCAGCCCGCGCATGGCCGATCTGCGCAATATCTATTCTGCGGCGGATGCGGAGCGGGCCGGGTTCGACGCCTATGCCGCCGTCGGACGCGGGTAGCGTATTCAGGGGGCGGTGATCTCAACCGGGGGCCAGCCCCCCGGCCTTCGGCCTCCCCCCGAAGTATTTTCAAGATAGAGAAAACCCGGGCGATTTTCGCCTGCATGTTGTGGTGATAGCCGCCTGACCCGGGTCAGAACCGGTGCGCCACCCATGTCTGCGCATCTTCCAAAACCTGCTGAAATCCACCCGCGCCGCGGCTGTATCTTTGACATCGCATTGTCAGGGACGGGGCGGAATTTCGCCCAAGTTTCGCCTGTATCCACAGCTATCTGTATACCTGTGGTGTAACCGTTCAGGGATAAGCCAGCAGAGGTCAAAAATGGCTGGCGCTTCAGGATATTTTAATAGGCACCGGTACATTCTTGGGGCAAATGAGGTTTGAGTATGAGATCCGGAAGACTTGTGGCGTTGATCATGGCCATCGCTTTGTGTTTGCCACTTTCGGCCGCAGCAGAGAGGTTCGCCCTGGCATCCAGGGCGGTTATCGCCACCGGCCCGGGGGGCAGCGTCATCGAATATGCGCGGCTGGTGTCCAATATCAGAATGCAGAACGCGCAGGTGCAATTCAGCGGCAGATGCGAATCCGCCTGTACCATGTTCCTGTCATTGCCCGCCTCACGCACCTGCATCATGCCGGGCGCATCCTTCACATTTCACCGCGCCTATGGGGCATCCGAAGATTTTAACCAATGGGGCACGGAATACATGATGTCGGGATATCCTGTCTGGGTGCGGCGCTGGATCGCCGACCGTGGCGGTTTGTCGGACCGGCTGTTACGGATGAATTATGCCTACGCCGCCCGGTTCATCCCCCCCTGTGGGCAAGCCGCGCGCAGTCTGGCTGCGGCCCGGTCATAGACTTTTCATGCCTGGGCTGCTGTTCGGCGCATCTGATAGCGCGGGAACGAATGGCAGAAGACGCAAAACATGCGGCGGGTTCTGACGAAACAGGTTCGCCGCACCGTTCGGGAAGACGACTGGAGCCTGTGCATCCCGGCTCGCACGGGGCAGAAGCCGATCTCGTTGACACAGATAAGTTAACGGATGCATATGGCATATTAACAATTCCAGTATTCACTAAAAAGCTTCATTCTGACCCGTTACATATAAAATGATGCCTGCATCGACCGACCCCCTGACCCATGACGTGATCATACTTGCGGACATGGCCCGTCAAAGTGACTGCGGTCTGAGGATTCGGCAGGAACTTCAGATGTATCACAAGGCCGGGTATCGGACCGGGGTTTTCCATCTGCGGGACCCTGAGAAACGGGCGTCAATTTCGCCTGATATTCAACGCTGTATCCGGGAGGGCATTACCGAAAGGCTGTGCCCGGGACAGGGCGTGCGCTCCAGATTGGCCATCGTTTTTTCACCAGGTCTGCTGAAAGCCCCGGTGGAGGGGCTTTCCGAGATACGCGCGGACAAGGTGGTTCTGGTCCATGACCGGGTGCCGGATATCAAACAGATGGGCCTTTGGTTCAGCTTCAATTTCGGCCCCATGTCCTGGGCGCCGACAAACCGCTGGGTGCGGGCAAAGCTGGACGATCTGGGGTTTCAGGTGCCTGTGGAGGCGGAAGACTGGCGATCGGCGGGCCTTGCGCTGCCTGCGCCGGTCGATCCAAAACCTGCTGGCCGGCGTCTTGTGATGGGCCGGGTCAGCGCCATTGGCGCCGCGCAATGGCCGAAAACCGCGGCTGAGCTGGAAGCCACATACCCGACGGATGTATCCATCGACTTTCGCGTGTTGGGCAGCCCGCCCCCGGACCTTCTGAAAGCGAGCAAGGCGGCCTCAAACTGGTCGATCCTGAAATTCAGCGATGTGGCCGTGGAACGCTTCATCGGCATGCTGGATGTGTTCATCTATTACCCCGGAGCCAGAACCCCGGAATTGCCCGAGGCCGCGATTTCGACCGCGATGGCATCGGGGAAGATTGTCGTGCTTCCGCCGCATCTGCGGCCCCATTTCGGCCCCGGCGCGCTTTACGCCGAACCGAAAGAGGCGCTTGCCGCGATCCGGGCGCTTTTTGATGATGAGGTCGCGCTGGCAGAGGCGCGCAAGGCCGCGATTGAAAATTGCCGGTTCCAGTTCTCTGCCACAGATCACATGACCAAGATCAAGGCCCTGGCCGGAGACCCCCTGCCATCGCCGCCCCGGCGCAAATCAAAACCGGCCGCGCGCAAACGCGCCTTGCTGGTGCCCTCGAATGGCATCGGCCTGGGCCATGTGACACGTCTTCTGGCAATTGCGCGGCGTCTGGATGAGGAGATCGAGCCGGTTTTCGCGACCCTTGGACAGGCGGTTTCGATCATCGATTCTTTCGGCTATCACGCCGACTATCTTCCCTCGCAATCCGATATCGGTGCCAATCTTGCGGATTGGGATGCCTGGCTGCGCTATGAGCTTGGCGCGCTTGTGGAACGGCACGCACCCGATATTGTCATCTATGACGGCAACAACCCCACGCCCGGCCTTGTCAATGCGGCGCTGACGAACGGGCATTGCCAACTGGCCTGGGTGCGGCGTGCCATGTGCCCGCCAACCCCGTCGCCATTTCTGGAAAATGCGCGGTTTTTTGACTGCATCATTGAACCTGGCGAATATGCCGGTGAACGCGATACCGGCCCGACATCTTTCCGCAGGCATGAGGCAACGCTTGTGTCCCCGATCCGCCTGCTGGACGAGGGTGAATTGCTGCCAAAGGATGCCGCCCGCAAAGAGCTTGGCCTTGCGCCGGACAAACCTGCGGTTCTGCTGCATCTGGGGGCCGGGGCCAATCGCGATATTCTGGATCTGATTGACCGGGTTGTCCGCGATCTGGGCAGGTTTCCAGCCCTTCAGATCGTCATTGCCGAATGGAAGAATGGCGCGGTTCAGTTGCCGCACTGGCCCAATACAAAGGTGCTGCGCGGGTTCCCCATAAGCCAGTATTTCAATGCGTTTGATTTTTCCGTCGCGGCTGCGGGGTATAACACGTTTCACGAGGTTCTGGGCTTTGGCCTGCCGACGATCTTCCTGGCAAACCGCAACCCGTCGATGGATGATCAGGGGGCGCGGGCCGAATATGCGCAGGATGAAAGCGTCGGTTTCGATTTGCCGGTGGAGGAGCTGCACCATCTGCCGGCACTTTGCGAGGCGCTTCTGAATGAGAAGGCCAACGCCTTCATCCGGCAGAAATGTCATGGTTTCGACAAGACAAATGGCGCGCATGAGGCCGCCGCTGCCATCAAACGATTGGTAGGCGCATAATGAACAGTTCCAAACATAATAACGGCACCGGACAGGGTAATGATGCAGGTTTTGGTGCGGATATGGATTTGCCCCTGCACCCTGTTGAAATTCACGAACGACGGGCGGGAACAGAGACCGATGCCAATGTGATCGAGGTGGCCTGGAAAACCGATCGTAAACCCGCCCCATGGATCGGCAAGACCCAGGCACTTCCCGAAGAGGTTGAGGCGGCGTGGCCTTCCCTTGGAATGCCGCGCAAGGCGCTTACGCCGCGGCCCGGTTTCGTGGTTCCCGCCATAGCTGACAAAAAGCCGCTATCGGTTATGATCATCACGCTTTTCGGTCTGGATACTGCCAAACTTCAGACCGCCGTGCGCCAGATCGAGCGGCACCACCGCACCGCACGCAATTTCGTCCCTCTGTTTCTGACGGATAATGCCGATACGACCATATTCCGGCATTTCGCTTATAATTATGAATATTTCCCGCCCAATATGTATTGCGCAGAAGACCAGCAGCCGCTTTTCGAGGCCCGGTTTCACCAGCTTTGGCGCAAGTGGAAGGGCGGCTATCTGATTGATTTCAGCGCGCCGGGCTTTCTGGCCGAACGGGTCGAAAACCTTGAGGTCTATATCAAGCGCGACGAATTCGCCGACGGGCGGTTTGATCCGCGCAAAAAGCGCCCTGCACCCATGCGGCCGGCGCCGACCGACATCATCGCGCTGCGCGCTGAATACATGTCGAAAAAGCTGGATCAGGTGCCGGATAATTTTGTGCTCTACCGGATATTGGGCAATGATCTGCCGCCGCGCCATGAATCCGGCCAGACACTGAAAAACCTTCGCTTTATTCTGGAAAACGAACCACCGCTTGAACGCTGTGAAAAGCGGTGGGTTGTGAACCGCGTGGTCGACCCGGAACAGGAAGCGGCCATTCTGGCGCTTCTGGAGGAGTTCAAGCAGCCTTCTCTGCGCATCCCCTTCCTGCTGGAGGAATATGCGGATGTTGACTGGGATCTGGAAAGTTTTCCGCAGGACGCGTTTTTTCTGAGTGGCCGCTATGGGGAGATGAACGAGTATGACCAGTTGCGCGCCCAGGCCCATTCCCGCCGGTTCAAGAATGGCTATGTGATCAACAATAACGGTGCCCGCAACGCCGCGCTGCATGACGGGCAGGGCCGGGCCAAATGGGTTTTGCCCTGGGATGGCAATTGCTTCCTGACAGAGGCCGCCTGGGCCGAGATCGTCGATGGCGTCACCTCCCAGCCTTATCTGAAATACTTCATCGTGCCGATGTCGCGCACGCTTGATAATGCCGAACTGCTTGACCCGGAGTATCGCCCGGAGGCCGAGGAAGAGCCGCAGATGCTGTTCCGCAGCGACGCGCAGGAAGATTTCGACGAAACCTTCTATTATGGCCGCAGACCCAAGGTGGAATTGTTCTATCGTCTCGGGATTCCCGGAAAATGGGACAGTTGGCCTGATGATGTCTGGGACAGGCCCCGCGCCGAACGATCGGAAGATGCGGGCTCAAGCGGGCGTGTCGGCTGGGTCGCCCGGCTGTATTCCGGCCAGAAAGAACTGGAAGTCGACAAGCCGACCGGCCTGCGGTCCCGTGGCGAGGCGCGGATCAGTGCCATCACCCAGATGCTTGACCGGCTTGACGTCAAGGCCGCAGGCCTGACCTACGATCCCGATAATCTGGTTGCCTATGACGAGGCGCAGATCAGGGCGCTGGCCAAGGCCGAAGAAGGCTCGCCTGAGCACCGGATTCAGGGGCGTCTGCTTCAGGAGGCGGATATTGCGCTGCAACGCGGCCCCTATTCCGTCGTCGCAAAAACGGCACTGCCACCCAGTGGCGACCCGCATGATTATTACAACCCGGCCCCCTATTGGTGGCCGAACCCCGCAACCCCCAATGGCATGCCCTTCATCTTCAAGGATGGGGAGCGGATACCGGGCACCCGGCTGTATGAACCGGAAAGCGACAGCTATGACCGCACCCGCCTGCAACGGCTGTTTGATGATACGACGACGCTGGCCCTGGCCTGGGTTGCATCGGACCAGGATGCCTATGTGACACATGCCGCAAACCTGATCCGCACCTGGTTCATCGCCGAAGACAGCCGGATGAACCCGCATCTTCTGTATTCGCAGGTGCGGTCGCAGACGGCCCATGATCAGGGCTCGAAATCCGGCCTGATCGAAATGAAGGATCTGTATTATTTTCTGGATGCCGTCCGCCTTGTGGAACGGGCGGGCAAGCTGGACGATGCGGAAAAAGCCGCCCTGCGCGCGTGGTTTGCCGAATATCTTGAATGGCTGCAAACCAGCGAACAGGGCATGGCCGAGAGAGTGTCACCGAACAATCACGGCACCTGTTATGATCTGCAAACTGCGTCGATCGCAGCCTATCTTGGTGATGCGGATCTGTTGCAATCCACGTTCAGAACCAGCCGCGAGCGGATTCTGGAGCAGTTCACCAATGACGGCCAGCAACCCCATGAAATGAAGCGGACGCAGACCGCGCATTACTGCTGTTTCAACCTTCAGGGCTGGATAAACCTTGCCAATCTCGCCGAGGCCTGCGGCGACAACCTGTGGTATTTCGAGGGGGAGAACGGGCGCGGGCTGGCCCGTGTCTTCGGCTGGCTTCTGCCCCATCTGGCGCAGCAAAAATGGCCCTATCAGCAAATCGAACCCTTTGACCGGGGGCGTTTCCTGCCGCTGTTCTTTGCGGCGCGTGATCGGCTGCCGCTAACGGGCGGCGTCAGGTTGGCACGGGCCAATCAGGTCAAACCGCTGTTTTTCGCCCATGACGGGATCAAACCGTTCTGGATGCTTGGAAAACAGCCCCGAAAAACCGCAGAATCGAAGCCCTGGAAAGAGCTGGCCGGGAAAATCCACAGGCTGGAGGCGCCGGTTTTCGAGATCTGTTTCGGCTCGGGATTTGTCGCGCAGAAAGCCCCCGATGTCCGGTCGCTTGACAAGAAACTCTGGGGCGGATTTTCCGCCGAGGCCAGATCGGAACTTGCCGCCATCCGCGATGATGCAAGCCTTGGCCATAAGGATATCAACCGCGCGGCACGCACGCTTGCGCGCTGGTATTTCACGGCGGGCGATTATGCCGAGACGCTGAAAAATATCGACGCCATGCAACAGCTTGGCGTCGCGGCCGAGCGGGAGCGGAGCCTGTTGCGCTCCTGCTGTCTGGACCATCTGGGCCAGCAGGAGGCCGCGGGCCAGATGATCCGCCATACA
The DNA here is from genome assembly GCF_004751985.1 of Rhodophyticola sp. CCM32. Lineage (NCBI taxonomy): Bacteria > Pseudomonadati > Pseudomonadota > Alphaproteobacteria > Rhodobacterales > Roseobacteraceae > Rhodophyticola > Rhodophyticola sp. CCM32. The sequence continues at coordinate 3,020,098 of NZ_CP038492.1, forward strand.
TTGTCATATTTCCCCCGGGATACGAGCCTTTGCCTGGCGATGGCGAATATCTGCAGCGATCTGCCCGAGGCGGAAACCTCTGCAGAGGAGCGGCAAGGCACGTATTGGGTGAACAGGATTTTCCGTCAGGCCGGATTGTCGGATCTTCTGGCCGCAGAAGATGAGGCATCAGGCGCGCCGATCAATCTGGCGGTGGATTACAGGGCGGAAAGCCAGCAGACATCAGACCCGCGGGTCACGGTTATTCTTCCGGTGGGGCCAGGGGCCGGCGTTTTTGCCTCTGCCCTGACATCGTTGCAAAACCAAAGCTGGCGCAATCTGCAAATCCTGATTGCCGATTATTCCGACATGCCCGAAATCAGCCAGATCGCATCGAAGCACGCCCGTTCGGACGCACGTATCGAGGTGTTGAAGCTTGATCCCGGGCTTGCCGAATATGGTGCGCGGAACGCGGCGCTTGAACATGTGGACGGGACATTCGTGACCGTTCAAAAGGCAAATGAACTGGCCCATCCCATCAGGATCAAGGCCCAGATCGAAGCCCTGACATCCGGCACCGGCCTTGGGACCGTCACCCATCATGTGGAAGCCACCGCTGATCTGCATATCATTGGCGGCTGGTTCCCCGAATTCGCGATGTGTTCGGTTCATGATGCCAGCATGATGTTGCCCACAGATACCCTTCGAGAGGCGGGTGGATGGGATGCGGTTGCCGATGACCCCGATGCCTTTCTGAAATGGCGCCTGAAAAAGCGAAGCGATAAACCCTCTTTCCAGGACATCCAGCCCGGTATTCCGCTCTCGCTGAGCATTGTCGAGCCAGACAATCGTGAGCCCACGCATCTTGATTTCCCTTATGGGAAACGGCGTGACGAGTTGCGCCGCCTGATCCGTATCTCAAAATCATTGGAAGAGGTTGACGACACGGCCGCAGAAACCGATCCGGTGCCGGTGCCAGCGCTTTTATCGGATGATACTGCGCAGGTTGAGCGGCTGGATACGGTTTTTGTCGGTGACTTCTCTGCAAGCGCGGTCTCTATCAGCGAGATCAAGGCGCATATTCTTGGCCGGATCGCCGAGGGGAAAGCCATGGGCCTGTTCCACTGGCCGGACTATTACACCACCTGGAACGATGACCTCGATGAAAGCATCGCGCAGCTTATAGATGAGGGTGCGATTGCCCAGATCAGCGCTTTCCAGAAGGTGCAGGCGGTCGAGGCGGTGCTGTGCAATCCTTACATTATTCACCATCCTGTTGACGGTGTGCCCGATTTTGAGGCCAAATCTGTTGCGGTGTTGAGTGGCCCGGAGCTGACCATCGCAGAGTTTTTCGATGGTCATCAGCGCAGAATGCCCACCCGGGAAGAGATCGAGGCCCTGTTCGGCTGCCCCGGCAAATGGGTATCTCTCTAAGGTGCTGGCCGTATCCCGGCAGAGCCTCCGGGATACTCTTCCACCTCCTTGAATCCAAAGGAAGAGATTCGCCACCTGAAGGCCAGCTATGCCCGTATTTCGACGGCCTGGCATGGTGCGGATGTGTGAGAATGAAGGCGAAACGCACATCGTCTTGAAATATGTGCGAGTGTGGCACAATTTCACCTTCCCCTAGGTAAACCTCTGTAAACAATGATCTTTTGATTTTCAGTTGGCATGAATCGAGGCCCCAATATTTGGGATTTACCAAGAAAAGCCGCATTTCCCCTGAAAATTGTTGAAAAGTTAACACAATTTTGGCACATTCCTGAACGGTGGAGACTTCGAGGGAAGCGGGGCCGTTCTGGCTTCGATCACACTGGAGGTTCAGGGAGCCGGAAACCGGCGTCTGGATATAGATTTAGGAATAATTTGAATGAAACATAAAACGAGCGTCATCTCTGCCCTGGCTGTCCTTACGGCTCAGGCAGGAATCCCCACAACAGCACTTGCGCAGGATGCTGCAGGCCTTGAACAGGCTTGCCAGGGCGTGATGCAGATCGAAGATCGTGCAGCGCTTCAGGATGAACTTTCCGCGCTGTTGGGATCTGACCCCAATAACCAGTGCATTACTCTAATTGTATCGCTGCTTGGCGAAGGTCCTCTGGCTGAGGTTGTGGACCGTACATTCCCCTACTGATCTGCTGAAGACAGAGGCGTGATACGGTGATAGTGCCGTGTCGGCCCTGTCGGTTCAGAAAATATACGTCTGAGAGGCTTGCCTCTCAAAACCATGACATACCTGCGCCTTCCCCGGTCAATTCAGGACCTGAAGGCGCAGGTATTTTCTTTGTCGGGGGGTATGTGCTGAGCATTCGGCCAGCCGGGTGGTTGCGCGCAATATGACCTGTTTCAGGGTGAACCCGAAAAGCTATTGAGTATGGCCTGAAGGATATAGAATCCGACCGCCCCCTGAATGCGTCATATTACGTAAACGCTGTTTCAGGGGGCGGTCGAACACTTGTCTCAGATCATCAGACGCCTGTGGTCTTAATCAAGCGCCTCAAGCCAATCCACTGACCGTCCTGGCAGTCTGGGCGCGCTAAGCAGACGTCCGTTCCGCCAGCTCTCCCGCGGGGTATCTGCTCCAAAAAGAATCCTAAGGCCGATGCCAGCGGTCACATCCGCCAGGTCGATATTGCCGGCGCTGATCTTATAAAAATCGCGACGCACAAAATATGTAAGGGACAACGGTGCCTCGGTTGGAAGCCGGGTCTCCCCTGACAGCCCGACCGAGTAGAAATCGCCAGAGTCAGTGCCTCCATCAAGATATTCATTTGTCTGAGCCCGTTCGAGATCAAGGCTGATCGCTGTACTGTCAACGGGAAACCATGTAACGCCCGCACGAATAAATGTTCCGTCAATGAACCCTTCTGGGTCGGCCATCGCCTGATCAGGCGGAAGTGCGACGCTGTCACCGATGCCAGCCTGACCGAATAGCATGAAACTATCCCCGATGAAGTACTGCGCCTCAAGCCCACCATAAACCGTTTCGTAAGACTCTTTTTGCAGGTCGTCTCCGAATAAGCGCGACCGGGAATAGGCCGCGAAGCCACCCAACCTGAAATCCGGTGTGATTGCATGAGAATAGTGAAGTGACAAACGCAGTTCCCGTTCCGGAAAATCCTCGTCGAAATTCACGGCGTTTTCATCCCATTCTGCGTAGCTGTAATAGCCTGTTGCACCCAGGATGCCGTTCTCAAAGATCGGAAAGGCGTACTGACCTTCCAGAACGATTGGCAAATAGGATTGCTGGCTGTCCGGAGAGCGCGTCTCGGTGATATTACTGAAGTTCAGTTGCGTCCCAACAAATCCGACCGGTTCCTCAAATACTTGTGCTGTCGCGCCGGTCGTGGTGACAGAAACCAACAAAAAAGAGTGAAATATTGCAGATTTTGACATCGGGTTATGTCTCCCAAACATTATGTGGTGACAGCATCTTTACCACAAGATGTAGTGTAGTACACAAAAGTTAACAATTGTTAAGATTTTTGCACCATGTTGATGCATTTACATCTATCGCCCTGCACGCAGCGGGCAGAGGCACTGTCTGTAACCGGGAAACCCCAATATCTAGTTAAGCTGAGCGCGCAGGCGAACTCTCAGGTTCTCGGATATATCCGGCAGGTGAAACCGATCCCGCGTGACAAGCTGGAGAGGGACCTTGGCGAGACCTTCAAGGATCTGGAGCCAATGCTGGGCCTGATCGCCATCGCAACGCGCATACGATAAAAACGAGAACTCACCCTGCGCTTCCTCTCAAGCCCTTGGAAAATTTGGGAAAGCGTCCACGTCCACACCCGGCGTCTGGTGCTGAAACTGGCCTTCATGGAACCCATCCAACACCACCTGTTTGAGGGAGCTTGAGCATCGTCCATGTAATCTGCAACGCACATGCATTTCGTGGAGGGCATCGCCCGCCCCGTGGGGGCGGCTCAGACGCCGCCCGGCGGTGCCGCCGGGCGGGAGCATGGTGCGGGGTGATTCAGGATTTCAGGCCGAAGCTATAGAACTCCGCCAATCTCCAAGCCGTTAAGAGGTGTTGGGACCTTGGATTTGAGAAATGGTGCCGCATGAGGGACTTGAACCCCCGACCCATCGCTTACGAAGCGATTGCTCTACCAGCTGAGCTAATGCGGCGACGCCGGGCTTGCCTGTAAACGCAGTCTGCCGTTCGGGCAAGCCCCCAATCGTTAAATGCGCGCCCATAACCCGATCTGTCAGTGCACCATCATAAGCCCTTCGCGAACCAGGCGTTTGACCAGCACCAGGTTCCCATCCTCATCCAGATTGCCGGCCATATCCCCCGGTTTGAAAGATGGGGTTGTCAGGGCGTAGCGCAGGGCCTCTTCCGCATGGGCGGGCAGTGTTATTTCCGAGCCATGGCAGAGGATGCTGACCATCGGGTCCTTGCCGTCTGAACCGTCCAGCACGGCGATATCATAAACCAGATGCGGGCGGGCACCGACAAGGCTGTCAGCGGTCAGGCCGGAGAGTTTGGCAAGCTGTGCCATCTGGCCCTGCACGCGCGGCACGCGGTTCGAGATGAAATCCTGTTTGAACCCGCCAAGCAGGGGCTGGAAGGGGGCGGTTTCTGCCAGCCGGGTCATCAGGTCCCGAAAGGTCTGTTCAAACCGGGCCGCATCGAAACCGGGGGCCGCATAGCCAGGTGGCAGGGCATGACGGAAGGTTGCGTCTTTATGGGCCATCACATTCACCGCCTCGGCCATCAGATCGGCCCAGGTCTGCACCATGATCCCGGTTGTGATATGCAAAGAGGTCTGATCTGTCGCCACCGCGTCATGGGCAACACCCCGGGGGATATAGCACATATCACCCGGCTCCAGGGTGAACCTGTCTGTTTCCTCGCCAATGGGCACATCATGAGGGTTGAACCCCTGCGAGTTCATCGGCAATTCGACCGGGGTGTCATAGATCCGCCATTCCTTGGTGCCCTCGATCTGGAGAACCAGCACATCATGGCTGTCATAATGGGGGTTGAACCCCTGGGACTGGGTCGGGGTCATGTAGATATTGGTCTGCACCCGGCTGGAAATGACGTTTTCCAAAGCGCGGCAAAACTGGCCCAGTTGCGGCAACCGGTCATGCAGACCTGACAGGATCACCGTGGCGCCGTCATCGAACAATCGGGCCACGCGCACCGGGTCGATATAGCCGCTGTCATAGCTGTAATCGCCGGGCTGAATGGTGTGGACCCCGTGGGCGCCACCGCCATGGGCATCTGCATCCGTATCGGAAGCGGTATCCCGGTCAGGGGCGCTGTCGCTGTCAGTTGCCTTCGGGGCCGTATCACTATCGGTGGCCGGGGCGGTGTCATGATCGGTGCCGTGGCCATGACCGCCCGATTTGGTCACGGTAATCTCGGGGCTGTAAAGCCCCATGGTTGTGACCACATGGTCGATCTGCGCGAATGACAGAAGACTGGCGTAGTAATCCGGCTGGCCGCGCTTTACGACCATATGTTTCTTTTCGAAGATATTGGTGAAGAACTCGTCGCGGGACAGGGGCGAAATGGCCCAGTCAAATCCGAAATCCGTTTGTGTCATCTGGGTCCTCTTCGGGGCCTGGCTTTGCAACTGGGAACAGTCAGACCATGCCAGCCCGGGTTAGGCAATGCCCCAGGGATCAGGACAGAACCATCGTCATTGACGCAACTGCAAGGGGTGCCTTACGGTCTGGCGCAGGCAGCAATTGAGCTACCGCTTTGAGAGTATGGAGAGACATTTATGTCCGAGACGTGTAAAAAAATATCGAAGAGTCTTACAGATACTGAGATCTGCACCGCGCGCGCTACAGGGCGTCGGGGGTTTTTGGGCCTCATGGTTGTGGGTGGTGCGGCTGTGACGGTTGTCGGCTCGGCCAATCAGGCGCAGGCCGCAGATGCGGATAACGGCCAATGGACAGATAGTGGCAGTTGCCCGAGGGGCAGCGGCGGTGTGTTCACCGGTGTGACCGATGCGGATAATGGCGCCATGACCGATCAGGGCGGTTATGGCCGGGGCGCGCCTTACTGCTGAACCTGTATTTTAGAGCCTCGGCCTGAAATCCTGCACCACCCTGCACCATGCTCCCGCCCGGCGGCACCGCCGGGCAGCGCCGCACCGCCCCCCCCTCGGTTCGGGCGATGCCCTCCACGAAATGCATGTGCGTTGCAGATTACATGGACGATGCTATAGATGCGTTTCCTGAAAGGCGTGGCTGTGCAAGCCGCGTCTTTTCCACGTTTGGCAGGTCCTGGTTTCAGGGGGCTTTTCAGACCATGCGGATCACGTCTTTGTCGATGGCCAGCATATACCCCCGCCGGGCGATGTTTTTCACCAGCAACTCGCTGACCATCTGATTGCCAAGCGTGTCGCGCAGGCGCTTGATGCGGGTGGCCCCTGCCGCCTCTTCACAATCCACGGCGGATTTGCCGGAAACCATGGCCTCGATCTCTGCCCCGGACAGCACATCGTCATCCATCCGTGCCTCGGCCAGCACCGACAGGGTTTCCATCGCCGCATCGGTCAGCTTGAATTCCATATTGTTCAGCAGAACCACCCGTTCCTCACGGCTGAGGATGAGTGAGGAGACCTGAATGCCTGAGCGTTCAATCTCTCCCATCCGGCGGTTCAGTGCGATGATGGTGACAAGAAACACCAGACAGGCGATCAGAAGTGCCGTGGCGAAGACCAGAAGCACGAAGATGATTGCCCGATAGCTGGTCAGAACCTCAGAAAAACTGGTGCCGGACTGGGCCAGCACTTCCAGCAGACGGATTGATTCACCGGATGTCAGCGCATCGTTTTCCACAAAGATCCGTTCCACCCGTTCGTTGAACGCATTGGCATCCGGCAGGTTCACAAACAGCAGAATCACCGCGCCCAGAAGGATCACGACGATGGCGGCGATGCCGATCTGAACCACCCGCGTGCCGGTGGCGCGGGTGTCAGAAGCGGAGGTAGAATTGCCCTGCATCGCCTCTCCTTCCATCCAGACCGGTGTCATCGAAGATCGACATCACTTCCAGCAATTCCCAACCGCCTGCGGCAACGCGCGGCGCGATAACGCCAAAGGCAACCCCGGCATCGCAGGCCGTATCTGGCAGCGCGATCACCCCGTAATGCAGCCTGAGCGGGTTATCCATCTTGGCTTTGTAATCCGCATAACAGGCGGCATGCAGTGGCGTGGTGGCCAGCGTCAGGGCAAGGGCAAACCCGAGTGTATGAAAAGCGTGTCTCATAAAGGCACGATGGGGGAAACCGGGCCGTTATTCAATAACCGCAAGGGCTTGGACCCAGGGTTATCGGATAGCGCCGCGCCGTTATTGAGCGACGTCAGCACCAGGGGGCAGGATTGGGTTATCGCGTTTCACATCACGAACGCTTCACCCAGCCAAAGACCACCCGGAGGATACCATGTTGAGAGTTCTGCCAAAAACATTCACCGCAGCGGCCCTGTCGCTGGCCCTTGCCCTGACAGGGGTGGCCGCAACCCCGACCACCGCGCGCGCCGATAGCGAAGATGCCGCCGCAGTGATTGCAGGCATCATTGCCCTTTACGCGATTGGCCGCGCGGTTGACCGGCGCAATGACCGACGAGACGAACGGGCGGCAGTTGTCCCGCCACGCCCGCACCACAACGCCCGTGTCGCGCCGGCACGCTGTTTCCGCGAGTTGAACACGCGCAACGGTCAGGTCCGTGGATATGGCGCGCGCTGCATGCAGAACCATGTGCGCCGCCCGGGCCTGTTGCCGCCGCAATGTATCCGCCAGGTTCAGACCCATCGCGGCAACCGCAATCTCTATCGAGGGCGCTGCCTTGTGCGCAACGGGTGGGAGCGGGAGGCAGGATTTAACTAACCCCTGATCCACAAAGGGATCGAGCAGTGAGGCAGGCGGCGGCGGTGTGAAAGCATCGCCGCCTTTGCTTGTACCGGCGCGCATGACATGGTTTCTGACCCCATGGGTGATGGACCGGATTACAGTCATGAGGCAGCCCTTGGCGGGGTGATCGCCGGGGTTGATGAGGTGGGGCGCGGCCCGCTGGCAGGGCCGGTGACGGCGGCGGCGGTGGTGCTGGATGCCACGCGCATCCCTGACGGGCTGAACGATTCCAAGAAACTGTCTGCGCCCCGGCGGGAGGTCTTGTTCGGCAGGCTGCATGATCTGGCCGATGTGTCGCTTGGCTGGGCAAGTATCGAAGAGATCGAGGCGTTGAACATACGCGGTGCATCATTACTGGCGATGCGCCGCGCGGTGGAGGGGCTGGCGCGGTCGCCGGACCATGCCCTGATTGACGGAAATGCCGTGCCGCCGGGCCTGGCCTGCCCGGCCACGGCTTTGGTGAAGGGGGATGCGCGATCAGTCTCGATCGCGGCGGCGTCAATTGTGGCGAAAGTGGCGCGGGATCGTGTGATGGTGGCGCTGGCGCAACAGCATCCGGGCTATGGGTGGGAACGCAATGCCGGCTATGGCACGGCTGAGCATCTGGCTGCTTTGAAAACCCTTGGTGTAACCCCTGCTCATAGACGTTCTTTCAGGCCCGTCCACAATATCTTGTATCAAGAGAAATCAGTAACCCGCTGATTCAAAAAAGAAATTGACGGCGAATCACCTTTGACTCATCCTTGTGGATAGAAAAACAACGCCCATCAGAGGCGCCTATCACCGAGGCAGAGATGACCACAAAGACCAAACCCACGGAGGCGAAAGCGCTTCCGCTGAATACAATTCTGTCCGGCGACTGCATCGAGAGGATGAACAGTCTGCCCGAGGCGTCAGTTGATCTGATCTTTGCGGACCCGCCCTATAACCTTCAGCTCAAGGGTGATCTGCACCGGCCCAATAACAGCCGGGTGGATGCGGTGGATGATGCCTGGGACCAGTTCGACAGTTTCGCGGTTTACGACGCATTCACCCGCGCCTGGCTGAAAGCGGCGCAGCGGTTGCTGAAACCCCATGGGGCGATCTGGGTCATCGGCAGTTATCACAATATCTTCCGGGTCGGCGCCGCGCTTCAGGATCAGGGGTATTGGATTCTGAACGATGTGGTGTGGCGCAAATCGAACCCGATGCCGAATTTCCGGGGCAAACGCCTGACCAATGCCCATGAAACGATGATCTGGGCCAGCAAATCCGAAGCGGCGAAATACACCTTCAATTACGAGGCGCTGAAGGCGCTGAACGAGGGTATCCAGATGCGCAGCGACTGGGTGCTGCCGATCTGCAATGGTGGCGAACGTCTGAAGGATGAAAAGGGCGACAAGGCCCATCCGACGCAAAAGCCCGAGGCACTGCTGCACCGGGTGCTGGTGGCCTCGACCAATCCCGGCGATGTGGTGCTGGACCCGTTCTTCGGCACCGGCACAACCGGGGCTGTGGCCAAGAAACTGGGCCGCGATTTCATCGGGATCGAACGCGAAGCGAAATATCGCAAGATTGCCGAGGCGCGGATTTCCAAAACGCGGAAGTTCGATCGCGCGTCTTTGGAGGTGAGCCAAAGCAAACGGGCCGAGCCGCGCGTGCCCTTCGGCCAGGTGGTGGAGCGTGGGCTTCTCAACCCCGGTGAGGAACTGACCAGCCTGAATGGCCGGCATAGTGCCCGCATCCGGGCCGATGGCACGCTGGTGGCGCTGGATACCAAAGGGTCAATCCATCAGGTGGGCGCAAGGCTGGAAGGCGCGCCAAGCTGCAATGGCTGGACCTATTGGCATTTCCGGCGCGAGGGCAAGACCGTGCCGATCGACATCCTGCGCCAGCAGATCCGCGCCGAGATGCAAGGCTGACGCCGGTTACAGACTTTCGGCCCATTTCAAAGAATACCGCCCGTGCCTGCGGCCCCCTTGGGGTCTGGCACGACCCTTGCCCCGCCGGTCCTGGGGACTGGCGGGGTTTTTTCATGGCCTGCAGGCGCTATCGCGGCGCCGGGTGGAGCGCTTTGTTATAGGCATGCCAGTCGGTGATTTCGGGGTAATACATCTGCCGCCATTTGCGGACGCGCGGGTTCATGACGCGTTTCCAGAGCGGCGGGATCATCGCTGCCGCCGTCATCACTGAATAGCCATAGGGAAGTTGCGGCGCCTCGGCCTCGGTATAGTTTTGCAGCAGCGGGAACCGCCGGTCGGGTTTATAATGGTGATCCGAATGGCGTTGCAGATTGATCAGCAGCCAGTTGGAGGCTTTGTAGGCCGCATTCCAGCTGTGGCGGGGCAGAACATGTTCATATTTGCCATCGCCCAGATGTTTGCGGGTCAGGCCGTAATGTTCCACATAATTGGTCAGTTCAAGCTGCCAGATCGCAATCACGGCCTGAAAGATGAACAGGCCAAGGCCCGCAACCCCGCCGATGGCGAAGGCGAGAGCCAGAAAACCGGCCTGCAAGGCCCAATAGCGCCAGAACGGGTTTGAAATATCCGTCCAGGACAGGCCCTTGCGGGCCAGCATCGCCTGTTCGGCACGGAAGGCCGAGGCCCAGCACTGGCGCAGCACCCGGGGAAGAAACGGTGAAACCCTTCATTATAGCGGGCGGTGACCGGGTCACGCCGGGTGCCCACATAGCGGTGATGGACCAGCAGATGTTCCGACCGGAAATGGGAATAAAGCACAGAGGCCAGAAGCAGATCAGCCAGCCAGCGTTCTGTCTTGTTGGTCTGATGCATCAGCTCATGGCTGTAATTGATGCCGATCGTGCCGGTGATGATGCCAACGCCGAAAAACAGCAGGATTTTTTCCAACCCGTTCAGATGGGTGCTGTGTGAAACATACCAGAGCGCGCCGAAGATGACGCCGATTTGCAGCGGTGCCCAGATCAGCGTGACAAGGCGATACCAGAAAAGCTGATCCTCGCCGGTCTCCGGGTCTGCGTTTTCAAGGTTAAGGCCGATCACCGCGTCCAGCATCGAAAACAGCCACCAGGTGGACAGGGGCATAAGCAGAAGCCAGAGCCCGCCCTGATGCGCGACAAAGGCGATCAACGGGATCAGGCCAAGCGACAGCCAGAAAGGCAGGGCGTTGTGCAGTTTGGCAATTCTGGCGGCGGGGATCATGGCAGCGCTCTCCACGAAAGAATGGGGACAGTCTGGCCCAGATTGAGGCTAATTTCAATCGAGCATGGCCACTTTCGACGCAAAGTCAAAGGCTTTGCGCATCACTGTCGGCAGGTCCGAGGGCCGAAAGCGCGCAAGGGGCAGGAACTGGCCGCGTTCGGGCCGGGCGTCTTGCGGCACATGGGCCAGCCTCAGCGACAGGCGCAGGTGGAAATGGGTGAAGGTATGGCGCACCTCGGCGCCGGGGTCGTGCCATCGGGCCTCCATCGGCGGTGTTTCCTGTGGTGCGGTTTCGGCCCAGTCACTGCCGGGCCAGCCCAGCATGCCCCCCAGAAGCCCCTTGTCGGGGCGGGTTTCCAGCAGCCAGGCACCATCATCGCGCCGGGCGAGATAGACAATGCCTTGACGGGTGGGTTTGGGTTTTCTGGGGGTTTTCTTCGGCAGATCAGCGGCGATGCCTTGTGCGCGGGCCTGACACGGGTCGCGCAGCGGGCAGAGGCCGCAGGCAGGGTTGCGCGGGGTGCAGATCGTGGCGCCAAGATCCATGACCGCCTGGGCATAATCGCCGGGCCGGACCCGTGGGGTCAGCCTGCCAGCCAGCGCTTTCAGCTTTGGTTTGGCCGCCGGCAGCGGGGTTTCAACCGCGAACAGGCGGGCCATGACCCGTTCCACATTGCCATCCATCACCGTGGCCGGGCGGTCAAAGGCAATCGACGCGATGGCGGCGGCGGTATAGGGGCCGATGCCGGGCAGGAGCAACAGCGCCTCTTCACTGTCGGGAAACCGGCCATTCAGATCATGGGCCACCACACGTGCGCATTTCAGCAGGTTGCGGGCGCGGGCATAATAGCCAAGACCGGCCCATTCCCCCATGACATGGGCGTCTTCGGCGGCGGCAAGATCGGTGACACCGGGCCAGAGCATGGTGAACCGCTCAAAATAGGATTTCACCGCCGCAACGGTGGTTTGCTGCAACATGACTTCAGACAGCCAGACGCGATACGGGTCTGGTTGTATGGCCGCGCCGGGCGGCTCGCGCCAGGGAAGATTGCGGGCATGGATGTCATACCAGTCCAGCAATGCTGTATTTTTGTCTTCATCACGCAAGGTTTATTTGCCCGCTCGCCTGCTTGTTATTGGATGACATCTGGCCCAGAGATACATTGATCGGCAACCAAGGAAAGCCCGAGTACAATAATGTCTTCCACTCCGCCCAATTCCCGGCCCCGCCGGGGCCGTGGTTTTCAGCCCGCAAGCCGGCTGATTGCCGCGCAATTGCGCGGACCGTTCGAAAAGCGCGGATTTTCCGAGACCAAGCTGTTGACCCATTGGGCCGGGATTGTGGGCGACGAGATCGCGCAGATCGCCCAGCCTGTGAAAATCCGCTATGGCAGGCGCGATGGGTTGGGGGGCACTTTGGTTCTGTTGACAACGGGGGCCCATGCCCCGGTGCTGGAGATGCAGAAAGAGCAGATCAGGGACCGGGTGAATGCCTGTTACGGCTATCGCGCCGTGACCCGGGTGCAGATCACCCAGACCGCGCCCACGGGATTTGCCGAGGGCCGGGTGGCATTCGCGGCCAGACCGAAAGCCGCAGCCCGGCCATCGCCTGAGATTGACGCCGCTGCCGAGGCCGCGACTGAAGCAGTGGACAGCCCGGAACTGAAAGCGGCGCTGACCCGGCTGGCGCGGAATATTTTGCAACATTCGAAATCTTGAAGGAGCGATTGATGAAGCGCAGGACCATTTTGACCGGCATTGGGGCCGCAGGCCTTGCCGTTGGCGGTACGGCTTTGGTTGCGCCCTGGCAGGCCCGGCAGGCCCCGCTTTTGCCACCGATAGGTGCGGCGGGCGCGCAGGCGACCGAAGCGCCGGAAGTGGTGGAAATGGTGCTGGGCGATGCGGATGCGCCGGTGACGGTGATCGAATATGCCTCTTTCACCTGCCACCATTGTGCGTCTTTCCACCAGACGGTTCTGCCCCTGATCAAGGAAAACTATATCGACACCGGCAAGGTGCGCTTCATCTATCGCGAGGTCTATTTCGACCGGTTCGGCCTTTGGGCCGGAATGATGGCGCGTTGCGCCGGTGAAGACCGGTATTTCGCCGTGGTTGACCGGCTTTATGAAACGCAGCGTGACTGGGTGCAGGGCGAACCGGCCACAGTGGCCGAAAACCTGCGCCGGATCGGGCGTTCCGTCGGTCTGGGCGAGGCCGAGCTGGAGGCCTGCCTGAGCGATGGCGATATGGCCCAGGCCCTGATCAACTGGTATGAAGGCAATCAGGCCGAAGACAATATTTCCGGCACGCCCAGCTTCATCATCAACGGGGAGCTGCACAGCAATATGAACTATCCTGATTTTGCCGAGATACTGGATGCGCAGGTGGCCGCTGCTGAATAAAGCGCCGCGCCCTCAAACCTGTATCCCCAGGACCCGATCCAATGCCGCGTCGAGAGCTGCGGCATTGTCAAACTCCAGCCGCACGGGAACCGTCATCACAGCCTGACGGAAACCTTTGGGCAGGCGGACGGCGTCTTTCTCCGTGGTGACCAATTGTGCGCCAAGGCGTTTCGCCTCTTTCTGCAGGCGTGTCATCAGGGTCTCTGTCAGCGGCTGATGGTCTGAAAGCGCTTCGACGCGGACAAGATCGGCCCCCATCGCGCGGAGCGTGGCAAAGAACTTTTCAGGATGGCCGATACCGGCAAAGGCCAGAACCGGCAGGCCGGTCAGGGGCAGGCCGGTGGGAAGTGGGACAAGTCTGGCCGTCAGATGTGGCAGGGTCACGGCCTGCCCCCAGGTGTCGGCAAACCCTGTTTGCGCCTCTTCCGGGCCAATCGACAGAAGCAGATCGGCGCGGGCAAACCCGGTGGCGACGGGTTCACGCAGGGGGCCCGCGGGGATGACCTTGCCATTGCCGAACCCGTGGGCGGCATCAACAACGATCAGTGAAAGGTCATGGGCAAGCGTGGGGTTCTGAAACCCGTCATCCAGCAGGATCAGATCAGCCCCGGCATTGACTGCGGCGCGCGCCCCGGCCCTGCGGTCCTTGGCGACCCAGGTGGGCAGGAAGGCGGCCAGCAACAGGGGTTCATCCCCGGTCTGGCCTGCATGGTGGCCGGTTTCCGAGACCTGAACAGGGCCGTCCAACGCGCCGCCATAGCCTGTGCTGACCACATGAGGGTTGCGGTCTCTGGCTTTGAGGCACTCAGCCAAAGCGATCACTGTCGGGGTTTTCCCGGTGCCACCCGCATTCAGATTGCCGACGCAGATCACGGGCACACCCACAGTATCGCGCGGGCCGGTGCGCAGCCGCCGCGCGGTGGCGGCAGCATAAAGCGCCGCGAGGGGAGACAGAAGCGCCGCGCGCAGCCCGGGCGGCTGGTGCCAGAAACCCGGGGCCTGCATCAGGTGGGTCCCGGCAGTCTGCGGGACGGGGCGTCATCAAGGGTGCTGAGCAGCAGGTCCACGGCCATATCCGTGACACCCGCGCCGGAGGAAGAGACCTCCCAGGCGGCATTGGCCATGGCGGCGGCGTAATCGGGGTTCATCAGGTCATTGACGGCCACGGCCAGACTGTCAGGAGCGGATACCAGACGGGCCGCCCGGGATTCGGTCAGCCGTTGATAGATATCGACGAAATTGGTGACATAGGGCCCGTGCAGAATGGCAGACCCCAAAGCGGCGGGTTCAAACGGGTTATGCCCGCCGATCGGTTCCAGTGACCCGCCGACAAAACTGATCGGGGCAATGCGATACCACAGGCCCAGTTCCCCCATCGTGTCGGCCAGATAAACCTGGGTATCCGCATCGGGCAGTTCATCCGCCGTGCGGCGCATATAGCTCCAATCGCCCCGCTGAAGCAGATCGGCCAGCGCATCGCCCCGTTCGGGGTGGCGCGGCACAAGGATCAGCAACAGGCGGGGGTTGCCGCGCAGGGCAAGATTGTGGGCCTCAAGCACCTTTTTCTCTTCACCCTCATGGGTGGAGGCCGCAAGCCAGACCGGGCGCCCCGACAGGCGCGCGGCGATGCGTTCCCGCTCAGCCTCTTCATAGGGCAGGGCGGCGGCGCCTTCCTTCAGGGTGCCCGCGATCTCAAGGCGTTGGCCCGGCAGGCCCAGATTGCGCAGATAATTGGCGGTGGTGACATCCTGAACATGGGCGAAATCGAACCGGTCCAGCAGGCTGCGGGCCATGCCGCGCAGAAACCGCCATTTGTCATGACTGGCCTTGGACATCCGCGCGTTGATCAGCAGCATCGGAATGGCGCGGGTATGGGTTTCGGTGATCAGGGCGGGCCAAAGCTCGCTTTCGGTCCAGACCGCAAGATCGGGTTTCCAGAAATCAAGGAAACGGCGGACAAAGGGCAGCGCATCCAGCGGCGCGTATTGGTGAAATGCGCCTTCGGGCAGGCGGCTGTCCATCACTTTGGCCGAGGTGACGGTGCCGGTGGTGACCAGCACCGAGATCTCGGGCCGCTCTTCTATCAGGCGGCGGATCAGCTCCAGCAGCGCCAGAGATTCACCCACACTGGCGGCGTGAAACCAGATCAGGGGCGTATCGGGACGCGCCCGTGACGCGAAACCGCGACGTTCATCCAGCCGGGCCTCATCTTCCTTGTCGATTTTCAGGCGTTGCGCCAGTTTGCGTTCGGCAAAGGCTTCGGCGCGGGCTGCGAAAAACAGATATCCGGCAAGGGCGAGGGATGTACCCAATGTGGATTATCCCAGTTCTTCGGTGGGGGACGCTTCGGTTTCTTCGTCCCGAAGGCGGTGAATATGGGCAATGAAATAGCGCATATGCGCGTCATCCACCGTGCGCTGTGCCTCAGATTTCCATGCAGCATAGGCGCTGGCATAATCAGGGAACATGCCGACCATATGGATGTCATCGGCATCTTTGAATTCGTTTTTGGTGGGGTCTTTCAACTCTCCACCGAAGACAAGATGCAAGCGTTGGGTCATGGGGTCCCGGCCTTGTGTTAAGGGTTTCGCGTTGCTGCGCAACCTACGGATATGGGGTTTCACGTCAAGCTGTGAGGGTGAGCCGTGCAAGTAATTTGTGGTGCAGCCTGGGGGCAGCGGCCAGAATGCCGGGCAATTGCGGCAGAGGGTTGTTGAAGTGAAGCGCCGCACCCGTTCGGGTGCTGACCGCAGCACCGGCTTCGGCGGCGATCAAAGCCCCGGCGGCGATGTCCCATTCCCAGCTGTCGCGAAGCGTGATCATCCCGTCAAACCGGCCCTGACCGACCAGCGCAAGACGATAGGCCAGTGATGAGCGGAAATGCGGTTCAACCGGGGGCACCCCGCCGGGCCAGCGCGCGGGCGCAAGATTGACTTTGGTGGTCAGGATGGCGGCCTGATGTTCCTTTTCACGGGCAGAGGCTTCAAGCGGGGTTCCATTCAGGGTTGCACCCTGACCAAGGGCGGCGGCGAAAAGCTGCTCCTTGACCGGCAGGTAGACAACGGCGGCGGTGATCTGCCCCTGATCCGAGATCGCGAGGGAATGGGCGAAATTGCGCGATCCGTCGATAAAGGCGCGGGTGCCGTCAATCGGATCGACAATGAAGGTTCTGCGCCGGGACAGGCGGGTGGCCGTGTCGGGCGTTTCCTCCGATAGCCAGCCATAATCCGGGCGCGCGGCACTCAGCGTGGTCCGCAACATCTCATCAACTTCCAGATCGGCAGCTGTGACCGGGCCCTCGCCATCCGGTTTGTCCCAGACCTT
Source organism: Rhodophyticola sp. CCM32 (assembly GCF_004751985.1). NCBI lineage: Bacteria > Pseudomonadati > Pseudomonadota > Alphaproteobacteria > Rhodobacterales > Roseobacteraceae > Rhodophyticola > Rhodophyticola sp. CCM32. Next base: position 3,036,844 of record NZ_CP038492.1, read on the forward strand.
CGGGTCTGATTTCCAGTGTTTCGCGGCGATCCTGCCGGCGTCTTCGGCGGCGGTGATCAGCAGGGTCAGGTCGCTTTCAGGCCCCGGCAATCGTCAGCCCCTCGACCAATAGTGAGGGCACGACACGGGACAGATGCGCGCGGGCATCATTGGCGGGCACGATGCGGCGCAGCATCTCGCGCAGATTGCCCGCCACCGTGCATTCATTGACCGCATAGGTGATCTGCCCGTTTTCGACCCAGAAGCCCGAGGCACCGCGGGAATAATCCCCGGTGGTGGGGTTGATCGACGCGCCGATCATCGAGGTGATCAGAAGGCCGGTGCCCATCTGGGCCAGCAACGCCTCCTGGCTGAGATCCCCCTGTGTCAGCGCGATATTGCTGACCGAGGGGAAGGCGGCGCCGAAGTGCCGCGCGCGGCATTGCCTGTGGACGGCATGTTCAGCTTGCGCGCCGTCGCAAGGTCCAGGGTCCAGCCGGTGAGCATGCCATCGGCAACAATGTCGCGTTTTGCGGTGGGCAATCCTTCTCCGTCGAAGGGGCGTGATCCGGTGATGCGGGGACGGTGCGGGTCTTCGGTGACGGACAGGCCTTTGGGCAGAACCTGATCGCCCAGCCCATCACGCAACCAGGAACTGCCACGGGCGATGGCGCTGCCATTCGAGGCTTGCAGCAGATGCCCGATGAGGGAGGAGGAAATACGCTCGTCATAGAGCACCGGGAAGGCTCCGGTCGGGGGTTTGCGGGCCCCGGCGCGGGCGATGGTGCGCTCTGCCGCCAGCCGCCCGACCTCTTCAGCGCTGATCATATCCTCCGCATGGCTGCGGCCTTCGCCATAATAATCGCGCTCCATCCCCGTGCCTTCACCGGTGATGGCAACGCAGCCAAGCCCGTGATCGGTGCGGCCATAGCCACCGGCAAACCCGTTTGTGGCGGCCAGATGCATCCGGCGCTGGCCATAGGTGGCGCTGGCGGACTGCACCTGAGAAATGCCTTTGACGGCCAGCGCTGCGGCTTCGGCGCTTAGCGCAGCCTCTTCCAGGGCGGCGGCAGAGGGTTCCGGCGCGGGGTCGATCAGATCCAGGCTGTTGATGTCCCAATTCCGGGCCAGTTGCGCGGGTTCGGCCAGGCCGATGGTCGGATCTTCGGGTGACAGGCGGGCCATGGCAACCGCGCGTTCGGCCATTTCGGCAAGTGTATCGGGGTTGATGTCAGAGGCTGATACGCAGGCCTGACGCGGGCCGGTCATGACGCGCAGGCCGATCTCGATCCCCTCGGCGCGTTCGGCCTGTTCCAGCGTGCCGTTCAGCACATCAATGGATACCGATGTACCCTCCACGGCAATGGCATCGGCGGCTTCGGCTCCGGCCTTGGTGGCTGCGTCCAGAAGGGCGCTGGTCAGATCGGAAAGGGATCGGGTCATGCGGGGTACATATCCTGCCGGGTGATGTGCTGCTGTAGGCCGCAGATGGCGGGGGTGCAAGATGGCACTCGTGAAAACCGCCCGGGGCCATGGCTGGCACCGGGCGGTCCGAATGGATTTTTGATCCGTTTATTGCAGTGGTATGCCGTTGGCGGTGATCCCGCCGCCGGGCAGGAACTCGATGGTGGTTTCCAGCGTGTCCGGGCTAGGACCGGGCCGGGCAAACATGCCCGAGACACCGCGCGCCATGGCAGCCTGTTCCTCCGGCAGAAGCCCGGCGGTTGTCAGCCGTTCGAGAAGCGCGCTCAGCCCTGCGGCACGCAGATCAATGGTGCCGACGGGCATCGGAATGACCTGACCCGCTGCGAAATCCAGATCACCCTCCCCTTCCAGAGAGGCACCGGCGAGGGACAGTTGCAATTCATTCAGCGTGACCTCGCGCAACTCTCCCGGAGGGCCCTGCAAGGCGGCAGGATCACCTGCCATCAGATTGACGAACATCTGCACCTTGCCGGTGATATCCACGATCAGCGATGCCGGATCGCGCGGGATCGCCGCACCGGGGTCAATCATGGCCCATAGCGCGTCATTCACCTCAAGCTCCTGATAATCGAGGCGAAGCGCCATATCAGAGGGGTCAGGCTGTGGCATCAGCGGCAGGGTCAGAAGGAAGCCGGTTGAGGCAGCGCTGACCTCGATCGGCAGCGGAAATTCCGATGTCTGCACGGTTGCATCGACATTTTGCGCCGACAGATCATAGGTCAGCCCGCCCTCTGCAAAGGCCACGGCCATGTTGCCGCCTTCATTGGCGAAGGTCATATGGAAGCTGGTTTCGGGTTCCTCAAACGTGACCTCATAGCTCAACCGTTCATAATCTGCCTGGCCTTCAAGGTTGAAATCCTCGGGCAGGGCAGCGCCGGACGAGATTTGCGACATTGCCGCCATCGAGGACAGCGTGCCGGACCCCGATGAGGTTGTGGCCCCCATATTGAAGCTCATTTTGAAGCTGCCCGGTGTTCCCCCGGAGGAAGAGGCATCTACGGTGCCGGTCGCACTTGAAAAGCCCCCGGTTGAGGTGAAGCTGGTTGTTTCGGGCGTGTCGCCGGTGATGTTATACTGCACCAGCAGATCATTGACTGTGGCGGAGATATCCAAATCTCCACCGGTGTCACCCGCAATACTGATCTGATCAGTTGTAACCGACAGGGCATCGGCGCTGTAATCATACTGGCGCGCGCCCGGGTCGCCCGAGACGGTGATGGTCAGGCCCTCATGGCGCATATCCATCACCACGCTGACCGGCGGGGCGTTTTGAACCTGCGTATTTGAGGTGATCCGGTAGACTTCGGACAGGCCCACACTCAACGTGCCATCGTCATTTTCGGTCAGGGTGACCTGATCGATCTGACCGGTGGAGGTCGTTTCCCCCTGCACACTTGTGGAGGTCAGGCCGGTGATCACCAGCCCGGTGGCGGTTTCCGTGACCGAATCGGCGGTCAGGGTCTGGCCGGAAAAGGCGGTTTGTGCCTGCCATTCGGCCCAAAGCTCCTGGGCATCGACATCGGCAAATGCCGGGGATGCGGCAATAACTGCCACTGTGGAAATACTGATAGAAAGGGATTTGATTTTTGACATAATAACCTACCAAAGGTGAATTGAATGGCGGGATGTTCGGTCCAAGGCCCGTAGGCGTCAAGAGCAGATTGGCCCGGAAGCTGACAGAACTTTCTAAAAATCGGGGGATAATGAAAGATATGCGCGGGAAAACGGTCATGATTACAGGGGCCAGCCGGGGGATCGGCGCCGCAGCGGCGCGCGCCTTCGCCGATGAAGGTGCCAATGTGGTGCTTTTGGCCCGGTCGCGGGAAAGCATCACGGATCTGGCAGGCGAGATCGGAGATCAGGCCCTGGCGGTGCCCTGCGATGTCAGCCGCTACTGGGAGGTGGAGGCCGCCGTGACTGCTGCCGTAGAGACCTTTGGCGGGCTGGATGTGCTGATCAACAATGCCGGTGTGATCGAACCGATCTCTCACTTGGCAGAGGCCGACCCCGAGGCCTGGGGCCATGTGATCGACATCAATCTGAAAGGTGTTTTCCATGGCATGCGCGCGGCGATGCCGGGCATGGTGGACCGTGGCGGCGGCACGATTATCACCATCAGTTCCGGCGCGGCCCATAACGCCCTGGAAGGGTGGAGCCATTATTGCAGCTCAAAAGCCGGGGCGGCGATGCTGACCATGTGCCTGCATAAGGAAGGCGCTGATAAGGGGATTCGCGCCATGGGCCTGTCGCCGGGCACGGTGGCCACCGAAATGCAGCATGAGATCAAGGCCAGCGGCCTGAACCCGGTCAGCAAGCTGGACTGGTCCGATCATATTCCGGCGGACTGGCCCGCAAAGGCGCTGGTCTGGATGTGCTCGGCAGAAGCCGATGAATATCTGGGCGAAGAGATTTCCCTGCGTGACAAGGGCATCCGCGCCCGGCTTGGTCTGTCCGCATGATTGCATTGAACCGCGAGGATGGTCTGTGGCAGGTGGTGCTGAACCGGCCTGACAAGGCCAACTCCCTGACCGAAGACATGTTGCGCCAACTGGCCGGGATTGCCGAAGAGGCGGGGCAGGACCCGGGTGTGCGGGCGCTGCTGCTGACCGGTGCGGGCAACCGCGTGTTCAGCGCAGGGGCCGATCTGGAAGCCGCCAGAGCCGGGCTTGCAACCTCCCCCCTGTGGGAGCGCGTTTCGACCGCGATTGCGGATTTGCCCTGCCTGACGATTGCCGCCCTGAACGGCACATTGGCCGGCGGCGCGTTCGGCATGGCGCTGGCCTGCGATCTGCGGATCGCGGTGCCCGGCGCGCGGTTTTTCTATCCGGTGGCAAAGCTGGGCTTCCTGCCGCAACCATCTGACCCCAAACGCATGGTTTCCCTGATGGGCCCGGCGCGGACCAAACTGGTGTTGCTGGCCGGGCAGAAGCTGACGACCGAGGAGGCTTTGGGGTTTGGGCTGATCGACCGGATTGTGGAACCTGACACGCTGTTGCAGGTCGCGCGGGATCTGGCCACGGATGCGATGGCCGGCGATGCGGCCAATCTGCGGGGGATAAAACACCTGATCACCGGGCGCTGAGACCGGGGCCAACAGGCGACAGCCCCTGCCACATCCGGCGCAGGGCCGAGGCCGGGGCCTGCGAATGGTGTTTCCCTTCCACGGCAAACCCCCTTAGACCGGTCAGAAAAGAGGTCGGGGACAAGGCGTCACCATGGAAAACCAACCAGAGATCATCCAGCAGGCGCTGGAGCTTGCCGAAGATGGCTCGACACTTGCGCGTGACTGGCTGACCAGCCCGGTCGCCTGGTCGCAATTCGCGCTTTTGGTCACCGCATTTCTGGCGGCGCTTCTGGTGTCGCGCCGCCTGATGCCCGCGCTGAAAAAACTGCTGACCCCGGCTGAAGACCACCAGACAGTGCTTTCCATCGCGCGGCGGTTTCTGGTGCGGTTCCTCCCCCTGCTGCTGCCGCTGCTGGCCTATGGGTTCACCGCAATCGGCGAATCCATTGTGGTCTCGCTGTTCGACAGCGGCGCGGTGATCGCGTTCGGCAAACGGGTGTTCCTGTTTCTGGCCGCGCGCAGCCTGGTCACCCAAATCCTCAATGATCCGTTCCTGAAGCTTCTGGGCCGCTATGTGCTGATCCCGGCTGCGGCGCTTTATGCCCTGGGCCTGCTTGATGACGTGACCCTTGCGCTGACCGAGTTACAGGTGTCGCTGGGCAATATCTCCTTCTCGGTCATGGCGCTGATCCGTGGGGGGATTGCAGGCAGTCTGCTGTTCTGGCTGGGTCGCTGGTCCACCCGGCACAGCACGGAGTATATCGGCCGGCAGGAAGATATGCGCCCCGCAACCCGGGAACTGGCGATCAAGACGGTTGAGATCATCATCTTCGGCGCCGCTTTCCTGCTGTTGATGAGCATCATGGGCATCGACCTGACAACCCTGGCCGTGCTGGGGGGTGCCATCGGTGTGGGGCTGGGCTTTGGCCTGCAAAGGATCGCCTCCAATTTCATCTCAGGGGTGATCCTGCTGCTGGAGGGGCAGGCCACGGTGGGCGACTATGTCGAACTGGATGGCGGGGAGCAGGGCAAGATCGTCAGGATGACGGCGCGCGCAGCGGTGCTGGAGACATTTGACGGCCGCTGGATTGTGGTCCCGAACGAGGATTTCATCACCACCCGGGTGGTGAATTACTCCGACAGTGGCAGCGCCAACCGGTATGAAGCGCCCTTCTCTGTCAGTTATGACACCGATATCAATCGGATCCCGGCCCTGATCGAGGCGGCGGTCGCAACCCATCCCGGTGTTCTTGATGCACCTTATCCGCCCGATTGCGAATTGCGCGGCTTTGGCGACAGCGGTGTTGATTTCAGTGTCGAGTTCTGGGTGAACGGTCTGGATGACGGCGATAACAAATACACCTCCGACGTGCTGTTCCTGATCTGGAATGCGTTGAAAGAGAACAATATCGAAATCCCCTATCCGCATCGCGTGCTGGAGTGGAAAGCCGGGCAAGACCCGCGCGATCCTGCATGAGTGATGCGCTGGTGATCGGGGCCGGGCCTGCGGGGCTGATGGCGGCGGAAACCCTGGCGCGCGCCGGGCGGCAGGTGCTGCTGGCCGAGGGCAAACCCTCTGCCGGGCGCAAATTTCTGATGGCGGGCAAATCGGGGCTGAACCTGACCCGGATCGAGCCTGAGACGCAGTTCTATGCCCGGTATCAGGAGGCCACCCCCTGGCTGGCCCCGATGCTGGATGCGTTTGGCCCGAAACAGGTACAGGGTTGGGCAGGCAGTCTGGGGCAGGATCTGTTCACCGGCACCACCGGGCGGGTGTTTCCCGTGGCGATGAAGGCCTCTCCCCTCCTGCGCGCCTGGATGTCGCGGATGGAGATCACCTTGCGCACCCGCTGGCACTGGCAGGGCTGGGAGGAAACGGGCGGGCTTGCTTTTGACACCCCCGGGGGGCGGCAGGTTTTGCACCCGAAAGTCACGGTTCTGGCGCTTGGCGGGGCCAGTTGGACACGGCTTGGCTCTGACGGAGCCTGGGCGTCCTGGCTGGCCGCGAAAGGGGTCGGGATCGCGCCATTCAAGCCTGCGAATATGGGGGTTTCCGTGAGCTGGTCCCAGCATATGGCGATGCATTTCGGCGCCCCGGTGAAGAATGTGGCCCTGATGGCGGGGGCGAAAAGACATCGCGGTGAGTTCGTGATTTCCGCGCGCGGGCTGGAAGGCGGCGGCATCTATGCCGTATCGCGGGCCCTGCGTGAAGGCGCCCCCCTGTCGCTGGATCTGCTGCCCGATCTGACCCACACAGAGGTGACAGCCCGGTTGTCCCGCACCAACGGCAAGGAAAGTCAGGCCAATTACCTGCGCAAAACCCTGCGCCTGACGGGCGCGCGTCTGGCCCTGTTGCAGGAGTTCGCCCGGCCCCTGCCTGATGCTGCGGCGCTGGCCTCCCTGATCAAGGCATTGCCTATTCCCCATCAGGGGCCGCGCCCGATGGAGGAGGCGATCTCCACCGCAGGCGGGGTCATGCGTGCGGCTTTTGACGACGGGCTGATGCTACGCGCCCTGCCCGGCATTTTCTGTGCCGGTGAAATGCTGGATTGGGAGGCTCCCACCGGCGGCTATCTGATCACCGCCTGTCTCGCCACGGGCCGATGGGCAGGGCAACATGCGGCAAACTGGGCCGCGCCCTGAAACGCGCCCCGCCCCTTCTTCTTGTCAAAAATACGCGCGCCGCAGGCACAGGCGCGCAGCGCCTGCCGGGCCCAACCAAAGACCCGTCATTCTGTCCTGGGCGGGAGCTTTCGTTACGCCGCCATGGCGCGGGCAAAGGCAGGGCGCGCCTGCATCATCCGTACAAAATCGCCAAGCCGGGGTTCCACAATCGGGAATTTTGCAACGGCCGCCCAGCCCCCGCAATGGGCCAGCAGAATATCGGCGATTGTCATGGTCTCGCCCATCAGGAACGGTCCATCCTCTGCCATACGCGGGATCAGCGCGTGTTGAGAGCGTTCAAACTCCCATTTCAGACTGTCCTTGATCGCGGGCACGCGCCTGTCCTCGGGCAGGATGAAACTATGCCGCGCGGCGGTCCAGATCAGCGCGTCGAACTCATCAATGATGAACTGGGTCAGACTGTCCTGCCTCGCCCGTTCCACCGTGCCGGCGGGAAAGGTCAGTGATCCGTGTTTGTCGGCCAGATAGGTCATGATCGCCACGGAATCGGTGATTGGCACCCCGCCCGACACCAGAACAGGTATCTTGCCTGCGGGGTTGAAGGCGATCACCTCGTCAGATCGCGGCGGCGCGGCGACATGCTCATAGTCCAGACCCAGCTCTTCCAGTGTCCACAAAACCCGGAGCGTGCGGCTTTTGACGCCGCCAATCACCTGATACATGCTGTCTTCCTCACATCATTTCAGTGGCGCGGCATCATCGCCAGACGGATCAGCGCGCGTTCCATAAGGGCCATTTGCGGGGCCTGCTGGCTGGAACGCAATGTTAAATCGGTTTCGACCAGCAGACCAAGCGCCGTCTCCAGATTATGCAGGCCCCAGGCCTGTGCCTGCCGGATCATCCTCTCGCGCCGGGGCCCGAAGATCGGCGGGCGGGCCGAGGCGATGCCCGCCGAAGCGCCGCCCGGATGGGCCGAGGCGCTGTGCAATATGCGAAAATGGCGAAGCGCCGCGATACATAAACCCACCGGCTGCACCCCCTGACCGCCAAGCCGGGTGACCAGCGGGCCGATCGCCCCGGCCTGGGCTTCGGCGGCCGCATGCAGGATGTCGTCAAGCTCGGCCTCGATGGTGGCAGGCGCACAGGCGGCCACATCCCCGGGCGTGACCGGCGCCGGATCCTGATGTTTGTAAAGCGCCAGCTTGGTCACGGTCTGGCGAAAATCGCCCGGGTCCAGCGATTGCGCCAGCGTGGTCAGATCGGCCATCGCTTCCGGTCCGATCTGCGTCACCCCGGCTTTTTGCAGGGTCTCCTCGATCTCGTGGCGCGAGGGCGGGTCATCATAGATGCCAACCGCATAGGCGGTCTTGTGCCCCTCAAACAGTTTGCGCAGGGCAGAACGCGCGGCCAGTTGCCGGGCGGTCACGATGATCTGCGCATCGCCCGGTGCCCAGTCTTCCAGCGCGATCCGGATCACCGGGGCCAGCCCGTCGCCCGCGTCTTCAACGAAAACCGCACGGGGACCGGGGAAAAAGCCCTGCGCCTTGACCGCATCCAGAAGCGCGGCACTGTCTGATCGCAGGTCCGGGGCGGGGATGCGCGTCAGGCGCATCTCGGCCTCAGCCTCGGGGCCAAGCAGCGCCTCCAGCACCTGCTGGCGTTTCAGGGCCACACGCATGGCATCCGCGCCATAGATCAACAGTCCGGTCGCATCCGGGTCGGGCCTAGCGAAATAGCCCGATGCCTCCCGGGGGGAGAGTTTCATGACCAGCGGCCGGCATTGGCCAGAAGGTTCGAGACGATCTGATCACCCAGCGCCACCATCAGCCGTTCCTCTGCATCGCGTTCAGCGGTAGCTGTGGCGATGGTGGAACCGGTGGTGGAATAGGAGGTGAAGCTGCGCACGCTGGCCGCATGGACCTGAACATCGCTTCCCGCCTCGACCACGCGAAACCGGCTTGTTCCGGTCAGGTTGATCCGGGTGATGTCATTTGATCCGGTGATTGCGGTGCCTCTTGCCACGATTGTGGTGGCCAGGGTCATCGCATAGCGCGGGCTGTCGGCTCGGCCAAGCCGTTCCTCCAGCCGGGCGACCAGCAGAAATTCAGCCCGGGTTTCGGGCGGTTCCACCAGTATCTGATTGCGCAGCACACTGCCCGACCCGCCGGGGGCATAGACCGGCGCGAAACCGCAGGCCGCAAGCGGCACTGCGGCGAGACATGTCAGGACGGTGCGGCGGTCAGATAACGACATTGATGATCCGGCCCGGAACAACGATCAGTTTCTTGGGGGCCCCGCCATTCAGGGCTCTGATCACAGCCTTGTCCGCCAGCGCCAGCTTTTCAAGCTCTTCCTTGGGCAGGTCCTTGGCAACGGTGATTTCCGAACGGCGTTTGCCGTTGATCTGGATCGGCAGGGTGACATCATCGGATACCAGCAGCGCCGGGTCCGCCACCGGCCAGGGCGCATTGGCAATCAGGCCCTCGCCGCCCTGATGGGCCCAGATATCCTCGGCCAGATGCGGGGTCATCGGTGACATCAGCTGTGCCAGTGTCATGATCGCGCCCCGTTGGGCCCCATGGCCGGCCTTTGATTTCGCCAGCGTGTTGGTGAAGGCGTAAAGCTTGGCGATAGCGGCATTGAAGCCGAAGGATTCCACGCCCTGGGTCACATCGAAGATGGTTTTGTGCAGCGCCCGGCGCAACGCCTCATCGCCTTCCCCTGCCGCGGCCTTGTCCATGCCGCTGATCCGGTCGCACAGCGTCCAGACCCGATTGAGGTGTTTGAACGTCGCCTCTGCGCCTGCGGCGGTCCATTCCACATCGCGTTCGGGGGGGAGTCACTCAACACGAACCAGCGGGCGGTATCGGCCCCGTATTGGTCGATGATCGCCACCGGATCGACCACGTTGTTCTTGGATTTCGACATTTTGGCCGAGGGGATGACCTCCACCGTGCTGCCATCTTCTTTGAGAAACGCGCCGCCATCGCGCAGGTCAACCTCTTCGGGGTAATGGTAAACCGGCCGTCCGTCCTGCCCCAACTTGGTCTGGTAAATCGCATGGGTGACCATGCCCTGCGTAAACAGCGCGTCAAAAGGCTCAATCGCGCTGGCAGGCAGATGGCCGGTGATCTGCATCGCCCGGGCAAAGAAGCGGGAATAGAGCAGATGCAGAATCGCATGTTCAACGCCGCCGATATACTGATCGACATTCATCCAGTAAGCGGCGTCTTCCGCCACGGTGGGGGTGTCGGCATGGGGGGCGGTGAAGCGCGCGAAATACCAGGATGAATCAACAAATGTATCCATCGTGTCGGTTTCGCGTTTGGCAGGCGCGCCGCAGGACGGGCAAGGCACATCACGCCAGGTCGGATGCCGGTCAAGCGGGTTGCCGGGGATGTCGAAACTGACATCCTTGGGCAGCTCAACAGGCAGGTTTTCCTTTTTCTCGGGCACCACGCCACAGCTTTCGCAATGGACAACCGGGATCGGGCAGCCCCAATACCGCTGACGACTGAGGCCCCAGTCGCGCAGGCGAAATCTGGTGACGCCCTGACCAACGCCGTTCTGTTCGCAGAACGCGATGGCGCTGTCGATACCTTCGGCGCCGGTTTGCACCTCCTCCCCGGCGAACCCTTTGACATACCGCACCTTTTCGGGCTTCGGAGGCACATAGGCATCGCCGCCATCCTCGGGCCGGGTGACCCCGTCGGTTTCTGCCATGGGCACATAGGTGGAGGTTACATCCAGCCCGTATTTCCGCGCAAAATCAAGGTCGCGCTGATCATGGGCAGGGCAGCCGAAAATTGCGCCGGTGCCATACTCCATCAAGATGAAATTGGCGATATAGACGGGCAATTCCCAGGCGGTATCAAACGGGTGGCGCACCCGCAGCCCGGTATCAAAGCCTTTCTTCTCGGCGGTTTCCAGTGCCTCTTCGGTGGTGCCGGTGGCCCGGCAATCCGCGCAGAAAGCCGCGATCTCGGGGGTATGGGCTTCCAGTTCTCTGGCCAGCGGATGATCGGGTGAGATGCCGATGAAACTGGCCCCCATCAACGTGTCGGGACGGGTGGTGTAAACCTCCACCCGGTCATGGCCGCCCATGGCCTCGGTCAGGCCGAAGGAAAACTGCAAACCCCGGGATTTGCCAATCCAGTTGGCCTGCATCAGCTTGACCTTCTCGGGCCAGTTGTCGAGCCCGTCCAGCGCCTGCAACAGATCATCGGCCATATCCGAGATTTTGAAGAACCACTGGGTCAGCTCGCGCCGTTCCACCACCGCGTTTGAGCGCCAGCCCCTGCCGTCGATGACCTGTTCATTGGCCAGAACCGTCATATCCACCGGGTCCCAGTTGATCACGGCGTTTTTACGGTCGATCAGCCCGGCCCCCATCATGTCGATGAACAGCGCCTGCTGCTGGCCGTAATATTCCGGCGCGCAGGTGGCGAACTCACGCGACCAGTCAATGGAAAAGCCAAGCGGTTTCATCTGGTCGCGCATGTCGGCGATATTCTGATGCGTCCAGTCAGCCGGGTGAATCCCGCGTTCCATCGCGGCGTTTTCCGCGGCCAGGCCAAAGGCATCCCAGCCCATCGGATGCAGCACATTATGGCCGGTCGCCCGCTTGTAGCGCGCGATCACGTCGCCCATCGTATAGTTGCGCACATGGCCGATATGAATGCGCCCGGACGGGTAGGGAAACATCTCAAGCACGTAATATTTGGGCCTGTCAGCGATCCGCGTGGCGCGGAACGTGCCGGCCTCTTCCCAGGCTTTTTGCCATTTGGGTTCCAACTGGGACGGTTGATAGCGGGACATCGGGCTTCCTTATGAAGGTCGAACGCAAAACGCAGGGCATCTGAAGGCCCGGCGGTGTGTTTAGGCGGCGCGCAGGCGCTGGTCTATAGGGGTTTGGGTTTAGGCAAGGCCGTTACACCGAAAACCGCGTCAGAGATCCGCGTCGCGAATCCGTAGCTGGCGCGCCCGGGTCAGGATCGCATCTTCGATCTGACGGGCGGTTTCACGGCTGACCGCCGTGCCGCCCCGGCTTTGCAACGCCACGCGCAGGCTGCGCGCATCAAGGGCGGGGTCGGTGATATAGACCGTCGCGCGATAGGCCCGGCCTGACCCCGGCGGGGTGCCATAACCAAAGACGATCACGCCGGAAAACGGGTCTGCGCCCTCGATCGGCATGAAATCAAGGATTTCAAGCGAGGCATTCCAGAGGTAGCGGCTGACCTCTACCGTGACATTCGGATCGTTTGTGTTCTGGAACAGATCCCAGACCGTATTGCGGTCAGGATCTTCCAGTGCACCCGATTCGATCAGCCGTTCACGGGTTTCGGGACTCATCTCATTATCCAGCCCGCCACCGAACAGACCGCCGGACCTGCCACCACAGGCCGCAACCGTGCTGACAAGCAAAAGACCGCATAAAATCCGCGCAATACCCGAAAATGTCATGCTGCATTGCCCTTTTTTCGTCAAAGCCTCACCGCTTGGTATCTTAGCCCTCTCAGCGCGGCAAGGGGCTTCGCTTGACGGGTGAATACCACACTGTGGCAAGTCTGCACCATCCGGGGGCAAGATGGGGGCATCCCTTTGGCCTTTCTTGCATTTCGAGGGGCGAAGAGAGAGGAAAGAGCATACTCAATTCGGAATTCCCCGTGTTGAGGTGCACCTTATTCAAGAATACGAGGGAAAAACCATGAAAAAGGTTCTCTTCGCTACCACGGCATTGGTTGCCTCGGCAGGATTCGCATCTGCGGATGTTACCCTGTCCGGCTCCGCCGAAATGGGTATCCGTGGTGGGGACAACCTGGAGACGCAGTTCATCCAGGATATCGACGTCACCTTCACCTTGTCCGGCACAACCGATAACGGCCTGACATTTGGCGCATCCATCGACATCGACGAGTCGGCTGACCAGGCGCTTGACACTCCCGGGACTGCGACCAGACCCAACAACGCCTTCGACAATGATTACGGTCATGGCGGCGTTGCCGTGTTCATCTCGGGCGATTTCGGTACGGTCACCCTGGGTGACACCGATGGCGCTCTGGACTGGGCCCTGACCGAAGCGGGTAACATCTCCAACCCGGGCAGCCTTGCAGATGATGAAACCTCGCATGAGGGTTATCTGGGTTCCTATGGCGACGGTGCTGGCGATGGTCAGATTGTCCGCTATGACAACACCTTCGGCGATTTTGGTGTTGCGATCTCTTACGAGCAGGATGCTTCGAGTACTCTGGTTACGAACGGCACCACTGGTCAGGTTCAGTCTGACTCGCGTGATGGGTCTTATGCCCTTGGTTTCCGCTACAGCACTGACTGGTCCGGCGTCGATATCAATCTCGGCCTGGGTTATCAGTCCACCGATTTCACAACGACAGATCAGGAAATCTGGGGTATCAGCGCAAACGCGACCTTTGCCTCCGGTTTCTCCGTTGGCTTCCAGTATAGCGACTGGACAGATCGCGGTGGTGTTCTCGGCAATGACGATGACCACATCGGTATCGGTGCAGGCTATGAATTCGGCCCGTACGCAATTCACGCCAACTATGGTGAATTCGGCTCCGGTGACTCAGGTTACGGTCTGTCCGCGTCTTACGATCTTGGCGGTGGCGCAGGTATCCGCCTGGGTTATGGCAGCAGCGATAATGCCAATGAAGACTTCTGGTCGCTTGGTATCGCAATGTCCTTCTAATCCAACCGGATTATTTGGTAAGGGAAGAGCGGGCTTAGGCCCGCTCTTTTCTGTTTGGGGGTGACGAAAGATGTCTCTGTCCGAGATTGGCAGCGCTTTGGCCAGCGCGGAATCCAGGGCCGGGCGTGCGCCCGGATCCGTCAGATTGATTGCTGTCTCCAAGGTGCAGCCTGCCGAACGCGTTGCCCATGTTCTGAAGCAGGGCCATCGGCTGTTCGGAGAGAACCGCGTGCAGGAGGCTGCCGGGCGCTGGCCCGCGTTTCAGGAGCTTTATGACGATATCTCGCTGCATCTGATCGGCCCGTTACAGACCAACAAGGCCCGGCAGGCAGTCGAAATGTTCGACGCGATTCACACGCTGGACCGGCCAAAACTGGCCCGTCGCTTTGCCGATCTGGCACAGGAACGGGGCAGTTGCCCTGAATTGCTGATCCAGGTGAATACCGGGGAAGAGCCGCAAAAATCGGGCATCCTGCCTGTTGAAACCGATGCTTTCGTGGCAGAGGCCCGCGCCATGGATCTGCCGGTGACAGGGCTGATGTGCATCCCGCCCGCAGAGGAGGAGGCGAGCCTGCATTTCGCGCTATTGGCAAAGCTGGCCGAGCGCAATGGACTGCCCGAGCTGAGCATGGGGATGAGTGCGGATTTCGACAAGGCGATTGCCTTTGGCGCCACCTATGTCCGGGTCGGGTCGGCGATTTTCGGTGAACGGGTTGCGCCAAAAGATTGAACCAACACAGCGGGTCACGCAGACTGACATGTAACAGAGATCGGAGTAAACGCATGAAAACCAGTCTTGTCGCCTTGTTCGCCCTTGTCCTCACAAGCAGCGCTGCCCTTGCCGAATTCAGGCTGAGTTTCGATTGGGGCGATATTCCCCTTTGCACAACGGGGCGACCCAACACTGTGGGTAATCCTGCCTTCATCCTTACCGATGTGCCTGCGGGGACCGAGACAATTGAATTCCGCCTCGTCGATCTGGATGTGCCGTCTTACAACCATGGTGGCGGGCGATTGCGGATCAGCGGCAGCGGTACAGTTCCCGAAGGGCTGTTCACCTATCGCAGCCCGTGCCCGCCGGGTCAGACCCATACCTATGAATGGCGCGCCACCGCGCGGGCGGGCAATCAGGTGTTGGGTGAAGCGCGGGCTGAGCGGCGTTACCCGGAATAAAACGGGCAGGGTCGGCGCAGTGGGGCCAGCCCCCACACCCCCGGCGTATTTTCACCAAGAAGAAAGGGGCGGCACGATCACCCGGCTGTCAGGTGTAATCCGACGGGTGATCCAGTTGAGATCGCGCCGGTCAAAGGCGATGCAGCCCTCGGTCGGGTATCCGGGCCGGCGCCACTGATGCAGGAAAATCGCGGAGCCACGACCGGGCCTGGCCCGGGGCCAGTTCCAGTCGGTCAGCAGGACCAGATCATAGAGCGGATCGGCGCGGCACAGCCGTTCATGGCTGAATGCATGGGGCGCCCGGACCATCAGGTTGTAATCCGCGTCCCTTGGATCATCGGACCACAAATCCCCCGGTGCAAGCGGTACGGTCCATGGACAGGGGCGGGCGATCCGGTCAGGGCGGTAGAGGCAGCCGATGATCCGGTGGGCACCTGCGGGCGTTGCGCCATCACCTTCGCGTTTTGCGGTTGTGATACCGCTCCGCCCGATCACGCAAGGCAAGCTGCGCCCCATGAAGCGCAGGCCGGTCGGGGTCAACACCAGATCGGCGGGCGTCACAGAAGATGCCCTGATTTTTTGGCCTTGGTTGCCAGATAATGGGCGTTATGGCGGTTGGTGCCGGTGATCAGCGGCACACGCTCTGTCACTGTGACACCCATCTGACCCATGATTTCGACCTTGCGGGGGTTGTTCGTCATCAACCGCACGGCCTTGAACCCCATGGTCTTCAGCAACCCGGCCCCAAGGCGGAAATCCCGCTCATCGTCTTCAAAGCCAAGCCGGTGATTGGCCTCAACCGTATCAAACCCCTGATCCTGAAGAGAATAGGCGCGCATCTTGTTGGTAAGCCCGATCCCGCGCCCCTCCTGGTTGAGATACAGCAATATGCCCGCGCCTTCCTTGCCGATCTCGGCCAGTGCCGTGTGTAATTGCGGCCCGCAATCGCATTTCAGCGAGCCCAGCACATCGCCGGTGAAACAGGCCGAATGCAGCCGGGTCAGAACCGGCCTGGTGCGGTCGGGGCGGCCGATTTCGATCGCGTAATGTTCGATCCCGCCATTTTCGGGTCGGAAGATATGCAGGCGCCCGGCCTCGGCGGCCTCCATCGGCAGGCGCGCGGCGGCCACCGGATGCAGCGGGTGGTGGGCAGCCAGATCGGCCGCGGCAGATTCGGACCAAAGCAATGTCAGGCCGTGATCATCGGCGACGGCTCGCGGGTCGGGGATGGTAACAATAACCGCCGCTGGCAAAAGCTGCGCCGATTTTGCCAGCAACAGCGCCAGACGGTGCAGCCCCGCAGTGCCATCACGCTGGCTGTGCAGCGGCCCTTTCAACGGCGCCCGCAGGTCATCGGCGGGTTCTGCGATGTTGTGTACCCATAGGGCATCGGCATCGACAGGCAGATGCAGGCGGGCCAGATCTCCGTCATAGGCGCGCGCTTTCAGGGTTTCCGCCCGGCGGGCGGTGATGGCAATTGTGATTTCGGCCGACAGAACGCGCAAATCGTCCAGTCTTGTATCAGTGACCCGTTCGGCGGCCAAAGCGACAATGCCACCACCACCTGTATGCCCCAACACAACAGGCAGCCCCACATGCAGATCAGTGCGGGCACGGGCCATCAGTTCCGACGGGGTGGGGATCAGGCTCATCTTTTCTCCCATAGCGGGGTGTTTTCAGTCCCATACCCTGTGTTGTCGTATTTTGAAACATTCCCTCCCGCAGTGACACGGCTGCGTGAGGTTCTTTTCGACCATCTTGCCAAGTTGACGTAAGGCGCGCATGTCGGTGTTCAGGAACAGGGAAATGAGGTAGACACCATGGCCACTTTACGGAAGATCCTGCTGGTCGACGATGATGAGGACCTGCGCGAGGCGCTGTCTGAACAGCTTGTGATGACCGAAGAATTCGACGTGTTCGAAGCTGGCAATGGTGTCGGCGCGATGGAGCGCGCGAAAGAGGCGATTTACGATCTGGTGATCCTGGATGTGGGCCTGCCCGACACCGATGGTCGTGAGTTGTGTCGTCTGATGCGCAAACAGGGTGTCAAATGCCCGGTTCTGATGCTGACCGGCCATGACAGCGACGCCGATACGATCCTGGGCCTTGATGCGGGCGCCAATGATTATGTCACCAAACCGTTCAAATTTCCGGTGCTTCTGGCGCGTATCCGCGCGCAGTTGCGCCAGCATGAGCAATCCGAGGATGCGGTGTTCCAGCTTGGGCCGTATACATTCAAGCCTGCGATGAAAATGCTGGAAACCGAAGATAACAAGAAGATTCGCCTGACCGAGAAAGAGACGAATATTCTGAAATTCCTCTACCGCGCGCAGGATGGCGTTGTGGCCCGTGACATTCTTTTGCATGAAGTCTGGGGCTATAATGCCGGTGTCACCACCCATACGCTGGAGACACATATCTACCGTCTGCGTCAGAAAATTGAGCCCGATCCCTCGAATGCCCGTCTGTTGGTGACGGAATCCGGCGGGTACCGGCTGATTGCGTGACGTTTGCATTGTTCGGCTTGAGGGCAATCCGGCGACAGCCCATAATTGCGTGACGCATTACTCCCAACCTCCCTGTTGGACTGGCCCGGGCCTTTTGGTTCGGGCCTTTTTTATCATGTCGGCGAAATTTCAAAGATCAAATAGACCAAAACACGAACATGGGTTGAAGACAGGCGGGGTGGCAGGCTAAAGCGTTTCGAGTTTACATGGATGCAGAGACAACGGCTTTGGTGTTTGAGCCGAAGGCGAAAGGCGTTTCAACAATACGTCGAAACGCTATAGGGCCACGCTCTCTGCCAGAGGAGAAATTGCCGATGTCCTTCACCCTTGCCACCTGGAATATCAACTCGGTTCGTTTGCGCGCCGATCTCGTGACCAGACTGTTGCGCGAAGAGGCCCCCGATATTCTGTGCCTGCAGGAGTGTAAATCGCCGGTCGATCTGATCCCTGCCGAGGTGTTCGCCAATGCGGGCTATGGCCATATCGTAGCCCGGGGGCAGAAAGGCTATAACGGTGTGGCGATCCTGTCGAAACAGCCGCTGGAAGATGTGGGTCATCGCGATTTCGTGGGCAAGGGCGATGCCCGCCATGTGGCCGCCAGGCTGGAAAACGGCGTCACCGTGCATAATTTCTATGTGCCCGCAGGTGGCGATGTGCCGGATCGGGAGATCAACGAGAAATTCGGCCATAAGCTCGATTTCCTGACCGAGATGCGGGATTGGTTCCATGGGGAGACACCCGCCAGAAGCATTCTGGTGGGGGATCTGAATATCGCCCCGCGTGAAGATGATGTCTGGTCTCACAAACAACTGCTGAAAGTTGTCAGCCACACGCCGATTGAGGTGACACATCTGGCCGAGGTGCAGGACAGCGCAGGATGGGTGGATGTCACCCGCAAGGATATCCCCGAAGGGCCGCTTTACAGCTGGTGGTCCTATCGTGCGCGCGATTGGGATGCGGCCGACAAGGGCCGCAGGCTTGATCATGTCTGGGCCACGCCCGATATTGCCGCTGCCGCCCATGGCTCCCGCGTGCTGCGCGATGTCCGCGGGTGGGAGAAACCCTCGGATCACGCGCCGGTCTTTGCCACATTCGATCTTTGACCCCTTGGCGACAGCCATGCGTACAGGCATATAACGGGCAACACGGATTTCAGGAGACATGCCATGCTTGAATTTGGACAGACGCAGGATGCCCCGGGCGCGGCCGATCTGATCAAAGACAGCACCGATGCCAGTTTCATGGCCGATGTGATCGAGGCCAGTCAGACCGTGCCTGTCATCGTCGATTTCTGGGCCCCCTGGTGCGGGCCCTGCAAAACCCTTGGGCCGCAGCTTGAGGCGGCGGTGAAAGCGGCCAGGGGCAAGGTGAAAATGGTCAAGGTCGATATAGACCAGAACCAGCAGATCGCCGGGCAGTTGCGGGTGCAGTCGATCCCCATGGTCTATGCCTTCCATCAGGGTCAACCGGTGGATGGGTTTCAGGGCGCCGTAACAGAGGCCGAAGTGAAACAGTTTGTCGAAAAGCTGAGCGCCCTGTCAGGTGAAGATAACGGGCTGGCCGAGGCGCTTGAAGCCGCAGAGGCGATGCTGGACGAGGGGGCCGTGGTGGACGCGGCACAGACCTTTGCCGCGATCCTCGGGGAAGAGCCGGAAAACCCCGCTGCCCTTGGCGGGCTGGCGCGCGCCCATCTGGCTTTGGGTGAACTGGACCGGGTCGAGGCGCTGCTGAACAATGCGCCCGCCGCAATTGCCAGCGCCGCCGAGGTTGAAGCCGCCCGCGCGCAGTTGGAGCTTGCCCGGCAGGCCGAAGATGCCGGGCCGCTGAGTGAACTGGCCGCCGCGGTTGAGGCTGACCCGACCAATCATCAGGCCCGGTTCGATTATGCGCTGGCGCTGCATGCCGCCGGTCAGGTGCCGGATGCCGTGGAGCAACTGCTTGATCTGTTCCGGCGCGACCGGGAGTGGAATGACGGCGCCGCCAAATCTCAGCTTTTCACCATTTTCGATGCGCTTAAACCGGAAGACCCGATTGTTCTGGCCGGGCGCCGGAAGCTCAGCTCGATGATCTTCGCCTGAGCGGCGGGCGCGATATGTCCGGTCTGATATCCCCTGCGGATCTTCCTGAGACAATTCCGGTCTTTCCCCTGCCCGGGGCCCTGCTTTTGCCCCGCGCGCGCCTGCCCCTGCATCTTTTCGAGCCGCGCTATCTGGCGATGATGGATGATACGCTGAAAACCGGGCACCGGATGATCGGAATGGTGCAGCCCATGGAAACCCCCGGAAAGACCGAGACACGGTTGCATTCCATCGGTTGTGCCGGCCGGGTGACGCAGTTTTCGGAAACCGAAGACGGGCGCTATATGATCACGCTGGCAGGGATATCGCGCTATCGCGTGACCCGTGAGGTCTCGGGTTTCAGCCCCTATCTGAAGGCTGATGTGTCCTGGGCCGGGTTCGATGATGATCTGGGCGGGGTTGAAAAAGACAGAACATTTGATCGCCCGCAGTTTCTGACCCTGTTGTCACGGTATTTCGAAGCGCTTGATCTGTCGACGGATTGGGACAGCCTGAAAGACGCGGAAGATGAATTGCTGATCAACTCGCTTTCGATGCTGTGCCCCTTTGACCCCGAAGAAAAGCAGGCGCTGCTGGAGGCGCCATCGCTGACCACCCGGCGGGAAACACTTGTCACATTGATCGAATTTGCACTGCGGGGCGGCACGGGTGAGGATATTCTGCAATGAGGCCGGAAGCCCCGATTGATCGGCACATGTTAGAGGCGCTGGTCTGCCCGGTCACCCATGCACCGCTCAGCTATGATGCCGGGGCGCAGGAGCTGATCTCGAAAGCCGCGCATCTGGCCTTTCCAATCCGCAATGGCATTCCGATCATGCTGGAAGATGAGGCGAGGAAGCTGGAGTGAAACGCCGGATCCAATAAGAACGACGCTGCCTCACTCCTGACCGGCCCCGCCTGAGCATATGGCAGTGTTCTGAACATCCCATCATACTCCGATGCCGGGACTATAACGGCCGCCCCTGCAGCAAGCGGGGCACATCACCGGTGAGGCCTGCGGCCTCGCGGATGAATCGCCGCCGCAGGCCGGGCAGGGCGTTCACCATGCCCATGCCCAGATCGCGGCCTGCGCGCAGAATCGGATTGTCATTGGAAAACAGACGGTTGAACGCATCTGTCGCGGCGGCCATGCTTGCCGTGTCGAACCGGCGCCAGCTCTGGTAGCGTTCCAGCACATCCAGCGCGGCGTAATCCTCGCCCCGGCGTTTGGCATCGGTCAGCACCTCGGCCAGCGCCGCCACATCGCGAAGGCCCAGGTTCAGCCCCTGACCCGCAATCGGATGCACCCCATGGGCCGCATCGCCGACCAGCGCCAGACGGGGGCGACAAAGCTGTTGGCGAGGCTCAGTCCAAGCGGATAGCTGAACCGCGCACCTGCCAGGCTGATCTCTCCCAGAAAATCACCGAACCGGGGGCGCAGATGGGCAAGATACCCTGCACCATCCAGTGCATGGATCCGCGTGGCGGCTTTGTGTGTTTCGCTCCACACAATCGACGACCGGTTGCCCGGCAGCGGCAGGATGGCCAGCGGCCCGGGCGGCATGAAAAACTGATGGGCGATGCCATTATGGGGCTTTTCATGGGCGATGGCACAGACCAGCGCGGTTTGCCCGTAATCCCACCCTGTCCGCTTGATCCCGGCGCGGGCGGCGGTGCCGCTTTGCCGGCCATCCGCCCCGACCAGCAGGCGGCCGGTCAGCTTTGTGCCATCTTCCAGTGTGACCCTTGCATGGGTTCTGATGTCCTGGCCGGTCACCCTTGCGCCGCTGCGGTGGGTAATCAGCGGTTCAGCCGTCATCGCCTTCAGCAGCGCCTGCCGCAGATAGCGGTCTTCCAGCATATGGCCCATCGGGCCTTCTTCAATCTCGGCATGGTCCAGATGCAGGAAAAACGGCGCCGGGCCTTCGCCTGCGCGGCCATCGCTGGCGGTGATCTCAAGCATTGGCTGGGAATGGTCAGACAGATCGCCCCAAAGGCCCAAAGCATCCAGCAACCGGGTGGAGGCAAGCGCCAGCGCATAAGAGCGCCCGTCGAATGTATCTGCCGCCTGCGTTTCGGCACCAAGCGCATCCAGCACCATCGAGGATATCCCCACCCGGGCAAGGGCCAGCGCCAGGCAGGGGCCGTTCAGCCCGCCACCGACAATCAGGATATCCGCGTCATATGCCATATGGGCGACTATGCAGCTGCACCGAGGATTGTCCAACGGAAGCCACCAAGATAGCGTCAGCCGCGACACCATGACGAGGGCGGGACGATGCGGGACGACTGGCAGGGCTTAAGCGCAAGTGATCTGGGGCGCGCCATCGGCGCGGGGGAGATTGACCCGCGGGATCTGACCGAGGCGTATCTGCAGGCCTGCGCCGCGCATCCCGATACGGATCGCATCTATACCATGCTGACGCCGGACCGGGCCCGGGCCGAAGCGGCGGCGGCGGCCGCGCGGGCGCGGGCCGGTGTGCGGCGCGGGCTGCTGGACGGGGTGCCCATCTCGTGGAAAGACCTGTTTGATACGGCGGGCCTGCCGACCGAGGCCGGATCGCTGCTTCTGAAAGGCCGTGTGCCGGAGGAGGATGCGGAGGTTCTGGCCCGTGCCACGCGGGCCGGGCTGGTCTGTCTGGGCAAGACCCATATGACGGAACTGGCGTTTTCCGGGCTGGGGCTGAACCCAAGCACGGCGACACCGCCCAATGTGAATGATCCTGATCTGGTGCCCGGTGGCTCCTCTTCCGGGGCGGCGACCTCGGTGGCGTTCGGTCTGGCCGCCGGGGCCATCGGCTCGGATACCGGCGGCTCGGTGCGCCTGCCTGCGGCCTATAATGATCTGGTCGGGCTGAAACCCACCCATGGGCAGTTGAGCCTGAAAGGTGTTGTGCCTTTGGTTGAACGGTTCGACACGGTTGGCCCGCTGACCAGAACGGTGGAGGATGCGGCCCGTCTGCTGGCGGTTCTGGGCGGCACAAACCCGGTCGACCTTGGCAATGCGAGCCTGTCGGGCAAGCGGTTTCTGGTGCTAGAGCCCTATTCCGGCAATGTCCGCGATGCGCCCGGCGCCGCGTTCCAGTCTGCGGTGGCGCGGATGCGTGCCGCAGGTGCCAGTATCGACACCGGGCCTGTGCCTGCCATCGAGGAGGCGATGGAAACCACGCTGATGCTTTACACCGCCGAGGCCTATGGCATCTGGGGCGACGCGATCGAGGCCGCGCCTGACAAGATGTTTGACCGTATCCGGGAGCGGTTTCGCCAGGGGCGCAATGTCAGCGGCCCGGATTTCGTTGCCGGATGGCGGCGGCTGCGCCGGCTGCGGCAGGATTGGTTGCGCGACACTGCCGCCTATGACGCGGTGCTGCTGCCCTCGGCGGCAAACCTGCCCGCCAATGCCGCCCGGTTGCTGAGCGATGACGATTATTTCGTGACAGAAAACCTTCTGACCCTGCGCAATACCCGGATTGGCAACCTGATGGGGCTTTGCGCTGTCACATTGCCAACCGGTGTGCCCTCAACCGGTATCATGATCTTGTGTCCGCCGATGGCAGAGCCACAACTTCTGCGCATCGCAGCCGCTGCTGAGGCCGCATTGACCTAAGCGCCACAGGCACGGCCCCTTTACGCCCTGAAATGGCGCGTTTTTCTGGACCCGAGGCCTCCCGGGCGGTAACCTATGGGCAAATCAGGGCGTCATGATCCTGAAACCGAGGCACATATGGATTTCCCCCAGCGGTTTTCGAACCTGCCAGAATATGCGTTTCCGCGTTTGCGGACCTTGCTTGATTCCCATGAACCGGGGGCCAAGCCGATTGCGATGACCATCGGCGAGCCGCGCCACGCCTTCCCCGGTTGGGTCAAGGATGTGCTGGCTGAAAATATCGGCAGCTTTGGCCAGTACCCCGCGAATGACGGCGCGCCCGGCCTGCAACAGGCCATCGCCGATTGGGTGAAGATGCGCTATGGCGTGCCGGTTGATGCAGCCAGCCAGGTCCTGCCCCTGAACGGCACCCGCGAGGGGTTGTTCAACGCACTGATCGCACTTTGCCCCGAGACCAGGGGTGGAAAACAGCCCGTGGTGCTGACGCCGAACCCGTTTTATCAGGTCTATGCCGTGGCCGCCCTGGCCGTGGGGGCCGAACCGGTCTATGTGCCCGCGACCGAGGCAACCGGCAATCTGCCCGATTATACCAGCCTGCCCGGGGATGTGCTGGCGCGGGTGGCCGTGGCCTATATCTGTTCCCCTGCAAACCCGCAGGGCGCGGTTGCAGACCGGGCCTACTGGGCCGATCTGATCGCCTTGGCCGAACAGTATGATTTCAAGATTTTCGCGGATGAATGCTATTCGGAAATCTATCGCAGCACGCCACCTCCGGGTGCGTTGCAGGTGGCTCATGAGATCGGCGCGGACCCGGACCGGGTGGTGATTTTCCATTCCCTGTCCAAACGCTCCAACCTGCCGGGTCTGCGATCGGGCTTTGCCGTCGGTGGCAAGGACAGTATCGCGCGGCTGAAACAATTGCGCGCCTATGCGGGCGCGCCGCTGCCGATGCCGCTGCAGGCGGTGGCCGAACAGGTCTGGCGGGACGAGGATCATGTGATCGCCAACCGCGCGCTTTATGCCGAGAAATATGCCATCGCCGATGAGGTGCTTGGCGATATTCAGGGCTATGCCCCGCCCGAGGCCGGGTTCTTTCTGTGGTTGCCCGTGGATGATGGCGAGGCGGCCACCATGAAACTCTGGCGCGAAACCGGTGTTCGGGTGCTGCCGGGCGCGTATCTGGCGCGCGAGGTTGGCGGGCATATCCCGGGTGCAGACCGGATTCGCGTCGCCATGGTGGCAGAAAAACAAGAAATGCAGCGCGGGCTGATCAAGCTGCGCGACTGCCTGTATCGGTGAGGTAAGACTATGGCCTATCAGACACGACAGCGTGACCCGCTTCTGGACAGCCGCATGCAGGCGATGCTTGAAAAGCGCTGCAAAGAGATCATGGGGCTGGCGCTGTGCCTGTTGGGTGTGGGGCTGGCGCTGATGCTGGTCTCTTACACGCCTGAGGATCCGAACTGGACAGCCGCCACCGATGCGGTGCCGCAGAATGTTCTGGGTCATATGGGGGCTTCCGTGGCCGCCATTCTGATGCTGATCGTGGGCTATGGCGCCTATGGTCTGGCGATCGGCGCCTTTGTCTGGGGTGTGCGGTTCATGTTCTGTTACGGGTCTGAGCGGGCCATCGGGCGGGTTGTGTTTCTGCCGATTGCCGTGGCTTTGGCCGCGATTTATGCGGCCAGCTATGCCCCGCCTGCGGGCTGGACCCACAGTTTCGGACTGGGTGGCCTGTTCGGAGATACGGTTCTGGGCGCTTTGCTGAATATTCTGCCCTTCGGTGCGGCCTTTGGTCTGAAACTTCTGGCCGCGTTGAGTTTTGGGGCTGTGATCGGTTTTGGGCTTTTTGTTCTGGGTGTGAACGGGGCCGAGATGCGCGTGGGCCTGCGGTTTCTGATTATCGGTCTGATTTCGACCATCGCGGGCCTGGCCACGGTTTTCGGCCATGCGGGCCGGGGCGCGGGGCAGGCTGCCCTGTCTTTGCAGGAGCGGCGCCAGACCCGGGCCGCCGCCCGGCAAGAGGCGATGGACTACGAGGATGACAGCTTTGCGCGGGTGGAGCCGGACCTGACGGCCCCCGCCGCGCGGTCCAGCCTGTTTGACCGGGTGCCGCTGTTGCGCAGCCGTGACCGGGTGCCCGAACTGGAACCCGAACTGCCGGAACGCCAGGCGGTTGCGGGCGCGGATATCGATGCGCCCGATGATGACCGGATTCGCGAGAAAATCGCCGATGTGATCAAGAACCGTGTCCGCCGCCCGCTGACCGCGCCACAGGCCGCCATGGCCCGGCACAAAGCCGGGATCGCCCAGCACGGTGTTCCGCCCCTGGCCCGGGTAGAGCCGCCCCTGACCGCCACCGCTGCCGATGAGGCGGCGCATGATATGATCCAACTGCCCCATTCCGAACGGGTGGCTGAACTGGATGCGGCCCCGTCACCCGCCGCCGGGTTTGCGGTGCCACCGGCAGAGCCTAAGAAAGTTGTGCAACACCCGGCCCGCAAAGCCGCCCCCTCGCGGGCGGCGATGGCAGATGCGCAACCCTCTTTGCCGCTGGAGGCAGAGACGCCCGCCTATGAATTCCCGCCGCTGTCGCTTCTGTCCAGCGAAACCACGGTGGAACGGCATCATCTCAGCGACGAGGCATTGGAGGAAAATGCCCGGATGCTGGAAAACGTGCTGGATGATTACGGCGTAAAGGGCGAGATCGTCAGCGTGCGCCCGGGCCCGGTTGTCACCATGTATGAACTGGAACCGGCGCCGGGTCTCAAAGCCTCCCGCGTGATCGGCCTGGCCGATGATATCGCCCGGTCGATGTCGGCCCTGTCAGCCCGGGTTTCAACCGTGCCGGGGCGCAGCGTGATTGGCATCGAACTGCCCAACCAGCATCGCGAAAAAGTGGTCCTGCGCGAGATATTGTCGAGCCGGGATTTTGGCGACGGCACCCAGAAACTGCCCCTGGCGCTTGGCAAGGATATCGGCGGAGACCCGGTTGTCGCCAATCTGGCGAAAATGCCCCATCTGCTGATCGCGGGGACCACCGGTTCGGGGAAATCCGTGGCGATCAACACGATGATCCTCAGCCTGCTGTACAAGCTTTCGCCCGAGGATTGCCGGATGATCATGATTGACCCCAAGATGCTGGAACTCAGCGTCTATGACGGGATCCCGCATCTGCTTTCGCCGGTTGTGACAGATCCGAAAAAGGCCGTGGTCGCGTTGAAATGGACCGTGGGCGAGATGGAAGAACGCTATCGCAAGATGTCCAAGATGGGTGTGCGCAATATCGACGGCTATAACAGCCGCGTCGCCGAAGCGCTTGCCAAGGGAGAGATGTTCAGCCGCACTTTCCAGACCGGGTTTGACGATGAGACCGGCGAACCGGTTTTCGAGACCGAGGAATTCGCGCCCGAGAAAATGCCCTATATCGTCGTCATCGTTGACGAAATGGCCGATCTGATGATGGTTGCGGGCAAAGAGATCGAGGCCTGTATCCAACGTCTGGCACAGATGGCACGGGCCAGCGGCATTCATATTGTCATGGCGACGCAACGCCCCTCGGTCGATGTGATCACCGGCACGATCAAGGCGAATTTCCCGACGCGGATTTCGTTCCATGTGACCTCGAAAGTCGACAGCCGTACCATTCTGGGCGAACAGGGGGCTGAACAGCTTCTGGGTATGGGCGATATGCTTTACATGGCCGGCGGCGCGAAAATCACCCGTGTGCACGGGCCGTTCGTCAGCGATGAAGAGGTTGAAGAAATCGTCCGCCACCTGAAAAGTTTCGGCCCGCCGGATTACGCAGCCTCGGTTCTGGACGGGCCCGATGATGACAAGGAAAGCGATATCGATCTGGTGCTTGGCCTGGGCGGCAACACCGATGGGGAAGATGCGCTTTATGATCAGGCGGTGCAGATCGTGATCAATGACCGCAAATGCTCCACCTCGTATATCCAGCGCAAACTGGCGATCGGCTATAACAAGGCCGCCCGTCTGGTGGAGCAGATGGAAGAAAGCGGGTTGGTTTCACCGGCCAATCATGTGGGCAAACGCGAGATTCTGGTGCCGGAACAAGGGTGAATTTCCGCCGATCCTGCGCAGGTAAGGTGTAACTGGCGGTTGGATTGACTAAATTGACCTTATGAAACGGTTTCTTCTGTCCCTGGCGCTGGCCATGACCACCGCCTTTCCGGCTTTTGCACAAGCGATTCCGCTGTCGCAATTGTCCGGCTATCTCAACACTCTGCGCAGCGCCGAGGGTGATTTCACCCAGATCAATGCCGATGGCTCGATCTCGACCGGTACATTGTATCTGCAACGCCCCGGACGGGTGCGGTTCGAATATGGCGGCGGCGATGATGACCTGCTGGTCATCGCAGGCGGCGGTCAGGTGGCGATCTTTGACGCAAGGTCAAACGCGCGGCCTGAACAATACCCGCTACGGCGCACACCCCTGCATCTGATCCTGGCGCGCAATGTGGATCTGGGCCGCTCGGGCATGGTGATCGGGCATAATAGCGACGGCACATCGACCCGGGTTGTGGCGCAGGACCCCGAACGTCCCGAGATCGGCCAGATCACCCTTGTCTTCACCGGCGACCCGGTGGAATTGCGCCAGTGGATCATCACCGATGAGGCGGGGAGTGACACCACGGTTATCCTGGGAGATCTGGATACCGACGCCCGTGTCGGCGCACGGCTGTTCAATATCCCGCAGGAAATACGGGCCCGGGGTCTGGACGACTGAAGCCCCAGACAAAAATTCTGCAACACATATGCATTGCGCGGAGGGCAGAGCCCGAACCGCCGGGCAGGAGCATGGTGCGGGGTGATTCAGGCTTTCAGGCCGAAGCTATAGAGCGATAAAACCTCCGGTTCAGCGGCGACAGCTGACCAGTTGCACCTGATAGGTCTGGGCGCGGGCGGCAACTTCATCAGCAACGCGCAACAGCCATGGTTTGGCGTTATAGCTGCCCCGGTTATAGCCTGTATGCCCTTCATGATAGGCCAGATACTGGTTGCGGGCGTCATTCAGGGGCACGTTGTTCCGTTCCACCGTCCGGGTCATATACCATCCCATGAAATCGGTCGCATCATTGATGTTATGACGCCGCGCGCCGCGGTTGCCGGTTTGCTGGCGGTATTCGTCCCAGGTGCCATCCAGCGCCTGACTGTACCCATAGGCTGAACTTTGGCGCCCAAGCGGGATCACCCCAAGCGCATAGCGGAATGGCGTGCGCGCATCGCCGATGAACCGGCTTTCCTGATAGATCGTGGCCATCTGCACATGCACCGGCACCCCCCAATTGCGTTCTGTCGCACGCATCGCGCGGAAATAGGCCGGGCGTTCATTGATGATGGAACAGGCATTATCCAGGTCGCGCGGGGCGGAGTAATTGCGCCCACAGCCTGCCAATACCAGTAGAATCAGGAAGAATACCGCCTGTCTCATAAAATCTGCCTGCTCAGGTTCATCTTATATTTTGTCACAGTATACGGGAATTTTTGGTCTGTGGGAATGGCCACATGCAGTGCGGCCCATCACATCGGCGCCAACATGATCAGCAGGCGGATGACGGGCAGAGTTTCAGAAGAAACAGGGGGCTGGTCAGGGCCGGAACTGTCAAACCTGAGTTCACAATCTGTTTCTCCCTATTTCGGCACAGTTGGATGGACAAGGCCCCGTAGCTCGGTTTAGTCAGGGTTCAAAGGGGCGCCGCTATGCTTAAGAGCCATGCGAAATACAATCTGGGCCAGGTGGTTCGGCACAAAAAACACCCGTTTCGCGGGGTTGTGTTTGATATAGACCCTGAGTTTTCCAATACCGAGGAATGGTATGATGCCATCCCCGAGGGCAGCCGCCCGTCCCGTGCGCAGCCATTCTATCATCTTCTGGCCGAGAATGATCAGACCTATTACGTGGCCTATGTGTCTGAACAAAATCTGGTGCCTGACAATACCGGGGAACCGGTTGATCACCCCGACCTGCCCGAGCTTTTCGGGGATTTTCAGGATGGTCGTTATCCGCTGGAATATCAGCTGAACTGAGTTACGGCTTTTCGGGTTTCACCTGAAACAGATCGTATTGAAAAACGCGTTCGAGCCAAAGGCGATAGCTTCGGCCTGGAACTCTGCTCAACCCCACATCACCTTCCCGCCCGGACCGCCCCACGGGCGGGCGCTTCTCGCCCACCCCTCGGTTCGGGCGCTGCCCTCCGTGTCATACATGTATGTTGCAAAATTTTGGACCGGTGCTTGAGATGCAGCTTTTTCGATGCAAGGTTTAC
This sequence comes from Rhodophyticola sp. CCM32, assembly GCF_004751985.1. NCBI lineage: Bacteria > Pseudomonadati > Pseudomonadota > Alphaproteobacteria > Rhodobacterales > Roseobacteraceae > Rhodophyticola > Rhodophyticola sp. CCM32. Next base: position 3,066,337 of record NZ_CP038492.1, read on the forward strand.
CCGAAACGCTTTTGGTCAGCTTTCGGGTTTATCAATCGGCAGACCGGACGCCGGCGACCTCTGCCTGCGTCTGGGCCGGCGAAAGCGAGGTGATCTCCGCCCTGGCGTTGGCGACAGGTGTTTTTACAGGTGTGACAGGCATGGCGGTTTCTCTCAATATCCAAGTGCGCAACCGTCTTTGCGCGGGTCAGACCCACCTTGCAACACCCCGGTGGCGGCATCGATGCGAATGGCCTGCGCCCCGCCGATCGGCAGGGCCGGGATGTTGAGCTTGTGGCCTTTGGCCTCCAGCGCCTGCCGCACATCCGGCGCATAGCCGCGTTCGATATTCACATGGCCGCCATCGGCAAACAGGCGCGGCGCATCAATTGCGGCCTGTGGGCTCATCCCGAAATCGACGATATTGCTCAGAAAACGGGCATGTCCTGTCGCCTGATACTGGCCCCCCATGACGCCAAAGGGCATCACACTGCCACCTGACTCGCGGATCATGCCGGGAATGATGGTGTGCATCGGGCGTTTGCCCGGCCCGGCCTCGTTCGGGTGGCCCTTGATCAGGTTGAACCCGGCACCCCGGTTCTGGAACAGAATGCCGAATTTGTTGCTGGCCAGACCTGATCCGAAACTGTGGAAGATCGAATAGATCAGCGACACGGCCATCCGATCCCGGTCGACCACGGTGATATAGATCGTCTCTTTATGTACGGCATCTGACAGGGCTGTCGGATTGGCCATTGCCCGGTCCGGGTCGATCAGGGCGGCCAGCGCTTTGGCGGTGTCAGACGCGGTCAGGTGATCGGCGCGGGGGCTGTGGCCCGGGTCGCCGATAAAGCGGTTCCGCGCATCATAGGCCAGTTTGGTGGCTTCCAGCTCAAGATGCGCGCGTTCGACCCCCCAGGGCGCCATTTCCGCGATATCGAAGCCGGACAGCATATTGGCCAGCAGGATCGCGGTGGACCCCTGACCATTGGGCGGCAGTTCAATCAGTTCCGCCCCCTTATAATGCGTGCGGACCGGGGTCACGCTGTCACAGGCGGTTGCGGCAAAATCATCCCTGGTATGGGTGCCGCCAAGCGCTTGCAGACTGTCCACCATATCGGCCGCGACCTCACCTTCGTAAAACCCGGCGCGACCCTCGGCGGCGATCCTGCGCAGAACGTCGGCCTGGCCCTGCGCGCGGAATATCTGCCCCGGTTGCGGCACCGCACCCTTCAGCAGGAACCGGTCCCGGGCCACCCCCGTAAGCGCCGCATCGCTTTCCGCCCAATCCGCGGAGACACGCGGGGCGACGGGCACGCCGGCTTCGGCATAGTGGATTGCCGGGGCCAGAATATCGGGCAGCGGCATCTGCCCCAGATCGCTGTGCAGGCGGCAAAACCCGTCCACCGCGCCGGGCACGGTCACGGCGGCCGGATGGTTCAGGGGTATGATGTCATGCCCTGCTGCGCGCAGGGTATCGGCGGACAGGCCAGCCGGTGCGCGGCCCGAGGCGTTTAATCCGATGATCCGATCACTGTTGCCCGGTTTGACCAGCGCAAACATGTCGCCGCCCAGCCCGGTCATCTGCGGTTCGCAGAACCCCAGCAGAACCGCCGCGCCAATGGCCGCATCCACCGCATTGCCACCCTGTTCCAGCAGGTTGATCGCGGTTTTCGCGGCCAGAGGATGCGATGTTGCACACATCCCGTTTTCGGCGAAAACCGGTGACCGGCCCGGATGATGGAAATCGCGCATGCCCGTTATGCTCCCGATATCTGTTCTGGGATCAAATTAGGCGATGTGCGGTGGGGAACAAGCGGGAAACCTGCATAGTACCTCGACGTCGCGCCGCTGGGTGGGGGCTTTAAGACACGACGCCGAGGGAAGCCTATGCAGCTACAAAACCGTTTATGGCTGTGTATAAGGGCCAGTTTGCGGAGCGATTGTGACCCTATCGTGGCAATTTGCCCCCATGCAAAGCATTCCTGACATGTCAGTCGAGCGGCCCTGGCGGGGGGGCAATCGAGAAGCTCAGATGATTTTCGTAGCCCTGCCTGCTATAGCGCAAATCCGAGGCAAGCTGGTGAATAAGCCCCCAGCCAAAGCCACCTTCGGGCAGGGTTTCAACCTTGGTCTGATCAAGGTGATGGGCCTTGGGTTGCGGCAGTTGGTCGTTGGGCATGGCGCAGCCGCAATCGCAGACGGCGCAGGTCACCAGCGCGGTTGCGGCGGTCACGGAGATATAGATCGTCGCGTCATCCCGATGCGCATAGGCATGTTCCACGATGTTGTTCAGCACTTCGGCCAGCACCAGTGTCACTGCCCGGGCATGATCCCGGCTGATTTTCCGCCGGTCCATATGCCTGCCGATCCGGGTCAGGGCGCGGCGAATCTCATTCGGGTGGCCCGGAAAATCGAGGCAGAGGGTCATATCCGCCCGGGTTTCGATCTGTCTGGCAGGCTCGGTCACGGCGTCATTGCTTTGCTCACGGGTGGTCTTGCTGTTCAAAGGTTCCCGTCACCCGGCCGAAAGTGTCGCCCCATGGGCTGCAACCGCCTGTGGTACATCCTCGTGAATATTGAAAACCGTGTTCATCCGGGTCAATGTCATCACCTTGGTGACGGTCGGTTGCAGCCCTGCCAGATCCAGCACCCGGCCCGCGCCCAGCAATTTACGGGCTGCGACCAGCGCGCCCAGACCGCTTGAATCCAGAAAATTCACCTTTCCCAGGTTCAGCACAACCGGGCCTGTGTCGTCTTCGATCAGGGCGCGAAAACTGTCTTTGAACTGAATCGCGACCGAGGCGTCTATCCGGTCTTCCTCCACATGGATGATCGTGATCGGCCCTGCGGTTTCTCTGACGAGGTTCATAGCTGTTCCTTCCGCCTTTGCTGCGGTACAGCCTAGACGGCAATCCTTACCATTCGGTATCGAAGGGGAACGGATGAGATGTGGAGGATGACATGGAAAAGGTTGTGATCTGCGGTGCCGCCCGCACACCGATGGGTGGGTTTCAGGGTGCGTTCGCACCGGTCCCTGCGGCGGATCTGGGGGGTGTTGCGATCAAGGCGGCGCTGGCGCAGGCAGGCGCCGCGCCCGATCAGGTCGATGAACTGCTGATGGGCTGTGTTCTGCCCGCCGGTCAGGGGCAGGCCCCGGCCCGGCAGGCCGGGTTCAAGGCGGGCCTTGGTCAGGAGGTGCCGGCCACCACGCTGAACAAGATGTGCGGTTCCGGCATGAAGGCCGCGATGATCGCCTATGACCAGCTGGCGCTTGGACAGACCGATCTGGTCGTCGCAGGTGGCATGGAAAGCATGACCAACGCGCCTTACCTTTTGCCCGATATGCGCGGCGGGGCCCGCATCGGCCATGGCGGGACCATCGACCATATGTTCCTGGATGGTCTTGAAGATGCCTATGACAAGGGCCGCCTGATGGGCAGTTTTGCCGAGGATTGCGCCGAGAAATATCAGTTCACCCGCGCGGCGCAGGATGAATATGCGCTGACCTCTTTGTCCAACGCGCTGGCGGCGATCGACAGCGGTGCCTTCGCCGATGAGGTGACGCCGGTGACGGTTGCGACCCGCAAGGGCAGCACAGAGATTTCCGTCGATGAACAGCCCGGCAATGCCCGCCCCGACAAGATCCCGCAGCTGAAACCCGCGTTTCGCAAAGACGGTACGGTCACGGCGGCCAATGCCTCCTCCATCTCTGATGGGGCCGCGGCCCTGCTCCTTGCCCGCGAAACCGCTGCCGGTGAAAAGGGCCTGCCGATCCGCGCCCGCATCCTTGGCCATGCCTCCCACGCGCAGGAACCGGGCTGGTTTACCACTGCCCCCGTACCCGCCGCCGAAAAGCTTCTCACCCGCCTTGGCTGGACGCCCGAAGATGTGGACCTCTGGGAGATCAACGAGGCCTTTGCCGTCGTTCCCATGGCTTTCATGCAGGCCTTCAACCTGACGCGCGACAAGGTCAATGTGAATGGCGGGGCCTGTGCGCTTGGTCATCCGATTGGCGCGTCCGGGGCCCGTATCATGGTGACGCTTCTCAACGCGCTGGAAAAACGTGATCTGAAACGCGGTATCGCCACTATTTGTATCGGCGGCGGCGAAGGCACCGCGATTGCCATTGAACGGGTCTGACCTTCTCTGCTTCATAAATATCCCGGAAAGCGTGAGGTTCTCCAATCCCACCCCGCGCTCCTGTCACATACCAAAGGCTCAGGCCATGCATGCGGATTACACAGCCCTCGCAAAAACAATCGCAAGCCTCACCGAGGGCGAAACTGATGAGGTCGCGCTCATGGCAACCCTTGTCTGCGAGGTTCACCATTCGGATGACCGGTTCGACTGGACCGGGTTTTACCGGGTCACCGCCCCGCAGATGATGAAAATCGGCCCCTATCAGGGTGGCCATGGCTGTCTGCAAATCCCGTTTTCCCGGGGTGTCTGCGGCGCGGCGGCACGCACGGGTCAGGTGCAACTTGTGAAGGATGTGGAGGCGTTTCCGGGCCATATCGCCTGCGCGTCTTCCACCCGGTCAGAGCTTGTTCTCCCGGTCTGGAATGCTGCGGGGAATCTGATCGCGGTTTTCGATATCGACAGTGATCAACCGGATGCGTTCACCACGGAAGATGCCGATAATCTGGCCGACATCCTGGCCAGCACCTTTGCGGGTAAAAGCAGCGCAGCCTCAACCGATTAATGCAACAGTCTCTGGAGAAGACAGGTTCAAGGTGATCGGCGTTGTGGATGAGAAGGTGTTTACCGGCGTGTTCACCTGGCAGGATGAACGGCCCCGCTTCATTTCTGTGAGAAGGAGCAACAAAGGTGAAGAAAGAGCATATTATTTTGTCTTCTGATCCATCGGACCCAGAAGATTTTGAAGTGACACAAAAGGCAATGGATCGTGGTCAGCGGGCCCGGCTGATACGCAAGACCAGAACCGGGCTTGGCCTTTCGCAGACTGAATTTGCCAGCCGCTTCCACGTGCCTGTCGGTACACTTCGTGATTGGGAGCAGGCACGGGCGACAGCCCCCGACTTTGCTGTGGCCTATGTGCAGGTTATTGGGCAGCACCCTGATATCGTGGCGAAAGCTGTCGCATAAGAGCGGCGGAGCCTCTGATGAGCTGAGGTTCAGCCCTGATCAGGCTTGAATTACAGGCACAAAATTAAACTAAACAGTTTGGTTCAAAAACCTGCCGGACCGGTTCAAGTTTCATCCTCTGCCCATCCCCATCTCCCATTCATGAAGCGCAGGCCAGAGCGGTCTGCCAGATGATCAACGGAGATAAGATCATGACACGCACATTTCTTCCCCTCGGCGCCGTTCTGGCCGTTACCCTTGCCCTGCCTGCTGTTGCTGACGATGCCCAACTGGCGGCGTCGGTTGGTGTTGAACCCGGTGTTTACACCACGTCAGAGCTGATTCAGCTGTCCAACGCGCTGGCTGATGACGATGCGATCACCGTGAACCACATCCTGCGGGACGGGCGCGAAACAGTGTCGACACAGAACAGCGTGACCAATCAGGGCGATCAGCAACTGGCGGCTTTTCTGGGTGTGAACGCAGCCGATTATACCACGGCTGAACTGACAGCGATGTATATCGACGCGGTCGATTGATCGGCCCCATACCCCGGTTGCGGGGCTTTTACAGACGGGCGCATCCCTGATGTCGCCCGTCTTGTTTTTGCGTTACAGAAACCGAATTGGCAGATCAAACCTGTAACTCGGTTCTGACAGGCCCTCGGGCGCGGCGGGGAAATGGCCCGCGCGCTGCACCGCGCGCAGGCCCGCCTGATCAATCTGCGCATTGCCCGATGACCGGGCCACAGCCACATGTTGCAACCGGCCATCCCGCCCGATGCGCAATTGCAGGGTCACGACGCCCTGCCCGGTCACCCGGGGTTTGCGTCGTTCAATCCGCGCATTGATCTGCGCGCCCCAGCGGGCCATCAGGCTTTGACGTGCGGCTGAGGACAAGGTTGCCACAGGCGCGGTTTCTGATGCGCCCCGTGCCGCGCCATTGCCTTGTCCTGCTGCGGTTCGGCGGGTCTGTGCCGGACCGGGCGAGGTTGATGCTTGAGGGGCGCGCTGCGGGCGGTCAGCGGGCCGGGCCACAGGCCGTTGCGACAGGGTGACTGCTTGGGGCCTGCGGTCGCTGACATCCGCCTGTGGCGTGCTTTCCGGCAAAGCCGGGGCGGCAAGATCAGACGGCAATGGGAGCGCGGGGCGGGTATCCTCTGTTGCCGCCGGGCGGGGCATTTCAGCCATGTCTGCGCTTACAGGCTGCATGGTCTGCGGTTGCGTGATCTGGGGCGGGGCGGTCCAGCGGGCCACCATCGCGCCCATATCGCCGGTGGCGGCCTGCAATGTCGCGCGATCCTCGCCGCCCTGCCCCGCGCCCGCGGCACCGCTGCCGGGCAGCTGCACAAGGGCCGCCGCATGCACCGCAACCGAAAGCGCCAGAAAGGTGATGATATGCAGCATCCGCTTCATGGATGCCCCGCGATCAGGGTGATCCCGGCAATCCCGCTTTCCGCCAGACGGGGCAGAAGTTCTGCCAGACCGGCGGCTTGCAGGTCTGCATCTGCCCGGATGGCAAGCGGGCCCGCATCTGCAGGGCGCTGGCGCAGCGCCTCGAACACCTCGGCATCGCGGGCGGTCTCATAGGCCAGCATTCCATCGGTGGCGATGTAAAGCGTATCGGGCGCCGGACCCGCCGGGTCGGCGCGGGCTTCGGGCGGCGTCACCGGAAACGGCTCTGGCGGGGCGATTTGGGCCGTCATCAGGAAGAAGATCAGCAGCAGGAACACCAGATTGATCATCGGCACGATGCTTTGCCCGTGTCTGCGCCTTTGCAGGGGGCCAAACTGCATCATTCGATCAGAACCAGCCGGGTAAAACCGGCCTGCTCCAGCTCTGACAACACGGTCACCAGCCGTTGCAGGCTGGCCCCGTCACGACCGCGCAGGATGATCATATCTGCCGGATCGGGTATCAACTCATGCAAGTGCGCCACAATTTGGGACAGTTCCGCATCCTGCCCGTTCAGGCGCTGGCCATCGGGCAGCACATCCACCAGACGCGGCGGCCCGGAATAGGTACTGTCCTGCTGCCCGGTCAGGGACAGTGGCAGGGCGCCATCCTGTCCGAACCGGGCGACCAGCATGAAAAACACCAGCAGCAGAAAGACCACGTCGATCATCGGCGTCAGGCTGGGGCGGCGGCTTTGCCGGGGAATGGCGAACTGAAAGCTCATTCCGGCCCCCGGGTGAAGATACGGGTGGCGGCATCTTCCATATCGGCCTGAAGGCGGTCGACCACGCTTTCAAACCAGGTCAGCATCATCGAGGCGGGAATGGCCACGACCATGCCGGCGGCGGTGGTCAGCAAGGCCTCCCAAATCCCGCCGGCCAGTGCTGACGGGTCTGCGCGGCTGCCTGCGGTCTGCAGCGCCTGAAACGCGGCAATCATGCCCAGAACAGTCCCCAACAGGCCCAGGAGAGGCGCAATTGTCGCGATCAGCTCCAGCGCGCGAAACCCGCCCCGCGCCTCGGAGAGGAGCGATCGGGCAACCCGTGTGGTTTCATCACGCGCGGTGTCCGGCGTCAGTGCCGGGTCAAGCCGCGCGGCCATCGCGGTTGCGGCCAGACGCGCGCGCACCGATTTTCGCCCCCGGATACGGGACAGGCCCGTTTCGGCATCCCCCGCCTGCCAGCAGGCAATGGCGCTGTCGGTGACGGTGCCGCCCGACCAGACCCCGATCTGCAGAAATTGCCAGATTTTCCACAGGCTCAGCGCCAGGGTGATCACCGACAGGGCGGCGATGGCCCAGATCACCGGCCCACCCTGGGTCAGGAATGTAAGCGCGTCATTCATGCGCTTGCCCTTTTCTCGGCCATGTCCCCCCACAGGATATCCAGCATCGCGTCCAGCCCGTCCCCCAGGGCGGCGGGACCCGGTTGCAGGATCAGGGGGGATTTGATCTCGGAAATCCGCCCGGTTTTCACGGCGGGAATATCCTGCCATCCGGGGCGGGCCGCAATCCGCTCAGGCCTCACTTTCTTGCCGCACCAGCTGGCGATGATCACATCGGGGGCGGCGGCAATCACGTCACTTGGGTCGATGATCCGGTCGCGGGCGGCCTGTTCATGGCGCAGATGGGCAAACACATCCTCACCGCCTGCGATCTCGATCAACTCGCTGACCCAGGCGATGCCGGAAATGGCGGGGTCATCCCATTCCTCGAAATAGACCCGGGGGCGATGGGCGCGGGGCAGATCACGCAGGCATTGCAGCCTTGCCTCGAACCGTGCGGCCAGCGCCTTGGCCCTGGCACCTGCCCCGACCAGCACACCCAGCGTGCGGATCATCGCCAGAATACCGGCAATATCGCGTTGATTGAACGCATGCACAGCCACGCCCGAGCGGATCAGTTCGGCCACGATATCGGCCTGAAGATCCGAGAAGGTGAGCACCAGATCAGGCTCCAATGCGAGGATTTTCGGGATATCCGCCGAGGTAAAGGCGCCCACGCGCGGTTTTTCCTGCCGCACCCTGGCTGGGCGGATGGCATAGCCGGTAACGCCGACAATCCGGTGATCCTCCCCCAGCAGATAAAGCGTTTCGACGGTTTCCTCGGTCAGGCAGATGATCCGGCTTGGGGGGAAGGCTTTCATGCGCGGTTCTCCGTTTTCATCCAGACCCGGGTGCCCTCGCTCACCGCATCATACACCACGCGGCCAATGACCTCGCCGGGTTCCGTATGAAGCCCCGCATAGGCCATGTCACCCGGCGGGCAGGCCAGCGCGATGCAATCGGTGCCGGTGCCCGTGGCGGGGCCTTCGGGCAGGCCGGGCCCATGGGTCAGGATGGCCGCCGTGCGGGCCTGGGTTGCGATCGACAATGCCTCGGTCATCGCAGGCATGCCAAGCCCGTGGGACAGGGTGACAAGCAGATTGACCGTGCCATAGCCAGCGGCCAGGGCCGGTTGCCGGTATCCGACCCGTTCCGCATTGGACAGGCCCACCGTGGCCAGGCAAGAGGCCTGAAACGCGCCGGATCTGGCTTCTGCGAAAGTGTATTTTTCGATATTGCGCGAGGTCAGCATTGCCACCGCATCGGTCTGGCCGATGCCGGTCAGTTCCCGGGCAAGCCATGCTGTGGCGTCCAGACCTTTGGTCAGATCCTGATTGCGGACCTCGCGCCAGATCACCTGCCGCGCAATGGCCAGCCCCGGGCGGTGGGGTGCCCAGCTTAACACCCGCATCTCCTGACCCAGATCAGCGGTCAGCCAGGGGCGGGACAGGGTGATGCGGATCATCGGGTCACCTCCAGCGGCTGAAAGATCAGCCCATGGTCGGTTTCGGCGATATGGGCGGCGATACCAAAGACCTGATGCAGGTTTTCCCGGGTCAGCACGTCTTTGGGCGTGCCATCGGCCACAAGCCGCCCCTTGTCCAGCAGCAGAAGCCGGGTGCAATGGCGCGCCGCAAGGCCCAGATCATGCAGCGAGGTGACAATGGTTTTCCCGCCTGCGGCAAGGCGGGCAAACAGCTCCATCGTGGCGATCTGAAACGCCGGGTCGAGCCCGGCAATCGGTTCATCGGCCAGGATCACAGGCGTGTCCTGCGCCAGAACCCGGGCAATCAGAACCCTGGCCTGTTCGCCGCCGGACAGGGCGGTGGCAGGGCGGGTTTCATAGCCGGTCAGCGCCATATCGGTCAGCGCGGCTTTGGTTGCGGCGTGATCTTCCGCACCGGGTTTCGCACCCCCCGCCAGATGCGGCACACGGCCCAGCATGATCAGGGTTTCCACCGCCACGGGCCAGGCAATCTCGCGGGTTTGCGGCATCCAGGCGGCGGTTTTTGCCCGCACCCGCGCGGGGAGTGCGGCGAGGGAGGACATGCCGGTGCAGGGCTGAAGGCCCAGAATACCCCGCAACAGGGTCGTTTTTCCGGCGCCATTCGGGCCGATCAGGCCAACAATCTCGCCCGGATCAAGGGACAGGCTGACATGATCCACCACCGCGCTGCCGCCACGATGCACGCTGAGGTCAGAGACGGTAAGCGCGCTCATGTCATCTGCCTCCGCGTCTTGTAGATCAGATGCAGGAACAAGGGCGCGCCGATGATCGCCATGACCACGCCCAGTTTCAGGTCACGGTCGGGCAGGATCAGGCGCACGGCGATATCGGCAGCCAGCACCATGGCGGCCCCGCCCAGCGCCGAGGCAGGCAGAAGCGCTGCCGGGCGCGCGCCCACAAAGGGGCGCAGAATATGGGGCACAACCAGCCCGACAAAGCCGATGGCGCCCGCCACGGCGGTGGCCGCCCCGACCGAGGCGGCAACGCCGATAACCAGCCGCAGGCGCAGGCGGGCCAGATGGATACCCATGGCAGAGGCGGCGTCCTGCCCCAGTGTCAGGGCATCCAGCCCCCGGCCAAGACTGGCCAGCAGCGCCCAGCCGACCGCCATCACCGGCAGGGCGATGGCCACATGGTCAAAGGACCGGTCAGAGACCGAGCCAAGCATCCAGAACACAATCTCGCTGACCGCAAAAGGATTGGGGGACAGGTTGAGAACCAGCGACAGAAACGCCCCTGCCAGCGCGCTGATGGCAATGCCCGCCAGGATCAGTGTCAGCGATCCGCCCCTTGATCCGGCCAGCAGAAGCAGCAATAAAACAGAGACTAAAGCGCCTGTCAGAGCCGAAACTGGCAAAGCCAGTGCAAAGCTGGCGGCAAACCCGGTTTGCAGGGCAATCACCGCGCCCAATGCGGCAGAGGAGGAAACGCCGATCAGCCCCGGCTCGGCCAGCGGGTTGCGCAGAAAGCCTTGCAGCGCCGCGCCGGACAGTCCCAGACTGACCCCCACCATCATCGCCAGAACCGCGCGCGGCAGACGAATTTCGCGCATCACAAGGGTCACCGCCTCCCCTTCGCCGCGGATCAGGGCGGTGATGCTTTCGCCGATGCCAAACCCCGCCGGGCCGATCAGAAGCGAAATACAGAACAGCAGCGCCACAAGGGCGCTCAGGGTCAGAAGAAGGGCAGGGCGTTTCATGGCGGCGCCTCCATCCGGTCACGGGCCGCGCGCAGATCGGCCAGCGCGGTCAGAACCCGGGGTGTCCCACAGACCCAGTCAGGGCCGCTGATAAACCCGTGGCCTGCGGCGATAACCGCCTCCAGCGCCGGGTGGTCCAATATCTCCTCGGACCGGGAATTGCCCGGATAGCTGCCGGTGCGGATCACCATATCGGGCGCGGCCATGACCAGAAGTTCCAGCGCCAGGCGGCCGCTGCTGTCGCGGCCCAGGTCTTCGGCGACATGGCGAAACCCGGCTGTGGTCAGAATGTCATGAGACAGGGTGCCGGTGCCAAGGGAATAGCCATTGGGATAATAGAAGGCGGCGCGGGGCCCGGTTTGTGGCTGGCTGAGCGTGGCGAGCGCCGTCTCGAACCGGGCGATTTCAGCCCCGGCCTGCGCCTCGCGATGCAAAAGCGCCCCGATCTCGGCCAATCGGTCTGTGACCTGATCCAGGCCGGTGACGATGTCAATCTGGGCGACCTCAACCCCCAGCCGGCGCAGCATCGAGACAACGGCAGGGTCGGAATAGGTGCCGGCCAGAACCAGATCGGGGGCCAGCAGATAAATCTCCTCGGCCCCGCCAAAATTCGCCGGATAGGCCACCGCTTCGGCATGCATGGGGGAAATCAGGGGATCGGTGGCAATATCGCTGACCGAGATCAATTGCCCCGGCGCGGCCAGCATCATCGCCAGTTGATCAGTGCACAGATTCATCGAGACGACCCGCGCAGGCGGCGCGTCGGCCAAAGCCGGAGCGGTGGCAAGCAGGAAACCCGCCACCGCAAGGACACCAGAGAGGCGATCAGAAACGTGCGCGAAGGCCAACATAAAACGCCCTGTCGCTGGTGCCATAGCCGCGGGTGGTCTGATAATCCTCGTCAAACAGGTTGTTGACCCGCAGATAGACCTCGGAGGTCTCGTTGATTTCCCGGGTGATGGTCAGATTTGCCAGGGTGTAATCGGGCATCGGCACAATATCGGGAAAGTCCGAATCGAGGCGATCCATCACATGCTGCACTGTGAAGGTGCCGGACCAGCCCGGTGCGAATTCTCCCGTCACGCCCAGAGAAATATCATGCTCGGGCACCCGGATCAGCCGGTCATCATTGCGATCCCTGGCATCCGTGTAGGTGTAAGTGCCGAACAGTCGCAAACTGTCGGTGATCTCATAATCCATTGTCACCTCAACACCCCGTGATGTGCTGGTGCCCGGCACCTGAGTATAGCTGCCGCCTGAGAACTGAATCAAATCGTCAATCTCGGTGTGGAACAGTGTCCCGCCAAGCGTCAGACGCCCGAAATCCTGTTCCACCCCCAATTCGGCGCTGCGGCTTTGTTCCGGCTGAAGGGCCGGGTTGCCGAAGGCGCTGAACAGTTCAAACAGCGACGGGGCGCGAAACCCCGTGCCATAGGAAACCCGAACAATCATGTCCGGTGTCGGGCGCCAGGCAAGGGCGATCCGGCCCGTTGTCTGCCCACCATAGACCGAGTGGTCATCAAAGCGAAGCGAGGCCGACAGATCAAGATCGGGGGTAAGCGGCGTGTTCAGATCACCATAGACCGAGTTGATGTCATATCGGCCGTTGATTGCATCGGCGCTGAATTCCTCTTCCGAGGTTTCGGCGCCGAAGACCAGCACGCCACCATTGCCCAGGCTTGCGGTGCCCTTATAGGTCAGCTCGCGCCGCTGCCCTTCGAAATTCTGGGTGAACCCGATGGGGAAATACCGGTCAGTGTCCGAGACGATGGCGGCAATCTCATGGTCGATGCCGAAGGCGTTGAATTCGGCATAGACCCGGCCCGCGCGCCGCCGGGTTTCGCCGGTCTGCGAGCCATCGCCCCCGGCCCCGCCAGAGCCGTCAAACTCCGCGAAACTGTCTTCGAAAAACCCGCTGAAACCCAGCCGAAGATTATCGGTGACGTCAAACGCGCCGGTCAGGGTCAGCGTGGTCGAATCGTGGCCATCATCTTCCGTGTTGCCAAGATTCTCATCCGCGGCAGAAAACCCATCGGTGATCAGCCGTGTGGCGGAAAACGCCAGTTCGCCCCGTTCAAACCGCGATGCCACCCCGATGGAGCCTAGATAGGTGTCGTAACTGCCGGCCTCGGCCGAGATGGTGACCTCGGTGCCGATCTCGTCAGGCGCCTGCAATGTGGTGATCGAGATGACACCCGCAATCGCCTCGGACCCGTAGAGCGCCGATTGGGAGCCATAAAGCACCTCGATCCGCGACAGGGCGCTTGTGGTCAGAGAGCCGAAATTGAACGCGGTCTGGGTGCCGGACGGATCGGTCACGTCGATGCCGTCGATCAGAACCGGAATGTAACGCTCTCCCAACCCGCGAATGCGGATCGAGGTGTTGCTGCCGATCGGGCCATTCTGGCTGATACTGACGCCGGGCAGGGTGGCCAGATAATCAGAAAGCTGAATGTCGCCGCTTTCCTGCAACTCCTCCCCGGTGACAACTGCCACGGAGGCGCCGGTGCGGCTGGCCTCCAATACGGTCAGCCCTGCGGAAAAGATGATTTCATCCAGCGCGAAAACCGGCGCATCCTGCGCCTGCACGGATGCGGTTGAAAGAAGGGTCGCGGTGAAAGCGCCCAATGCCTTTTTCATGATATCCCCCAAATCGGCCCCATACGCAGGGCCGGGTGATGCCAAAAAATGTCTTTGGAAGGGGAATGGCCCCGCCGCCGACGGTGAAAATGCCACCACGACGGAACGTCCGTTGTTCTTGGCGCCCTCCGCGCCCGAACAGGGTGATCACCTCGGCAGGTCTCCTGACTTGCGGGTCGATGCTTGGCTGAACCTTCCCAACCCATCTGGGGCCAGTGGTTTTTTGTCAGCCGCGCTCACCGCTTACAGTTGCGGGGGCAGTCACGGAATTGGGCAGGGCCCGCACCGTAGTTCCCTTTTACCCGGATGATTTTCACTGTCCGGACCGAAGCAGATATCTGCTTACGCAAGAGACTTGCCCGGCTCAAGCCTGAAAGCGACGCCTTCCTTGCGGGAATACGTCACAGGATCAAACGCACCTGTTTTGCCGGGACTGTTGCATTAATCGGTTGAGGCTGGTCTTGCGTTTTTTGTTTGCAGCGGATTATGCGGCTTCGAACATCTGAGAGATGAACAGGGTCTCTCCCTGAACAGCAGCTTGTTTATGATGAATGTGGCCGCGCTTGATGGTGCGTAAAGTCTCTATCCCGCTCAGGGTTGCTTTCGCCGTTCGCAAGGAACGAAAGTTCTGTCGGTATCCCAATAGTCGCATCATTGCGGCGTGATCGCTTTCGATCAAATTGCTTCGCCACTTTTGGTCAATATGTCGAATGCTGTCAAATGCGGATCATAACGATGGTTGATTTCGCGAATAACGCGCCGATATGCCTGCGCCTTGTCGGTCACGATTGTGACGGGCCATGCTCACGACCTCCTCTTTGGCAGAAGTGAATCACAGCTCGGTCAATGTGGGAAGCCGATTAAGGGGTATGGGGCCTAGGGCGGTTTCTGCTCTACATCACCTCGTCTTTAACCTGACAGAAGGCGGAGGGTGAGGGTGAGTGGAACGTTCGCAAGCATGGCCTTCATCCGATTTGTGCAACAGAACCATGCATGATGCCAAAACCTTCCAAGATGCCAAACATTTGTTATGGGGTTTTGTAACGGCTAGGGCATTGGTCGTTCGTTCTCAGATTGAGCGTAACAAAACCACCGTTTGTGTGACCTTTCACCTATGATTCAAGTGACCGTTTTCGTTGTCGGCGTTAGAGATTGATGAAAAATATAATACGGGGTGCAGCATTGCTTTCGGCACTATCCATACCAGCAAACCCTGCGCTCACGCAAAATGCCGCTGCATGCGAATTACCCCCAAGCTTAGTTTCTCCTCTTGAGACAGGTCCGTTTATTATCAGCACATATCACACCACCGGTGTACCGGGCAGCGACAGAGTCATTCAAGTTCAGTGGCCTACAGGAATTAGGGTTCCTATCTCCGGTGTGCCGCCGGGACGAACAGATGGTGCCGAAAGAGGAATAAGCTTCACTATCCCAAGTGGGGTGTTGTTTGTGGACAATGCAGATGATGATCGGAACGAGGTAGCTTTCCCACGCTTTTTATATTCTGTTAATAATGGGGTTGACCGTTATCCGCTCTACTCGAGACTAGGGTCCGTTGGGGAATGCCAAGTACAGGAGGAAGGACAATCTTGGAGAGCGCTTCAGGGTTTACTTACCATTCATCGGAAGGTTTTAAGACATTTCCAGACGAAAATCATGGTGATTGGACCCGATATGCCTACCCCGGTCCGAACAGGGTTTCCAATCGATATGATACCTTTTTTCGCGGCCTGCCGGAAGTTGGCGGGGTCGAAGCGATTCTGAAGTGTGATCGATGGGACGACGGGCCTGTGGAATACTCGCAATGCCAGTTATTCAAGAAACTTGAGCCGATTTTTTACAGGATTACATTTGATGGTAGGTATCTTTCTGACCTGCCTGTGAT
Organism: Rhodophyticola sp. CCM32; assembly: GCF_004751985.1. Lineage (NCBI taxonomy): Bacteria > Pseudomonadati > Pseudomonadota > Alphaproteobacteria > Rhodobacterales > Roseobacteraceae > Rhodophyticola > Rhodophyticola sp. CCM32. Next base: position 3,081,912 of record NZ_CP038492.1, read on the forward strand.
CGAGCATGTCTCGGATCGGCATACGGAATGTATTATAGGGGAATTATGAAATGGCAGAAAACCTCACACAGCAAGATATTGATCACCTTAGTGGGCTTGTCGGCAACATCTATTCTGAAGGGGTTAAAAATCGTGACGCGTATTATTCATACTTAGAAGACCGTGGATATCAATATGGCGGCTTGGCTGGTGGTGTTGTTCGGGAAGATTCGTTTTCTGGACGGATCGCCAATGCTTTCATGGCAGAAACAGCAGCTAAATCTGGCAATACGATCAACCTCAGCACCAGTTCGCAAATCAGCTATGATTTGATGGTGGCTGATTTCCAAGCCCGGGCAGATTTGGTTGAGCAACAAGGTTTCGCCGGAGAATTGGGCGCGCGCGTTCACTATGATAACCATAAGGTCGTATTCAGTAATCCTGACTATGGCTTAGGAATTGAAAATTGGACTGCCGCTGAACCAATTGAGTACGCGATAGAAAATTACGAAGCTTTGGGTTTCTCCAACCCGGCTGCCGCCGCAGATGCAATGCTCACTTGAATGATGGAGGCTAATACTCTTCCAGAAATGGTTGGGTTAAATCAAGAGATTTCAATATATGCGATTTCTTCCCTAGCAACATTGATGTCTGCGCAAGAATTGCAGGAATGGCTGCAAACGACTAATACCGTATTTTTGAATAACGCCGGTTATATATTTGGATTTGGTGGCACTCCCTATCAGACAAACCACTGCTTCCTTTCCGACACGCCGATTCAGATGTGGCCGCTTGATCCCTCGATCAAACCGCGCGCAGATGGCAGCCATGACGAGAAGCTTGTGCTCTCGAAAGTCTGGGAGAAGCTGATCAGCGAGATCAAGACGGGTGATGTCGTCGTCGCCTATGATTCACAAGGCAGGCTCGGCCCCAAGCGCGTGCTGCGCACCATGATCAACAGTTCCACGCATATTCTGGATTTCTGGGGCACGGGCACCACCCCCGGCCATGCGTATCACTGCGCCGATGGCCCGCTCAAAGGCGAGCACGCCCCAATCATGGATATCCTGCGCAGGGATGGCGCAGTTATGCGCAGCAATAGCAAGACGATCCGCGCCGCCACCAACTGCGAGGTTGGATCGATGGGCGACATGATGATCCACGCCTCGGCAAGGAAGCAAACGCCGGATGGCTCATGGACAGAACCCAAGCAGGGCAAAGTCCGCTTCGGCACATGGATCATTCTGCCGGATGGGCGGCATATGTCCTTCATGGAAATGGCCGCAAACGAAGGTTGGCGCGTCTCTGACGATGGTTACATGGTTGCGCCTGAAGGTAGGGCCCTTAAACGTCGAAGATGGCGGTAGAGCCATGGCGTATCGCCAATACTGCGAGAACGCCAAAGGCGGGGCAGGGTATGGGTCATGCAGGTGTAAGGCGGGGCGCTTCAGGCCGGCTGTTTGAGGTGATAGGTCAAAGCCCGGCGGATCAGCAGGCCGATCTGGTCCTGTGGCAGGTCCGCATCGTCATCGAACCGGATCGCGCGGTGTCCCTCATAGGTGAAATCATCGGGGAACAGGCTTTGAAACTCTGACAGTATCGTCGTCTGGCAATGCACATAGATCGCAAACCCGCCCTCTTTGGGCAGGCCAAGCCGGATCGTTGAGCCCGACTTTGTCTCCGGCGTCAGATAGGCGGGCTGGCCCCATTTCAGCGTTTCCTCCAGCGGCCCCACCGGCGGCAGATCGGCGGCGGTCTCGAAGATCAGCGACCGAAGGGTCAGCAGACCCTTTCGCGCCCGGTCGGGGAAAGAGGCAAACCGCGCCGCGACGGCGGGGTCCTGAAAGGCTGGAATGGCACTTGTCATGGTCTGATCATATCCTATGCCCGCCCGGGTGCGAATACCGGAGATATCGCAAATCTTGCGCTTGACCGGCAAAGATTCTGCAACAGGCAGAAATCCGGCGCTGTTCATGTTATTCTCGGCGCAGATTACACCGGGAGAACATAGTATGCGTCTTATTCGAAATATCCTGATCGGGCTTGTTATCCTGATCGCTGTGCTGGCCGCCGGGGCCTATTTGCTGCCCCGTCATGTCATCATTGAACGGCAGATCACCATCGACGCACCCCCCGGCGATGTCTTTCCGCTGGTCAATTCCCTGCAACGGGGCGAGGAATGGTCGCCCTGGCTGGACCGGGACCCGAATGTCCAGATCACCCATAGCGGGCCCGAGGCGGGTGTGGGCGCGATAATGGAATGGGTTTCGGACGTGCCCGAGGTGGGCAATGGACGTCAGGAAATTGTTGAAAGCGTCGCCGATCAACGGGTGGCGACCGCGCTTGATTTCGGGGGCATGGGCACGGCCCGGGCCTGGTTTGACCTGACCGGAGACGGCGAGAGCACAAACATCACCTGGGGTCTTGATGCGGATATGGGCAACAATCCCATCGGGCGCTGGATGGGGCTGATGATGGATGGCATGGTGGGGGCCGATTATGAAACCGGCCTTGCCAACCTCAAAACCCTGGCCGAAGCCGGATAGGCGCGCTGGCGGCTGTCATGGCTGCCAGTTCAGCACCTGCCCTTCGGGCCAGTCAAAGCTGACACCCATCCCGAATTCCTGCGTCTCGCCGGGGGCGATGGTGACATCCCAGGCCACAACTCCGCGCAGATCATCTATATCGCGTTCATCGGGCTGGGGGGAAAGCGTCACATCAACCTCCAGATCCTCCTGCTCGGCAAAGGGTGTGGCGTAAAGCACGCGAACCTCCTCGGCGCTGGCAGAGCTGTTTTCGACCGTGAAGCTTACCTGCCGGTCCTGGGTGTTCGACTGTACGAATATCCCGCGATCACCCTCATCCAGCGAAAGATCCTGCCAGGTCAGGCGCAGATGGTCGAGCGGGCCAAAGGCCATCTCGGTCTCGGCCCCTGAGGGCAGCAGGGTCAGTTCGCCCTCTCCCAGCGGCGCCCCGTCGCGATAGAACCGGGCCCAGCCGGGCAGGATCGGTTCATCGCTGGTATTCTCGAACTCAGCCATCAGAAACGCGGTCATATCACGGCGCGGGATGGCCAGATTGGTCAGGTCAGCCTCAAAGCTCAGCGTGTCAAAGGGCAGGGTGATCATCGATTGTTCGCCGATGCTGACGGGGGTCGGATAGACATAGGTCAGCGCCAGACCATTTGAGATCATCTCAATTGGCGCGGCTGCCTCTTCCACAATAACAACCGGTTCGGCCGCGATGCCCGCGCCGATGCTCATCTCGGCACTGTCGCGCAGGCTTGGGGCCGGTCTTAAGGGCTCATGCAGGCGGGCCGGGTCGGGCCCGACGCTGCGCGGGGATCGCCGGCGAATTGGATCGGTTGTGGAGAAATCGACCGCGACATCGCGCCAGATCATGGTTTGATCCACCTCCAGCACAATGCTGCGCGTGATATCCAGCGCACCGGTTTCAGAGGCCAGATCCAGCCGGTAGCTGGGTCGCCAGGCCGCAGCGTCAGTCAGATAATGTGTTGTCAGAACAACATCGCCTGCAGCCTCCAGAGTCACATCCACGGCAATCATATCCACCGTGTCGCCAAAGGGTTTGAGCCGTCTGAGCGCCTGATTGGCGTCATCAAGATCCCCCTGCCGTGCGATCAGGTCTTCGTGCAGCTCCTGCCGGGCGACGCGGGCGGTGCGCAATTCCTCGGACGCGCGGGCCATCTCAGCGCCCAATGTGGTCAGAAGCGTGGCAAGCAGTTCGGCGCTGCCAGGCATGTCGATGCCTTCAGAGCCGCCAGTGCTGATCGCATTCAGATAGGCCAGCTGCACCTCGGCCGAGCGGATTGCGACCTCAGAGGCGGCGATCTGCTCCGCGATCTGTTCTACAGCGTCTTCCGCCTGTTCAACGGCTATGCGCGCGGCGGCCTGATCCGGCAGGTCCAGCACGCCTTCGTCCAAAGGCTGATCTTCGACCGGTACAGGCTGTCCAATCATCCGCGCGCCGGTGACCGAGACCTCGGGCAGTTGCCCCCAATTCAGATCGGGGATCGCCATATAGATCCGATGGGTCCCGGCGGGCAGATCGACCTCTGCCTGCCGGGTAAGTTCTGCGCCGAGCAGATAAACGGTGGCCGCAGTCACATCGGCGCGCAGCATGACCTCATCGGCATGGGCGGCACCGGCCACGATCAGGGCAAGGGCGGAAACGGAAAGACGCATGGGGGGAATCCTTTGGGGTTAAATGCCCGCAAACCTTCCCCTCTGGGCGACGGTTATTCAATAACCGCCGCCGGGTTCAGCCCTTTTTCAGCGCACGATTGCCAAGTGTCTCGGCAATCTGGACCGCGTTCAGCGCCGCGCCCTTGCGCAGATTGTCGGACACACACCACAGGTTCAGCCCGTTCTCGATGGTGCTGTCCTGACGAATGCGGCTGATGAAGGTCGCGTAATCGCCCACGCATTCCACCGGGGTGACATAGCCGCCATCCTCGCGCTTATCGACAACCATGACGCCCGGGCTTTCGCGCAGGATATCGCGGGCCTCATCCTCGTCGAGGAAATCCTCAAACTCGATATTCACCGCCTCCGAATGGCCGACAAAAACCGGCACCCGCACGCAGGTGGCGGTGACCCTGATCTTCGGATCGACGATCTTTTTCGTCTCCGCGACCATTTTCCATTCTTCCTTGGTCTCGCCACTGTCAAGGAACACATCGATATGCGGGATCACGTTGAAGGCGATCTGTTTGGTGAATGTGTCCGGGTCTTTTTCCTGACCCGGCACATACATGCCCTTGGTCTGGTCCCATAACTCATCCATCCCGTCCTTGCCGGCGCCCGACACGGATTGATAGGTCGACACCACAACGCGTTTGATCACTGCCCGGTCATGCAGCGGTTTCAGCGCCACCACCATCTGTGCGGTGGAACAGTTCGGGTTGGCGATGATGTTCTTTTTGGCATAGCCATCCACCGCTTCGGGGTTCACCTCCGGCACCACCAGCGGCACATCGGGATCATAGCGGTAGAGCGAGGAGTTATCTATCACCACGCAGCCCGCCCTGGCGGCGCGGGGCGCATAGGTTTTGGTTGCCTCGCTGCCGATGGCGAAAAGCGCAATATCCCATCCGGCAAAATCGAATACATCCAGATTCTGTGTGGTCAGGGTCTCGTCGCCAAAGCTGCATTCGGTGCCAAGCGATTTGCGCGAGGCCAGCACCGCGATTTCATCAATTGGAAACTGGCGTTCCGCCAGAATGTTCAGCATTTCGCGGCCCACATTGCCCGTGGCACCCACGACAACGATTCGATAACCCATTTGTCCGTCCTTCAGGTCTGGATGCGCGGGGCATAAAGGAAGCAATCGTAAAGGAAAACCCCCGCCAGCCTTGACTTGTGCGCGGCAAGGACGCATGTGCTGGCTTAACCATTCTGCGCTGCCGCGTGAGCAGCTGGGCGTAAACCGCTGGCAGAATGATCATTTCCCTACAGGTCCCGATCACGCAGGGTCTGACGATTTGGCCGGTTCGCACGGGGGTCGCCCGTGTTGCCGAGTGTCAGGTCGCACCCTTTGTTGCCGCGATGTGTCGCGGCCCGGATTGATATTATTGCGCGGGCCAATCCGGCACCGCGCCAGAAAGGCACTGTTTTGTTTGATTTCGATATGCTCGGCCTCTCGCCGACCCTGATGACCACGCTGAAGAAAACCGGTTTCAAAGAACCCACCCCGATCCAGAACCAGGCGATTCCGCTTGCTTTGGATGGCCATGACATCATGGGCCTGGCCCAGACCGGCACTGGCAAGACCCTGGCCTTTGGTCTGCCGCTGATCGAGCATTTGCTGGCCCTGCCCGGCAAGCCCGACCCGAAAACCGCCAAGGCGCTGATCCTGGCGCCGACCCGGGAACTTGCCAATCAGATTGCAGACAGTCTGCGGGTTTTCATCACTGGCACCCCGCTTAAGGTGCAGGTTGTTGTGGGCGGTCAGTCGATCAATGCCCAGATCAAGCGTATGGAGCGCGGGGCTGATATTCTTGTCGCTACGCCGGGGCGTCTGATCGACCTGATGGATCGTGGCGCGGTGAAGCTGCATACCGTTCAGCATCTTGTGCTGGATGAGGCGGACCAGATGCTTGATATGGGCTTTATCCATGCGCTGCGCCGGATTGCTCCGAAACTGGGCACCCCGCGTCAGACCATGTTGTTTTCGGCCACCATGCCGAAGCAGATGGAGGAATTGTCCACCGCCTATCTGAACAATCCCCGCCGTGTGCAGGTTTCGCCTCCGGGCAAGGCCGCTGACAAGATCACCCAGTCGATCCATTTCTTGGAGAAACCGGCCAAACCCGCCAAGCTGCGGGAGATACTGGCCCGGGATCCCGAGGCGCTGACACTTGTGTTCGCGCGCACCAAACACGGGGCCGAGAAGCTGATGAAAGGGCTGGTGGCAGACGGGTTCAACGCCGCCTCGATCCATGGCAACAAATCGCAGGGTCAGCGGGACCGGGCGATCAAGGCGTTCCGCGAGGGCCGGATCAAGACACTGGTCGCCACTGATGTGGCTGCGCGCGGCATCGACATTCCCGGTGTGGCCTATGTGATCAATTTCGATCTGCCCGATGTGCCGGACAATTATGTGCACCGCATCGGCCGCACCGCGCGCGCGGGGCGCGAGGGGGAGGCGATTACCTTGTGTTCCGCCGAAGAGGTTGATCTGCTGAAACAGGTCGAAAAAGTGATGAAGATCGACATTCCCGTCGCGGGTGGCACCCGCCCGGCCCCGGTCAAAGCCGCCAAATCCCGGCGCGGTGGCGGTGGTGGTCAGGGGCGGCGCTTTGGCGGTGGCGGCGGCAAGCCCCATGGCAATGGCAAACCCCAGGGTTCCGGCAATCGCAAACCGCGCCGACCCCGGCGTCGCGCGGCCTGAGGTTACGCGCCACCATATAGCAGAGGGCAGAGCCCGAACCGAGGGGCAGGAAGCGAAGCGCCCGCCCCGTGGGGGCGGTTCGGGCGCTGCCCGGCGGTGCCGCCGGGCGGGTCTACAGTTGCAAAATATCCTATCGGAACAGCAACACCGGCACCTTGCAGGAGCGGATCATCTCGGTCGTTGTCGAGCCGATGAACAGGTTTCTGATCCGTGAATGCCCATAGGCCCCCATGATCAGCAGGTCGAAATCATGGGCTTCGGCGCGGTCCGCAATCACCTTATCGGGTTCACCCGCCACAATCTCGGTGGTCACCTCATAGCCTGCGCCTTTCAGCAAGGCCGCCGCCCCTTCGATCCCGCGTTTGGTTTCGGTTGTATCCGTGCCGACGGTCAGCAGATGCAGCTTCAGCCCGGCAAACAGCTCGGACCGGGCGATATGGTCCACCGCTTTCAGCGCCGGGGTGCCGCCGTCAAACGCCACCAGCAGCTTTTTCACCGGCTGAAACGCCCGCGACGCCACCAGCATGGGCCTGGTGGTTGAGCGTGCGACCCGCTCCACATTGCTGCCCAGATGCATCTTGGCGAAATCCGCCGCCTCGCCGCGTTTTCCGACGATGACCAGATCGGCATCCGCCTCCATCTCGCGCAGGGTTTCAACCAGATCGCCCATGCGCAGCCTGGCATGGGCTTCGACGCCTTCGGCTGTTGCCCGCGCAACCGCATCCTCCAATATCGCCCGCCCGCGTTTCTGCGCCAGCCTGGCTTTCTGCGCATCCAGTTCCGCCAGTTCATTGAGCAGTGCCGTGCGGGCGCCAAGCCCGATATTGCCGCTGAGATTGCGTGGGTCCGCGCTTTCATCACGGCGCCCGATCACATGGACGATATCCACGCTCCAGCCTTTGCTTTTGGCAACCCAGGCCGCGTGATCACACACGCTTTCCGAATAGATCGACCCATCCACCAATGCGATGATCTTGCCCATCAGATTACCCCCCTAATGCCCCATCAGCCGGTCCATCGCGCCCGGTTTGTCATGTTCCGCCAAACGGTCTACGATGGTTTCGGAGGCCGCGTTCAACCCGATAATCTCCACCTCGGCGCCGTCCCTGCGGAATTTGAGCACCGCCATGTCCAGCGCCGCAACCGAGGAGATATCCCAGATATGGGCGCGGGTCACGTCGATGACGACCCTCTCCAGCACCTCGTTGAAGTCGAACGCGGCGGCAAAATCATCGGCGGAGGCGAAAAACAACTGCCCTTCCACATGATAGGTGCGGGTCAGCCCGTCCTCGGACAGGGACGAGGTGACCCGGAACAGCTGTGCGATCTTGCCGGCAAAGAAGATACCCGACAGCAACACCCCGGTCAGCACGCCCATGGCCAGATTATGGGTGTAGACGGTCATGATCACGGTTGCCAGCATCACGATCGAGGAACTGCGCGGATGGTCCCGCAGATTCACGATCGACGACCAGGAGAATGTGCCCACCGAGACCATGATCATGATCGCGACCAGGGCCGCCATCGGAATGACCGAAACGATATCGCCCAGAACCACGATCAGGATCAGCAGGAAAACCCCGGCGGCAAAACAGCTGAGCCGCCCGCGCCCGCCGGATTTCACGTTGATCATCGACTGGCCGATCATCGCGCAGCCTGCCATGCCGCCGATGAAACCGGTGGCCGTATTCGCCAGCCCCTGACCGATACATTCCTGATTCTTGTCCGATTTCGTATCGGTCAGATCATCGACGATCTGCGCGGTCATCAGGCTTTCCAAGAGGCCCACAGCGGCCACCGCCGCCGCATAGGGCAGGATGATCTGCAGGGTTTCATAGGTCAGCGGGATGTCGGGGATCAGGAACATCGGCAAGGTGTCGGGCAGTTCCCCCATATCGCCGACGGTGCGCAGGTCCATCCCCGTCAGCAGGGCCAGCGCGGTCAGAACCACGATACAGACAAGCGGCGAGGGCAGGGCGGTGGTCACATAAGGGAACAGGTAGATGATCGCCAGCCCGCCTGCGACCATCACATAGGTCAGCCAGGGCACGCCGATCAGTTCCGGCAATTGCGCCATGAAGATCAGAATAGCCAGCGCGTTCACAAACCCGGTCATGACGGAACGGGACACAAAGCGCATCACCGAGCCCAGTTTCAGAAACCCGGCCGCGATTTGCAGCAGCCCGGCCAGAACCGTGGTGGCCAGCAGATATTGCAGCCCGTAATCGCGGACCAGCGTCACCATCAGCACGGCGGTGGCCGCGGTGGCGGCCGAGATCATGCCGGGCCGCCCGCCCGCAATCGCCGTGACAACCGCGATCGAGAATGAGGCATAAAGCCCGATTTTCGGGTCGACGCCCGCGATGATCGAAAACGCGATGGCCTCGGGGATCAGGGCCAGGGCGACAACAAGACCCGACAGCAGATCGCCGCGGATATTGCCAAGCCAGTCACCCCGCATGCGGGATAGGAAATCAGGGGACATGGGTCGGGTCTCTCCGCCGGAACAGGTGCCGCTATGGGCAGGTCAGTTGAATGTATGAGCCAGCCCATACCGGCCCCGGCCCCGGTTTGACCAGAGCTATGGGTGGAATTGTTGGAAAAACGGGGGGCCGTGGCGCCGGAAGCGCAATCCAGCAGCTCAATCCGCGCGGTCCCGGCTGAAGATGTAAACCGCACAGCCCAGCAACACCGCCGCGCCGAAGACACCGAAAAGTGTGCCAAAGGCCTGCGGCGGGGCATGGCTGGCCGAGAGCCGGGCAAAATACGGCCCGCTGGCAAATTGCATCACCCCGGCCCCGCCCATGCCGAACAGGTTCAGCAGGGTTACCCCACGCCCCGTCAGATGCCCGGGCAGAAAACTGCGCCCATGGGCGATGACAACCGCATAGCTTGCGCCGAACAGCCCGGTCATGGTCACAAGCAGAATGGCCATCCCATAGGGGGCCATCGGGGCCATCCAAAAGGTCAGACAACAGATCGCCACCACCAGATTGCCGCCCAGAACCACCCATTTCCGCGTGCCCAGCAGCCGGTCAAGCGGCGCATAGGTCAGGCTGCCCGCCGCCATCGCCAGACCCATCAACAAGGTGACAGTCCCGATCTGCGCCAATGTGGCGCCATGGATATCGGTCAGAAAGGGGGCGACCCACAGGCCCCTGATCCCCGCCGCCGGGGCATAGCAGACCAGCATCATCGCCAGGATCGGCCAGAGGCCGGGAATGCGCAGGATATCCAGCAGAGACCCTTTCGGCTCCCCTTCCGGTTTTGCCGGGTCCTGCACCAGCAGCGCCATGCCCAGGGCAATCCCAAGGGTCAGAACCGCCATGGCCATAACCGTTTCCCGCCAGCCAAAGGCATCTATCGCCACGGCCATCGGCAGCGCGCTTGCGATATTGCCAAGCGAACTGACCCCCACGGTTACACCGGCCAGGGTTGCGAACATGGCCGGGGGATAGACCCGCGCAAAGATGTAATAGCTGGCCATCAACACAGGTGAACAGCCGATCCCGATCAGCGCCATGGCGATCTGGAGCGTTTCCGGGTCTTGCGCCAGGGCAAAAACCGCGGCCCCGCCGGCGCCGCCAACCGCGAACAGAACCGATGCCGTCAGCCGGGGCCCGATTGTGTCAAGCGCCCAGCCCACCGGTATCTGCATCAGGGCAAAAGCGGCAAACCACAGGCCCGAGGCGCGCGCCAGATCCTCAGGGGTGGCCCCGATCTCGGCCCCCAGAACCGGCGCAAGAACCGCCAGAAAGGCACGGTAGAACTGGCTGAGCACATAGCCCAGCACAAGAAAGGCCAGTCCGGCTTTCATCCCTGTTCCTCTCTTCCCTTCAATCCGGCGCACCCTGCCCTGCCCGGTCCGGCGCGGCAAGACTATGTGACACGGCAAATTTTCCGACCATTTCCATTGGCTATTCTTGACAGGCGGGGCGCGATGCGGTTCAAGACCCCACCAAACTGACAAAAACAGTCAGGTAATACAGAATTTGATCAACGGAGCGTCTCTCATGACCCGCACACTTGCCCTTCTGCTCGGTACGGCAATCTGCGCCAGCGGCATCGCCGCAGCCCAGGCCGAGGAACTGAACCTCTATTCTTCGCGCCATTACGATACGGATGAACGCCTCTATTCCGATTTCACCGATGCGACCGGCATCACCATCAACCGGATCGAGGGCAATGCCGATGAGCTGATCGCCCGGATGGAGGCCGAGGGCGCCAACAGCCCCGCCGATATCCTTCTGACCGTCGATACCTCGCGCCTCTACCGCGCCAGCGAGATGGGCCTGCTGCAAAGTATTGACAGCGATGTGCTGGAGGCGCGTATCCCCGGCTATCTTCAGGATGACGACAATCAGTGGTTCGGGTTCTCGCAACGCGCACGGATCATTTTCTACAGCAATGAGCGGCTTGAAAACCCGCCGAGCACCTATGCGGATCTGGCCGATGACGCCTATGAGGGGCTGATCTGCATCCGCTCCTCCACCAACACCTATAACCAGACGCTTCTGTCCTCGATCATCGAGAATCAGGGCGAAGAGGCGGCCCGTGCATGGGCCCAGGGCGTTGTCGAGAACATGGCCCGCGATCCGCAGGGCGGTGACACCGATCAGTTGCGTGGCATCGTTTCGGGTGAATGTGATATCGCCGTGTCCAACACCTATTACTTCGCCCGCGCCATCCGGCGCCCGGTCGAGGGCCTGTCAGAAGGCATTGACGGTGTCGGCTGGGTCTTCCCCGATCAGAACGGCAGTGGCGCCCATGTGAACCTGTCCGGCGGCGGTGTGGCGGCCCATGCACCGAACCGCGACAACGCCATCGCGTTTCTGGAATATCTCGCCTCGGATCAGGCGCAGCAGTATTTCTCGGCCGGGAATGATGAATACCCGGCAGTGCCCGGCGTGGCGATCTCCCCCTCGGTTGCGCATCTTGGTTTCTTCAAACCCGATGATGTGGATCTGTCTGCCGTCGCCCAGAACCTAGGCACTTCACAGGCGATCTTCAACGATGTGGGTTGGGAATAAACGCTTTACCTGATCAGGTTTTGCATGCGGGCGCCCTTGACGGCGCCCGTTTTGCGCTTGGCACCTGCGGGCATGCTACTCGGCGGCTTCCGGTTCCGGTACAAAGCCCCGTGCGGTGCTTCTGCTCCGGCCCAGTCCCCAGCAAAGGATCGCCACCGGAAACAGCCCGACCAGCCCGATCACCAGACTTGGCACCGCCGCCTCGGCCAGACGTTCGTCACTGGCCAGCCTGTGGGCCTGTACCGCCAATGTATCGAAATTGAAGGGCCGCATGATCAGGGTTGCGGGCAGTTCCTTCATCACATCCACAAAGACGATCAGCAGAGCTGTCAGCAGGCTTGGCTTGAGGATCGGCAGATGCACATCGCGCAGCATCATCGGCGGGCTGCGTCCCAAAGTCCGCGCCACCGCATCCATATTCGGGTTGATCGTGGTCAGCCCGCTGTCATAGGCCGACAGGGCGGCGGCCATGAACCGCACCATATAGGCCATGATCAGCAACCAGATCGACCCGGTCAGCAGCAGCCCGGTCGAGATGTCGAATGTGGCCCGCATCCAGGCATCCAGCGCGTTGTCGAAAGCCGCAAAGGGCACCAGAAGCCCGACCGCGATCACCCCGCCCGGCACCGCATAGCCCAGCCCGGCCAGCTGAACCGCCCCCCGGGAGGCCGGGGTTGGATGCAGCCGCGCATTGAACCCAAGCAGCACTGCGGCGATCACCGTCAGCAGCGCCGCAACCGAGGCCAGGGTCAGCGAGTTCTGCAGAAAGCCCAGATAGCGCGGCGTGACCAAAAGCTGCCCTGAGTTCCAGCCCATGCTGACCAGCAGGATCACCGGCAGGATAAACCCAAGCAGCACCGGCACCAGACAGAACATCACCGCCCCACAGGCGCGCGCACCGGTCAGATCGGCGGGGGTCATCGCCTCGAACCGGCGCCCGGCGCCATGATGCCGCTGATGTTTGCGTTGCGTGCGTTCCAGCGCTGCCAGAACCAGGGCCACGATCAACAGACACAGCGCCAGTTGCGCCGCCGCCGCCCTGTCGGCAAAGGCGAACCAGCTTTGATAAATGCCGGTCGCAAAGGTCTGCACCCCGAAATAGGACACGGTTCCGAAATCGGCGATGGTCTCCATCACCGCCAGCAATGTGCCACCGGCGATGGCGGGCCGGGCAATCGGCAGGCTGACATGCCAGAACGCGCCCCAGGCCCCGCGCCCCAGGGTGCGCGCGGCGATATAGGCGGTGGCGCTTTGCTGCAAAAACGCGGCACGGGCCAGCAGATAGACATAAGGATACAGCACCAGCACCAGCATCAGCGCCGCACCGGGAAGCGAGCGGATTTCCGGGAACCAGTAATCGCGCGGGCCCCAGCCGGTCAGATCGCGCAATGTGGTCTGCACCCAACCCGGATGGTCCAGAAAATCCGTATAGGCATAGGCCAGCACATAGGCGGGAAAGGCCATTGGCAGGGCCAGGGCGATCTCAAGCAGTTTACGGCCCGCAAACCGCGTCATCACCACCAGCCAGGCCGCGCCCGTTCCAATCACCGCGGTGCCTGCGGCGACCAGAATCACCAGACCGGCGGTTGTGCCCGCATAGCGCGGCAACACGCTTTGCATCAGGCCCTGCACGGTTCCCACGCCTCCGGTCAGCGCGGCCAGCAGAACCGCGCCGATCGGCAGCAGACACAGGGCCGCAACCAGCCAGGCCATCAGGCTGAGACGTTTGGAGGAGAGAACGCGCCGGGTCATCCCCCTGCTCTATCGCGGTTTGTGGTGCAGATGAAGCAGTGCAAATGAAAAACGCGGTTGAGCCTTGGCCGATGGATGTCGGGATACATCCGGCTGGGCAGAATATTCTGGCCGCGCGCGGGGGATAACAGGCCTTGCCCCGCCTTGCGAACTGGCCAAGGGTAGGTCTGATTGACCTGTGAGGCTCCGATGCGTCCTGTCTGTGCCCTGTTCCTGCTTTGCGCCATAAGCGCCTGTGGCCTTGGCGGCCCGGGCTTTCGCGACCCATCGGTCATCATCGCCTCGAACGCGAATTTCGATCCCGCACGTTATGCCGGGCGCTGGTACGAGGTTGCGCGCTACCCCAATGCTGTCCAGTCCGGTTGCGCCGGGGCCATCGCCGATTATCAGATGCAGCCCGATGGCAGTCTGGCGATCCGCGAAACCTGCCTTGATGGCACAGGCGCGCCCCTGCGGGAGATCATGGGGCAGGCGACCCTCTCGGGCCCCGGGCGTCTGTCGGTGCGGCTTGCCGGGGTGCCGGGGGCCGCGCCCTATTGGGTGCTGTGGGTCGATGAAGGCTATCGCACCGCCGTTCTGGGCCAACCCGATGGCCGCGCCGGCTGGATTCTGAACCGTGATCCCGTCATTCCCGCCGACCGTCTAACCGCCGCGCGTGAGGTGCTGGCGTTCAACGGATATGACCTGACCGACTTGCAGCCAAGCGGCGCCATGATCCCGCGATAGCGCGGATTGGCGGGCAGCAGACCGGCCAAACACAGAGCGTTTTCCCGGATACGACAGCAATCCCGTTTTTGAGAGTCAGATGTCCTGACCCTAGGGCATGGCCCCGTTGCTTCCACACCGCTGGTTTGCCGGATTTGCCTGCATCCTCATGGGAGGTTTCAGGCATCGAAACGTGGCTGACGTAAGCTTTCGCTGATGTTGCGCGCATGGTCGGCAAAAGCCACCATATCCAACACGCGCCTCATTGCCCCCTACCCGTCCTCCTCCAGCCGCAGCCGCATCTCTCGGATCACGGGCAGGGCGGCGCGGACGCGGTCGGTGCCGATTTCGGCCATTGTGGCGGTGAGGATCGGGGCGATTGCGTCCAGCGCGGCATCGCGTGCTGTCCGGCCTGCCGGGCTGATCGAGACGAATTTGCGCCGGGCATCATCCCAATCGGGCCGGATATGCACATGGCCTGCCCATTCCAGCTTGCCCAATGTATTGGTCATCGCCCCACGGGTGACGTGGAATATCCGGGCCAGTTGCGCCGGAGTTTTTTCTTCACCGCTGCGGGCCAACTGGTTCAGAACCGAAAAATGGCTCAGCTCCATGCCCTGGGGCAACGCCCTGGACAGGCGGTTGCGGGCCAGTTGATCGGCCATGAACATTTCGCTGAACAGCGCGATGGCAAGAGGATCGTCTGTGGAATTCATGGCGCGCATAACACAGAACTCCGCCCGCTACCGCAAGGGGCAAGCGCATATGCGTGTTATGCGGCCAGCATCGGGTCCAGTTTTCCGTCACGTTCCAGACTGGCCATTTCATCATACCCGCCCACATGAACCTCACCGATGAAAATCTGCGGCACCGTGTGGCGGCCATTGGCGCGGGTCAGCATTTCCTGACGTTTCGTCGGGTCTCTGGATACATTGAATTCGGCAAAGCTGATGCCTTTTTCGGTCAATAAGCGTTTGGCGGCATGGCAATAGCCGCAAAGCGGGGAGGTATAAATCTCTACGGTTTTCATAATCACTGTCCATGTTATCTGATCGTGGAGAGTGATCTAATCATCCTTGGCCACGCGCGCTAGGGCGATCACGCAGACGTTTTTTGCCCCGGCCTTCAGGCAGGCCCCGGTTGCGGCGGCAAATGTGGCGCCAGAGGTCATCACATCGTCGATCAGCAAGACATCCCGCCCCTTGAGCGTGGCCCCGTGGCGCGGATGGGGCGCGATGGCCCCATGCAGGTTTTCAAACCGGGCCTGACGGGTCAGACCATCCTGGCTTCTGGTGGCGCGGGGGCGGATCAGGGCTTGCGGTGCAACCTTGACCCCTGCGGCATGACCCAATGCATGGGCCAGCAAGGCGGATTGGTTGAAGCGACGTTTGAGCAATCGCCAGCGATGCAGCGGGATCGGCACCGCAAGCGTCTGCGGTGTCAGCATGGGCGCCGCCCTCGCCGTCAGCCAGGGGCCTGCCGCCCGGGCGATTTCGGCCCTGTCGCCATGTTTCAGGCCCAGCACCAGCCGCCGTGCCGTACCGCCATAGGCAAAGACCGCGCGACCGCGATCCCAGGGTCGCGCAAGGCTGAGACAGGTGTCACACCGGATCGGGTTGTCCTCCTCGATCCCGGGCAGGGGGATGCCGCATTTGTCACAGGCCGCGCCGTCGATATGGGGGGTGTCGCCCCAGCATGCGGCGCAGATCGCATAATCGGTCTGAACCCGCGCCCCGCAGCACAGGCATTCGGGCGGAAACACCGCATGTATGGCGGTTTGCAATCTCATTCTGCCCCCCTAAGTTCCAGTGAATGAGCGAACGGAACCCGTGATGTCAGATCGTCAGCCTGCCACCCTTGTGGACCGCCCGGCCCTTGCCCGGCACCGTGCCCGCGCGCGGCTGGACCGGGCCGGGTTTCTCCATGACGAGGCCATGGCCGAGCTTCAGGAAAGACTCATCGACGTTAACAGATCGTTTACGGCACCCGCGATCGTGACGCCTTTCCCCGAGGTCTGGGCCGGGTTTCTGCCCGGTGCCGTGGTGGTGACAGATGCGGATACCCTGACGCTGCCGCCTGGCGCCCATGATCTGGTGATCCATGCGATGGGTCTGCACTGGGCCAATGACCCGGTGGGGCAGATGGTGCAGTGCCGCCGCGCCCTGCGGCCTGACGGCCTGTTTCTGGCGGTGTGTTTCGCGGGCGACACGTTGCGCGAACTGCGCGCCGTCCTGGGCCAGGCCGAGATCGAGACACTGGGCGGCCTGTCACCGCGTGTGGCCCCGATGGGCGAATTGCGGGATCTGGGCGGGCTGTTGCAGCGCGCGGGCTTTGCCCTGCCCGTGGCCGACAGTGCCCGGCGCGATGTCACCTATGCCTCGCTGGCCAGCCTGATGCAGGATCTGCGCGCCATGGGGGAGACAAATGCCCTGCTCAGCCGCCATCGCATGCCATCGCCGCGCCGGTTGTTTGCCCGCGCCGCCCGGATCTATGCAGACAGTTTTCCGGCAGAAGACAACCGTATTCGCGCGACGTTCGAGCTGGCCTTTCTGACCGGCTGGACACCCCATGCCAGCCAGCAAAAACCGATGCGTCCGGGCAGCGCCAAAGCGCGGCTGGCTGACGCATTGAACACAACCGAGTTTGACGAAACCGCCAGCCCCGCACTAGACCGGCCCCCAGATTAAGCCCCGTTCAGAAAGAGACCCATGTTGCAGCCAACGCCCTCCGCCGCGTTACGCCATACGCCTGCCGACCACCCCGCTGTGACCTTCGGCAAGACCGGTATTCTTCTGGCCAATCTGGGCACGCCAGACGATTACAGCTATTGGGCCATGCGCCGCTATCTGGGCGAATTTCTGTCAGACAAGCGGGTGATCGACTATTCCGCCTGGCTCTGGCAGCCGCTGCTGCAACTGGTGATCCTGTCGAAACGGCCGTTTTCGTCAGGGGCGGCCTATAAATCCATCTGGAATCACGAGGCCGGTGAAAGCCCGCTGATGACGATCACCAAAGACCAGACCGCAAAGATAACCTCGGCAATGGCCGAGCGTTATGGCGACATAGTGGTGGTCGATTACTGCATGCGCTATGGCAATCCATCAACCAAATCCAGGGTGGATGATCTGATCGCCCGGGGCTGCACCCGGATCCTGTTCTTCCCGCTTTATCCGCAATATGCGGGCGCGACCTCGGCCACGGCCTGCGAGGCGTTTTTCCGCGTAATCACCGGCATCAAATGGCAACCTGTCATACGCACGGTGGAGCCTTATTATGAAAATCCGCTTTATATCGAGGCTCTGGCCCAATCGGTCGAACGGGCCTATGGCGCGCTGGAGGAACGCCCCGATATTCTGGTCTGTTCCTATCACGGGTTGCCGAAACGCTATCTGATGGAGGGGGATCCCTATCATTGCCAGTGCCAGAAAACGACGCGCCTGCTGAAGGAACGGTTGGGATGGAGCGACACAGAGATTGTCACCAGTTTCCAGTCCCGTTTCGGGCCCGAGGAATGGCTGACCCCCTATACGGTGGAAGAGGTCGCGCGTCTGGCCGAAAGCGGAAAGACCAAAATCGCGGTCTGCGCGCCGGCCTTTTCCGCCGATTGCATCGAAACGCTGGAAGAGATCAATGAAGAGATCAGGGACAGTTTCGAAGAGGCGGGCGGCAGCCAGTTTACCTATATCCCCTGCCTGAATGATGATGAGGCCCATATCACGGCACTGACCGCCGTGATC
Organism: Rhodophyticola sp. CCM32; assembly: GCF_004751985.1. Taxonomy (NCBI): domain Bacteria; kingdom Pseudomonadati; phylum Pseudomonadota; class Alphaproteobacteria; order Rhodobacterales; family Roseobacteraceae; genus Rhodophyticola; species Rhodophyticola sp. CCM32. Next base: position 3,100,027 of record NZ_CP038492.1, read on the forward strand.
GAGGATAATCTGAAAGGCTGGGTCAGCTGATCCGGCGCGGTTCCTGACATATAGAGAAATCGCTTATTCTGCACCGCATATGCATCACGCAGAGGGCAGAGCCCGTACCGAGGGGTGGGCGCTGCCCGGCGGTGCCGCCGGGCGGTGGGTGATGCGGGTTGGTGGGGAATTTCAGGCCGAATCTTTGGCTCTCCCCGACCTGACGCAAAACGCGCCCGATATGGGGCGCATTTTACAGAAGTCTCTGTCTGAACCGGGTTTATTCTGCCGGGGTATCCGCGTCTTCGCGGTGTTTGACCGGCCACCAGATGCGTTTGTTGGTCAGATAGAGCAGGACCGACAGGAGGCTCAGGACGATCACAGCGGTAAAGCCCATTTTCTTCCGGGCCATCATATGCGGTTCAGCCGTCCATGTCAGAAAGGCCGATACATCCAGGGCCACGCTTTGCATATCGGTGGGGGCATCATCATGATAGACCATCTGCTCCCCTTCCGGCCAAAGTGGCGGCGCCATGGCGATCCACGACCCTTCGACAGTGCGGTGACCGTGATGATCCAGACACTCATCCGGGTAGCCGCCGCTTTCAAACACGCGATTGTAGTGGCCGGTAAAATCATCGGGGGCGCAGGCGGGCGGGTCTTCATAACCGGTCAGGATCGAGGCCACATATTCCGGCCCGCCGATACCATTGACCAGCGGGTTCAGCGCCAGACCATAGGGGCCGAAAAACCCGGCCCTTGCCTTGGTCATCAGGCTGAGATCGGGGGCGGTATCCAGGGCTGACATCGGAAAATTGTCGTTCGGCGTGGCCGCGCGCCAATCCTGCAGGTCAGTATCATAGACCTCGATATTGTTCTGTTCGATATAGGCCCTGACCTGATCTTCGGGAAGCGCCGGGCCGCCCTCATCACTCAGCGTGCGGATCGGCACATAGCGCAGACCATGGCAGGCAGCGCAGACCTCGGTATAGACCTGAAGGCCGCGTTGCAGCTGGTTCTGATCGAACGCGCCGAAAGGCCCCTCGAAGGAAAAGCTGTAATTGGTCACATGGGGCTCGGTCCCGGCGGCCATGGCCCCCCCGGAGGCAAGGGCCAGCGCCGTCAGCGTGCCAAGGGCAAGGTTCCTGAACATGTCAGTGTCGTCCTTTCTTCACTCAGCCGGGTTCGAAGCCGGGGCGGATGCGCCGCCATCTGCCTCGGGGCCGTAATGGGCGTTGAAATCTTCCTCGATGGTGTCGGGCTGGGGCAGCGGTTTCTCGATCACCCCGAGGATCGGCAGGATGATCAGGAAATATGCGAACCAATAGGCTGACCCGATCAGCGCGATATAGGGGTAAATCCCTTCCGCAGGGCGGGCGCCGACCCACATCAGCATGAAGAAGTTGAAGATGAACAGCCAGAACCACCATTTGAACATCGGGCGGTAGCGGCCGGACCGGACCGAGGAAGTGTCAAGCCAGGGCACAAGCGCCATGACCACAATCGCCCCGAACATCGCAATCACGCCGAAGAACTTGGCGTCAACGATGCCACCGGTCAGGAAGCTGGACAGGATCACAACCCAGACATCTCCGTCAAAGGCACGCAGGATCGCGTAGAACGGCAGGAAATACCATTCCGGCACGATATGGGCCGGGGTCGCCAGCGGGTTGGCCTCGATATAATTGTCGGGGTGGCCCATGAAATTGGGCAGGTAGCCGACGATGGCAAAGAAGGCCACCAGGATCACCATCAGGGCAAACAGGTCCTTGATCACGAAATAGGGCCAGAAGGGCAGGGTGTCCGCATCGGCCTCCTTGCGCGATGTGCGGCGCACTTCGACACCGGTCGGGTTGTTGTTGCCGGTGGTGTGGAACGCCCAGACATGGACGATCACCAGACCCAGGATCACGAAGGGCAGCAGATAATGCAGCGACAGGAAACGGTTCAGCGTGGCATTATCCACCGCCGGGCCGCCAAGCAGCCAGGTCTGGATGCTGTCACCGATGAACGGGATCGCCCCGAACAACCCGGTGATCACGGTTGCACCCCAGAACGACATCTGACCCCAGGGCAGCACATAGCCCATGAAGGCGGTGCCCATCATCATCAGATAGATCAGCATGCCGATGATCCATGTGATCTCTCGCGGGGCCTTGTAGGACCCGTAATAGAGACCCCGGAAAATATGCATATAGACCGCGATGAAGAAGAACGAGGCACCGTTCATATGCAGATAGCGGATTGCCCAGCCGCCATTCACGTTGCGCATGATATGTTCTATCGAGGCAAAGGCCATATCCACATGCGGGGTGAAATGCATCACCAGCACGATGCCGGTGACGATTTGCAGAACCAGGAAGAACACCAGAACAATACCCCAGATCCACATCCAGTTGAGGTTCTTGGGCGTGGGGATCATCAGCGTGTCATACAGCAGCGAGACGATGGGCAGCCGTTTGTGCAGCCATTTCTCGGCGCCTGATTTCGGGTCGTAATGGTCGTGGGGAATGCCGGACATGTCTTCCTCCTTAACCCAACAGAATGGTGGTTTCGTCCACGAAGGACACGGTTGGGACCGGAAGGTTTTCCGGTGCGGGGCCTTTGCGGATGCGCCCCGACGTATCATAGTGAGAGCCATGGCAGGGGCAGAACCAGCCCCCGAAATCACCGGCGCCATCGCCAAGCGGGACACAGCCCAGATGGGTGCAGACGCCCCACATCACCAGCCATTCGCCGGTATTCTCGCCATCACCGAAGGGCGGCAGGGAACGGTTTTCGTCGGTGGCGTCAGAGCCCCCGGCAATATTTTCATTCCGCGACAGGGGATCGACCAGTTCGGACAGATCGACGGCGCGGGCGGTCTCGATCTCATCCTCGGTGCGGTGGCGGACGAAAATCGGCTTGCCCAGAAACAGCACCGTCAGTTGCGTGCCAACCTGGACATCGCTGACATCCACGCGCAGCGTCGAGGCTGCCTGCACATCGGCAGACGGGTTCATCTGATTGATCAGCGGCCAGACGGCGGCCCCGGTTGCGACAGCGCCGACACCACCTGTTGCATAGAACAGAAAGTCGCGGCGCGAACTGGGATTGTCTTCTGCGTGTGACACCGAACGCGTCTCCCTTATCTGGGCCCGGAATGGGTGGACCTGAATACCAAACTGGCCCCGGGGTCGCCCGAAACCATTTTGCGTGTTTCTATGGAATGCGAGGGTAGGCGTCCAGCGGACAAACGGGCGCAGCCGGGCCGAAATGTCGCAGGTAAAATCCTCACATTGCAGGGGGCATCGTGCCCTGCATCGACGGGCGTTCGGCAAAACCGGCATACCACGCGGCCAGATTGTCCCGGCCCGGGCGCCAGTCTTTGTCGCCATGGCGGAAATCCAGATATCCAAGGGCGCAGGCGATGGCGATCTGGCCCATATCCAGCGGGCCGTGCAGATGGCTCATCCAGCGGGTCTCAATCGCATCCAGGGTGCGCGTGACCTTTTCCCACTGGGCATCCAGCCAGGGCTGATACCAGAGCTCTTCGGGCCGCAGGCGTTTTTCGTAGACCGAGATCACGGCGGCCTCCATCAGCCCGTCTGCGGTCGCCTCCAGCGTCAGGGTGTCCCAGACCCGCGCCTCGGGGTACAGCCCGGCCTGCGCGCGATGATCAAGAAACCGGGTGATGACCCGGCTGTCATAAAGCGTGGGCCCGTCGTCACGGAGCAGGGCGGGGATTTTGCCAAGCGGGTTGGCCGCCGCCGCTGTGGGTGCGGTGTTCAGCGGTGTGGTGGCGACATCCGTGAAGGGCACATCCTGTTGCCCGGTTTCCAATAAAACAGCCCTGCATTTGCGGACAAATGGCGAGGCGGGGGAGCCGATAAGTTCCATCATTTCAGACGTTTGACCTTTATGCGGGCGAAGCCGGTTGCGTCGATTTCCACGCCGGGACCGGATCGGCCCAACCGATAGGAGCGGGACCAGCGCAGGGTGCCGTTGATCTGTTCATCATCCCGGCGCAGGGTCACGCCTTCGGGGGTTTCATCCATCGCATCTTCGACCCGCTGATCGCGCCGCCCGGTCGCGGCCACACGGGTTGCGGCATAGGCCGCCAGGGCCACAGCCCCGTAACGCAAGGCGAAGCCGGCAATCGGCGCAACGGGAAGGGCCATAGATATCTCCGGTTTGTTGATCCCCTTACATGTAGGGGTGCAGGCGGCATCTGTCTATTCCGGGTCGTTCACGGCCAGCATCAGGCTGGATAAAAGCCCGGTCTCCTGCCCGATGGGGGAGGTGCTTACCTCAGCGGCGGCGGCCTCTCGCACTGTGGCGCTTTTGGTCTGGTTCAGTTTCCAGGTGCCGTCGATATCGGTGATCTCGAACCGGAAGGGCAAAATCGTGCGCATCATCCGGTTCAGCGCATCCTCCGGCATCTTGTCGGTGGTCCAGGGCGGTTTTGGCAACAGCTCTGCCTCAAACCGCGCGGCCAGCCTGTCCAGTTCCGCGCGCAACTGCCCGTGGTCCATCGGGTGAAGATGCCCGCGCAAATGCACAGCGACATAGTTCCATGTCGGCACCTGGGCCGGGTCGCCATACCAGTCGGGGGAGATATAGCCATCAGGTCCGGTGACCGCGATGACCGCAGGGGTCGGGGCGGTCACGGCGCGGGCAATAGGGTTCGAGCGGAGAAGATGCAGCCCGGCCTCGGTTCCGTCTGCGTTCAGCACAAACGGGATATGAGAGATCAGCGGCGCAGGCTCCGCATTGATCGACAGCGCGCCAAACCCCCGCGCACGCGCAAAACTCAGGTTCCGGGCCTGGGGTTCGCCGCGATAAGCCGGGTTGGGGTGCATTTTACGGGGTCCGATCCTTGAGCCTGGCCATCTTGCGGATAGGCCCGGGTTTGGCAAGGCCCGGGTTTGGCAAGGGACGGGCCGGAAAGATCAGCCGTTCAACGGCTCCACCGACAGAATAATGGGGACCCGGCCATTGCGGATCACATAAAGCCGATAAGCCTGACCCGAGACCAGCGCCGCCATCTGTTCAGGCGCTTCAAATTGGAATGTCCGTCTCCTGATCTTGTAGAAATATCCCGTGCCCAGCTTGTGTTCCGGTGTCCTGATCTCTTTGGACCAGACTGAAACCGGGCCTTCCAGAACCGAAATCGTGCCATTTGCCAGCGCCCGACCGTGAAGGCGGGCATTTACCCAGACCCCGATGAAGATCAGAACAATCCCGCCGGAGAAACCCAGCAGAACCGGCCGGGCCTGATCCATTCCCGGTTGGGTGGCAAATAGCGAGAAGGCAAGAAACGCCAGCGCGAGAGCCCCGAAAACCACCACCGCCGCGCGTGCGCCTTTGCCATGTATCCTGCGATACGCCTCCAGCCGCGTCTGCTGTGTGGCAGACAGGCGGCCCGCCCGGTTTTCCGACAAATCCTCTGCCGTGAACCCGAAGGCCTCCTGCCGCTTTGCGTCACTGGTCATTTTCCACCCAATGCTTGCGGAAACATCCGACCCCCGGGTCGTACCCTATGAGGGATGGCCTTTGCGGGCAATCAGGTGCTCCCGCCCGGTTGCTGCGCATTTTGGACTGGCACCGCGATGGTATCAGTCGGGTGACCGATGGCGGCGTGCTGGACGTGCAGGCCGGTGGCATCAGCCAAGGCATCGCGCAGTTCAAACAGAGGGATGTCGGGGCCCTGAGCGATCAATTCTTCGAAGAAGCCGACATGACCCCAATTTACCTGACCCCTTTCGCCGATCCTGAGGGGCAGGATCGGCACGGCCTGTCAGGCGTTTCTGGGCCCGTGGATATTTCTCCACAACATCCGGCAACGTGACAGACGATATCATCATTCAGTATCTGGCATTACATTCCAGACGCGATGCTACCGGCATCCGCCGGTAGTCTTTCACTGCCGCAGACAACATCAACCTTCCCTAAAAGCAATAAAGTCCGCGCTGGGCGGACTTTATTGCTTAGTCGTTTGACGGTGAGGGTGGCCGAAACCCGCGACCTCACGCGCCGTTCAGCGCTAAATATATCAACTAAATATCAACAGTCAACTAAAGCCAATAGCAGTCAATGTCTGTTTTCGTTGCCTCTTCATAAATAAAATGCTTTAATGACATATGGTTAGGTAAAACTAAGTGGTCCATGCCGTTCACTCCTGATGAGATTCATGTCCTGCCAGACATTTTTTCAGCCCCACGGTTTGCGACATATCTGGGCGAGAAAAATGGCCATCGGGTTGACGCGTTAGACCTCTATAAGTGGAACCTTGATGTTTCCTGCGCCTTCTTTGCTCCTCTACAAGTGTGTGAAGTCAGTATTCGCAATGCAATCTCTGAGGCTATAGCACTGACATATGGCGCAAACTGGCCATACGAGCAAAGTTTCGAGATCGCTCTGCCAAACCCGAGACGGTCTTACAGCCCAAGAGCAAACCTTCTGCAACATCGCAACCAACCTACAGCAGGTAAAATTATCGCTGAATTGAAATTTGTTTTCTGGGAGCGCATGTTCACAAGCCGGCATGACAGCACAATGTGGAACCGCCATCTACGAACGGTTCTGCCTAACATGGAAGCAGGGCAGACCGTCCAAGAACTACGGAGTGAAGCGTATACTACCCTGAGAGCGATACGCGATTTGCGGAACCGCATTGCGCATCATGAGCCAATTTTCCGCCGCGACATCCAGGTAGAGTACGACCGCATCAGGAAAGCCGTAGGATGGCGCAGCACGGTTGCGGCCGATTGGCTCGATAAGGTCGAAACAGTCACTTCTCAGGTTGCAAATAAACCCTGAATGACAGTTTCGGAAACACAACCCGGTTTGGAAAATGACCAGGCAATCCGCAGACAACATCAAAAGGGTCTGATGATGCGGCGTTACGATTGACCCGCAACCCACGGACGCGCTACGCCTTTTCCGGCGCAGATGGTAGCAGCCCCGTCATGTAAACCGGGGTGAGCGAGAGAGGATGCATATGGCCGAGTTCGAACGCGAATCGATGGAATATGACGTGGTGATCGTGGGGGCCGGCCCTGCCGGGTTGTCCGCCGCAATCCGGCTCAAGCAGCTTGATGCGGATTTGAACGTGGTCGTGCTGGAAAAGGGCTCCGAGGTCGGCGCGCATATCCTGTCAGGCGCGGTGCTGGACCCGGCTGGTCTGGACAGGCTGATCCCCGACTGGCGCGACAAGGATGCCCCGATCAATGTGCCCGTGCGCAAGGACCAGTTTTATATGCTGGGCCAGGGCGGTGCGATGCGCATCCCCAATTTCATCATGCCGCGGCTGATGAACAACCATGGCAATTACATCGTCTCGATGGGCAATGTCTGTCGGTGGATGGCGGAACAGGCCGAAGGGTTGGGGGTGGAAATCTTCCCCGGCATGGCCTGTTCAGAACTGGTGTATGACGGTGCCGGTGGTGTCAAAGGCGTTGTCGCAGGCGAGTTCGGCAAGAACGCCGATGGCACCCCGTCTGACGCCTATGAGCCGGGGATGGAACTGCACGGGAAATACGTGCTGTTGGGCGAAGGCGTGCGCGGCTCCCTCAGCAAGGAAGTTATCGCCAAATATGATCTGAGCGAGGGGCGCAGCCCGCAGAAATTCGGTCTGGGCATGAAAGAGATCTGGGAGATCGACCCTGACAAGCACCGCGAGGGCAGCGTAACCCACACGATGGGCTGGCCGCTTGGGTCAAATGCCGGTGGCGGGTCATTTATCTATCATCTTGAGAACAATCAGGTTTATGTGGGTTTCGTTGTCCATCTGAACTATGAAAACCCCTATCTCTCCCCCTATATGGAGTTTCAGCGGTTTAAACATCACCCGATGGTGGCTGAACTTCTGGAAGGCGGCAAACGCATCGCCTACGGGGCCCGTGCGATCAGCGAAGGCGGCTGGCAGTCGATGCCGAAAGCCGCGTTTCCCGGCGGGGCGCTGTTGGGGTGCAGTGTCGGACTGGTGAATGTGCCGCGGATCAAGGGCAATCATAATGCGATGCTGTCGGGGATTGCGGTGGCCGAAGCAGCCCATGCCGCCATTGCCGAAGGCCGGGCGGGAGATACGCTGGAGGCCTATGAGAGTGAATTGCGCAGCGGCCCGATCGCCAAAGACCTCAAACGCGTGCGCAATGTCAAACCGCTCTGGTCGCGTTTTGGGCTGACCGGCGGGCTGTTTCTGGGCGGCATGGATATGTGGGTGGCCAATATCACCGGGGTCACGTTGCTTGGCACCCTGCGCCATCACAAGACCGATGCGGAACACACCGGCAAAGCCGCCGATTACCAGCCCATCGCCTATCCCAAACCTGACGGTGTTCTGTC